>SUVO01000034.1 GCA_015061955.1 Verrucomicrobiaceae bacterium
TCAATTCTAACATATGCGTTTTCTTTCAATTTAGTTAGATGTTCTTCGACTGATGGCGTCGTCAAATGAGAAAATTCTTCTGCAATAGTTCCATCTAAATTTCTGGGCTTATGAGATTCTTCGAGTAGTCAAATAGATAAATTTATTTGTTTCTCTTATGTTGTTGACAAGGTTGTTAGCTTGATGTTAGTTTTTTTGTATGAAAAGACTTTTTAATTTTTTATTTATTGTTGCAATGTGCTTTTGTTCGGCTTGTGGAACAACTCAGACTTGGAAAAACACAAAAGTTTCTGGTAATTTTAGAGGGCATTTACAAGGAATTGATATAGACAATGGTAAGATATATTTCTCGCAAACATTCAATCTTATTCGCACTGACGCAAACGGAAATATTGAGCGTATTGTAGATGCCGAATATCATCATGGTGATATTTGTATTGCTGATGGTAAACTATATTGCGCAGTAAATAAGGGTAAATTTAATCAAGACCCTAAAAAGAATTTGGCTAAAAACTTTGTCTATGTTTATAATCTCGATTTAATTTGTTTAGATATTATTCCTATAAACAATATGCCAGAAGGCTTGGGGGCTATTGAATATCATAATGGTAAATTTTATCTTGGTGGAGGTTGTTATAAGGAAGAAAAAACTTTCAAGATTTTCCAATTTTCAAAAGATTTTAAATTTGAAAAAACCTATGAAATACCCGTTGGCAATTCGCTCTTGGGTGTGCAGACTTTGGCACGCGCACACGGAAAATTTTGGTTAGGTTGCTACACCATAAAAGGCGATAAATTTCATCTTTGGGAAGCCGACGATAACTTTAACATCATAAAAAAGCACAAAGAACGTGGTGATGTTGGTATTGCCGAAGTAAATCAATCTAATGCAACGCTTATGATTGGTGTTAATGGTGCAATCGATAAAAAGTATCACGAAAAAAATTATGCCAGACATACTTCTGGGGTAAAACTTATTAAAATAAAAGAAAACGAAAAATAGTTTTATACTTTGCAAAAAAAGGCAATTCTTAGGAATTGCCTTTTTTTATTATAATAAAAAATTGCAATCGAGATGCCGACCTCGTACGTTTAAAAACATGTGTGGTGTGTGCTAAAAGAGATGTTTGCGAGTTGGTGGAGCTGTGCTACGCACTGCCCACCCGAGCAGACGCTCTTTTAGCCTCAAGCACCACTGTGGCGAATTTAAAAATAAAAAAGTAGGCAATAAAATTGCCTACTTAATCATTATTTAAACCTTTATTTGCAATCGAGATGCCGACCTCGTACGTTTAAAAACGTGTGTGGTGTGTGCTAAAAGAGATGTTTGCGAGTTGGTGGAGCTGTGCTACGCACTGCCCACCCGAGCAGACGCTCTTTTAGCCTCAAGCACCACTTTGCGAATTTAAATAAAAAAAGTAGGCAATAAAATTGCCTACTTAATCATTATTTAAATCTTTATTCGCAAAGTGGTGCGTCCACACACGTTTTACTGCCCGATGGCAAGGAGTAAATCCTTAAACCATTGCTGAGTGGTGTCGAATGGTTTGCCACCCTTGATGCGTTCAAATTCACATGCACGAAGAACGTTGTTTGCGTTTTCGTCATGACCAATTACGCCACCTTCTCTGCGGAAAGCACATTCAACAGCGAGGTCTGTGCAACTCTTGATGAGACGGAGGTCGTCAACATTAGCAGCAGCAGCACGAGCATAGTAGCCACTCTTTTGAACGAGAACTTTTTCTGCACCAATCATGTCGGCGAATTGTTTGCCGAACCATTTGCCAGGGTTTACAGCATCGAGCTTAACGTGGCCGAAAGCGTCGCGTGGAACTTCTTCGCCACGAGCTTCCATTTCAGCAACGATTGTTTTTACGCCAGCACCTTCAGATATGAAGATGTTTACGCAGTCGTTTTCGTCCATAATTTTCTTGAGGCGAGCAGCTTCTTTTTCGATGTCGAGTTCCATTTCTGGAATGTAAACTGCGTGAACATCGCGACGCATTTTTGTAAGACCCAAACCGTCAGCCCATTCGCCTTGATTGAGGAGCTTGCGATATTCAACAGCAGTTGCAGCAGTGAGCCAACCACAATTTCTGCCCATAACTTCGTGAACGATGAGCATGCGTGGATTTGCACCACTTTCGCTAACTACATTGCGAAAGAATTTAGCACCTTCTTCTGCGGCAGTCCAAGCACCGAGACTCTGCTTGATTGGGTAAACGTCGTTATCGATTGTTTTTGGCAAGCCGATAACTGTGAGTTCGTAGTTGTTGTCTTTTAAGAATTTTGCGAGGTCTGCAGCTGCAGTGTTGGTGTCGTCGCCACCGATAGTGTGGAGAATATCAACGCCGTCTTTAACGAGCTGATCGGCTGCAACTTTTTGTGGGTCTTCGCCTTCTTTTACCAAGCCACGCTTTACGCAGTCTTTTACGTTTGTGAGCTTTACACGAGAGTTGCCGATTGGCGAACCACCATAGCGATGGAGGATAGGTGCTTGTTCACGCATTTTAGCGTCAACCTTGATGCTTTCGCCAAGGAGCAGACCTTTGTATCCGCCAACGTAGCAAATGATTTCGATAGAAGGATCGATTTCAGTGTAGCGTTCAATAAGACCACCGATAGCGCTCGATAAACATGGAGCCAACCCACCGGCTGTGAGAATTGCAACTTTTTTAGGTTTCATATATACTATTTTTTTATGTTAAAAATTGAAGTATAGCAGTCTATTTTATATAAAAAACTTGGCAAGCAAATTTTGATAATTGTTTGTTTGTTGTATTGTTTCATTAGTTTTAACTTGATTGTTGCTTTTACGAATGTAATCTTTTTTTTATGAGAAATGAAAATAAACAGTTTCAATATAAGCGTTATCATATACCGAATTTAGTTAAGGCTATAAGTGTTTTTGAAAAACTATCAGAGGCTAATGAGGGTCTGACTCAATTATCTTTGATGAAATCGTGTAAGCTTACGCAGTCATCGGTTTTTAGAATTTTAGCAACTCTATTAGACTATGGGTTAGTTCAAAAAAATTACGAAGATAATCGTTATTGTTTATCTAAAAAATTTTTACATTTAGCATATAAATCTGCAAAGAATGAAAATTTGTTAAAATCGGTTGTTTCGCAGATGTGCGAAATTTGTGACGTAGTTAAAGAAACTACTATGTTGGGGGTTTTGTTAGATGAATCGTTTATTATGATTCATCAAGAAGTTGGAAAAAATCAATTTAATTATACTGCAAGTGTGGGATTGGAATGTCCTATGCATACAGCGGCTGGTTCGAAAGCAGTGTTGGCTTATCTTTCAGAGGATGAGTTAAATAAGTATCTTGAAAAAATGCGATTTACTAAATATAATTACAATACAATTACTTCTAAGAAAGAGTTTTTAAAAGAACTCGAATTGGTGCGTAAACTTGGGTATGCAACAGATTGTCAAGAGTATGTGTGTGGTATGAATTGTGTGGGAGTGCCTGTTTTTGATGAAAATGGTAAAATTAGTTCGGCTATATGGGTTACTGGTCCATCTGACAGACTTAAAGAAAAAGATTTTGAAAAAATCGCCAATATTATGAAACAAATACTTGGACAATAAAAATTTTGTTTACTTTTATATTTTAATATTACTTTTATATTTTAATTGACAACATTTAGTAGATTGTTAGTTTTTTAGTTATGAAATCCTTTTTGTTTTTCTTCGCTATAAATCTATTAATCGCTTCGTATATAAACGCATTGCCAACCGATTTTGACAATGGTTGGTCGTTTATGAAAAACGATATAATTTCAGATTGGTTAAATCAGGCAAATAACCAACCTCAAAATCATTGTGAGCAAGAAAAAAACAGAATTAATCGCCTACTAACTAAAAAAGATTTACAAATTAAAGATTTAGAAAAATATAAAATTTTATTTGAAAAAATAAAACAATTACCCAACAGCGAACAAACATACATAGAACTTCGCAAGTTAAAACGTGCTATTATGTTTTCTGCAAAAGAAAATAATTTTGACGAGATAATATGTGTTGATGCACCGTATCCAGTAGGATCAGAAGCTCCACATGAGAGCCGTTTTAAAACAGAAAACACTGCTGTTTATGGGGCGAGTTTATTGAGAGTAAATATCAAGGAACAAACATCAAAAAGATTAGCACCATCTACTGGAAAATCTGCAGCTATATGGAAAAGCGATTTGAATTTCGATGCTAATAAGATTGTATTTCAAATGCGCGAGAGTGATAAAACAAATTACAATTTATATTGTGTTGATGTTGATGGAAAAAATTTGAAATGTATTTCAAATAGCGAGTATAACGATGTTGATCCGGCTTGGTTGCCTGATGGTAATATAGTTTTTTGCACATCTAGAGCCAACTGCTATGTTAGATGTGGTGGTAGTGCGTTTCGTTCAACAATTTTAGCACGATGCGATGCAGATGGGAAAAATATCTATTTTATAAGTACAAATAATGAAGCTGATTTTATGCCTTCTGTGATGTCGGATGGAAGCATTTTGTATACGAGATGGGAATATGTTGATAAAAATATTTTTCGCTTGCAATCTTTATGGACTGTAAATCCTGACGGTTCAAATCCTCAAGTGTTTTGGGGTGGACAAAGTCATTATCCAGATTTAAAAATAGGTGCGTATCAAGTTCCAGATAGCGATAAAATTATTTTTATGACATCGTCGCACCACAATGTTTTCAATAGTGGATTGGCTATTTTAAAACCAAGTGAGGGCAGAAATTATCCAGATGGTATATATAATCTTACTCCACATCTTGGTTGGACAGAAGCTCAATATGGTTCTTGGAACAAAACTAAATGTGGACCTTGGGATAAGTCGTATAGCGATATGGTTGTACCTTCTTGTTATGGTTCATTTTATTCGCCATTTCCTATTGGTAAAAATTTTTATTTAGCAAGTGCAAGTCTTACAATTCAAAACTTTAGCGATATTCCCCAAGATGCCAAACCATTAAAACTTTATCTATGCGATTATGATGGTAATATGGAATTGTTGTATTCTGGACAACACAACATAGTACATGCACAACCTTTGATGAAGCGTTCGCGACCCCGTATAATTCCGTTAAAGAATGAATTTTTAGGTTATTATTCTCCTGATAAAAACGAGCCAAGAGGTGTTTTGTATAGTGCCGATGTTTTTAAGGACTCAGGAATACCAAGAGAAAAAGGTAAATATTTACGAGTTATTGAGCATTGTGCTGCAACTTATCAAGATGGTGTTCGCAATTCGTATGCTCAATGTGTGCCTGTACTGAAAAAATGGTATAATACTAAATGGAGTTTACCTATAATTGGTGTATATTCATCTCAAAGTCCCCAAAATACACTTCGCATATTTGGTTTTTTGAGTGGAGAAACTACAATGAGCATATTTATGGATGAAAGTCATAAACGTATTTTGGGCGAAGTAGAAATTGAAAAAGACGGTAGTGTTTGCATTGAAATTCCAGCGATGAAAGCTGTATACTTTCAGATTTTAGATAAAGATAAAAAAGTTCTTCAGACAATGCGTTCTTCTACACACGTTGTTGCAGGTGAAAATAGAGGATGCTTGGGGTGCCATGCTACGAAGTTTAAAACTGCACCTAATATGCATTCAGCAATTGCACTGCGAAAGTATCCTAAAAAGTTAAACAAACCTTTTGGAGATATAACATTTGGATTTAATCGTTATGTTCAACCAATTTTAGACAAGTATTGTATAAGTTGTCATAATAGAGAAAGTGGAAATAAATTAAACTTGTGTAGCGATAAATTTCAACAATCAGATGTATTTACTGAATCATATCTCAATCTTGTGTTAGGCGTACCAACAGGCGATTTATCTACGGCAAAGCCAATAGCTGGAGCAATATCGCCGTATGCTGTTTATAAATCGTTAGATGAAAATGTGCCAACTTCAGAAAGTACAATAGCTCCTATGCAAGTGTTGTCGTACACAAGTCCTCTAATTGAGCGTCTCGAAAAAGGACACGCAAACGTAAAGCTGTCTGACCGAGACTTGTCTATTCTCAAGGCTTGGATAGATTTAAATTGTCCGTATTATGGCGAAGAAGATGTACTTGAAATGGACGATATCAACGAAGAAACATATAATAAAAGTAAGCGTGCTTTTATGGGATTGTCTTATCCACCAAAGATGAAAACTTGTCCAGATGTTGACAGAGCATTTCGTCAAGATAAATTCAAAACACAATCTGATCGTAATCCAAAAGATGAAAATGGAAATGTATTGCCAGCTATAAAGTATGAAAATGGCATAAGAAAAGTTTTTAAATAAAAATATCTCAAACCAAAACAAAAGAGATTGGTTTTCCCAATCTCTTTTGTTTGTTTTAGACTTATTTAAAAAGTTTAAAATCTTCAGGTTTTACAATTTTGTTTTTGTAAGTGAATGGCGTTTTGTTGTAGTTTGTAATAATTTCAGAGCCATCAGAATATGCTGTCAAGAAAACGCCTTCGGCAAGTTTTTTGTGTTTTTGAATAAACTCGTACTGCAAGTATTTCAAAGGCTGATATTCATCGTAAGCGTCTTTGATATGTTTCATGTCTTTGTACGACTCGAAATAATACGTTGGGCGACCACCAGCTTCGTAGAGTTTTAAACGCGATGTAGTTTTATCGAACAAATGCCAAGGCCAATTCGATTTTTCGTTCTTTATGCGTTGTGGAAAATTATGGTCGATTGTTGCGTAGTGGGGATTGCTCAAGATTATGCCATGATATACAATTTGCCAAAGTGGAACATGCTCGTGGCACAAGGCTTTGCTTGTCCATTGGGGATATGTTCCTGTATAGAGGGCGAAATCGAGCACGCTTGCCAAGTGATCGAAACCACACTCCGAGCCAAAGCCACCGAAAGTTTCTCTTGCCAAAAGGGCAATATCACGCATAGCTTTTGCGTTGTCTTTGCGTGTTGCTGGGTGATGTTTATCGTTGCAGGGTGGTGGGGTAATTGCCGAAAATACATCGATATGGTGCATACCTTTTGCTCCCAAATCTTTTATGCGTTTGAAGTCGTTGCAAACAAATTTTTCGAGCATGGCTTTTTGACAAACTTCGTAAGCTCTGCCACCACTCCAACGACCACCTCTTGCCATTTGTCCGTTCTTATGTTTGCGTATATAACTTTCGCTCCAGCAATCTGCACACTTGTAGGCGTCGGTGTAGTTGTTTTGGAAGAAGAAATGATAACCAGCTTTCTTTGCTTCGGCAACAGCTTCTCTAAGTTTTGCTTCGCCACCAAAAGTTTCTTCAACTGGGAATAATTGTGGAAATCTGCCGTCATGACCTTTTGTATTCCACGCAACCGAGCAAACTTCGAGTTGTTCTACACCAAGTGCTTTTAGCTCGATAATCATATTTTTGAGCTTTTCAAATGAATGCACGCAGTTGACTTCGGGTTCGTTTACATTCGGAATATGATCTTCAATTTTTGAATGTTTTTTTCTGCCATGAGGCACACGAACTGTCATGCTTTCAACTGCATATTTTAGGGCAGGGCGAGTCTTTACTTTTTCCTTTAGTGGTTGCACTTCGCCTCTGTCGAGCTGATATTGACGATAGGCTTTTGCCATGCCAGAGTAGTCGGCATCGTCGCCTTCAAGTTCTACAAAATCTACAATTATATCTTCGTATGGTGCGTGTTCGATAGCTGATATATTGAAGCGTGGAAAAATCTTGTACTTGCCATTTTTAGCTTCTACAACTGTTGTGTATTCAAGCTCCATACTTTTTACGATTCCAACTACGCACGAATCGGATTTTTTCATACCGAACATTTTTATCGGATTGCGTGATGTTTCTGTTCCGTTGTCTTTTGTGAAATATCCAAGCGTGCCGTGTGGCATGATGTAATAACCACTTTCGCCCTTGTTTGCAGATGTTTCTGGCAAGACTATCTCTATATTTTTGGCTTCTACATTTATATTGTCTTTTGGAATATGCACACGCCATGTTTTATTGCCCATATCTTTGAGGGGAACTTCTTTGATGAATGTTCGGTTATCGGGCAGATTTGTGCGAATAGTAGCCGTTGTTAATGCAAAAAGGTTGAGTGTTGTAAATGTTGCAAGTGTAAAAATAAAAAGTTTTTTCATTTTGATTCCTTTAATATATTTTTTGACAAAAATAGCGTGCAAATACACGCTATTGGTAATTACTGTTATTTTGAAATTTGCATCAACTCGATTGGCAAACCGTCTTCTATTATAAAGGCAGCCTTTACGTTTGGAAGAGGCTCGAATGGTGGAATTATAATTTCGGCATCTTTGAGTTCTGCATCGATATCTTCAACACAATAAGCAATGTGTGTAGATGTCTTTACTATTTCAGGCATCTGACATTCTGGTTCAAAAAACAAAAACTCGATATTATTTTTTGAATCAGCTGGGTCTGTGATATATAACTTAGCATCGGCAAGATACGTTGCTTTTGCTGGTTTTTCCTTAACTGGTATTCCTATATGTGCAAGAGTTCTCATAGAACTTAAACTATGACATTTACGATTTCTTGTTTCAAGAAAAAAATAAAATTTCAATAGTTAAAAAAGTTTTAAAAAAAATTACATTTTTTGCTTGACAAAGATTGTTGGGGGGGGGTATTACTAAGCTGTTAAACTTTATTTAAGGATATTTATGAAAAAGATATTATTTACCTCGTTAGTAAGTTTATTTGCGTTATCGGCTTCTGCTGTTGATTTAGCAGCTGGGTATAATACTTGGTCAAAAATCGAAGGCTTGAAAGATAATAATAACGTAAGCGTTGTTATTCCAAATGCAAGTGCTGGGTTGTTTATTGATGTTGATGGAAAAACTATTTCATCGGCAACAATTTCAAGTGTATCGCAAAACTATTTTCAGGTTGCAACAGGTTATACTGCAACAATAAACAATTTAGTTTTGGCAGGAGGTACTACTAATACCACAAATAATTCTATAAAAATTGGAACTTCTACCGAAGCTAATAAGAAGAACTTTTTAGGTACTCTTATTATAAATATGGGGACTGCTACTACTTATTATGGTTTTGAAGTAAATAGTGGTGTTTTAAAGTTGTTGGAAAGTGGTCAAACTTTGAGCAATAGGGCTTTTACAGTTAATAGTAATGCTGAAATCCATATGCTTGATAGAAACAATGGAACGAGTTATCATACCTACAACAATGGTGGTACAATTACAGCTAATGGTGGTAAATTTTATGCTGGCAGAGTTGTTGCTCCAAATGTAGTTATAAAAAATGGTGGTTTGGTTAGTGCTTCAAATGCAATCCGTCTTCTATCGACCGCTTCTGCAAGTACTATAGATGGCCAACTAATAGTTGCCGGCTACGATAATGGAAGTGGTACTTATACGGCAGAAGATGGTATTACATATAGAACTCGCCATTTCTCATTTCGCGTTGGTAATGGTACAAATGCTTCTGCTGATGCCGATGCCAAAGTTGTACTAAATATTGGGGAAAATGGTAGCATTGTTCAAACTTGCTCAAACTCAAGTATGATAAACGATTTCCTTGGTCAAGTTAACGTAAATTCGGCAGAAAATTCGTTGAAGTTCCAAAGTAATATAGTTCTTGCTGGTAAGGGTAAACTTACTTTGAACTCAACAAATGCCTTTGCAACTATAAATGCTTCAAAAGAAATTATAGCAAATCAGGCTAACACAACTTTCTATATTTCGAGACACTACAATGATAGTGGTGTAAAAAATGGCACATACTCTTCAGATTCTGATTTAGTTATAAATGCTGATAACGACTTAGGTGCATTGGCTTTTGGTTCAAATACAAAGTTGACTTTGAGCATTGCCGATGATGCAGTGTTTACGCTCGGAGAAATTACAACTCAGAGTGGTTCAAATGGCGAGTTTACATTTATTCTCGATAATTGGCACGATAATTCGTTCAGGATTGTTGATATGGCTCTTGCTGATTTAGAAAAAATTTCATTCTACGAAGAAGTTGTTGACGGCGAAACTGTATCGCATTCAAAGTTAGATGTAAAATTTGTAGAAACTTCTCTCGGCAGTGGCGATTACTGGGTAAATGCAGTTCCAGAACCAGCCGAATGGGCAATGATATTTGGTGCAGTTGCATTGGGTTTTGTTGCGTATCGTCGCCGCAAGTAAAACGTGCGAGAGCGCGTTTTCTTTGATGATGAGTTTTAATTTACACTATAAGGCACTTCAACGAAGTGCCTTTTTTATAAAATAAACTCATCAAAGAAAACGCTTTGCCCTCCATTTTGGTTTTAGCTTCGACTGCAGTGCGTAGCACAGCAACGCTCGCTAAAATGCAAAAGCATCGGGACAATCTCGCACGTTTAAACGTGCGAGGACGGTGTCTCGATTGCGAAAAATATTTATATAGAGATAAGAGCATTCCATTTGGAATGCTCTTTTTGTATATAGAATCGCAATCGAGGCACCTCACAGCTTATGACGCACTTTTG
>SUVO01000015.1 GCA_015061955.1 Verrucomicrobiaceae bacterium
CATTATTAAACTAACAGAGACTCTATTGTCCCATTTTGTCCCAAGAAATTTTTTTGGGATTTTATTTTTTATTTAAATAACATAAAAAGACTGAAGTTCTTTTTTAGTGAAGTAAAAACCTTTGGAGCCCGCTATTTTACTGGGTTTGCAGTCATTTAAATTCTTGGGACAAAATGGGACAAAAATACTCAAAAAATTGCAGTTTTAAGCTGAAATTTGGGATTTTCTTTGATTTTTTAATATAGCAAATATATCTGTAATATATTGATATTAAGCGTATTGCAAACTTACTTGGCTCTAATATCGCGTATTTAAAGGGTTTTGAGAGGAGTAGAGAAAAAATAAGAGTCGTAAGTTGTTGAACTTACGACTCTTAAAATGGTGGGAGTAGCAGAACTCGAATCTGCGACCCCTTGCGTGTCATGCAAGTGCTCTAACCAACTGAGCTATACCCCCTATGTGTATATAGATAGTATTCAATCATATTTACCCATTTTTTTGCAAGCATTTTTTAACACAATTTCACAAACTTATCTCTTCTTATTTAGTTTACAGATACAACTCTTCTAAAAGCTATATATACATCAACTATCTTACAACATTTGTTTACAACGCATACAACGAAATGACAAAAAACTATTTATCTATACAATACAGTTTATTACGCAAATGTTTATCATGAAATATTTTCTACTTGATTTACATCTATTTTATCTTTTGAATTCCATTGTTCATGAGAGTTATTATTTTTATTTTTCTCTTTTTATTTAGTTCTTCTACTTTTGCAGAAAACTATTTGATGAATGCCAAAGTGGTATCATCGAACGAATGCACTTATCCTAACATAGATTTCAAATATCTATGTGCAACTCGCGAATTTTACGAGTTCATCAAAATATTTACTTTGCAATCGCCACAAAAGGCTCAAAATCAATATCGCAATTTAGTCGACAACGGCAGAACTCCAGAAGCAAGGCTTTGGGGATATTTAGGGCTTCGTTTATTGGGTGTTATTTCTGACGAGCAAGCTGTACAATCTCTAAAGGCTCGTGGTGAAAAAGTCCGATATTTAAATGGCAGTTGGCTTGAAGAAAATCTTATTTCTAATGAAGTTTATAGCAGATTAACTTCCGATTATAACGGGCGTCCAGCTCGCTATCCACGAAGTATATATCCAAAACTGCCCGAAAAATACTTCGATGTAGATTTATCGAGATATTACAACGATATATCACCAGAGTCTCTACGCAATCATGCTAAGCGACTTCTCAAAGAAGCCGATATGATTGTTTCTGACTATGTATCAGCAGGTGCTATTTACACGAAAGAAGCTTGGGCTTTCAATTATTTCAGATTGATCGCCGACCCAAAAACACGCATTGACGATATTAAAGAAATTTTTGAAACTGCTCAATTCGACGAAGGTAAATTATATGCCTATGTTTTGTTGAAGCGTTTAGGATATTCGCGTTTAGCTGAAGAATTAAATGCTCAGGCTAAGTTGTCAGAGAAAAAATATTGTTCGCAAAGTGGTTGTATTGTTGGTCATGAAGATTCTTATGAGCGAGCTATACAAATTGCGGAACGTTTAGAACACTATATTGCTCCCAAGCGTACTGATTCTTTCTATAATCGCACGTGTCATCAATGTCTGGATAAACATATAAGTGAATTCAACTTCAACGCAAAAGAAAATCGCTACGATAAACCTTTTGTTTCGGCACAGTTCAAAACGCAAAAAGTATCAGAAGTTGAACTGCCTTTACCGCGACGTTTTGATATCAATTTCAACAACAAATTATCTTTGGGCGAAGCATATTTGCTTGCTCAAGAATTTTACAATACCTTAATTCGCAATGAAAATGAAGCTTCTGAAATCAAGGCTTGCTACGAAAAATATCTGAAATTTTACGAAGGTAAACCAACTACTATTTTTTCTCAATATGGTAGTTATGTTGCTATATCTAAACACGAAAATTCTTTTAAATTTGATGTAGTAAAAAATGGCAAGATAGAAGATTATCAAGGCAAGTGTATTTCTTTTGTGTTAGAAGATATTTTGCGTTCATTTGGTGATAATCATTTTTATTCGGCAATGAATTTTTGCAAAAAACAACAATCTATTTTTTCTAAACAAATTTTTAATATTTTTGCAAACAGTGTTTATGCTGAAAAGTCTAAGCCATGCAAAGTTGACAAGTGGGTTGCTATTTTTGATGAGCACTATGTGGTTTCTTTAACTCCGTTTTTTGAAGAAAACAAGAATTCTGCAAAATATAAAGAATCGGTAAAGCTTGCGTTTAAAATTTTCAACAAGGCTAATGATGATGCGAAAATGAAATTCACAGAGTTTTGTTCAAAAAATAAAATTACTCCAGTGTGGGAGATTTTTCCCGACATCATTGAAAGTTCTTTACAATAACTCATATATTTTTTAACTTTTACTATGTTATGAAAAGAAGAACTTTTTTTAAATCATCATTACTGACGTTAGCTGGGGCATCGGTTGGTTGTTCGGTTTTACAAGGTAATTCAACCAAATTTTCGGTTTCGCAAACAGGACATAAAATAGAAGTTTTTTCTGATAAAATTAAAGAGCAGTTCAACATTATTTTTTCTGCCGATATTCATATTGCAGTAGATGAAAATTTACAGCCACCTTTTGATGATTTCGCAAAACGTATGCACAAATATGGCGCACGCAACGCCGATACAATTATCAAGTTTTCAAAAGTTGCCAAAGAAAAAAATAGCAAGGCAATCTTCTTAGCTGGCGATATCATCAATTATCCGTCGAAGGGCAATATAGAAATTGTTGCCGATGCTTTCAAAAAAAGTTCAGTTCCAATTTACTATGTTGCAGGTAATCACGATTGGCATTTTGAGGGCGTAGAGGGTAGCGACAACGAGCAACGTGCAAAATGGTTGCCGATTTTAAAGCCTCTCTATAAAACACAAAATCAGCTTGTTGATGCAGTAGTTATAAATGGGGTAAAGTTCATTTTATTAGACGATTCAACTTACGACATTTTGCCAGAGCAGTTGAGCTTGTTTGAGCGTCTTTTACGTGAAGACAACTTGCCAAAGATTGTAGTGTGTCATATTCCATTCTATGCAAAGGGGCGTGATGTTGGCTTCGGTTTGGGAAATCCAGAATGGGGCGCAAAGAAAGACCCATTGTACAAAATTGAACGTCGTCAGCAATGGAGTGAAAAGCAATCGCCTTTTGCTATGCAACTTCATTCTATGTTGTTTTCAGATCCCAATATTATGGGCGTTTTGGCAGGGCATATTCACAGACAGAGTGCCGATTATATCGATGGAAAGTTTCAATTTGTTGCTCCATATGGTGGCAATAATTTTAGAGGTAAAAACGAGTGTTTGGAGATTTCTTTTTCGCCTGCTTGATTTCTTAATTATATATAACACTGAAAGTAAAAAGATGGAAAATTTATAATTTTTTATCTTTTTTTTTAGTAAAAAACGCTTGACAAATTTCTTTTTTTGGGGGGCAGTATTTGAAGTTATGTTTAAATTATAACAATAATACATAACAGCAAAATGAAAGCTCTACTTAAAACATTATCTCTAACAGCTTGTGTTGTGTCATCGTCTGTATTTGCTGCTGACATTCCATCAGGTGTTATTACTGATGATATAACAGGTACAATTATAAACAAAGGTGCATACGTAATAGATCTATCTACTGCTGGTAAAACAATTACAATTACTCATGCTGATAGAGTTTGGTACAAGTATAATACGTGTTCTAACGTGGATTTATAACAAAGCAGTTGCGACCAACAACTTTAGCATCGGCAAATCGCACCCATGTTATAGTAAACTTGTCGCCCCACGAGTTAGACACTGCAAGTTCTTTCGACTTTTTGTTGTAGCCTATAATTAGACATACATGAGGCCCTTCTAATTTTCGCTCGAGCTTTTCTTGTTTTTTAATAATTTTCTGATACGAATTAAAGTCTTCTTTTAATCTCAGTTGCGAATTTTCAATCATACGTTTTGTATAATCTTCGGTTGAAAATAGGGTCCAGAAAACAGGAATTCCCTTATCGACCATAGCAACAATGGTATTCATCGAAAAGCTACCCACATTAGCCATACGCAATTTGAATGAATTTGATACACTGCGAAAGTCGGTCATAACGCTGTCTATTGTTGTACCACCACCAACTTGCGATTTACATATAGCGGCTATTTTGTGCATATCTACATCTTGAATATTGTAGTACTTCAAAACTCGTTCTATGGTTGCTGGTACGCAATAACCTTTTGCACCTTGGTCTACCATAGGTATATTTTGAATATATACATCACCGTTTGAATCTTTTTTTACATTAGTTTTCCCGTCAAAATCTGCCGATAATGCTGTTTTTGCGTTGTCGGCACCTGTTGAATTTGATGGGGTTATGTGTAGAATTATAAATTCTTTTGCTTTAAATTCTAACCACAATGCAAATTTATCGTGTTTCCAAATCCACGCTTTATTTTTTACTCTACCCGAACCCCAATACCCATTTTTAGATTTTCCAGCCAAATTAGTGAGTGATTTTTCAAGAGTTTCCCACTGTTGTTTCATTTGGCGTTGAAGTTGAGGTGTCCACTTT
Source organism: Verrucomicrobiaceae bacterium (assembly GCA_015061955.1). Taxonomy (GTDB): domain Bacteria; phylum Verrucomicrobiota; class Verrucomicrobiia; order Opitutales; family Intestinicryptomonadaceae; genus Merdousia. The sequence goes on from SUVO01000015.1 coordinate 4,626, forward strand.
TTACCATCAACAGAGTCTCCTTTATTGAAGAAAACAAAATCTATTTGCGATACTTTGCCTTTTATTTCTTCAAGACGAAGTTGCTCTATTTCAGCACCGAGTACTTTACCTTTGGCGTATGTTGTATGAATTGCACCATTTGCTATTTTTGTGGTACTAAACTTTGCTCCCATACGCTTGATGAAATCGGCAGGGGAGTCGTCCCAAAGGTTTGAGTCTTGAAGAAAGTTTATACCAAATTTTTTATTGATAGCGTTAATATCGTCTTGTGCAAATGTGGTTGCTGAAACCATAAGTGCCAACGACACTCCCAAAATTTTTACAAATTTTTTGTTAATCATAGCCGTAAATCTTTCAATAGGTTTAGGTTATTTTTATTTTGTAGAGAAGTCAAGTTTTATTAAGTTAAGTAAATATCGTTGCGTTTATCGGTATGTACAGGGATTTTTTTTCTGACATCGATAACATCTTGTAGATTTATGTCGGCAAAGGCTAAAGAGTCGGGAATATCTTTGTTGCACTGCGCTATAACATTTCCCCAAGGATCTATTGCTTGCGATAAGCCGAAGTATTCTATTTTCTTTTCGCCAAAACATTCAGTTCCGCATTGGTTTACAGCAACTACAAAAAACTGATTTTCAATGGCTCTGGCTTTAGTTAAAATTTGCCAATGCTCAGAGCGAGGATATGGCCAGCCAGCAGACAACAAAACTATGTTTGCACCCATTTCAGCCATAGTTTCAAAAAGTCGGGGGAAACGTAAATCGTAACAAATTGCCAACCCTATTTGCCCCAAAGGCGTTTCGACAACCGTAATTTTGTTGCCAGCAGAACAATGACGATGCTCGTTAAAGACCGAAAATAAATGTAGTTTGTCGTAATGAGCAATTTCGTTGCCTGAATTATCAAACAAGTGCATTCGGTTTGTAGGTGGTTTTGTAGGGTTTATCAGATGAGGTGTTGAGCCACACAAATATAAATTATTTGTTTTTGCAATATTGGATAGTTCAAAAATTAGTTCGTTTTGATGTGCTTGAATATATTCGTTGTTTTTTTTGTAATTAAAACCACAAACAAACATTTCAGGAAACATTATAATGTCGGCATTATTTGCCTTAGCTTGCATTGCAAAATTTTTTACTTTTTGCAGGTTTTTAGAGACGTCGCCTTGAACGACCGATATTTGTGCCAACGCAATTTTCATTGAAAACGAATTTTTGTTATATTTTCGCATCCTTGCAGTTGTCTGATTTTTGCAAGAATTTTTGTCTGATTAAATACTATGGCTTGTTTTACTTGTGCATTTATAGTCGACACAAATACAATATCTCCCAAAACATTATACACAAAAGACTTGTTTGCAAGTTTTGCATCTACGCACATATTCCAGTTTTCTGAAATAGTTTCGAGGGTAGATGCATGCACCATTTTTGCTGATAGGCGTTGTAAGATGGCATCGGTAAGAGCATCGGCACGCATTACTTTCCCTTCACTTTTGCGAGGTTTTGTAGAGTCGACAAAATACGGCATTTCGCGAAAGTCGTTCAATAGTCTTGTGTCGCGATAAAGGGGCATATTATTTGTTTTTTTTAGGAATTTTCAGCAAAAACTTTTGCAAAAAGTACACAACATTTATTGCTATACAGTGAAAAATTTTTTTAGAAGCAACCAAAGAATCAAGCTTTTGTATATCTACAAGTTTTAATTGTATTTCTTCGTTTGCATCTAAATTTAAATCGGCAACTTTTTTGCAATTTTCAATCAATACAATATGTGCCAAATTATTTTGAATTGCAGGATTCGGACTATACGAAGCAAGTAGTTTAGCTTTAGTGCCAATGTATCCAGTTTCTTCTAAAAGTTCTCTTTTGGCAGCTTGAATGGGCGTTTCGTTTGCATCTACAATTCCTCCTGGAAACTCCCAACTTGTTTTGCGAGCTCCAAAGCGAAACTGATTTACTAAGATAACTTTTTTAATCCCTTTGTCTTCTACAATTGCAGCACACTGAACCCAATCGGCAGATTTGTTTATATAAAATTCATCTTGTCTGCCATCTGGGTGTTTAAAAGTTTCGCCGACTATTTTAAAAACTCTACAGTCGGCGATATCTCTTGATTTAATCAAACGCCAATTTGCTGGCGTAGAATTTGTTTTTTTTGTTGGCATTAGGGAATTACGATTTCCTGACCAATCTTCAAACGCGATGGATTAGCTTGTGGATTAGCTTTTACGATAGCGTCAACACTTACGCCATATTTCTTAGCGAGCTTTGCAAATGTATCGCCACTTTGGATTTTGTGCGTTTTTGCGTCGGTATTTTGCTTCGATGCTTCTTGTTGTTGAGGCTGTTGTTCGTCTGGTTTTGATTCTTTTACAACAGGTTTTTCAACAGTGCGTGTTGCCAATTTTTCGATAGATTCTCTGTTGCTTACAACTTCTGAACGAATTGCGTTTATATTAGCTTGTAATGTATTTACAACTTGTTGTGTTTGTCTTGCCAATTCGTTAACTTTGTTGTCCGACTTTAACGTTTCAAATTGCGAAACAATTGAATCAATGCGATCGTTTATTTTTTTTATTTCAAGTTCGATACTTGCATTTTTTTCAATTTTTGCATTCATTTCTTCAGAAGCGTTGCTTATTTTTGTAAGAGCAATACCACCTACTGCTGAGGCTATTATAGCAATGCCAAATCCGAGAATTGCCATTACTGGAACTATTAGTGATGTTTTAGGTGTTGATTGAATTTCGTCTTCCATAATGATAAAATTTTTTTGATTTTAGTAAGTCCGACATTAGCAATTTCTTCTTAATTTACAATAAAAATTATTGAAATGATGCCTACTTTGTGCGATATATACTTCAAATGCTTCAGAGCAGTGAAATTTTTGAACAGATAAAGAAAGCTTGCGATTTTTCAACCGCAATAGAACTTGGTAAGCAAGACTTAGTATTAGCCAAACTTAAAAATGCCTTAAAGATTGTTGAAGATTTTCATCTTCATGGTGGGGCTGGTACAATAGTTTGTCAGGCAAATTGCTATGTAATAGATTCTCTTTTAACTAGTATTTTTAATTCGTTCCAAAAACGACGCAATAAATTACATACCGAAGCTTCTAAGAAATTTTGTGTTCTTGCCTTAGGTGGATATGGGCGTTGTGAAATGTCGCCAAGTAGTGATGTTGATATAATGCTACTTTTTTCTAGGGCAGTTAGCAAGCAGTTAAAGGCAAGTATTGTGGATATGTTTTTGTATCCTCTTTGGAATTTAGGATTAAAAATTGGGCATGTATCGTTGACATCTACTGAGGCTATCGACAACGCTTTTAAAGATCCAATATTTTTAAATGCAATTTTCGATGTTCGTTTTTTATGTGGTTCGCAGTCGTTGTATTCTCGTTTTAGCTCTAAGTTTAAACTTCGTCTATTTATGCATAAGCGAACTCACTTCGAGCATCTTATGCGTTTGAAAAGAGATAGACATGAAAAATTTGGGTGGACTCCATATCTTCAAGAACCAAATATAAAAAATGGCATAGGTGGTTTGCGAGATTTTCATACGATGCGTTGGAAAACCAAAATGAATTTTGGTGGTGATATTCGTGAATTGGCAAAACGTAAGATAATTTCGTCAACAGAGTATTTGCAAGTTATGCGTGCGTTTGAATTTTTGTTGCGAGTTAGAAATCACTTACACTACATTTCAACTTTCCCGACAGATACTGTTGATGCTGAATATCAACCAAAACTTGCCGACTTTTTTTGTAGAGAATGCAATGTATCGGAACGAATCGAACTATTTATGCGAAAGCTTTACTTTGCATTTAGAACAGTTGATTTTGTTTCAAAATCGGCACGCAAACGTATGCGATTGAAATTACCCGATGATGTTCGCAATAATATGCGTAATATAGGGTCGCGTTTTTCCAGAAACAAAAAAATACACTTTGACGAATTTTCTGTTTGGCGAGGCGAGGTATCGGCGCATAGTTCTACTGTTTTTAAGCGTCGTCCAGAAATGCTAATGGATATTTTTAGAAAGTGTCAGGACTTTGATGGAGCGCCATCGGAATCTCTCGAATTATTAATTCGCGACAATCTCTATTTGGCAGATGATTCATGGCGAAATTCTCCTAAGGTTTACTTATCGTTTTTAGATATTTTAAAAAACAAGGGTAAGGTTTTTTCGGCACTTGAGGTTATGCATTATTGGGGAGTATTGGGCGCATTTTTACCCGAGTTCAACGACATAACTTGTATGGTGCAACAAGAATATTATCATCGTTATACTGCCGATGTTCACACGTTAAATTCTATTGCAATTTTAGATAAAATATTTTGTGCAGGTGCCGACGATGGTGTGTATTGGCGATACCATAAAGCTTTGATGTCGTTGGCCGAACCCGAAATAATTTATTTAATGCTTTTGCTTCACGATATAGGTAAAGGTGATGGTATAAAAAGTCATGCTCAAGTTAGTGCCGATACTGCAAGCTATATTTTGAATCGCTGGAATTTGCCTCAATCTGAAATAGATGCTGTTGTTTTTGCAGTGAAAAATCATTTAGAAATGGCTCGTTTCTGGCAACGCAACGATGTAGATGATGACGATGCTATACGCCGTTTTGCTCGACTTGTTGGTAATGAAACCAATCTAAAATATTTGTATATTCTTACCTTTTGCGACGCCAATGCTACAAATGATACATTCTGGAATTCGTATAAACAGAGCCTTCACGAAATGTTGTACACAAATACTTTACAATGTTTGTCAGATGAAAATGGGGAATCGTTTGAAATTATGCACAAACGTAGCTCGATGATTGTTGCTGAAATTTTAGAATCAGATAAAATTGTAGGTTTAGAAAATGTTCTTACAAAACATTTAGAATTGCTTCCACAAAACTATATTTTTAGTCATGGAAAAGCCGATGTTATTAGACATGTAAAGTTAGTTGACGAATTTTTGAAAAACCAGATTTTAGGCATTGATGTTCCTGCTATTGAGTGGGGCGATCATCCTCGTCGTTCTATAAGTAGCTTATGCGTGGTTTCGCGAGATAGAAGTGGTTTGTTCTTGAATTTGGTAGGTATCTTAACCCTAATGGGATTTGATATTTTGGGGTCAAAAATTTTAACTCGTACCGATGGTATTACTATTGATACATTCTTTTTGGCGAGTGCAGATGGTGGTATTGCAAAAAATCCTCAGTTGCGTGAATATTTCAAAAAATATGTTTCAATGTATCAGAAGGGAAGTTTATCAGTAGAAAACGAAGTTGAAAAAATTTGGGCAAAAACTTCACAAAAAGCCAAAGGCGATATTATAAAATCGGTAAAGGTTTTTAGACGTTCAAAAAATATTGTAGTTGAAATTTTGGCGTTTGATTGTAGAGGAATTCTCTTTAAAATAGCAAAAAAAATAAGGGAACGTGGATACGAAATTGTATTTGCACGCGTAAATACCGAACATAGTTTTGGCAGAAATACTTTTTATATTCGTAAGCCAAAACCGTAAATATAGGGTTGTTTGACACTCGATAAATAAAAAAAAGAAACTTGCAATTATTTCATATTTAAGACAATATTATCAGCATACTAACGGGGTTGAAACTAATGCGATTTCTAGATTGTATTAGTTGGTTTAAAAATAAAAATATTATGAATTTATTACAAAAAATAAAAACATTTTTTTCGTTGAGAAACATTGTTCTTACGGGAGTGTATTCGTTTATAGTTGTGGTAGCGTTTTATATGTCGTTTTTTCTTCGCTTCGACTTTGATTTAGATGATGTAGCGTATCATGGTAGAAATCATTTATATACTATATTGCTAATTCTTTGTGTAAATTTAAGTTCGTTGTATGTGTTTGGTCAGTACAAGGCGTTCTTAGCGTTCTTTTATATGCGAGATTTGTTCTTGTTAGTGTGGTCGCAAATTTTTGCATTTTCAATACTCTTTGTTTTGATGATTTTCTTTCCATTATTTGCATTTCCACGTGGGGCTCAATTAATCTGTTTTATTTTGACATTATCTGGTTTAGGCATAATGCGTGTTGGGTTGCGTTTAGTTCGTGAACGTTTATATGTGAGAAATCAGGAAAACAATTCTTTTACTAAGAGCAGAGTTGCTATATTGGGTGCTGGTAATTTAGGTGCATCGTTGGTGTCGGATTTGCTAAGTAAAAGTCATTTGGGGGTAGAACCTGTTATTCTTTTAGACGATGATCCAAGTAAAGTAGGCAAGAGAGTTGCTGGTATTGAAATTGTGGCTGTTCCAAAAGATTTTACGATGTTAAAACATCGTTATTTGATTGACCGAGCAATCATTGCTATATCAAAAATTTCATCTACTCGTCTTTCTGAAATAACTACAGCTTTGCGCAAAGTGGGCATTAGTGCGTTAATTCAGCCATCGTATTTTGATTTTGCAGTAGGTAGAACAAAATTGGCGCCAGTTCGTCAAGTTAACGTTTTAGACGTTTTGGGTAGAAATCCAGTCGATTTAAACGATGCTTTTATTGGAGAAAGTTTGCGTGGTAAAGTTGTTATGGTTACAGGTGCTGGTGGTTCAATTGGTAGCGAGTTGTGTCGACAAATTGCCATGCGCAAAGTTGATATGTTGATATTAGTTGAACATTGTGAAGTTCAACTTTTCAAAATAGAACAAGATCTAAAATCGTGTAAATTTGGTGTTCCAATAATACCTCTTGTAGCAAATGTTTGCGATTCTGCAAGAATGGAGTATTTAATAAAGCGCTTTAAACCTCAGATTATTTTTCACGCAGCTGCGCATAAACATGTTCCGTTGATGGAGTATCAGCCAAGTGAGGCTTTGAAAAACAATGTGCTTGGTACTTGGACTGTTGCAGATTTAGCAAGTAGATGTGGCGTTGAAAAATTCTTGTTGATATCGACCGATAAAGCAGTGAATCCGACAAATGTTATGGGGGCATCAAAGCGCTTTGCTGAACTTGTTGTACAATCTATGCAAAATAGACTGGATAATAAAACATGCTTTGTTGCAGTGCGTTTTGGCAATGTGTTAGGGTCGTCGGGTTCTGTAATTCCAACGTTTAAAAAACAGATTGAAGCAGGTGGTCCAGTAACATTGACGCATCCAGATGTAACTCGATATTTTATGACAATTCCAGAAGCTGTTGGTTTGGTTTTGCAGTGTGGTGCTCAAGCAAATGGTGGTGAAATTTTAGTTTTAGATATGGGAGAGCCAATTAAAATTATTGATTTGGTACGCAGAATGATATCGCTGAGTGGTTTTGAACCCGATAAAGATATAAATATAGAAATAATAGGGTTGCGTCCTGGTGAAAAGCTTTACGAAGAACTTCAGAATAAAGATGAACGTTTGGTGCGTACAGAACACGATAGAATATTCTGCTTTAGTTGTATGCCAGAAAAATACGAAGACATATACGAATATGTGAAGAAAATTAGAGATATTTCTGATACTACTTCTGTAAACGATTTAAAACGTTTCTTGTGCGAAGTTGTTCCCGAATATAGAGTTCAATATTACGAATAGTTAAGTAAAATTACTATTTGCAATACGGAATATTTTTGTTCTGAAATGTACTTTTTGCTTGAAAAAAATTATTTTTTTTTAGAGTATCGATAACGTATAAAATTATACAAACAACAAAACTATATATAGAAATGAAAAAAATATTGTTAGCAATGTCAATTTGTGCAGCAAGTTTTGCTTTTGCACAAAATAACAACACAGGTGCCGCTGCATCGCAGCAAGCAGCTGCTGAACAGCCTCAAGAAAAGGTTGCAGAATCACTCGCTGATTTGAAACTCGGCTCAAAGGTTCTCGACAGATTCTCGGCTTCTGTAACAGTCGGTTATGAATCGGCATATGTATTCCGTGGTATCAAGGAAGCAGGTCATTCGGTAAGCCCACAAGTTGATTTCGGTTACGATTTTGGCGCAGGCTTTGCTGCTTACGTTGGTTACTGGGGTAGCTATGAAATTGGTGATAACACATACAATTTCGAAGAAAGCGATCTCTATGCAGGTGCTACATATACTGTTAAAAACATCACTTTCGATACAGGTGTAATTACATACATCTACCCAGATGGTAACGACGAATGGGAATGGAAATTTGCAGTAAGCTATGACACAACTGAATTGCTTGGTGATTTCAATGTATGCCCATCGATTGCTTACTTCTACAACAATGAGCTCGACACAAACACACTTGAACTTGGTTTGTCGTACTCGGCTCCAGTTATGAAGTGGATTAATGGCGACAACTGGTTGTCGATTGATTCTTCGATTATCTATGGTTATATTGCTCGCGAAGGTTCAAATGCAAAAGCATACTCGGGCGACTATAGCTACTTCCAATTGAAGTCAGACGTTCGTATCGCTGTAACAGATTACTGCTCGTATTCATTCGGTATCCGTTATTCATGGGCATCGGATAATGCAGTACGTGGTAGTGGTCCATATGCAAGCCCAGACATCATGGCTGATGAAAAGGGTAATGTATGGTTCGGTACAGCAATCTCGTTCGGTTTCTAATATAATACGAATTTAAATTTAACAAAAAAGCCTTCGATAATCGAAGGCTTTTTTTGTTGCTTAATTTTGCGTTATTTTTTGTATGCTACACTAAAATGTAAATCTATATTTTCATTATTGCAGATTTCAATTAACTATATTTGCTTTATCAGATTATCATTTTGCATTTCGGTTGTAGTTATTGGTTTAATTGGTCAACAAAATGTTAGGTTGCCTTTTTATTATTTAGTTTGCTATGATTGGCATCAATGCGTATATATCGCGATTTTCTAATAACATTCCACGCCCTGTAAAACTATGATTTGATTTGTACTGTTAGTTTTTTGTAAGAAGTCGCAATTTTCAAAGTTAGAATATGTACAAAAAAAGACGACTTCACCTATGTGAAGTCGCCATCAAAGTGGTGCCAGAGACGGGATTTGAACCTGTGACCAAAGGCTTATGAGTCCTCTGCTCTACCGCTGAGCTACTCTGGCAATATTAAAAAAGAAGTCTGCAAATTTACCTTGATTTGTCAAGATTAAATTACAAAAAAAATCTTTTAAAGAACAAAAAAAATCGAATTTAATTTTTTTCTTAAATCCGACTTTTTAAAATATCGGAGCAATAAGTGTTATTCAGCAACTACAACAGAAACTTTTCTGTGTGCGCCGTCCCACTTAACTATGCCGTCAACGAGCGAGAACAAAGTATAGTCTCTACCCATACCAACATTTTCACCTGCGCGAACCTTAGTACCGCATTGGCGAACAATAATGTTGCCTGCCAAAACATATTCGCCACCAAATTTCTTAACGCCTCTGCGTTGCGAATTAGAGTCGCGACCATTCTTAGCTGAACCTTGACCTTTTTTATGTGCCATAAAAAACTAATCCTTTCTTAACTTACGCTTTGATAGATTCAACCTTCAAGACAGACAACTCTTGGCGATGACCCTGCTTGCGCTGGTAGCCCTTTCTACGATGCTTCTTGATGATGACTACTTTTTTGCCGCGTTTGTTTTCCAATATCTTAGCAGAAACGCTTGCGCCTTCTACCAAAGGTGTGCCAAACTTAGCTGCGTCTGCTTCTCCAACCATGAGGACTTCCTTGATTTCAACAACATCGCCTGCATTAGAATTTGCAAAACGATTGACGATGATTACATCGCCTTCGCTCACGGTCAACTGCTTTCCTTGTATTTTAATTGTAGCTTTCATTTCCTTTTGAAAATTTCTAAAAAGCCATTATTAAATGGCTCTTTAAATTTCTTGCAAGCCTTTTTTTTTATTTTTTTATAAATATTGCAAAAAATATGTGTTTTTTACTATTTCATTAGGGTTTTAGGCTTGAAAATAATGCGTAATTTAAATTATTTTTGCACTTATGAGTATTTTTGAATGGTTCTTTAGTGCAGTATTGCCTCCAATAATATCGTACTTACATACTAATTTAGCAACGCACAAATGGAAAATTATTACATTTATAATATTAATACTTCTATGTATATTCTTTGATGTTTACTACATATAGAACGTATTTTTAATCGGCTTTAAATATAAGGTGTTTGGGTAGTACTTCAATGATTGATGCTTCGCTATCATCGGCTTTTATAGAATTTCTTATATGTGCTTTATAATTGATTATTGGAGATTCTATTTTGCCATCATCTTCTAAAGCTTCAGCTTTTGACGGGCTTAAAGCTATATACACAAATACAGCACAACTTACCAATAAGCAAGCTATTGCACTCCACTCCGAAACAGCTCTTATTTTTGAGCGTTTAGGTGGTTCTATAAGTTTTTCTATATCTAAACCTGCAATCTTTGTAAAAACCACTTTACGACCGTAAAGTTTACACATTGTTTTGTGCATAGCACAGCTTCGTAAAAAATAATCTTTTGCTTGGGAATTTGAATGAATACAATCGAAAAGTTGTTGAGTTTTATCGACAGATAATTCTCCGTCGATATATTCTGAAACTAAACGTTTAAAACCCTCTTTCGATATTATCATACAAATTTTTCAAGCTTTTCACGCAAAGTATCTCTAGCTCGGGCAAGACGGCTTTTTACTGTGCCAATGCTCAAGTTCAACTTTTGTGCAATTTCTTCGTAGCTCAATTCTTCAGCAACACGCATACGCATAATTTCGGCGTATTCAGTTGGAAGGGAATTCATTACTTCTGCCATAATAGCTTCATTGTCGTTACGTTCAAGAAGTTCGGCTGGCGATACATCTGAACTTGGCAACACGTCGGCTAACGTAGCTTGAGCATCTTCGTTTGCATTTATTGTTATTGCGTTGTCGAGCGACATTGTAATATCGCTACCACGACGTTTTGCTTTTTTAAGTTTGTTTATTGAAAGATTACTAATAATTCTAAATATCCAAGTCTTTAGTGAAGACTCACCACGAAAGGAAAATATTCCTTTGCGTATTTTTAACATTGTATCTTGGGTGAGTTCTTCGGCGTCCTCGTGATTTTTTGTAATCGACTTAGCTTTGAGGAAGATTTCGTTCCCATAGAGGCGGGAAAGCAATCTATAGCCTTTTTCCTCATCGTGCTTGATAAGTTCGATGATTTCTTTCTCGTCTAATGTTTTTGAATTTGTCATTTGCGTATAATATATAAGTTATAGACTATTGTTTTTCTAAAAAGTTTCAATAATTTTTTTAGAAGTTTTGCTTTTAGATAAAAATTAACTTTTCTACCCTCGCTTTATAAATTCGGAAAAAATTGTAAAAAATCTAAAAAAAACAATTGCAGAGTAGATTTTTTTTTGAGATTATCAGTACAGATAAGTGTTATGTTTGATTTTATAAAATTCTCGAAAAAGACAAAGGGCATAGCTCTTTTTAATTGTAGAACAGGTGTGGTCTCTAAAATAGACACCTTCCCCTTTTTTGCTTCGGCTCAATTGGAAGCTTGTGATACCCGCGATGCAGTGTTAGAGATTTTTACTCAAGGCGATGGCGCTTTTGTTGTTTCACCCATAAAGAAGGGTATGTTTATAAATAGCGCACCATTTAGTGAGCCTCAGATTGTTTCCGACACCACAACATTGCGTATCGACGATAATTTGTTCTATTTAACTACATCGGCAGAAATAGCTGAACGCTTTAGAAAAATCGATGTGTCGCGTTGGTTAATATTTTATGCTGAAACTGGTAGAATTGAAGATGAAGTTCCATTTGAACGTGTGAAAAATAGTGTTATAAATCGCGGTTTAAGTGGCGATGGTATGGCTATATGTCCATGTAATTTTGAGGTAGGTTTTACTTTTCCAAGTGTTTTTGGCGATGGTGAAAGTGGAAGCAATTCGTCTATAATGGCTATAACGCCTGTTTTAGCTGAATCGGCTGTTGCTGCAACGTGTCCACTGTGTTGGTTGAAGTTTGATCTTGGCGACGCTATGAGCATTGCTACTCACGAAAGTTTACGTGGCGATCCCATATTAGGTTCTGATGAAATGTTGCGCTTTTTACCAACATCGTTCAATGAAGATGGTGTTGCACTTGATGCAACTGGAATGCCTTCGCCCGATATAGCTTGTCCACATTGTCGCAAGCGTTTGCCTCCAAATTATTTAGAGCTTGATCAAAAAATATTTTCGATAGTAGGTGCGCCAAGTTCTGGGAAATCGTATTATTTGAGCGTTCTTATAAATCAGTTGCAATTATCGCTTTACAAAAATTTTGGTATTGTGATGAAAGATTTAGATCCTTCGGGAAATATGCTTTTAACACAAATGAAAAACCGTCTTTTTGGGGCGAAACGTGCTGAAGACGCAATATTGGCAAAGACTGCATTAGAAGGGGCAATGTACGAAAGATATCCACGTTTTGGGAAAATGGTTTCGTTGCCCAAGCCTATGACTTATTCTCTTGCTGAAGATAATAAACAGTCTACTTCTATGATTTTTTACGACAATGCTGGCGAGCATTTTGAACCAGGTTTAGATATAGAACAATCGCCAGGTGCTATGCACGTTGCAAGTTCGGCAGCAATATTTTTCTTATTCGACCCTGCGGCAAATCGCGACTTCAAAATGGTGTTGGCAGATTATCCAGATCCTCAGTTGTCGATAGTTGGTCGTATTGATCAGCAAGATACTATATTATCAGAAATGGAAGTTCGCATAAAGCGTATCAGGGCTCTTGATTTAGACAGAAAAATCGATACTCCTTTGGCTATAATAATAGGCAAGTGCGATATGTGGCAACATCTCTTAAAAGAACCATTGCCGAATTTGATAGATAATGGCAAATTAGATTTAGATGCAGTTGAGCGTTCAAGTAAAATATTGCGTAATTTCTTGTTGGAAATTGCACCTAATATAGTTGCTGCTGGCGATTCTATTTCGTCGAATACAAAATATTTTGCAGTAAGCGCCTTAGGACATTCACCTCAAATGATAGAAGACGGCTTTTGTGCAGGAAAAATTGCACCTGTTCCTGGAAAATTAAATCCAATGAATGTTGAATTGCCTACAATTTGGGCGTTGTCGCAATGTACAGATTTAATACCTACTAAGTAATGGCTTATCAACTAATATACACAAGTTATCAATCATCACTTGTTCAGGGCAGAACAGGTTTTAGTACTGTTGCTCGTTCGGTATCAATGCCAGAACGCTTAGTTGCTGAAATTGAAAGAATAAGTCAGTACGATATAGAAAAGGGTACCGTTTTTGCACACAGAATAATATCGTTGCCGGCTCAAGTATATCACGTTCTCACTCGTACGAAAGATTGTGGTGTAGATTATACAAATAGAAATAATTACATTGCCCATCATTTGATTTTTTCGGCGCAAGAAGTTGATAATATTACAGCAAATCCAGCAGAAGTAATGCTTTGCTTTGATGGTTGGGTTGATGCTTTTGAAGGTGAGCCTCGATTTATTGAAGATATAGATTGTTCACAATTTTGTAAAAGTGTTGTACAACTTCCTGCTAGAACATGGCAACGGCGCTTTGGCGATTGTGGATACGCATCGGTTCTTGGTGATAACTCGCAAATTTATGCTGATGTAAACGATTCCACAACTTTATTGTATTTGTATGCTGAGGCATTGTTATTGCTCAAGTTAAAAAACACTGATTGGTGCAAAACATTTACAACTCATTCTCTGCCTATCGATAAACCTACCGATTTTAATTGGTGTGCTGGAAATTCTATATTACCAGAAAATGCCGATATTGATTTGTCGAGAAACAAAAGTAAAGTTTTACCATCGGGCAGAGGTGCCGAATATGCACGTTCAGGAGTTGCAACGAATGCCGAAAAATATAATTTGTCGGTGCAAAGAAATGAGTCGAGTAATAAAGGCTTTAATGTTGTTGAGTCTGAAAAGTCTTCGTATGTGCCTGTGTACATTGGTATTGCTGTCAGTGTTGTTATTTTGGTAATTGCGATTGTGTATTATGCGTTGGGGGCTGGAAGTTCTGATGATTTTGTAAAGCAGACTGAACCCAAAAAAGAGGTTTTATCAACTTTATCAACAGAAATCGATGTACCTGCAAACATAGAGCAACCCGATAAGAAAATGACCTTGTCTGAAATAATAACGCAGGTTCGTGAAAAAATAAATAACGGTAAGTTTTCTGAAGCAATAGAATGTTGGAATAAAAGCCAATACGCAAAAAAACATCCAAGATATTTGGAAGATTTTCAGTATGATATAGCTTCTACAATAAAGAGAATGATGCGATTTGCTGAAAATGTTTCGTTGAACGATATGGCATCTGAAAAAGAAAAAAATAAAGCCTTAACAAATTTAGAAATAATTGAAAACTCTGTTAACTTTCTGCCCGAAACTTCGCAGAAATTGACTTTACAAAAAATAGCGGAATTAAGACGCGCAATTAGTAAAAACAAATGACACCAGAATTAGTAATAGTTAAAATACAGTCGTTGTTGTCGAGCGATAATACCGAAAACTTGGCACAACAGCGCGCAATAGCAATGGAATATTGTAATCAGTGTACGCAAGTTCACGAGTTGTTAGAGCATTGTGGTGCAATGATAAAAGCTGGGCGCGAGTATTCTGCGTTGGAGTTTGCTGAATCGAGTACATTGCTTGAACGTATAAATACGCTTTCATTTAAAGAAGGTAAAATTTGGTTAGATTATTGTGCCGAAAAAAAATTACCATCGCCAATGCCGTTCGACGAAACACTGGTAGAAATGGTTTCGGCATTGTATCAAAAAAGCATTTCGCAAACACATCCGTTGTACAGAGATTATCGCAGAGCTATGCGTTTGCGTGATTTCGATAAAGCGTTATCGGTTATAACTACAATTTCAAAAATTAATTCAACCGATGAACTGGCTAAAGAAGAATGTCAGCGATTGCGTAAAAGTGTTGTTGAACGCAAGCTTAAACGTTTGGCTGAATTATTACATGGTAATATTCCCGAAACAAACGATGAATTTGAAAAAATATGTGCATTCCTTGAACGTAATGATGATTATGTACGTGGTATGCCAGAATGGACCGAAGCTATGAAAAAACGAGCTGAAATATCGCAAGCTAATCTATACGAGAAGGCCGTCGGAATTGTAAGCAAAATGCGAATGCTTTCACCAGACGAAAATTTAGATGAAGTTGTATCGCTTTTGGGCGAATTAAATTCTTTGCCTGAAAATCTAAAGCTTTCTCCGATAGATGAAGATTTTATTGAAAGTATTTCTAAATATGCGTTAAAACGTCAGGCTGAAAAAATATCGAAAGAAAAAATTGCAAGAGCAGTCGTAGCAATAACAGAAGAATTAGAAAATAAAAAAGCTGTCGATAATAAATTGCGTTTGGAAAAACTCAAAAAGTTGCGTTCAGAAGCTAGTAGTGGTTTGTCTACCGAAATTGCAAAAGTTCTCGATAAAAAAATATCGGTGCTCGAGAAAAAATTGTTTATGCGTAAAATTTCATTGTACTCTGGAATTTTTGCAGGGGTTTCGTTGTTGGGCGTGGGTGGTTATTTTGGTTCTATTATAGTAATTGATAAAATGGAACGCAAAGATTTTGAAACTTCTTTGGCAAAAATATCGCACATAGAAGACCCTAACGAAAAATTAAATTCTTTGAATAAACTTGAAGCTAAGTATAGAGATATTTTAAATGATCCAGCCTTTGGTGGCAAGTTTTTAGATATTAAAAAACAGGCAGATGCAAAGGTCGCCGAAACCGACAGACTTAAGAAGATGTTGGATTTTGCTGAAAAAATCAATTATACAACAGCATCGTCAAAAGATGTTTCGGAAGCAAAAAAGATATTAGATAAAGTTGGTGAGGATGTATTTTTGTTGCCCGAGTCGGTTCAGCCAGCAATAAAAGAACGTTTAGATAAAATACAATCGAAAGCTATCGATAAAATAGAAGAACGTAAAACTAATATCAGACGTAGAATTAGAGATTTGCTAAAGAATTATGAGGAGCTTTTAGCCCAATACGAAAGCTTTAATTTTGATAGAACAATGCTCGATAAACGCTACGATGTAATTGTTCCAGAATTGCGAGCTTTGATGGAAGATTCTGATTCTATTTTTAAACCAGATCAAATAGATATTGATAGTTATAACGATTTGTCGAATCGTATAAAAGATGCAAAATCTAAATATGCTGATTTTGATGATGCAAGAAAGTCGCTGTTGTCGTCGAAGACATTTGAAGAATATATAGCAATGGCTAAGCTTTTGAATGATAATCCAAATGTGCCAGCCGATTTTACGAAAAAACTTTCAAAAATTTTAAATCAAACACAAGCTATCAAAACTGGGCAATTAGCTAATTATGCCGATGCATCGGCAGTTGAAAACGCTTTCAGGATTGGTGAATTTTCGCGTGCAGTTGTAAAATTACCTCAGTTGTTGGGCGATGTACATATTTATGTCAGAGAAAATGGGAAGCGTATTCACTCTTTAGGCGAAGCTGTTGAACGTGAAAACAAATGGGATAGTGGTTCCGAAACAATGCAACGTGTAAACGAGATTGTTGAAGGTGGCACAACAAATACAGTATTGTACAGAAAACATCAGATTGATGGGCAAATTCCAACGGGCGAAAAATTGTTCAAATTGGGATTGAGTGCAGAGTCGAAATTTGCTCAAGAGGTGTTGAATATTGCTGCTCAGGATTCTTTAATTGAAGCTATTGAATATTGTGCAAATGGAAATGTAAATCCAGTGTTTAAACTGATATTAGAAAAATATCTCTTTGAGCAAATGCGTAAAGACCCTATCTTTAGTGGATTGCTTTATTCTAAAACAGCACTCGCACGTGAAAAAATGGTCAATAAACATGCCAGAGGTTTTTCGTTCCACTCTTGGTTGTTTGAAAATGGACCTCGTAAACGTTTTGTTGAAAAAGAATTGTATTCAACTCCTTTACCTAATTTAAAGAAAGAAGCTAAGGTGTGTGTAGATTCTATTCTTATTATCCAAAAAAATCCGTTGAAAATGGTTGGTATTGTTCAAGAAAACGGTAAGAAAAAAGTTTTTGCAGATTCAAAGGGCGCTATTTGGGCTGTAAATATGGCTGGTAATTTTTCCAGAATGGCATCGAGTATGGATATTATGGGGAAAGGTTCGGCAGAGTTGAGCCCGTTGTTTGCAGAAGTAAAGTCTGATAAAGAAGTAAATGATGAGGCTGTTGCAAAGTTTAATCACGAATCTGCCGACAAATCTACTAAGAAAGCTAAGTAGTTTATTAAAATGACATCTCCAAAATATAAATTACTTTGGAAAGGCGTTGAAAGTGGTCCGTACTCTGCTTCCGATATTCAACGTATGTTGAAGTTCGGAGAAATTGGTGTGTTTCATAAAATAAAAGCAGATGGTATGCCTGATTATGTGTTGTTGAAGGATTTTGATTTTTCTACAAAAACATATGTAGCTTCTAAAAATAAAAATGTTAGTATTTTTATGGAATATGTTGCGTATGTAATTGCTGGAATGTCGTTTTTATCGTTGTTGTTTTTAGGCATAGGTGTAGTAGGTGGTATTACTATGTGGTTGCTTGGATATAAACCAATCGCGTGTAGATGTATTTTATTGAGTATGGTTATTGGTTCATTCGGATTTATTTTCTTTGAGAAAATTTATCCGACACTGGTTCAATAAAAATGTTGCGATTTTATGTAGTGAGTATTTTCTATTAAGACGTGAAAAAAAATCGAAAAATCTTGTTTGTTGTAAATGTCCAAAAGCCAAATGCGTTGGATATAGCCAATAAGTTGTCGGCTGTTGCCAAGGAAAATGGTATCGACACTGCAATATCTACGGTGCATCCAACACCAGAAGAATACTTTATAGATATTGATAGTTGTTGCGTTATTGGTGGCGATGGAACTATATTGTCGTGTGCTAAGATGTTAGCAAAATATAGCATTCCCGTTTTTGGTATCAATTTGGGTAAACTTGGCTTCTTGGCAACTTACAACGAGGATATAGATAAAGATTTGTTTTTATTGTTGGCTCAGGGCGATGGTAAAGTTTTTGAACGCGCTATGTTGCAAACTAGTTATCAAAATAAAAATTATTTGGTTTTAAACGATTTTGTTTTGAAAGATTCTCGTATAGGTGGCATATCAAAATTTCGAATTTATGCTGATAACGAATTTATTGCCGAGTATATGGGCGATGGTTTGATTTTCGCAACACCAACTGGATGTACTGCATATAATTTATCGGCAGGTGGTCCAATTATTCACCCAAAGTCTCGCTCATTTGTTATGACACCAATTTGTCCACATACATTGTCGAACAGAAGTTTGGTATTAAGCTATGGAACGTTAGTTAAAATAATATGCGTAAGTGGGGAAAGTGCTTTGATTGCCGATGGTACACAAGTTGCTACTATGACAAAAGGCTCTGAATTAGAACTATATATGCCCCCTTGTAGCGTAAAGTTTATGCGATATCGCGGACATTCTTATTTCGGAATTTTGCGAAGTAAGTTAGGATGGGCAGATGACCCTCGCGAATTGGAAAATAAAAACAGGATGTCGAAAAAATAAAATATGAAAGAATCTGATAACAACATTTTTGATGGTATTGCATTCAGTATTTCACTGATTGCAATCGAGGCTTGTTTGGCAATAAATATTTTATTTTTTATCTTAAGTATAATACCACATCCTGATTATAGCCAAGTAGTAAGCTCGCCTTGGGGGATATCGGTGCTGATAGATGTATTGTTGTTTGTTCTTTTGCTTACAAAGTATAAACCATTTGAATTGGTTCAATTTAAGGCGTTTGCTTGCGCAGGATTTTTCGGGTATTTGGCGTATTGTTCCAACCATAATATAGCTTTGCCTGTATGTATGTGGTTGTTGATAGGTTTGTTAACTCGTAGATTGGGCGTTTTTATTGCATCGGTTGTAGCTGTGTTTGCAGTAGGATGTTGTGCAATATATAATTTTCTTTAATTTTAAAAACTTAGGTTATGGCAGAGCATAAAGCTAAAAAAAATTCACTCGTAAAAAAAACTAAGAACTTTTTAGACGACCTTTGGACTGTTTCTTCGGAAGGCGAAAAGGGTATTAGAAGAATAGCTATTATCTTGGCACGAATTATCTATACCATTTGTATGGGGATTGTCAAAAAACGCATTCTTGTTCAGGCATCGTCGTTGTCGTATGCAACATTGTTGGCAGTTGGTCCTATATTGGCAATTACTGTTATGTTTTCGAGTGTGTTCTTTAAAGATAAAGACGAAGACTTCGTTTATAACAATATAATGGCAGCCGCAACGTTTGTAATGCCAGCTTTCAACGAAATGAATATAGACGAAACATCGGTTTCAAATACCGAAAACACGTCATCGCAAAATTCTGCAAAAGTTGCAACTGCCGATAATTCTCAAACAGCTAAAGGGAAAGCTCATATAAATCCAGAAATTTATAAGTTTATTGATAATATTTCAAAGGGTAGTGCCAAGGCAGGTATCGTAGGTATAGTTGCTATGATTGTAACGTGCTTGTTGTTGTTGATAAATATGGAAAGTGCGTTCAATTATATTTGGGGTGTTGAGGTTGGTAGAAATTGGATGAACAGAATTGTATTCTATTTTGTGATGATATTTTTTGGTTCGGTAGGGTCTATTTTTGCAGCTGCGCTTTTTGCAACTCCTACAATAGCTAAAGTTTTTGGTGGCATTGCTATTATTAGAGATTATGTACATTGGATAAGCTATGGCTTTGGTATGTTGGTGATGATTATAGTGTTGTCGTGCTTTTATAAGTTTATACCATTTACAAAGGTGAAATGGAGTTCTGCTATTGTTGGTGGTATTGTTATTACAATGTTGTTATTGTTGAATAATAAGGGATCATTCTTATATATTTCATACATAAGTAAACAACAGAGCTTATACGGATATTTAGCAATTGTTGCTGTTGCAATGTTTAGTTTGTATATTTTCTGGATAGTATTGCTTTCTGGTGGATTGATAACTTATGCTGTTCAATTTGTTGGATTTTTCGACGACGACCAAGCGTGGAATAAAATTGGCGAAAGAACAAAAAGTATGTGCGCCCTCGCTGTATTTTCGGAGGTAGCAAAAGACTTTTATGAAAGGGGTAAGGGATGTTCTAATTTAGATTCGCTTTCTCAAAAATTGAAGTTGCCAAAGGTGTTATTAGCACGCTGTGTAAAATTGTTGTCGGAAAAAGATTTAGTTTGCGTAGTTGATAATAGAGCAGAAGATAGTACTATGTTGAAGCCATCGGTGTCGCCGGATGCTCTTACGGTAGCAGGATTTTTATCGAAAATATCGGAAGCTGAAGGCGATAGATCAATAAACGAGCGTTTGTCGGGATATGAAAATTCTGTAAAACTTGTGTTGGGCTCGTTTGCAGAATTTGCAAAAACTGATATGTTATCTAAGAAAATACGCGATATTTTATAGTATGGATTTATTTGAATTTAGAAACGAATATCTCAAGGGTGGACTCGAACGAGAAATGCTTTCGGAAAATCCTTTCGAGCAGTTTAAAGAATGGTTTAATCATGCAGTTGAATGTAAAGTTGCAGAGCCTAATGCAATGGTAGTTTCTACTGTTTCGGCTAAAGGTATGCCATCAAGTCGCGTGGTGTTGTTGAAGTCGTGGGACGAACGTGGTTTTGTTTTTTACACAAATTATAAAAGCCAAAAAGCTACTGATTTAGAAGCTAACAATAATATTTGTGCAATATTTTCTTGGCTCGATTTAGAACGTCAGTTGCGTATAGAGGGAACTGCCGAAAAAGTTTCGACTGCTGAGTCTTTAAGGTATTTTATATCTAGACCATTTGGTAGCAGATTAGGTGCGTGGGTATCGCAACAAAGTTCTATAATATCGTCGCGAAGTTTGCTTGAAATGCAGTTTCAGAAAATGAAAGAAAAATTTGCTAATGGCGAGGTTCCTTTGCCTGATTTTTGGGGTGGAATTAGAATTATTCCTAAACGCTTTGAGTTTTGGCAAGGAAGAGCCAACAGATTGCATGATCGCTTTGCATACGAAAAAACCGATGATGATAATAAGTGGAAAATATCGCGTTTACAACCTTGAAAAATAAAAAAAGCATATTCTGGTGAATATGCTTTTTTGTGTTAAATTTTTAATATTTGTATTCGTATGGTTTTGCATTGGGGATATCTAATGTGAATGTTCCCCCCGATTTTTTTATGATTAAATTGTCGTATTTTTCGCCTGCAATCGAATGAATATCGTTAATTCGTTTTTCGTTGAGCAATGTTGTATATGCAACTTGTTGTACGTTGCGTTCTGTCATATACGAGTTGCCAGCTTCAACAATCTTTACTAGTTGTTCGTTTATCAAATTGTTGCGAACTTTTATCTTAACTCTTGCTGTTGCTGGAATAAATACAACTGCAAGTAATCCTACTATTATAAAAGTGAGAATAATCTCTATTATAGAAAAGGCTTTTCTGAATTTTTTCATACATACGATAGAAATAAAAATGTAAAATAATGCAATTAAATTTTATCGGCGTTTTCCCATTTTGTTTATTGTTATGTTGACAGATTATATACGCTACTTAGCATTGAGATCATGAAAAAGTTTATTTTTGTATTGTTGGGAATGAGCCTTTTTTTGAATAGTTTTGCCGTAAAAGACGCAATGCCATCGAAAGAAGTTTTAAATACACCTACTTTTTATGAGGGGAAATTTATATCGCCTGCTTCTGATAAGAAAGATCCTCAGGTGTGCAATTTTAGGAATACATTCAATCTAAAGCAAGTTCCAGAGAGTTTAGTTATAAATATAACTGCTGAAAATCGATATATTTTGTACGTTAACGGAAAGTATGTTTGCAGAGGTTCGGAGTCGGGTGATTTTTGCAACTGGTTTTACGATACCATAGATATTGCCGAGTATTTAAAAGTTGGGAAGAATGTTATTGCAGTAACGGTTGTAAATTTTGCAGACTTTTCGCCTGCTGCTTTCTTTTCGGGAAATGGTTGTTCGCTTTGGGTTCAACCTAACAGCCAAGAATATGCTTTCTTGAACTCAAATTCAAAAAACTGGAAATATCAGGTAGATAAAAGCGTTGTGTTCCGTACGGGAATTTTCTATGCTGGTGGTTCAGAGTTTGTTAATGTAAAAAATGCGATGTCGCAAAATTGGAAGAACGTTGATTTTAATGATTCTTCTTGGAATAAAGCTTTTGAAAGTTTGCGTGTGCGTAATCCAAATTGGTTTGGATATGCGCGATATGTGTTGAAACCACGTTCTATTCCAATGCTCGAAGAAAAACCTATTCGTTTGGCATCGGTGCGAAAGGTTAATGGAGTAAAAGGAGTGTCGGCAAAAGATGTTGATTTCATAAATGGCAAGCCTTTTGAAATTCCTGCAAATACAAATTGCAAGATAGTTTTAGATATGGGGCATCTTACAAACGCATATGTAGATTTCTCGGTAGAAGGTGGGGCAAATGCAAATATGAAAGCAATTTATTGTGAATCGTTTACATCGCCTAAATTGGGAGGTAATAAGTTTGGCAAAGGTAATCGCAATGAAATAGAAGGAAAAATTCCAGCGTACCCACTTTCTGATTTCTATGTTTTTGATGGCAAGTCTCGTTCAATTCAAACATATAATTTCCGTTGTTTCCGTTATGTGCAGTTGGATATAAAAACTGCAGATCAACCTCTTATAATAAAAGATTTTAAAGGAACTTTTACAGGGTATCCGTTTGCTGAAAAAGCAAAATTTGAAAGTGATGATTCACGCTTAAAGAAAATCTGGGAAGTTGGTTGGCGTACAGCACGCTTGTGTGCTTGGGATACTTACTTCGATTGCCCATTCCACGAACGCTTGCAGTATATTGGCGATACGCGTATACAGGCGTTAATTTCACTGTATGTTGCTGGCGATGCTCGTTTGATGAAGAAAGCATTAAAAATGTACAACTCATCTCGTATGGGTGATGGAATTGTTCAGTCGCGTTATCCTTGCAAGCAAACGCAGTTTATTGCGCCATTCTGCTTGTATTGGATTGGTATGCTGAACGATTATTATATGCATGTAGATGATTCTGTTTTTGTTGCAGAAAATCTTGATTGCGTTGAATCTATTATCAACTGGTATGTTGGAAATATTGATAAAAATACGGGTATGTTAAAACAAGACGTACCCTATTGGAATTTTGTTGACTGGGTCGAAGATTGGCGAATTGGCGTACCTCCTGTAAGCGATAAATCTGGTTCGGCGATAATATCGTTGCATTTGGCTATTGCTCTTGATGACGCTTCAAAGATGATGGAAGATTTTGGTCGCAAAGATGTTGCAGAGCGTTATCAACGTTTGAGCAAGTCGATAAAAGATAGCGTTTACAAGCTTTGTTGGAACGAAAAACGTGGCTTGCTTTCCGATGCGTCTGGCATTGATAGATTCAGCCAACATGCAAATATATTTGGTATTTTGTGCGATGCAATTCCAGAAAAAGACCAAAAGAAAGTCTTAGAAAAAATAATAAAAGAAGCAAAAACATCGTACGCAAAACATAATCCTGACGATATAATGGAAGCTACGTTCTATTTCAAATTTTATTTGTTCCGAGCAATGAACAAAGTTGGCGTAAGTGGAGATGTTTTTGGCGAACAACTCAAACCTTGGCACGATATGGTAAATATTGGCTTGACTACTTTTGCAGAAAATCCTGAACCAACTCGAAGCGATTGTCATGCGTGGAGTGCGTCGCCAATATACGAATTCTTTGCAACTATTTGTGGTGTAAATCCATCTTCTGCTGGTTTTAAAACTGTTCGCATTGATCCTAATATGGGTAAATTAAATTATGTAAAAGCATCTATTCCTCACCCAAAAGGAACAATAAAAATTGAGCTGAAAAAGAGTGAAAATGCAACTAATTATGAATATGCAGATATTTCTCTTCCAGATGGTGTTGTGGGCGAGTTAGTATTAGGTAAAAACCATGTTAAAAAATTTACAAAATCTCTAATCATATATGCGTGGGTATCGCAACGTGCTCATGTAAAACCATTGCATGCAAAGTAAAATTTAATACATGCAAAGTTTTGTCGAAAACAAAAAGATTGAACTTGAATAAAAATTTTTAATATAAAACAACAATGGAAGAAAAAACATTCATAATATTAAAGCCAGATTGCATGGAAAAAAAACTATTGCCAGTGGTAATGGCTAAATTTCTAAATGCAGGGTTAGATATAGTAGCATGCAAAATGTCGCAATTAGACGAAAAAATTCTTGCAGAACATTATGCTCATATTGTCGACAAGCCATTTTATCCACCACTTGTTGCGTATATGACACGCAAACCTGTAATTATGGCAATTTTGAAAGGCGACAATGCAGTTTTGCGTGTACGCAAGCTTTTAGGTTGTACAAATTCGCTTGAAGCTCCTGCTGGAACAATCAGAGGTGAGTATGGCGTTGATACTCGCGAGAATGTTGTACATGCTTCCGATAGCCCAGAAAATGCCAAAATCGAAATTGCTCGATTTTTTGATAAAGCCGAAATATTCGGCTAAAAGCCTACGATGAATAACCCATTTGAAAAATTCAATTTCACTTCAGATGTGATTGAAAAACTCAATCATTATGCAATGTTGTTGCGTGAAGCAAATCAAAAAGTAAATTTGCTTTCTCGTAAAGATATGGATGCTGTTGAGTATCGACACGTTGCGTTTTGTGCATCTATTGGCGAGTTCTTTCAACCTGCCAAGAATGCTCGCATTGCTGATGTAGGTACAGGTGGTGGTCTTCCCGGAGTTGTAGAGGCTATATTGTATCCACAGGCAGAAGTTTTTATGTTTGATGGCGTTGGTAAAAAAATAAAGATGATTCAGCACTTTATTCAAGAATTGAAGCTCGACAATGCACAGGCTTTTAATATCAGAATAGAAGAATTCAAAAGTATGTTCGATTACGCAACAGGGCGTTCGGTGTGTGCGTTGCCTATGTTTTTTGGTTTTGTAAAAAAACGCCTAAAACATGGTCGCAATGGGAATTTGCAAAATGGTGTTGTTTACTTTAAAGGAGGCGATTTAGAACCAGAATTACTTGCTAAAAAAATCACTCCTGATGCTGAATTTGACTTGCAGAAATTTTTTGATGACCCACTATACGAGGGCAAAAGAATATCGGCATTTTCCACTCGAAAAGTATTAGCAGGTGTATAAAAAACAAGGCTAAGATTAATCTTAGCCTTGTTTTTGGGGGAGTGTTTTATTTTTTTGTTTCTTGTTGAGTCATTTTACAAACTTTTTTGATAAAGCTTGTTGCTATAACTGTTAGCCCATCAGCACAACTTCCATGGTGTGTACCTTGCAATTCAAAAATCTCTGTGTAAGGCGATGTATTGAGTGTGCGTACTGTTGCTTCAAGAAAGAAGTTTTCTTCTACACGGCATTTCCATTCAAGACGACGGTCTCCGAGAACTATGCACAATGGTGCAATTTTATTTTGAACATTTCCCAATATCGAAAGTTCGTCTATTTGTGGAACGTAAGTGTTTGTAGTATCGCCACAATCTTTGCGTACTCTAAAGTGTTTTGTAACTTGGGCAGACAATAGAATAATACCAGCTAAGTCAGTATTTTTTATATTGTGCTTTTGCAGATACTTTGGGGCAAAACCTACCATACCACTTAAATATCCACCTGCAGAGTGTCCACCAATGAAGATTTTTGTTTTGTCTACACCAAGCTTTTCTGCATTTTTAAAAACCCATGCAACAGCTTCTGCAGTATCATCGATAGCTTCCCAAGCCTTGATTTTAGGCGATAAACGATAGTTTGCGCATATCAATACAAAACCATTTTTTTTGCTTGGAAGTTTTTGTGGACTGAATTTTTTATCTCCACCTGTAATACCACCACCATGAAACCAAACAAAAGCAGGTTTTAATTTTTTAGACTTGTTAATGTTGTAAACGTCTAATTTACAACGCTCTTGTGCGTATTCATCTGTATTTGATGTGTACGACACATCTTTTAAATCTTGTGCATAGACAATTGTTGCTACAAATAAACTAATAAATGTTATAAAATTCTTCATATCTACGATGTATAGAAAGCGTATGTCTTTTAGTCAACGTTTTTTAGGGATAATTGCAAATAAAACATCACTATACTTGACTTGATTTTTATGTTTTGTTAAAAGTGTATAAAATAATTTTAACGGAGGTCTTTATATATGTTTACAGGAATAGTAGAAGCAACAGGTACAGTGGTATCGTTTGAAGAAAAACAAGCAGCATGGCTTTTAAAGCTTAAAGTACCAACTTTTATTGCAGAGTCGCTCAACGATGGTGATTCGTTGGCTTGTAATGGTTGTTGTCTGACACTCGTAAACAGAGAAGACGATATTTTAAGCTTTGAACTCCTCGAAGAAACTATACGTTTGACCGATTTTGAAGGTATAACTGCAGGAGCCTTGATAAATTTAGAGCGTCCATTGGCAGCAGGTGCTCGCTTGGGGGGACATTTTGTTAGTGGACATGTTGATGTTCGCAGTACTGTTGAAGTTTTTGAGCAACGTGGCAAAAACTTTTACTTGCGTGTTGCTGTACCCCAAGAATTTGCAGGTTATACCGTTTACAAAGGAAGCATTGCTATTGACGGTATATCGCTTACAATCGCTGAAGCAGAAGATGGTTATTTGGCTGTTTGGTTGATTCCACATACGCTAGAGGTTACAAATCTTTCTGAATGCAAAGTAGGTAAGTTTGTAAATTTAGAATTCGATTTACTTGCAAAATATGTGGAAAAAATCGCGATGGGTAAACGCGATAAATCTCCATATCAGCCTTAGAGGCAAATGCGTAGACGCTCGTTCAGACGTTTGACAAAAAAGCGCGCCATAGCTATTGCATTGTCGATGGTGCTATGGCTTTTTTGGTGGCTATTTGCTCCAGTTTCAAACTTATCTGATGTTGAAATTTCTGACGTTCAAGAATGCGAGTTTACTCGAGATTTTGTTCGTGTGTGTACTTGGAATGTACATAACTATAACGTTTCAAATCGTCGTGTAAAAAATCGTTGGATAAATTATCCAAAGCCAGAAAATGAACGCGATGCCGTTGCGTTTACATTGGCAAAAATTGATGCCGATATTATTCTAATCCAAGAAATGGGTGATAAAACTTATCTGAACGACCTATGTATTAGATTGTCTAAAGCAGGTAAAAAGTATCCGTATGCTTTTGTTTCGGAGTACGATAGTCCGTCTAGATTAGCTATTTTAAGTAGAATAAAACCAAATAAAGTTTTTGATTTTTCTGATACTCGTATAATTGTTAAAGGTGAACATACTTACTCGCCTCGTGGTACACTTGGTATTAAAACAAACATTAAGGGAAAAGAACTTTATACGTTTTCACTTCATCTAAAAAGTAAAGTAAATGCCAAGAAAAAAGACGAAAATTTTATTCCATTTCGTTTTGCAGAGTTGAGGGCTATCGGTAAACGTGTGCAATATGCAACTGGTAAAAATGCTCTTGTTATTTATGGTGGAGATTTTAATGATGAACCAAAACCGAGGTTCCTGAAGAATTTAGGTGATGTAAGTATTGTACCTCAATCTGATATGTTAGGTAGTTCGTATACTTACCATTGGTTAAAGAAGAATATATTTTATACTTACGATTTCTTTGTAGTATCGCCAAGATTAGCTTCATTTATAAAGAAACCAGCAGTTATTGTGCCTAAGGGTGAGGGAAGTGATCACTGTCCGGTTTATGTAGATATACAGCTTTTCAATTCGAAATAAAATATAGAAAATTTTTCTATAATTTTAATGATTTCTTTTGAAGGTTTTTCCGTGTATATATTTTAATTGTCGCAAGATTACAGATACAAAAATAATAGATACTAAAGTTAAAAATATCTGTAATGAACAATTGTAAATTTTGTATATAAAAATGTCATTTAACAAATGTAGATTGGCTTTTAAAGTTATGGCAAAGTTATTGTAAATAATACTAATCCACGTAATAAACCATACAAACATCCATGTTTTTACAAATATATGCGATACTATATGACGACGCTTTCTAATGGTCATTTCAAGTGATCTATAAATGCGTTTTATTATTGCAGGCACTAATATTATATTTGCAATAGGTGTTAATGTTCCAATAACAGCTTTTGTTGGCGACATCATAAAACCTGTTGTATTTTTCTTTGCCGTTTTTATTACTTTTGATGTCCAAATAGCCAACATTACAAAAATAAATATAAACATTCCCCATTGCACTAAATTTATAAGTTTTAGAGAAAGCATTGTTTCGTTGAACTGCAATAGTGTCTTTATATCTTCAGGCGAATTTATTTGTCTTATATCTGGAGAAAACAATTCTACGACACGTACAATCATATATATTTTGTATCCCAACAAAAGCATGAAGGCATACATAATAGCGCGTAATAGGTACGTACAATGTTTTAGATTTTCAAAGTTGAAATCTTTTTTTTGGCTGATTGTTTTTTTATAAAAATCGGTACGCGAAAATTCAGCCCAGTTTTTCATATTTTGTGTCCAAACTTGCGTAGAGGGTGTGATTTTCCCCTCTTTAAAAAGTTTTATGAGAGCTGGGTCTGATATAGGACCTTCTTGTTCCTTATTTTCTTTTATGTAGTACCACATAGTAATTACTCTTATATGCTGAAAAAAATACAGATTGTGTCAATTTTATTATTTCCCTATGCAGAATTTAGAGAATATTCTATCTAAAACTGCTTCGTTATCGGTTTTTCCAACAATATCGCCTAAGGCGTTTAGTGCTTCTCGAATATCTGATGCTGTAAGTTCGGCTGCAGCATTATTTTTTGCACTCAATACTGCCTCATTACAGTAATTTAGAGCTGTTTGCAATGATTGTGCGTGGCGAGCCGAAACTAAAATATCATCGGCAACTGCAGTTATGTGATAAGTATTTATGAGCTTTGAAATTGCATTGCGTAATTCGATAGCGCCACTTTGAGTTGCACACGATACGTTTACACATATATATTTGTCAAATTGTTGCGATACAACTGATGGATTTGCCGACTGAATATCGCATTTATTTATTACTATTATTGTATTTTCGGGAAGAAGTTTGTTTGTATCGAACTCCGTTAAGTTTGGATTAGCTACATCTACTACAAATAAACAGATGTCGCATCCAGATATTTTTGCACGCGCTCTGTCGATACCAATAGCTTCAAGTTTATCGCTACTACCACGCAAACCTGCAGTATCGGTCAAATTTACAGCAAAGCCATCTATTGATGTTTTTTCACTGATAAAATCGCGTGTAGTACCAGCTATATCGCTGACGATAGCTCGTTCGTCATCTAAAAGTAAATTTAGCAACGATGATTTTCCCGCATTGGGAGCACCTGCTATTACTATATCTATTCCTTGATGCACCAAAGGTGAAAATTTTGCTGTTTCAATCAAAGCCGACATATTTTTTGTACAAGATTCTATTGCCGAAATTATTACATTTTGGTCTTCGGTAGGTAGATCATCTTCTGGGAAATCAATATAAGCTTCCATCAAAGCGAGTGCATCTAATAGTTTTTCCGACATATTGTTTATGCGTTTGCCGAGTTCTCCAGAAAGTTGCTTTTGGGCAGCTTTTAATGAACGAGTGCTGCGTGCCTGTATTAGTAGGGCTACTGCCTCAGCTTGACTGAGATCGATTTTCCCATTTTCAAATGCTTTTCTGGTAAATTCGCCAGCTTGGGCAGGTTCTGCACCGCGAGCTATGAGGTCTGATATTATAGATTGGATTATAAATGGATTACCATGTGTTGCAATTTCTAAACAATCTTCGCCTGTATATGAGGCTGGAGCTTTAAAGTATGTAGCTACTGCATCATCAAGAATATCTCCATTTAGGTTCTTATATGCAACTCTGTGGGCGTAGCGAGGTTTTAGTTGTTTTGAAAAAACATCGGTTGCAATTTGCATTACTTTAGATCCACTTAGTCGGATTACGCCTATTGCAGATTCTCCAGTTGGGGTTGAAAGTGCTACAATTGTTCTCATTTTTTGTTAGATTTGTAAATTTTATATCCAGAAACTATTACTATTGCTGATATGCAAAAGGCAAATCCTCCATTAGTAAAAGAATCTATAATTGCTTGAAATTTTGTTGATCCAGTTTGTTTTTGAAAATCGATTTCTTGTTCCTGTTGCCAAGGTGTAAGTTTTTGATATTTTATCGAATAAGAAACTAATCCACATATACTTGCAATTAAAGCACAAGTGAATAAAAGTAATAATTTTAAACGCATTGGATAGCGTTTCACTTTATTGCCTTTCGTATTTTTAGAATTTTATAGAAGGTTTGCATATCGAGTTTTTCGCCAACGTTAACGTTGTTTTTTTCAAACCAACCAGCATTAGTTTCTATACAATAAAGAATGTCTGAACGTGCCGATTTTACTGGATTTAAATTGTGTGGATACATTTTTTTTATCTCGGTAATTTCACCATCTTTAGTAAGAAAAGCTATGTCGAGTGGTATTTCGGTATTTTTCATCCAAAACGACATTTCTTTTGGGGTATCGAAAACAAAAATCATAGCATTATTTTCGGGCATACTTTTACGGAACATCAATCCCTTTGCTTTTTGATGTTCGCTAATAGCAATTTCTGCAAATATTGTCTTATTGCCTAATGTAAGCTCGTATACGTTATTTGTAGATGTAGTATTTGCTTGTTTTGAGCATGAAACTAATGCAAATATCAAGACTTGCAAAAATGTTATTATTATCCAAAATCTTTTCATATTTAAAAGCATACATTAAGGATTGTAAATTTATACAATTTTCGCAACACTAATTTGAAAGTCAAACAATGAAAAGTGAAATTCTACTTTACGGTAATACAAGAACATCGGCAGATATGTTTTATTTTGCTGGAGTATCTATTCATGACGACTTTTTTTGCTTTACGTTGAATGGAAAAAAATGTGCATTGTTAAGTCCGTTAGAAATTGGTAGAGCTCGCAGAACTTCTAGATTAGATTGCATTTTTGATTACTCGGAAGTTGTTGCTCAGATGCCTAAGAACACCAAGAAAACTTATTTCGACGCTGTTGTTTCTTTGTTAAAGAAAAATAAAGTGCGTTCAATTGTTGTTCCCGAAAATTTTCCAGTAGGTATGTTTAATAATTTTCTCGAAAGGGGAATTAGCATTGAATATTGTGAAGGAGAGTTCTTTGAAGAACGTGCAGTAAAATCGCAATTTGAGATAAAAGAAATTCAGAAAGCAAATAATGTGGCGTCGGCTTGTTTTAGCTTAGTTGAAGACATTTTGCGTGTATCGGATATTCGTGATGGCGTGCTTGTTTATGATGGCGAGAATTTAACATCGGAATTTTTACGATCAGAAATAGAAAAACTTTCAATATCGTTGGGTGCCGATGCTTTAGATACAATAGCAGCTTCGGGAAATCAGGCATGCGACCCACACGAAGTTGGGCATGGGGTTATATCGGCTAATTCTTTAATTGTTTTCGATATATTTCCACGTTTGCGAAGTACTGGATATTTTGGCGATATGACACGTACATTTCTCAAGGGCGAACCATCGCAAAAACAACAGAAACTTGTTGAATGTGTTTTGAAAGCACAACAGAATGCGTTAAAATGTGTTCGAGCTGGTGCTAATGGCGCTGTCATTCATAATTCAGTAGTACAATATTTTGAAGATGAAGGTTATAAAACTAAGCAAATTAGAGGTAGTTGGGGAGGTTTTTTCCATTCCACTGGACATGGCTTAGGCTTAGATGTACATGAAGCGCCTTCGTTGGGTATTCGCAATTGCACATTGGAGTGTGGCAATGTAGTAACTGTTGAACCAGGTTTATATTATAAAGGTATCGGTGGGTGTAGAATTGAAGATAATGTTGCTGTTGAACGCACTGGAGCAAGATTGTTGTCAGATTATCATTACAACTGGATTATTGATTAATTTTTATGAGAATTTTAGTTTCATTTTTTATTTTACTGATTGTTGTTCCAACTTTTGCGAACGATTTTCAACAGGCTGATGCCATAATGAAAGAGGCTGTACGACTTCGTACGCTTACTGCAAAAACTGAAATGCAGACAATAAAAGAAGTGGAAAATTTAGATAGACTTTGTACTTCTGCACGCCTGTATTTGTCTACATTAAATTCAAAAATCGAGGAGTTGGAAAAATCGAATAAAGCTGTATCAAAGGCTAATGAAGAGTTGTCGGTATCGATAAAATCTGATATAAAAAATATAGATTTGATATCGAAGTATCTCGATAAATTTTATACAACAGTGTATTTGCAACTTCCTAAAGATTGTAGTTTGAGAAAACAATTTAAAATGGAAAATTTCTCAGCCAAAACTGTCCCCGAAAAATTACGAACTACTTTGGCATTTTTAGAAGCTCTTAAACGTACAGATAAGGAGGTTGTGTACGAAAACAATATGGTTTCTTCTGGGATTTTTCTGAAGGTGAAGGCTCAAAAGGAAAACTCAACTGATGTTGTTCAAGGCAATGTAATTCGTGCTGATATGAAAAAGTTTTACGAAGAAAGGATTGAAAAATGAAAAAAAATTTAATCCTCTTATTAACATTTTTATGTGCCAATATTTGCATAGCAAACTCGCAACTAATAGATGTTGCAAAACGCGAATTAGAACAAGCTCAACGCGAGTATTCTGACGCATTGAAAAAACACAATACACTTATAAGTGAGAAACAAAAGCAGTATAATGTTGTCTGTGCTGAAATTGAAAAAGCAAAAGATTTGTTGTTGCAATTAAAACGTGGGGCAGAAGCAGTTTCAAATCTGAAAGATAGCCGATTGTTTTATAAAAATTTATGTTCAGAATTGTCGTTAGAGCTTGAAAGAATTAGCAGTAAAAGCATTCAGCCATCGACTTCGTCTGGAGAAATTTATGCGTTGATGAAATCGGAAATGCAAAATAGCTTTTGCCAGTTATCGCTCGCTACATTTCCAGTAACAGCTTTCGATGTTAAAACAAAGGAACGTTTACAAGGTAAAGCATTTAGCGT
Source organism: Verrucomicrobiaceae bacterium (assembly GCA_015061955.1). Classification (GTDB taxonomy): domain Bacteria; phylum Verrucomicrobiota; class Verrucomicrobiia; order Opitutales; family Intestinicryptomonadaceae; genus Merdousia. The sequence continues at coordinate 37,701 of SUVO01000015.1, forward strand.
TGGTGGATTTAAATATTTTGTAAGTACAGAAAAGAGTGGCTTTTTAAGTAGTGCAAATATTGTTTATGGTAGTAAATATGCCGAAGAAATAAATAGTTTTATAGATGGTAAAAGCAATACAATTCCTGTTGATTTATCGTTTGGTAAGTTAGAGAAATCTGAACGCAATGCTACAACATTTTTAGAAAAAGTTGAAAAAGGGGGGATTTGGATTTATCCAATTTTATTGTTGGGAGTATTGTCTATTTTGGTAACTGTATTGAAATGTATTCAGTTGGTAGTGGTGTCGACTAAAAAATCAATGGCTAATTTTAATCAAGAATTTCTCAATACAATAAACGATGAAATGTCGGTAAAACAGAAAGAAGATTTGGCGTTCAACTTTGTATGTCGCAAACAAGTGCAGTTGAAATGTTGGATAGAAGTTTTGTCTATTTCTGCGGCTGTTTCGCCCTTATTGGGGTTGCTTGGAACAGTAAGTGGTATTATAAAAACTTTTGCAGAGCTTTCGGTGGCGTCTTCTAAGACTAACGAAATAAGCGATGGTATAGCTGAGGCTTTGATAACAACCGAGTATGGCTTGATTGTTGCAATTCCTGCGTTGATTGCTAATGCGTTGTTATCGCGTAAAATTAAAAAGATTGTAGAAAATTTGCACATTAGCTTGTTTGAATGTGTGTCTTCTAAAAAATGATAAAGTCTATTACAGATAATATTCTATATATTTTTGATTCTGCCATATGTTTGATGTCGGCATTGGCAGTGGTAGGTATTGTGGCGTTTTATTTCGCAATTTCTACATATATTTTAATAAGAACAGAGGGAAAACATTGTAATTTAGATTTTATAAAAGCTCGGTTGCACGATGTTAAGATTGTAAAAATATTGGCATTTTCTGCACCTATGATTGGGTTGTTAGGAACTGTGGTTGGAATTGGTAAGTGTATCGCGTTTGCCGAAGATACTGCGGCTGTTTCTGATGGCATTTCTTTCGCATTGCTCACCACTCAAACTGGACTGATAATAGCTATTCCAGCTTGGATATCTGCAATAGTACTAACTTCAAAATTGAAAAAAATATCGTTGGAGTGCAAGTAATGAGAAAACAAAATATAGATTTTCAAGATGACGCGCAGGTGGAAGAAATAAATATTTCTCCACTTATAGATGTGGTGTTTATTCTGTTGATTTTTTTCATTCTAACTATGGCGTTTTCCGATAAGTTAGCTATGGATATAGATGTTCCACAAGCATCTAATGCGTCGGCTAAAAGTAGTGATTTTTTGAATGTTTCAATTTCTAAATCAGGCGAAATTTTTCTTCAAGAACAACCTTGTTCGTTGTCTATATTGCCAGAACGAATAAAGGCATTACATAAAGATAAAATTTTAATTTATACCGATAAATCAGTTAGAGCCGATAAACTTATGGAAGTAATCGATTCTGTGAAATCGGTAAGTGGTGTTTCCATATACTTAGCAACTCAAAAAAAATGAGCAGTTCAACAACATTAAAAACAACATTTGTAAAAATCGGCAGTTTGGTTATGGCGATAGTTTTTGTTGTTGCACTTTTTGTTTTGCAAGCAGTGTCTATTTCTTCAAAAAAAAATGTTCATAATGATGTTGTGAAAATTTTTCAATACCAGCCTCAACAAAAAGAAGTAAAGCTCAATAACGAAGTAAAAAAAATCAAGGCGATGGTTTCAAATGTTAAAATTGGACACGCTTTGCCAGTAGAAGTTCCAGCGATAAATGCTTCAAGTTTGTCGTTGCCTGATGCTTCTATTTCTGTGCCTAAAAACGATGGTGGAGATTTTTCGTTGGCTATTTTTTCAACTGATACGGCAAATAGTTTTACTTCTGATATTTTTGAATTAGATATGCTTGATAATGTGCCTCGCCGTTTAGATAAAACAATAGTTCGCTATCCTAAGCAAATGTTGAAACGAGGAATAGAAGGTAGTGTGAAACTTCGAGTTTTGATAGATTCGACAGGCGTGGTGTCGATAGAATCGGTCATTAGTGCAACTAATTTATATTTTGAAAAAGTAGCACTTCAGGCCGTTGAAAAATTTTTGTACGAAGCACCTTTGCGAAACGGCAAACCTGTGAAAGCTCGTTTTGTTTTAGAAGTCCCATTTAAAATTATACGATGAAATATTTTATAACATTTTTACTATTGTTGCCTATATCTATTTTTGCAGAGATATCGGTTTCCGATATGTTCTCAAAGCCAACAATGAATAAGTACGAAGCGGAAATAGTCGCTAAAGCTATGAAGGCTTCAAACGTGTCGGAAGAATGCGAAATACTCCTTTCTGCATCTAAAAAAAGCTGGGCTGGGGCGCCATTGTTATTCAACTTAGGTAATGCATATTTTAGGAAAGGCGACCATAACGAAGCCATAAAATATTTTGAACTTGCTTTGCAAAAACAAAAGTTCTTTTTAGCATACAAAAATTTGGGGTTTGCATATTATGCAAAAAATGACCAACAGAAAGCCCTTGATGCGTTTGCACGTGCTCTGGCAATTTCCGGAAACAGCGATGTTCAAATACTAACATGGATGGCTAACCATTGTGCAAAAGAAGGCGATATTTCTTCGGCATTGGCTATGTGTAATCAGGCTTTGATTTTTTCTCGTAGTGATGCTCTTTACTATGCCAAAATAAGATTTATGATTGATTTGAATATGTTGGCAGAAGCCGAAAAATTGGCATCGCTTCAATTTGCTAAGACAAGAAACAAAAACTATCTGCGTTTGCTTGTGAAGGCTCGTTTAGCCCAAGATGATAAGGTCGGAGCTATTTCTGCGTTAGAAATGTTGAATAGTTGCAACGATATTGATAAATCAAATTTAGAGTTGTTAGCTGATTTATATTTTTCTGTGGGAGCGTACTCAAAAGCTTTAGAATTCTACGGTAAAAATTCGTCATTTGCTAAACTTGAAAATTTGGCGTTTGCATGTATAAACACAAATGATCTGAAAACTGCATTAAAAATAGCAAAAAAATTAGAAACAAAAAATGTAGCAAATAAAATTAAAGGAATTATATTTGCGCGATCGGGCGATTTTTCAAAAGCTGTGTTGCTTTTGCGTAGTTATTTAGATTGTAATCAATCTGATTTTGTAGCAGTTTGGGAGCTTGCAGAAGCATTGTACAAAAACAAAGAATATACACAGAGTTCTGTTATGTATTCACGTTTACTTGTCGACGAAGCTTATCGGTATTCTGCAAAGCATTCACTTTTGCGTAATGCGTTAGCCTTAGAGCGTTATAATGAAGCATTAAGTTGGGCAAGAGACTTAGCAAAAAACTATCCTACGCCAGAGGTGGAAGATTTCAAAAATAAATTGGAAAACTACTGCAATGAATTGGAAAAGTCCACACAATAGAAAATTGCCGTTGCCTAAAAATCACCCATTGATAATGGGAATTTTAAATGTAGGTGAAAATTCATTTAGCGATGGTGGCAATTTTTTTGAAGTATCTTCGGCCTTGAAACACGCTGAAGATATGGTTTCAAAAGGTGTTGATATAATAGATATTGGTGCCGAATCTACACGTCCACAGGCAAAACCACTTACGTTTGATGAAGAAATTGACATTCTTTTACCACGTTTAAAAGTTGTTCGCAAAGAGTTTCAGGATATGCCAATATCGGTAGATACATACAAGCCCGAAGTTGCAAAAATGGCAATATTAGAGGGTGCCGATATTATAAACGATGTTTATGCTATTCGCAAAAATGATTGTTATCAGATGGCGAAAACAGCAGTCGAAGTTGGCGCTCCACTTATCCTCACGCACTGTTGTCGAGGTGAAGCATTTGATGGTGATTTTTTTGATTTTTTTATCAGAGGTATGCGTAAACGTATTGAATGTGCTTTGGCTGAAGGTTTGAACAAGGATATGTTAGTTGTTGATGTGGGTATTGGTTTTGGTAAAAGTGTTGAACAAAACTTTGAGCTTGTTCGCCGACTCGACGAAATAAAACAACTTGGCTTTGGTGTGTTGCTTGGGGTTTCGCGTAAGTCGATGTTTGCCGATATTGCAGGCGATTCTTTTGCTTTGCGTGATACGGCAACTGCTGTTATTAGTGCATACTGTTCATCTAAAAATAATTGCGATATTTTGCGTGTTCACAATGTTGATGCAAACATTATTGCAATAAAAACAATTTCAAAAATTATTTAAATTATGGACGAAATTATAATTGAAGGTCTTAAGCTTAAAGGTAAACATGGTTGCTTTGCTTTTGAACGCAACGAATTGCACGATTTTGAAGTGTCGATGCGTTTGTTCTTAGATGTACGCAGAGCATCAAAAACCGATGCTCTTGAAGATACCATTGATTATCCTCAAGCTATGGCAATAGCCGAAGGTGTGCTTTCTGGTGAAAGTGTTCGCTTAATCGAAAAACTTGCCGACATGATTGCCGAACGTCTTTTTATACGCTTCGAGCTTTTGCAAGAAGTTGAAGTCGAGGTCGTAAAACTTGGTGTAGATGTTGGTTTCGAGTTTGCAAAAATATCTACAAAAATTCATCGCAAAAGAGATTTTTACATAAAATAAAATGGCAATAGTAGTGTTAGCTTTAGGCTCTAATATGGGCAATAAACTTCAGAATTTACGCGAAGCTTGTAAGCGTGTTTCTGAATTTGCTAATATTCAATCTAAAGCGTGTGTTTACGAAACTCCACCTGCATTCTATGAGCAACAAGACAACTTTTATAATTCGGCAATAGCAATTTCTACTGAATTAGATGCTTTTGATTTATTGAAACGTTGTAAAGAAATTGAATCTGATATGGGTAGAGAAGCTTCGTTTAGAAATGCTCCACGCCCGATAGATTTAGATATTATTTTTATTGAAGGCAAAAGCATATCTGATCCTGTTTTAAACGTACCTCATATCGACTGGCAAAACAGAGATTTTGTTATAACTCCATTGATTGATTTATGCGAGTATGGCATATTTAATTCGAGTACTTTTAATTCTGAAAAACAATTTTTAATAAATAAAAAACGTGCATTCAAAAAAATAGCAGATTTATAAAATGGAAACAGGAAAATTATACATTGTTGCAACTCCAATTGGAAATTTATCCGACATCACTCAACGTGCATTAGATGTTTTGCGTGAGTGCGATATCGTTGTGTGCGAAGATACTCGTGTAACGGGGGCTATGTTGCGAAAGTTTGACATTTCTAAAGAAATGTTTGTAAACGAAAATTCTCGCGAACGTGCAGTTGCACCTATTTTGCTTGAAAAATTAAAGTCGGGCAAAAATATAGCATTGGTAAGCGATGCAGGTACACCTTGTATTAGTGATCCTGGTTTTAGAATTGTACGCGCATGTAGAGCTGAGGGCATTGATGTTATTCCTGTTGTCGGTGCGTGTGCGTTTGTTGGGGCGTTGTCGGCATCTGGTTTGCCAAGCAATTCGTTTTTATTCTCGGGATTTCTTCCTCCCAAAACATCGGCTCGCAAAAACTTTTTTGAAAAGCACAAAGAATTTCCACATACGCTCGTATTTTATGAATCTCCATATAGAATAGAAAAATTTATAGATGATGCTATTGAGGTTTTGGGTGAAAACAGAGTAGCTTGTGTTGCAAAAGAAATCTCTAAAATGTACGAGCGATTTTTTATCGGAACATTGGGCGAGATAAAAAGTGCCTTAAAATCGGCATCAACTAAGGGTGAGTTTGTAGTTATAATTGCTCCAGAGGATTTTGTTTTGTGAAGTTAGTTATAGATATAGGCTCTAATACAATAAAGTGTTTGCTTGCTCGTGTAAATAAGCAAGGTAACATTGAAAAACTTTTTGAGCACTCTTTAGAAAGTAGAATTTCTGCAGGTGGTGGTATACTTGTAGAAAACGCATCAACACTAATTGCAAATTCAATAGAGGTTTTGATAGAAAAAGCAAAGGCTTATTGTAATAATTTTCAAAGTATAGCAGTTGCTACAAGTGCCTTGCGTGATGCACCGAATAAAGAAGATGTTATAGCCGATGTCTTAGAAAAAACATCGGTTGCTATTAATGTTTTGTCAGGATACGAAGAAGCACGCTTATCGTATTTAGGGGCGTGTTCCGACAATGCTATACCTAACTCCCCAACAAAAACATATTTCGATTTAGGTGGTGGAAGTATGGAGATTGTTTTTGGTAATTCGTTTACAATGAAAGGTGCGTATAGTTTGCCTATTGGTGCTGTAAGTGTTACTAAAAAATTTTGTACATCTGAAAAAATATCAAAACAAACGCGTACCGAAATATCAGATTTTGTTGCAAAAGCATTTGCTAATATTCCTAAAGACAAGAGTGATATTCTCGTTGGGGCAGGTGGTGCAGTTGTTGCAGCAAGATTGTTAAACGAAAAAATCAATGGTGTTATTTCTAACAAAATTTTATTGAGCGATATTGAAACATTTGTAGATGTTTTATCTGAAATGTCAGTATCTGAGCGTGTGAAAAAATTTTTTATTGCAAAGAGTAGGGCTGATATTTTAGTATCTGCTTTAATTTGTGTGGGAGGTTTGATGCGTCATTTAGGGCATTCAGAGCTTTTGCATACCTTTAATAACTTAAGATATGGAGTAATTATAAATGAACATAAAAAATAAAATTTTAACTGTTTTGAGTTTTTGTTTTTCATCCATAGCTATGGCTGTTCCTCAAAAAATTATATTTGATACCGATATGGGTAACGATTGCGACGACGTTGTTGCATTTCAAATGCTTTTGAGTTATGTAAAAAGTGGCAAAGCCGATTTGTTATGTGTTGCAATAAATAAAGACAACCCATACGCTCCAAAATTTACTCGTTTAATCAGCGAGTTTTATGGTTTTGACAATTTGCCAATTTTTATGGTTAAAGACGGTTTTGCTAAAGAAGATGGTCATTTCAATAGAAAAACTCTTGAAGCAAAAAATCCAGATGGGTCATTGCGTTTCCCATTAAAAAATAAAGACGAAAAATTTGAAGATTCTATTCGAGGACTTCGCAAAACTTTAGTTGCTCAACCAGACAATTCAGTTGTTTATATATCTGTTGGCTTCTTGTCGAACATTGCTCGTTTGTTGCAATCTCAACCCGACGATATTTCATCGCTTTCTGGTAAAGAGTTAGTTGCTAAGAAAGTTAAATATATATCAATTATGGGTGGTGGTTTTGCTCCACATAAATTTTGGGGAAGTAAAGGTGATAAAATTAAGCCTGAGTACAATATAAAAATTGACCCTCCAAGCTCGACTTATGTTTTGTCGAATACGCCAGTTGATATTGTATTAAGCCCATTTGAAGTTGGTTTGTATTTGCAATTCCCGTATGCTGAAGTTATGCATGGTTTCTACGATGCAAAAAATAATCCAGCATCATTTGCATGCAACGCTTATGTTTATAGAATTTTTGAAAGATCAAAGGTTACTGCCGAACTCGACCGTTATATGTGGGACCCTTCCAGTGTTCTCTACGTTTTTGAACCACACCACTTTGGTATATCGGTTGCAGGCGATGTTGTTTTAGACAAAAACGCTGTTACTATTTTCAAACCAAATCCAAAGGGTAAAATTAAGTATTTAATTTTAGCTTGGGATGTTGTAAACAACAGACCTATAAATCAGCGAGCCATTGTAAATCGATGTGCAGAGCTTTGTAGGTTTTCTCCAAAAGGAAAATAAAAAATTAAACATAACAAAAAAATGGAAGCTAATATTAGCTTCCATTTTTTATTTAATCAGAACAAGCTATTTGGCTTTATTCCTCTTCGCCATCGCGTATATCTACAATCTTACAGATACCTATTAAGCTATCGCCTTCAGCGAGATTGATTAAGCGAACGCCTTGTGTTGTTCTACCGATTACTCTTACGTCTTTAACTGGCGAACGAACTGCTTGACCATGGAGAGTGAACATCATCACTTCGTCATCTTCACGAACCGACAATGCGCCAGCTACACCATTTGTCTTGATAGCTATAACTCCACTACCACCACGATTTTGTACACGATATTCATCGTAGTTAGAGCGTTTGCCTTGACCATTTTCGCCTGCAATTAAGAGTGTTGAATTTGAGTCAACAACAACAATAGCTTTTACGCAATCGTTATCTTTCTTGAGTGTTACACCACGAACACCGCGCGTATCTCTACTCAATGCGCGCAAATCAGCTTCGTTGAAACGAATAGACATACCTTCGTGTGTTACCAAGATTATGTTTGCTTCTGGCTCTGTGAGAACTACGCCGATTAAGTCGTCGCCTTCATCGAGTGCAATACCTTTAATACCACCTTTACGGCAATTCTTATATTCTGGCAACATTGTTTTCTTTACAACGCCATTCTTTGTAGCCATTACAAGTGCGAGATTTGCATCTTCAAGATTTTTTGTGCAAATCATTGCTGCAACTTTTTCATCTGGTTTCAATTCAAGTACATTTTTGATTGAGCGACCTTTTGAAATTCTGCTACCTTCTGGAATTTCGTAAACTTTTTCTACGTACACTCTACCATTGTTCATAAAGAACATTATGTAGTCGTGTGTAGAGGCAGTAAAGATATGTTCGATGAAGTCTTCATCGTACTGACCACTACCGATTACACCCTTACCACCACGCTTTTGCGAACGATACGAACTTACGCTTGTACGTTTGATAAAGCCGTTGTGCGATACGCTTATAATACAACCTTCGTTTGCAATAACGTCTTCCATACGGAATTCGCCTTCGGCAGCAATGAGTTGTGTTTTGCGTGGGGAGTCGTACTTTTCTTTCATTTCGATAAGCTCTTTTTTAATTACACCCAAAAGCTTCTTTTCGTTTTCGAGAATTGAACGATACTCGTGAATTAAACGCATCAATTCCATATACTCGTTCTCGATTTTTTCGATTTCGAGACCTGTCAACTGATGCAAACGTAAATCCAATATAGCATTTGCTTGACGTTCTGAGAGCGGATATTTTGCCATCAAGGCTACTTTGGCTTCATCTTTATTTTTTGAGTCTTTAATTATTTTGATGAAGTCATCAATATTATTGAAAGCGATTTTATAACCCTCTAAGATGTGTGCTCGGTCTTCTGCTTTACGCAAGAGATAAGCAGTTCTACGATAAACAACTTCTCTACGATGCTCAATGTAGCATTCGAGCATTTCTTTTATGTTCATTTGCTTTGGCTTACGTTTATCGAGAGCCAACAAAATTACACCGAACGAAGCTTCTAATTGTGTATGCTTAAAGAGTTTATTCATTACAACTCTTGGCGATTCACCACGCTTGAGCTCTATTACAACACGTGTGTTTTCGTCGGATTCGTTGCGAATATCGCTAACTTCGGTAAGCACTTTTTCAGCTACCAAATCAGCAATACTTTCAACTAATGTTTGACGATTTACATTGTATGGAATTTCGGTAATTACAATTTGTTCTTTGCCATTTTTAAGCTCTTCAACGTTTGCAACACCACGCATTCTTACAATGCCACGTCCGGTTTTCATGTAGCTTTCAATGCCTGCTCTACCTACTACACAACCACCTGTTGGGAAGTCTGGACCTTTTATAACTTCCATCAACTGTGGAATTGTTGTTGATGGATTATCTATCAACATACAGATACCGTCAATGAGTTCGCCCAAGTTGTGAGGTGGAATGTTAGTTGTCATACCAACTGCGATACCTGTTGAACCATTCATCAACAACATTGGCAATGCAGCTGGTAAAACAGAAGGTTCGGTTGTGGATTCCTTATAATTTGGAACAAAATCAACTGTATCGCTATCGATATCGCTCATCATATCTTCAGCTAACTCTTCAAGCTTACACTCTGTATAACGATAAGCTGCAGGTGAGTCGCCTTCGATTGAACCAAAGTTGCCTTGTGGTATTACAAGTGGATAACGCATTACCCAGTCTTGTGCCAAACGTGTGAGAGTGTCGTAAACTGAGCTATCACCATGTGGGTGATAGTTTTTAAGTACTTCACCAACAACACCAGCGCATTTGTCGAACGATGAGTTATGACGCAAACCTTCACGCAACATAGCGTACAACACACGACGTTGTACAGGCTTAAGACCATCGCGAACATCTGGAAGCGCACGCGATACTATAACCGACATCGAATAATCGATGTACGCACTTTGCATAATTTGCGTTATGCTCGAATCAATAATTTTTTCGTTTTCTGTATACATTTTTCAAAACCTTTCAAATTAGACGTCGAGATATGAAACGTTCAAGGCATTATCTTCAATGAACGCACGGCGTATTGGCACATCTTCACCCATTAGCATTGAGAATGTTGCATCGGCTGCGGCAGCGTCTTCAATACTTACACGCAAGAACGAACGTTTGTTTGGATCCATTGTTGTTTCGTAAAGTTGTTTTGGATTCATTTCACCCAAACCTTTGTATCGCTGTATTTTTATACCTCGGCGACCCATTTCACGAATTTTTGTAACCAAATCAAGTATCGAATTTAGTTCAATTACACTCTTCTTTTCACCAATGGTTTCTGAAAGTGTGTACACTGGATTTTCTGATGGTGCAAACGATGTAATATCGATACCCAACTTCGATACATCTGTAAGTATTTTTTCAATTTGCGTAGCTTCGTAAATTTCATGAACATTTATGCGTTGTTGAACTTTATTGCCTTGTTCATCTAATACTTCACGATTTGTAGAGCCATCGAATATATCGTCGGCATTTCCTTGCTGAATATAAAACGAAGAACGATCTTCATCGTTATACAAGAATTTAAACTCTTCCTTATTTCCTGTACGGATACGTGCAATATACTTTGGTAATTTGCCGTCTTTAGCACTATCTAAATATGTAGTCAACGGACAAGCATAACGTGTTATACCTTTACCCAATACTTCCAAACGTGAGAAATTCTCAACAATTTTATCGAGCTTTTGCGATGGAATTTCTACTCCATCGCTCAAGCGTGTAAGAACAACATCTTCTGAACCAAGCTCGAGCAAGATTTTATTCATTTCGGCATCGTTCATAACATATTGTTCACGCTTTTTTCTCTTGATTTGATAGAGTGGTGGTTGTGCAATGTAAACATATCCATTTTCTATCAAACCACGCATTTGACGGAAGAAGAATGTAAGAAGCAACGTTCTAATGTGTGCGCCGTCAACGTCAGCGTCGGTCATGATAACAATTTTGTGGTAGCGAGCTTTTGAAGCATCGAATGCGCCTTCGCCCGATTCCCCAATACCTGTACCACAAGCCTTGATAATTGTTTGAATTTCTTTATTATTCAAAACTTTATCTAAACGGGTTTTTTCTGAATTGATAATCTTACCACGCAATGGAAGAATTGCTTGATACTTTCTATCGCGACCTTGCTTTGCCGAACCACCAGCAGAGTCACCTTCCACGATGTACAATTCGCACAAAGATGGATCTTTTTCAGAGCAGTCGGCAAGCTTACCTGGAAGACCTCCCGACGACAATACCGACTTACGTACAGTTTCGCGAGCCTTTCTTGCTGCTTCACGAGCACGTGCGGCATTGATACATTTTTCAATTATATTTTTTGCGCCCTTTGGATTTGTTTCAAAAGCATATTTGAGTTTTTCACCAACAATTTTTTGTACAATACCATCGACTTCGCCATTTGAGAGCTTTGTTTTAGTTTGTCCTTCAAAGCGTGGTTCTGGAACTTTAACCGATATAACGGCTGTCAAACCTTCGCGACAGTCATCACCCGATATTGCTGGGTCTTTATCTTTTATTATGTTGTTTTGTTTTGCGTAATTGTTGATTACACGTGTAAGAGCTGTTCTGAAACCACTCAAGTGTGTACCACCTTCAACGTTGTTAATTGAATTAGCGTATGCGTATACTAATTCAGAATACGAATCGTTATACTGAAGGGCAATATCAACTAATATTTTCGATTCACTACCTTCTGCTGCTGGTGCTTCACCTGAAAAACTTATTACCTTTGAGGTAACCACAACTTTGTTTCGGTTGAGGAATTCAACGTATTCCGAGATACCATCTTTGAAATGATATTCTTCAGCTTTGTTGTCGCGTTCATCGGTAAGTGTAATGGTTATTCCTGGATTGAGGAATGCCAACTCGCGCAAACGCTTCGAGAGAATTTCGTACTTAAATTCGCGAGTAAGCGTAAATATTTCTGGATCGGGAATAAATGTGATTTTTGTACCAGATCCCTTTGTATTGCCAATGACAGTCATAGGCATTGTAGTTTTACCACGCGAGAATTCCATCTTGTAGATTTTACCTTCTTTGCGTACTTCAACTTCAAAATATTCCGAAACAGCATTAACACACTTTGCACCAACACCGTGCAAACCACCAGAAACCTGATATGCACCTTTGCCAAACTTACCACCAGCGTGGAGGTTTGTCATAACCAGTTCGAGAGCTGGAATTTTATATTTTGGGTGGATATCAACTGGAATACCACGACCATTATCTTCTATAGAACAAGCTCCATTGCCATGTATTGTAACTTTTATTTGCGAACAATAACCAGCTAATGCTTCGTCGATAGAATTGTCGACTATTTCAAAAACGCAGTGATGCAAACCACGTTCGTTAGTATCACCGATATACATATCGGGACGTTTTCTTACGCCTTCCAAACCTTCAAGTTTTTGAATTTTGGAAGCATCGTATTTATCATTATTTTTTATATCTTCAGGCATTGTAATTTTATTTGTTTTTTTAATTAAATTTTTGTGCAAAAAGCTAATATTCAGCCCTGTAAAACAGCTCCGATAACTTTTAAATAAAGGCAAAAACTCATTTTGCCCAGCACTTGTAAATACATTATAAAATTCCATAAAAAACGCAATACTTTTTTATGAAAAAATGCCATTTTTTTATTTGATTTTTCGATGTTTGTTTGTTTGTTTTTTGTGTTGTAAGTTGTTGTGTTGCATATAAAAAAGCGTTTGAGTGCTCGTTGCGTAAACAAAACTAATGTTTGAGATTTCTATTAAATATTTTTTATTTCTATTTGCATAGATTTTTACGAGCTTGGCAACCGTATATACATCAAAGGGTAAACGTGCGTTTTTACTTTATGTTTTCAAGTTTGTTTTAATCTGATTTAGTTGGATAAAGACGCATTGCCAAGCAATATTCGCCACTTCCCAATATATAAAAAAGCACCACTTTGCGAATTTAAATAAAAAAAGTAGGCAATTTCATTGCCTACTTTACCATTATTTGAATCTTTATTCGCAAAGTGGTGCGTCCACACACTTTTTTAGGGCTCTTGCCATTTGCCGTTATCTTTAATTAGTTGAATTAGGCGTTCAATGGCTTGTTCTTGTGGAATATTTACCTCTACGCATTTTTTATTTTTGTAGAGATTTATCTTACCTGGGGCACCACCTACATAACCGAAATCTGCATCAGCCATTTCACCGGGACCATTTACAATACAACCCATAACACCAATTGTTACATTCTTAAGGTGCGAAGTTGCCTTTTCGATTTTTGCGACAGCTTCTTGAATATTGTAGAGCGTTCTGCCACAACTTGGGCAAGCTATGTATTCGGCTTTTGAGCGACGTGCTCTTGCTCCTTGTAGGATAGCTAAAGCGTATGCAGTGTCTTTTTCGGCATCGCCAGATATTTCAACAGAAACTATGTCGCCAATACCATCTACCAGAAGCGAACCAATGTAGATTGAAGCTTCGTTGAGTTGTTCCATTTCTGAAACGTTTTTATCGACAAGTTTTGAAGAATCGAACTTGAGCCAAATTGGATTTTTACCCCCGAGTTTTTTGAGTTCGGCTACAAATGCACGAGCTTCACCAACGGCATGTTTTTTTGCAACTGGGGCAGGGGCAACAAAAATTAGATTTTCGTTAGCGAGCAAGTGTTTGCATTTAGGGAGGAAATCGGTTGAAATTTCTGCAGCTACTTTGCCAAGTTTTAAATCGTCTTCAAGCTTGCATGGGCAGTCGTAGGAGGCAATCTTTATATTTTCACCATTAGAGAGAATAGCCTGATTATTGTTGAATTGAACGTCGGCATTTTTTGCGTCTCCAAAGCTTGCGGCAGCTGGAACATTGTCGGAACCAATTTTGAAATTGCCACAATCAATATTTATAGTTTCTCTGCGATTATATGTGTAGAAGTCTATATCTTCGTTTGGTTGTGGCAGAGCATTTTCAGAACGGATTTTATTGGCAAGTTCTGCTATATTTTTTGCAACTGGAATTTCTGCAACAGGGTCTTCGGTTAAAGATACTCTGATAGTGTCGCCAATGCCATCAAAAAGCAAACCACCAATACCCATAGAACTTTTTATACGAGCATCTAAGCCAAAGCCAGCTTCTGTAACACCGAGATGCAATGGATAACTAAAGCCTTCTTCTTTCATCATTTTTACAGCAAGGCGATAAGTTTGTGTCATTATACGGGTATTACTTGCCTTGAACGAGAACAAGAAGTTATGAAAATTTAAGTCTCTGCAAATTCTTGCAAATTCAAATGCGGCTTCCACCATACCGAACGATGTATCTCCATAACGACGCACAATTCTGTCGGATAGCGAACCATGATTTGTGCCAATACGGATAGCTCTACCTAATTCTTTACAACGCAAAACTAATGGTGTGAATTTTTGACGAACTTTTTCAAGCTCGGCTTCGTATTCTGCATCAGTGTAATCTGGTTTACCATCGAGACGTTTGTCGGTAAAATTTCCGGGGTTTACACGGATTTTTTCGACATGTTCTACTGCTTCCATAGCAGTTTGAGGTAAAAAGTGAATATCGGCAACTAATGGATTTGAAAAACCTGCTGCTTTGAATTTTTTTGAAATATCTCCTAACGCTTTAGCTGCTTCAAGGTTCTGTGCAGTTAAGCGAATAATTTGACAACCAGCTTCTGCAAGATCTATACATTGTTTAACCGATGCTTCAACATCGCAAGTTTTTGTGTTAGTCATCGATTGTACAACTATCGGTGCGTTTCCACCGATTTTTACACCACCAACATCTACTTGGTTGTTTTTTATTCTTACGCAATTAACTCGAGAGTTACAATAGCTTTCCATGATTTTAAAATTTAGTTTTTATGTTATAATGATTATAAATTTCGCTATGTTTTTCAAGAATGTTGTCTCCGTTCCATCTTGCAAAGCCTATGTACACAACATATGCCATAAGAGCCATAAACATCAAGGCAAAAATAGTTTGAATTATAGCAAAAACACTACTTGGTAAAGCTTTGCCACGTATTTTTTCTATTATAGCCAATGCTATATGCCCACCATCAAGTACTGGTAGGGGTAGCAGATTGAGTACTGCCAAGTTTATATTGAGCAGTACGGTAAACGAAATAACCAACATTATTGCAGTATCGGACAATTTGTATATGACTCTGCCTATATCGACAGGTCCAGCCAACGAGCTTATACCAATATCGCTTTTAGGATTTATCAAACTCGTTAGAGCGTTTACAACTTTTTCGATAGACGTTATGAACTGTTTTGCAACAGAAGGATGACGTACAACCGTTATATCTTTTAGCTGATATCCCAACATTATTCTACTTTTTTGTGGGATTTCTTTAATCGACATATTTGTTGTATGAATATCTTTAAGTTCAAAATTAGTACCTACAAAATTTAGAGTATCGTTTTTATTTTCAGCCAGAGCTGATTTTATATCGGCAAAAGTTTTCACTTTCTTGCCATTAATCTGATATAGAACATCGGCAATATCTACATTTTGGTTTGGTGTTTTTGAAAAGACTTTAATACATTTATTAGGCGAGTCTATTTCTAACAATCGAATTTCTTTATTATCGAATTTTAAACTTAAAAGTTGTTTAGTTAAATATATGCGTTTAGGCGTAGTTTTTAAAATTAACGATTTTTTATCACGCAAGATATTTACATTTACGCTTTCGTCGTTTTTGTATTGCGAAAGTACTTTTGATAAATGCGATGGAGCATAAATTTTTTGAGAGTTTATACCTACAACTTCATCGCCGACTTTAAACCCAGCTTTTTGTGCTGGAGAGTTTTCCATAATTGTATCAACAATCATACGTCGGGCAGGTTGAACACCAATCATTCTAATTTCATCGCCAGTAGATATATTGGTTTTTATCAATTTTGGATGGACATCGAATGTTAGTTTATTGTTGTTTCGCAATATTTCTATTTTTGCAAGAGGTTCATCTTTTGCGTTTCTGCCCGAACCCATTGCTATTTGTTCAATTATATCTTCAAACGAATTTACTTTATGATTATCAATTGACAGAATTTTATCGCCTTCTTTTATTCCAGCCAATTTAGCAGGAGACTCATACTCTATACCATGAGCATCGACAATGTTTTCCATTCCACCAACACGAGTTTCACGTAGTACTTCTTGTTCGGGAACGCCTACATACCACACAACAATTGCCAATATAAATGCCAATATAACGTTGAATAATGCACCAGCCAAACTTACACAGACTTTTGCCAGACATGTTGCTTTTGGTAGATTTGCTGTTTTTTCTGCATCATCATCTTCTTCGCCTTCTAATTTCCCTAAATCCACAAGTTGAGGAATTGCAACATAACCACCTAAGGGCAATAACGACACCATATATTTGCAACCATCTTTGCCTTGCCACTGGAACAGTTTTGGACCAAAACCTATTGAAAAACGCAATATTTTTAGACCAAATGCTTTTGCCATTAAAAAGTGTCCGAGTTCATGAATGAAAATCGAACCACCAAACAGCAGGATAATTAGAATACATCCCCAGAAGTTTGAGAATATAGAGAAATTCATTTATTAATATCCAAGTTTTGCTATTATATCGGAAGCATTTCTGCGTGCTAAAGCATCTGCTTGAAGTACATCGTCGAGTGTTTGAGGATCGAGATGTTCTGTACATTCAAGTGTTTTGCCAACAACAGTTGCAATTTCAATCCAAGGCAAACGTCCTTTTATAAATTCGGCAACAGCTACTTCATTAGAAGCGTTAAAGCACGTTGTAGCAGTGCCTCCTGTGCGAAGTGCAGAAAACGCATGAGCCAAGCATGGAAAACGCACTACATCAGGTGGGGCAAAATCGAGAGTCATTGGTTTTGTAAAGTCGATAGTTTCAACCGATGGCAATCCTCGTTTACCATAAAGCAAGCTATGCGATATTGCAAAAGTCATTGATGGAGGCGAGAAGTGGGCCTTTATTGAACCATCGCGAAATTGCACCATTGAGTGTACTATGCTTTGGCGTTGTACTACTACCTGAATTTGATCTGGTGATACATCGAAAAGCCACTTAGCTTCTATAACTTCCAAGCCTTTATTAGCGAGGGTTGACGAGTCGATTGTAACTTTGGGCCCCATATTCCAATTAGGATGTTTTAGCGCTTGTTCGGGCTTGATTTGTTGCATTTGTTCAAGAGTATAATCTTTGAACATTCCACCAGAAGCTGTAATTAAGAGCTTAGCGATGTCGTCTTGACGTTCTCCTACAAGACATTGAAAAATTGCATTATGTTCGCTATCGAGGGGCAACATTTGAACTTTATTTTCTTTTGCCGAACCCATTACGAATTTTCCAGCCATTACCAAAAGCTCTTTATTTGCAAGGGCTATATCTTTACCTGCTTGTATTGCAGCAAGTGTAGGTTTTAATGCTGTTGTACCAACTACTGCTGCAACAACGGTATCGATTTCTGATAAAGTTGCAACTATTGTTAAGCCTTCTTCGCCACAGAACAACTGAACAGACGAATCGAACAAGCCCGATGTTTTTGCTTTTGAGTATGCGTCTTCATCGTAAATTGCTACATATTTTGCATTAAATTCTTTTGCAATTTTTGCGAGTTTTTCAAAGTTGTGTTTACCTGCTATACCAACTACTTCAAGTCTATCTGGATTAGCACGAACAACGTCTAAAGTATTATCGCCAATGGAGCCTGTTGCTCCTAAGATTGAAAGTTTTTTTATTTTCATATATTACTTACAAAAAATCCAATGTATATTAAATAACTCAATGGTGCACACAATATGAGCGAATCAGCTAAATCGAACGCCCCACCAATTCCTGGAATAATAGCGCCTGAATCTTTTACATCCATTCTACGCTTGAAAACCGACTCAAGCAAATCGGAAACTATTGCAACCATTCCAATCGGAATTGAAACTATTGCTGCACTCAATGGTGTGATTTCTTTGTAAAAAATCCCATACTTTCCACAAATCCACGCAAATGATGCTCCTATAACTGCTGATGATACTATTCCACCTACTGCGCCTTCCCAAGTTTTGTTAGGACTCATTGTTGGTGCCATTTTATGGCGACCAAATGCACATCCTATAACGTAAGCGCCTATATCGGAAAACTTTGCTGCTGCAATTATCCAAACTGCAAACATTATATTTTCGTATGTATCATATCCAGATGCTACTAACGCATAAAATTTCAGCATGAACGGACTAATAAATATTGTAGCAACTGTTGGTGCTATTGTTTGTTTTACATAATCACCGTACGGATCTTTCACAATCATTATAAATAAAGGCGTTACAGCCATGGCAAAAACTAAATCGCCTATAAAATGATTTAATGGCAACGGGATTAGTGGATTATTTGTACTACATGCAAATATTAGTACAGTAGCTACCTGAATATACCAAAGAATTGGCTTATAATTAGCTTTTCTTAGAAGTGTACATATTTCGTAATTTACAGCTAATGAAAGTATCATTATCATTGAAGCAAATCCATAACTTTTCCCATAAACAATAGCAATTACAGCTATTGCCCAAATTACTATTGTACTAAATATTCGTGCTAACATTGTTTTTGTATTTGTTCAGAGGTTAGACCATATCGACGTTCACGATTTGCATATTCTTGTATTGCATCATGTAAATGTTGTTCATCAAAATCTGGCCAAAGTATATCGGTAAAGTAAAATTCCGCATATGCAGCTTGCAACATTAGGTAGTTGCTCAAACGCTTTTCACCTGAAGTCCTAATTATAAGATCAGGGTCGGGAATGTGAGCAGTATCTAAATTTTGTTGTATACATTCCCAAGTTATATCTTTTGAAGATATTTCGTTATTTTCTGCCGATGTTATTAACTTTTTTACGACTCTTGTTATTTCATCTCTCGAACCATAATTTAAAGCTAATATCAAGGTTTGCTTATTGAAATGTTGAGTTGATTTTTTTATTTTAGCAATTGCCTTTTGACAGTAAGATGGAAGTGCTGAAATATCGCCTATTGTTTCAAAACGGACTTCGTTTTTTATAAAGTCTTTTTCATTTGCTTTTATAGATTTTTCAAGCAAGTGCATTAAAGCCGATACTTCAACTTTTGGTCTATTCCAGTTTTCCGATGAAAATGCGTATAACGTTATATATTTTACGCCAAATTTTCTGGCACCGTCTAAAACTTTTTTTATTTGCTGAGCGCCTTTTTTATGGCCTTCAATGCGTGATTTATTGTGTTGCTTTGCCCATCGACCATTCCCATCCATAATTATTGCTATATGTTGGGGAACATTCATATTTTCTTTAAGAGCATTCATAAAAGTTGCGTTTACGCTTCGACAAAAATAAGAGGGGGTCAGGTTACCTACGGCACATCTGGAAAATCACTACCGTTGCTTCCTTCCGAACCTGGCGGGGTTTGCGTTTTCGCAAATTGCATAGGACCCGACCTTAACTAAATATCCTCTATTTTTTGGCGTGTATTGCAAGCATTTTTTTCAAAAAGAACTGTATTGTTTTACACTTTAATAAACTATTTTATTCAACAAAATATTTCTTATAGAAACAAAAAAAGAACGTTCCGTAGAATGTTCTTTTTTTGCAAGTTTTATGGGCGTATTTTACATATATAAACCACCATTTACACCAATTATTTGTCCTGTTATGTATCCAGCTTGATCTGAAGCTAAGAACATACAAGTTGATGCAATGTCGCTTGTTTTACCCATTTTTTTCATAGGGATTAGTGGAAGCACTGCTTTTGTTACAGCTTCTGGTAAGACAGATGTCATGTCGGTTTCGATGAATCCTGGAGCAATAGCGTTTACAGTAATATTACGCGATGCAACTTCTTTAGCAACTGCCTTAGTAAAGCCAATCATACCAGCTTTAGCTGCCGAGTAATTTACTTGACCTACATTGCCCATTTGTCCTGATAAAGATGATATATTTATAATTCTACCCCAACGCTGACTCATCATTGCACGAATGAGGTTGCGTGTTAGATAAAATGCCGACGACAAATTTGTTGCAATAACATCGTCCCATTCTTCGTCCGACATTCTCATTAAGAGATTATCTTTTGTTATACCTGCATTATTTATCAGGATATCTACTGCATCGTATTTTTCGAGAATTGTTGCACAGGCCTGTTTGATTTCGGCAGGTTTCGATACGTCGAAAGGTATAGCTTCGGCTTTTCCACCATTTGCTATTATATCTTCCGCAACTTTTCCACAAGATGCAGGATTTTTACTTGAGCAAATTACTGTGCAACCTGCTTTAGCAAGTTCGAGTGCAATTTCTCTGCCGATACCTCTTCCTGCGCCACTAACGAGTGCAACTTTATTTGTATATGTTAATTCCATAACGTCTACTTATCTTAAATTTTATCGCAATAGTAAAGTAATTTTTTACGCACCCCAGAATGTTCTGTATAAAGCTTTTACTTCTTCCGATTTTTTAGCGAGTTTCTGCTTCGACTCTTCCGAATACTTTGCTTTTATACATGCACTCAATAATTTTGCTTGTTCTTGGCAAATCGCATCGTGCAATGGGAAAAAGAACTGATACAAGAAATACGCAAACTGCATATAACGCATTTTTCCAAACAAACGTGGCAATTTCTTATCGTGGGATTCTACAACAACATTTTTCTTATTTAAGATTGCACTTTTTACATCGTTCCATTCATTTGATTTTGCAAATACTATTGTGTAGCCTTCACCGAGTCTATCTCTACTATGGGCATCGCTTGTGCCGAAAATATTTAAATCTTTACCCTTATCTTTAGCTTCAAACAAGGCACAGATTGCCAAGTCGGTTGAATCATCACTGCAAGACGAATTTACTATTTCGAGATAATCGAATTTTGCACGTTCGCATAGGACTTGGACTACTCGTTTAGTAAGGTGTATATTCCTTTCACCCATTCTCCAGAACGGATGATTTAATGCTGACAATCCACCAAATTTATTGATAATTTCAAATTCAGCTTCCGAGCCAGCAACCGAATGAGCCTCTAAAGGCGTTAAATCTTTTGGAAGTGTTGGTAATATTTCCTCGATGCGTTTTTCAAATGCTTCTTTGTTATTATCGATGTAATCTGTAATACATTGGCTTGCTCCTATACTATGAACATGAGGAATAGCCTTGTGGCATTCTTCACCCTTGAAACAACGCATAGATATTGGCAATGGATTGAATTCATCGATAAGCAATTGCGAACCTTTTGTTGTTCTATGGTCAGATAATGCCTGAAAATCAAAACCAACCTCTAAACATTTAACTCCCATAGTATCTGCAGCGTGTTTGCCGTCTGAGAAGCGAGAGTGCATGTGGAAGTCGCCCTTATATGCGCGCAAATTGTAGAGGTCTTCATCAAGGGCGTATACAGGGAAGTATTCTGCTGGAGTTCTTTTCTTCTTTCGTTTGGTTTGTACTTGTTTTTTACCATCTTTATAAAAGAGCATTACAACATACCCACCTTCTCTTTGGAATTTCCATGTGAAAGTAATTTTATTATCTGCTATGGTATATTTTGCACGTTTTGAAGGCGAGAATTTGTATTCGCCATCGTCTTCTTTTATATCAATTTGAAATAATTTTTTTATAAATTCTGGGGTAGCATTTATTTCAAGTTTTACTTCGTCACCAACCTTATAAATTCTACGAGCCATTGAGCAAACCTGTTGCTTTGATTCTGGATTTGCTGGGCTTATACGACGTATCTTTGCGGCTTGTGCTGGAATTGCTGAAAGACCTGCAAACAGCGAACCTAAACCTAACGAGTGTAAAAAATTTCTTCTTTTCATAATAATTTATACAGTAATTACAACGAGCCAATTTTACAAGAAAAAATAGGAACATATTTGCTATGTTCCTATTTTTGAAAGTTTTTTGTGCTTAGATATTACTTGGGCGTTCTCCACTTTGCGCAGTAACTTTTATGCCTATTCCTCCACGAATATTGAAATTGCCTTCTACCTGACACCACACTGGATCGAGTGCTTTTGTAAGATCTTGCAAAATTACATTCGTAAGGTGTTCGTGAAAGCAACCTTCGTTTCTGAACGACCACAAATACAACTTTAACGACTTGCTTTCTACTATCTTTTCGCGAGGTACATACGATATTTTTATTGTGGCAAAATCTGGCTGACCAGTCATTGGACAAAGGCATGTAAATTCATCGGTAAACAACTCTACCAAGTATTGGTTTTTTGTTTTACTTGGGAATACTTCGAGCTTTTTAGATGGCTTGTTTTTTTTGCCTGCACCAAGTTTAGTTAACGATGTTAAATCTTTTTTTTCGGTCTTTTTCATAATTAGAAATCCAACATTACTTTACCCATACGCGAATTTTCTGAAGCACGTTTTAGAGCATTATTTACATTTTCAAGTTTGAAAGTCGAGTCAACTGGAGCCTGCAATGTTCCGTTTTTTATCATTGCAAAGATTTTATCAAAAATTGATGCAACTTCTTCTTTTGAGTGTGTACGTTGATATTTATCCCACCAGAAACCACGCAAGCGTAAATCATTGAAGATTAAGAATCGGGTAGGGAAACGAACTGCATCTGAAACCATTGCTCCTATTGTTGCAATTGTAGCAGAGTTGCCCATAGCTTTTATCATATTCGAGACACTTTCGCCTCCAATTTGATTTAAGCCCAACAACAACTTACCTCCTGTTATTTCTTTGATTTTTTTTGCATCAAAATCTTTTTCATCAACAACTATATTTGCACCGATTTTTTCGAGCTCAGCTCTTTTAGCTTCTGCATTGCGAAGCATATTTACTGTTTTTATCCCACGCGATGCACAAATTTGAATCATAAAGTACCCCAACGCACTACCAGCTCCATTTTGGATAATCCAATCGCCAGCGTTGAGTTTTTCAAACTCTTCAAGCACGCACAATGCAGTTGGAGGATTGATGAACGCCATAGACTCTGTATTTATGTCGATATCGGAAGGTACAACCATAGCTTTTGCCGAATCCAACACTTGATATTGTTGCCAAGTTCCTAATTCAGCTGAAAGACGTACACGTTCACCTACTTTAATGGTTGCTTCAGATGCAACTTCAACAACCTCGCCAACACCTTCTCTACCTGCTATTGCAGGTAATTCTTTTAGCGTACCGTACGATCCACCAATCATACCCAAATCTGATGGATTTATTGCTGCACGCAAAAATTTTACTAAAATTTGTCCTTCTTTAAGTGCTGGAACTTCAATTTCTTCGGCTTGTACTACTTCGGTAGGCTTCCCATAATTTCTATAAACAGCTGCTATACTTTTCATTTTATTTATTTTGTTGACGTTTTTGCAATGCTTTTTCAAACGATTTTTCTAAGCTCTCTATTGTTTGTGGCTTATATTGTTTTTCTATTTGTTCGTCGGAAAGTTCTTCTACTTTTTTACCACTTTTTTTAGCTTCAAGAAGTTTTTTTCGAGCGTTTATTTTTGCTTGTTCAATGCCTCTTTTACGTTCTAACTGTTTCTGTTTTTCTGCTTGGGCTTGCTCTATTTTCTGTTGAGCAATTTCGGCTTCTGTTACTTTTGATGATTCAAAAATACGAAGGATTGGCGTTGATGGATTTGGATATTTTTCTGGTGGGAAAAACTCAAGTGTCCATGTAATTTGATTTTTCAGCATGGCGGCTGTCATATTATTTGCCGATGTCTCTATTGGTGAAAAACCTCTCCATCCCCATTTAGAATCGCCCTGTAAGAATGCTTGCAACTCGAGTGTTGCATAAAACTTTGTATCGTGTTCATTTGTTCGCATACTTGATATTGTTGGAACGGGCAGTGGGATATCGTCAAAATTATTTGCTTCTTTTATTGAGACGCTCCATACAGGCACAAATATAATTTGGGCTTTTTGTTTGTCATCTACTGCGATGTATCCTTTTTCTGTTAAATTTTTCTTAATTTCAGAAATTAATATTTCGCTTACTTGAGCTTCGTTATTAAATGTTTTAAATATTTCTTTACCATTTTGAGGTTGTTCAACATAAAATGTTTTTAAGCCTTCAAAGCTTATATCATCACGTTTAATTTGTGGTGTATTGCAACCAACGAGGGTAAACAATACTCCAAGCCCTACATATACTAAAAAATTTTTCATACCCAATATGTATATTTAATACCCTTTTATTTTCAACACTTTAATGTTGAAAAATTACACCGTTATAAAGTATATTAATACTATGTTAGAAATAATGAGCGCAGACAGTGTATGGGCCTCTGTTGTTGACGAGGCTACTAAAGCGGCTTCAAATGAACCCGCAATGGCTGAATTACTCGATGAAATATTTTTATCGAGAAGTAATTTATTTGACTGCGTATGTTATAGAATTTCGGCAAAGTTGGAATCTCGTACTCGTCGCGACATTGGTATTATAAACACTTTTACTGAGGCTTTTGCAACCGATAAATCTATCAGAGAAAATGTGGTTAAAGACATTGTTGCTATCCGACATCGCGACCCTGCTTGCCAATTTTTTATGAATCCTATTTTATACTTTAAAGGATTCCATGCAATAACAACTCATCGCGTTGCACACTGGCTTTGGAACAATGGGAAAGTTCATACTGCTTACTACTTACAAAGTTTGATGAGCGAAGTTTTTGCAGTCGATATTCATCCTGCTGCAAAATTTGGTGGTGGAATACTTCTTGACCATGCAACATCTTTTGTAGCTGGTGAAACTACCGTTGTTGAAGATAATGTTTCTATTTTACACGAAGTAACTCTCGGTGGTACTGGCAACGAGATTGGTGATCGCCATCCAAAGATTAAATCGGGTGTTTTAATTGGTGCTGGTGCAAAGTTGATTGGCAATATAACTATTGGTAATTGTGCAAAGATTGGTGCTGGTAGCGTTGTTTTAAACGATGTTCTTCCTCACACGACTGTTGCTGGTGTTCCAGCAAAGCCTATTGCATCGGCATATCAAGAGGAGCCTGCTTCTTGTATGGATCAAAATTTCTAAGTGGCGAAGATTGCTTGGCAATACTTCTTTTATTTTTGTAAATCTATATACAAAAAAGGCAATTCTAAGAATTGCCTTTTATCATAATTATATAAAAAATTCGCAATCAGTTTAGGACTAACATAGGGAATGGGAAATAAAAAACGTGTGTGGTGTCTGCTAAAAGAGATGTTTGCGAGTTGGTGGAGCTGTGCTACGCACTGCCCACCCGAGCAGACGCTCTTTTAGCTACAAGCAC
>SUVO01000016.1 GCA_015061955.1 Verrucomicrobiaceae bacterium
TTACCACTATTTTTTTCATTTTTTTTACGCTTTTTTACAAAAAAAGAGCGACTCTTTACACCTTTTGTCGCCCTTTTTAATCTTTTCTTTTATGTTTTTTTAACGCTTTTTTATACTTTTTTGATGATTTTTTCGCAAAAAACACATAAAAAACTTTTACTTTTTCTTACATTCAAACGGAAAAACAGGTAAATCATCGGCGCCAAACAAGCAAACATCAGGCTTTGACCAACCTTTCCAGAGATAACGTACACCATCAACATTCTTCATTGCTGGAAATTGTAGATAAACATACCATTGACCACATATACATTCGGATTTCTCTATTTTCATATCAATATTTTCATCAATAGAAATCCACTTACCGTTTGTCAAAACTTCAAATCCACGCAATTTTCCTTTTATTATCGGCTTATCATTAAATGATATTTTTACACCTTTATTGATAAATTCTATTTTGCCGACTTCGCATGAAGCTTTACAATTCTTCAGATTACCATAGACAAACATAGACGCTTTCTTTGCCAAACGTTCACCGATTTTCATTTTATCGGTTGGATGAATATCTTTACGATTTCCTGTATCTAAAGTTGGTACAATGTATGTTTGAGGTATTGTATATGCCACACGCTTTTGAGCTTTGCGTATTTCTGGCCATTGTGTTGAATCATAAGAAGGCAACTGTACGCAGATAAATGGTAGTTTTGAATTATTGAAATACTTTCGCCACTGACCAATCAAACATTTGAAAGCATCTACAAACCCTTCAGCTTTATTAGATTCGCCCTGATACCAAATAACACCTTTAGCTGTGTAATTACGCATTGGGTATATACGGATATTATAAAACATATATGGCGATTTCCACATATATGGTGAGTCTGCCCACGGACGCATAAAATCGCGAACAGTCCATTCAGGTGGAAGATTTTTTTTACCTGCTTTTTTATCGTCATTATATTTTTTTACTTTTGCATTGAAGGCGTCTAAAGATTTTTTGTAATCATAGTTTTTGAAGGCCTCGGCAAATTGTTTTCGTATTAATGTAAAGTCGGGCGAGGTTTCGTATGTTTGTTGCGATACCCAACATTCCATTTTAGAACCTGACACTGCAGTAAAAACGATACCAACAGGTGCTTTAATTTTCTCCATTAGTTTATGTGCAAAAATAAAAGCAACAGCACTTGTACCCCCAGCGTTCTGTTTATCAACGCTAATCCACTTTGAGCCATCAATAAAGTCTTTGCAAGGTTGAGTACCAAAGCCCGACTTCATCGATTTCATTTTATCGATTGGCGATGGATGAACAAAATAACGCACATTACCTTCTTGCATTTTTGCTACAAATTCTTTAGCCCCTTCGATGCCACTCAGTCCCATAGCCATATTCGACTGACCACCAGCAATCCAGACTTCTCCACGAAGAACATTTTTTATTTCCTTTGCGAGTTTACCATTTTCAAAAATCTGAATATTAAATGGCTTGAACGAACCTTTTGCAGAAGGTAATTGCGCACGCCATTTGCCATTTAAATCAGCCTTACATTCAGCTTGAACTTCACCTGCTAAAATTTTTATTTTTGAATTAGCATCCGAGTTACCCCAAATTTCGACAGGTTGATTTTGCTGTATCATCATATTGTCGGAAAATATTTTCGACATCTTTATTTCAGCAAAGATCGCAGTTATACAAAAGATAAAATAGATAGTTAATAGATATTTTTTCATATACAGAATGATGTTAAATGTTATTTCTAATATTTGCACCTGTCAAGAAACAAACACGTCCACGCAATATTTACTTTGATAGAACAATACTTGCCATTAAAAAAAAGAGAGACTATCGCACTGACAATCTCTCAAAAAATTTTTTCATTAAATAAAAATGTTTAATCAATTTTTAAAATCTTTTTGATTATTGGTAGAATCCCCTTATACATCAGATAAAATCCAGTATCATTAGGATGAACTTTATCGACAGCAAGCATCGATATATCTATATCTTTCATCATATCTCTGCCATCTATAAAATACACGTTTTTGTCGCCATTTTTTAGGGCGTTTTCGTAAGTTTGTTTTATGACAGCAACTCTGTCGTCGCCTGCATTTGTTACGCGTGTGAGAATTATTATTGGCAAGTTTGGTTGTGCTTTGCGAATTATTTTAAAGAATTTTTCATGAGTTTTTTTGAGATGTGCTGCATTAGGAGCGTTGTAATCGTAATCGTAAACAAAAACCGACATATCTAATTTTGAAATTAGTTCAGCCATTTTTGGTTCGCCTTTTGCATTGCCCGCAAAACCAAGATTTACCATAGGAGCATCTACATCTCTACATACCAATGCAGGATAACACAAGCTAGTTCTCGATGCACACGCACCATGAGTTATAGACGATCCATAAAATACTATTGGTTTTTTTATTTTATGAGATGTTGGTTGCTCAAACTTAGCATTAGGATCAACCCCAATTTCTAAACTCAGTACACCATTGAACAATGGCATATACAACGAATAATCACGCATTAGCCCATTCCCATTACGAAGTAGATTGGTTACGAGTGGATCGGGAATTTCATTTTTATAATGAGCGGGATTTACAGTTTTTACATGTTCTTTATTATCGGCAAATAAGTCGAAGCCCGATGAACTTGTAGATGGCATGTGTCCCATATTGAATTGTCGATTTTGAATCTTTGCACGCAATATTATGTTCTTTGCATTTGTTCTGAAACGAACAACTCCACCAGACGTATAATACGATAGTTTACGCAAGCCTCCACTCGTAGTTTTATTGTCGGCAATGGAATATGGCAACCGACGCAACTGCTTACCCTCTTCGCGAAATGGGAAACCCTCTAATACAAAAGGATTTTTTAAAGCATCACGAAAAACTACGTTTACTTTACCGACTTTTTCTACTACAAAATTTTTGTCTATTTTCGATATATCGTCTTGAGCAAGCACAAAGTTTGTAACAAGAGCAAACGCAACACTTATTTTTAAGAATAATTTTAAAACGTTTTTCATACTTTATTTTATTTAAATTTTTATTTTTTTGAAAATAATTTTATCGCCTGCTTTTAGGTTTGAATTTTCAACTTTAAAAGAAGTATTACCTATTTTAAGAGTTTTTAAATTTAGCTTTCCACCAACAACGCTCAACGATACTTTATGGGCTGAAATTTCGCAATTGCCAAAGGCATAACCATTGCTCCAAAAATGTTTACCATTTCGATTTGAAAATTTCATAACGCCCTTTGAATATGTAAAACCATCAAGTGCAGGAATTGCCGACCACGCAGCCATAGGACGTGCATAATATCTGCCACACTCTGGCTCACTGAACGGATTGCGTTTTAAACCATTGAAGCGATCTCTGATATCTTTTATACATTCAACTCCTTCATTTCGCAAGCCTTCAAAAATCATACCAGTAGCAGCACAATATTCAAAACCCGACATTACTTCAGCAAAATATGGGAATGGTATTTTTAATCTACCTTTTGGCCATTCAGCCATTTTCAAGGCACGTTCTTTACCGACAACATATGTACGCATATTGTTAAATTCTTTTGTAAAATCGGAACATCTATTGTACTTGAGAATACTTTCAAATGTTTTGCGAGCGTTATCTTTCGATGCTAAGTTTCCCAAGCCACACAAATGTGCCATATACTGCCCTACTAATTGGTCTACCAAACATCCTTTACCAAGTTGGAAAACTGGAATTTCATCATCTGGCGTATTTTCATCAATAAATTTTCCAGTTTTGTGCGAGATTATTTTGTGTTCATAGTATTCGCCATTAAAGAGTTCTTTATCTGTATAAGCCGATGCTTTTTTGAGAATATCTCTACATTTTTTTGCAAAATCGGCATCGCCCATATCTTCAGCCATTTTCTCAGCAGAAGCTAATGCACCCATATACCAAAACTGCATTTGTGGATTAGGTCCGTAATAATCACAATCCATTGTATTATGTTGTTTGCCCTCCATTACACCATCGGCATCAGCGTCCCAAGAAGACGGAGTCCACGCATATTGCATAGCCAACTTCACTTTATCCCAATTAGATTTCAGAAAATTTTTATCTCCTGAAAATTGATAATCGCGATAAAACTTCATTATACATCCAAGCTGACCATCGGCAGCAACTAATCCGTCATCTTCTGCAGACAACGGCAAACGCTTGCGGAACGACATTTTCCCGTCTTTATCAAGAGCATAATTAAACTCTACATCACGCATAGTTTTTGCCAACTCGCCAAACAGATATGCAGTTGAAACTTCGTAATTCCAAACGTGAGTGCATGAGCCATAACACGAACCATTATTTTGGAACAGACCTTCCCATCCCATCAAATGTCCACTCGGAATACGAAATACTGTTTGAGTACGCAACACTGCCAAATTAAACAAAGCTGCCTCTTTCACTGCATCGGGATAATCTGAAGAAAGCAATGCGTTAACAAAATCTAAAGAGCGTTTTTCTTGTTCAGGGATTTGTGGAATAACTTTTTGTGCTACATCCCAAGCATCAGAATATTTTTGCGAATACCAATTACCTACAATTTTTTTATCTTTTGTTGACGGCGTTATTACCCAATCAGTTCTATTTGGGAAATTCCACGTTATATAAAAAGTAAAAGTTTGCGTAGAATTTGCAGATATTGTTTTTTTAACTGCCAATGCTGAATCGTTGCACGGATAAAATGTAAACAATGTTGAGTCAATCTTAGGAACTGTACGCTGGGTAAGTTTTCCATCGGCAGAAAAGTCGTCCCAAAAATCGAGCAATGCTTGCGCCAAAGTTCTCGATGCAAACGATGTTCTATGCGAAATTTCGCCTTTTTCGCAAGTTGTTATAGCCACAGTTCCCCATGCTGGAGATTTTTTATTTACCTTTTCTGAATACTGAAAAATTCCACTTATTCCATTTTCAGAGCGAAACTCGTTGCGATTTTCATATTCGCCTACTGCATTATATTTTTTAAATCCGAAACGACGCACAGTACCATCATTGCCTATAAAGTTTGGCATAAAAGAACAAACTGAAACTTCTATTGGCTTAGATGTTTTATTTTTTACTTCGTACGAAATTACAGCAATAGGCTGACCACTTGCTTCTGCATCGGCTGGTATAAGTGGATTAAACGCCTTCATTGTTACCTGCAACGGAACAGAATTATCTTTAAAAAACACCTGTCCGAAAGGATAAGCCGATGCAAATTCAGCTTTTTCAAAACGTGGTATACCATGATTGTTAAACGGATTGCCATCTGAGCTTAGATACTCATACTCGTAAGGCATTCCAGCCAACATTATCGTTTTAGCATTTTCTCCTTGAGGCTTGTACCACATTGAGAAGTAAGGCGTATTATTGCATTCGCCATCTTTGAAATGTTCTTCAGAGGGAACATTCATAATTTCCCAATCTCGAAGTTCGCCACGCCCACCAAGTCCTACGCAACCAGTACCAATACCACCAATAGGCATTGAAATTCTGTACAAACTTTGACTGTCGTACTTTTTCAGTATGGGCCATTCAGCTGGCTTCCACTGCGAAAAACAAGATAATGTAATTATACTTATGAGCTGTATTAAAAGAAACTTTTTCCTCATAATCATAACCCTTTTTATTTACTTTGAATCGTCTTTAAAAACATTCCAAATAGCATTCAAATAGCCATAACCAAATTCTTCATCAGGCATCAAATAACTACCTTCAGTCCATTCATTCCATGAATTTATCGTAATTAAGCGAGGTCCCTTTGAATTTTTCAACGACCACTCCTTTATAGCTCGCAAAGCTTTTTCAAAATCTTTCGGATTAGAACCATCTACACGAGGATCGAGTACATTTGCTGGGTATCGCGAATTTGTATCCCAACCAACCGTTGCATTTGGGAAGAAATTACCTTGAGTTTCCCTATGCAATTTATCCCACATTTTTTGAGCCATTGCAAACCACTTCATGTAAGTTAAATTTCCCTTTTGGATTTCGTTCCAAGTACCGTAATTCCAGTTGTATGTAGTCAGTGCCGACACTCCATAATAATCCATTGCCGCCTTTTTATCATTTTTGATTGACGCAACCTTTACATCGCTATCAAGACGTCCAAAAACAATCAAATACACGCCTTTGAAACCAGCTTTTTTACACTCGCTATCTAAATACGCAATAGCTTCTTTGCCATTAGCCTCGCCTCCGACACCATTGAGGAATGTAGGAAAGTGATATATAGAAAACACTGGTTTATCATCTATTTTGTAATGATTTGCTTTTTTGAAATATTCAATAAAGCGAGGAACTAACACTTTTTTGAAATCTTTTAGTGATACTTTTGCAGAAAACAAAGGTGGATTTACTTCTTTTTTTGCAATTTTATTATTCCAAAGATAATTGACATCGTGATTTGCCCACATCAAGAAGAATTTCATACGCTGACAATTCTTAGCTTTCAAAAAACCATTATTGAGAGCATTTTCAAGAAATGGTTTGCCCTCATACCAATACCAATCGTAGATAAAAACATTTATACCTGATGCTAACGCTGCATCAATCTGACGTGCCATTTCATTCGGATCGTCGTCCATAACATATCCCCAAAGAGATTTTCTTGGTTCGTTATGTCCTTTAAATTTTGGCTTTGCTTCATAAACATTTTGCCATTCGCCAACTTTATCACCAAAAATACCAAGCTCTTTCCAACGAGGTTCGTTTTGATACGCAGGCCAAATAATTGCAGCTATATCAAATTCAGCACCAGTATTCGACTTCCCCTTTTCTTTAGCAAACAAAAATAAAGAAGAACATAACACAACAGACAATATTATTATTTTTTTCATTTTCTTATTATTTACTTTAATCGGAATCTGCAAATTCTACTGCTAAGGTAAAATACCCAAGTAAATCGGCATCGGGCTTTTTAATTTTTGAGTAATCTGCTAAAAGTGAATTTGGGTCTCTACCTTTCAGCTCAAAAATTTCTTTTATACCCAAATCTAACAACGCACGCGCACCACTAACTTTCATGCGTGGTATACGCATAAATGGACTCGCCAACGCTATGTAATCAACTTTTTTCTTTTTCTGATTCATTTTAATTTGTAGCATTAAAATAACGTTCGGCTACTGCTTTAGCACGAGCATCGTTTGAATAAGCATCTAAACACTGACGAATTAACGAACGCACTTTGGGGTCCTTAAACAATGGCTCGCTTGAAGAGTCTTTTACTGCGTTGTAGAACATATCGGCACAATCTTTTTGAGTAGATGCGTATTGAATCAAGCCTGCACGAATATCTAAAGATACTTTTGATACATCGATTTTATCTTTAAATTCATCCCAAATAAAGCGATATTTAGCCAATAAGAAAAGTTCTACACCATCAATAGCAGCATCTTTGTCACCGTACTCGTAGGCTTTTTTTATTGAATTAGATGCTGCTGTTACATCGCCTAATCGATAATGAACAAGCCCCATTCCACGCAATGCCAACAAATTTTTAGGTTCGGCTTTTAAAACTTTTTTATAACAATCAACAGCTAAAATCCAATCTTCAAAAAGTGCCGCAGCCCTTGCTGGAACAACCAAAGCTGATGGAGTCCAAATATCAGGATTTGTAACATACAAACGCAAATGCAAACGCAAACTTTCAGGATTTGCCGATGTCAATACTTTTCGAGCATCTACATCTTTTATAGTATTTTTCAAATTTTTTTCATTTTCTGGCGATTTAAAACGCATCGTGTATGTTATCAATACATTCAATGCTTCAAGATTTGTCTTTGCAAATTTTTGTAATATAGGCAAAAACTGTTTTATTTCAGCCGGACGTTTAGCCAAAGTAAGTGCACTACTACAATATATAGCCGAAAACTCATCACCATGAGATACTGCTTTTTTGTATGCGTCAATCGATGCATCTAAATCACGCATCAGAAAATTTACACTACCCAATGTACGCAAAACAATTATATTACGTTCATCATCGCCTATCAATTTATTTAAAACTGTTTTTGCTTTTGAAAAATCGCGTGTAGTCAGATAACATATTGCGATAGGGAAAAGCTGATTATCTTTATAAGCCTTTGGATTATTCTCATAATCTTTCAACAACGCAATATTGGCATTTCTATCAGAATAAATACGTTTTGACTCGAAAAGTTTAATATCTGAAAATTTATCCTTTTGCTTCAAAAGTTCAGGCGAAACTACTACATTTTTTCCAAAACACAAAGTAGTAATAACTGCTACAAAAAAAACTAAAATTTTTCTTTTCATACAATCTTTCTATTATAAACAAAAGCCTTTGCAAGCCCGATATGAGCCAAATTTAAATTTACTTTTCTATTTCCTAACCACCCTTTTGGCAACAAACTTACGCTACCACCAGTAAAAATTGTTTTGTTATTTGGAGATATTCCAGCAAAGTATGTATTAGCAATATCGTCGATAAGCCCATCTATCAATTTGCAAAAGCCCTTTGCACAACCAACATACATAGCTTGTTTTGTATCTTTGCCAACTACCAACGAACAATCAGCTTCTGCTGGATTTATCTCAGGAAGTTGTGCAGCACGCTCACTCAAGTACGATGCAAACGCATTCATTCCAGGAGCAATAGCTCCTCCTGCGTATCTACCTTGTCCATCAACTAAATCTATAGTTACAGCCGTTCCCATATCAACAACAATATACGGCGGTTCCAAGAACACACCAGCACCGACTGCATCAGCTATGCGATCTTGTCCTAATTGAGTCGGACTAATAATGTCTAAAACTAAAGGCGAATTTTCGCAAGTTAACTGCATAGAGTCTATTCCAACCAACACAGACTTCAGCAACTCGGAATACTTAGGAACAACAGAACACCACGAAACTGCACTTGCACCCGATTTACTAAAAAGCGACTTCTCTACAAACTCTTTAGCAAACTCATTGCTCATATAATCTGCCGATGCCTCAACTTTGAATATTGAACCATCAAAAGCAACCGTCGCACAATGAGTACGAGTATTTCCAATATCTATACAATAAATCTTCAACATATATAAGCCAATTTAGACAATAAAAAACGTCTTCCTTCGAAACATAATCGATTGGAAGACGGTAGAAAATTCAATATGGGGTATGGATTGAGAATTAGTAATCTTGGATTACAACTGCGTCCCAAAGGAACGAAGTTCTGTCTCCCGAAGGCAAGCCCATACCAAAAAGATCTTCAGTTCTGATAACAGCCGAATATTCGCCCGATGGAGCAAAGCTTGCTGGTTCATACTTTACAATACCCAAACAATTAAAACCATTGTTTGAAGCTGTATCGTTAGTAGAAGAACAAGCACTCATCAACAACGATGCTGTTACTGCCGAAAATAAAATTGCTAATTTATGAGGTTTCATAATAGTAGAAGTTAGCATTATGATTTTAAAATGCAACAAAAAAATTATTTTTTTTATTTTGCACATATCTGCTAACAATGTTTCTAATTTAAACAACGACAAAAAATATACAAAATAAAGCAATCTTCTATTACTAAATAACATAAAAAGCTTGAAAACCTACAATAAAAATACGAGTATAAACCTATGTATAAACATTTGAAGAGTGTGGCTATTGTTGCCTTTTTATCTACTTGTGCTACATTATTGGCAACAAACACAGTGTCGAACAATAATGTAACAGGACAAGTTGCCCCATTTTCAACACCCAACGCCCCAAAAGCCGAATTAGAAAAAGAAGTAAGCCAAGCTGGTAAATCAGCTATCGAAGCAGGAATGCCATCTTTGGCGAGAGCTATTTTAGAAAGCAATATTCAACGCGCGCCTTATTTAGAAAATTCGAAGATTGTAAATGCTGTATATGTCGATGCATTAATATCGTTGGGTGAATACAACAAAGCAGAACAAGTTGTAAAAACATTAACTGATTTATCTCCAGCAAATACAATTCGCAGAGCATTAATAATGTGTGGATTAGGTAAAGGAGAATTGGCTAAATCAGGTATAGAAACGCTCAATTCTAAAGCCATTCCTGAAGCCCTAATTTCGTGGTTTTATCTGGTAAAAGGGTATATTCATTTTGAAAATGGTGAAAAACAACAAGCTTTAACCGAATTTGCTAAAGCCAAACAGTATGCAAAAAGTTCGTTGGCAAGTGCCGATGCCGATGTAGCCATTCACATAGTAAAGTTATCCTCTACCGATAACGAAAAAGATTTAGAAACGCTTGCCGAAGAGCTCAAAAGCAAAGTTCAAACGTTCATAGGTACCCCCGAAGGCTTTCAGTACGCTAAACAATGTGCGTCGGTATTATTCCGTTTGGGCAAAGAAAACGAAGCATTATATGTAATAAATCAACAATTAGAAATAGCGTTGGCACCAGAAATCGATAAAGAAGAACTAAATATAATTAGTGCAGCAATGACAAAAGATGCCAACAAACAACTTGAAATTCTTTCCGATGTACTGCGAAAAACTACATCGCCAGAGATTGTTGAATTGGCTATAGAATTGATATCGTCTAATCGTAAAATATCTTCCGAACGCATCGATAAAATGTTAAGTGATGTTTTCGACAATGTATCAGTAAAAATAAAAGATCGTATAATTATAGAACGTGCAAAATGTGCAATTAAGGCAAAAAAACGCGAGCAAGCTATGGCTTTTGCCCAAAACATTGTTGAAGAATATCCAACATCTAAATATAAATCTGATGCGCTCAGAATCTTAGCTTGGGTGGCATGGGAAAATAAACCACCACAATATCGTTTAGCTGCAGCAAACTTGTCGGAATTGGCAAACATGCAAGATACACAGCAACAAAAGGACGAATTTATGTATTTGGCTGCAACTTGTTATTTTATGGATAAAGACTATGCAACCGCAGCAAATATATTTGAACAGGTAGCAAGTAAAATTCCAGAAAAACAAGGAGCCATACTAAATAGAATAGTAGAAGCCTATTTGGCACAGGGCAACGAAGAAAAAGCCCTCTCGTTTACAGATAAATCTTACAACAACAAGACAATAAACGAAGAAGAAATATGGAATGCTGAGTGGAAAATAATATCGTACTATACACAATCAAACTTAACAGAAAAAGCCCTTGAAAGAATAGATAAGGCTATCGAAACCTCAGCAAATTTTTCGGCTTTATTGAAAATGCGTATGATGTGGTTGCGTGCAATAATATCGGAACAATCGCAAAACTACTCGCGTACAGTAAAGTATTGTAATAATATTATAGATTTAGTGCAAAATACCGAGGATATTTCTAATATAGAATCTGAAATAGTAGCAAATACAATGCTTCTTAAAGCCTCATCTTTAGAAAAACTTGCAGGAACTGAAAATAAAAAGCAAAGTATAAATACATACGTACAACTGCGTAAAAATTATTCAAAGACTGAAGCTGTACCGTTGTCGTATTTGTATCAAGCACGCGTTGAAGCAAGCTTAGGACACTTCGATAGTGCTCACAAGCTTTGCATAACATTAGCTCAAGATGAAAAGAATCCACAATATAGGTACGATGCCCTCATAGATGCAGCTGAATATCAAAAAAAGATTGCAACAGAATCATCTTATAGAGAAGCCCTAAAAATACTTGACACTTTATGTTCTGAATATCCCAACGACCCTCGTAATTTCTATGCTCGTCTTTGGCAAGCCGATATTTTACGTTTAATAAATTCATTTTCAAATGCTCGTAAACTGTATTACGAAATAACAAATAAGTTTGAGCATCATCCAGAAGTTTTTTTGGCTTGGTTGGGCTTAGGCGATAGTATTATGGCACAACAACCACGCCCTACCGATGCAATATCTATATTTGAACGCCTTTATGCGTTGCCTAATATACCTCTTTCGGCAAAAGCAGAAGCTGCATTTAAATGGTCGTTTGCATTGAGAAAATCGAACAGAAATTCAGAAGCAAACGAAGTTGCTTGGCTTACATCGAACGCATTGCTTAAGAACGAAAACCTTGATGCTCTTACAAAATATTGGATTGGAAGAAATCTATACACTATGGCTGAATCGCTCGAAGAAAAATCGTTCACTCGCGATGCAATATCGGCGTATAATTTATTGATAAAATATAAATTGCCATCGTATAAAATGGCTGAACAAAAACTGAAAATTTCTAAACAAAAATAATTATGCAAAATATAATATCATTACTAAAATCGGGCGGAGTTATGACATATCCGTTGATAATTTTGGCATTTATTGCCTGCGTAATATTTCTAGAACGCTTTTTGTATTTACATCGTGGTAAAATAAGTGCAATAGAATTCGTTTCTGGTATAAAATCGTCGTTAAAAAAACGCCGATTGTTAGAAGCCATAACTATTTGTGATGAAAGCTATGGACCAATTCCACGCGTTGTAAAAGAAGCTTTAGTAAATTCAGAAAAACCTACCGATATTTTATCGCAAGCAGTAAATACAACAGCAATAAATCAGTTCACACTCTTGAGCCGACGTATAGCAAGCTTGGCTTTGATTGCAAAGATATCAACACTAATAGGCTTAATGGGAACTATTTTGGCAATGTTGGGTATGTTTCAAACGATGGCTGAAAGTGGTTCGTATGTATCTGCATCTGAATTGGCACAATATATATACAATGCACTAATATCTTCTGCATTAGGATTGTTTTTGGCTATTATAGGTTGGATTGGATATAGTTTTCTAAACAGTAAACTAAAGGCACTTGCTCAAGATATAGATTGGTCGGCAAATGAAATGATTTTATTTATAATGCGTGGAATGCCCGAAAACGAAGACCTCTACATAAAAGGCCAAGCAGAACAAAAATGACACCCGTTAACGTATTTTCAAAAATAAAAAAAGAAAAGATTTCCATTGGCGTAGTGGCAATCTTAGACGTTTTATTGATTGCGTTTTTAATATCGCTTTCAATGTCGAAGTTTGTTTTAGCACCAGGGTTGTCGATAGATTTAAATTCAAATTCAGAGTTGCCAACAATGGCTCAACCCGAATATGTAAACACAAGTTCCGACCTAACTGTGTTGACTGCTAAAGGCAACTCTATGATTATTTTTGAAGGTTCTATTTGCGACAGAAGTTCACTTGTAAAAAAGATGCAATCTTCAAAACACAAAGGAACAATACTCATTAAAGCCGATAAATCGTTATCAATACAAGAACTTTTAGATATTGTTCAGATAGCCAAGTTGAGTGGATTTCAAAAAATCCATATAGCAGCAAAGCCTGAAGATAAATAAATGAATTCAACCTTAAAAGATAGAGCTATAATATGGGCAATTGCATTTGTAATTGTTGCAATATTTTTTGCTTTTATCCCTAAAGTAGAATTAGGCAATTTTAAAGAAAACAATCAGCAATCTTACACAAGTATAATATCAACAACAACCAGTGCTGACGATATTTCAGCTGATGAGTTTCACGATTATGCACCTATGTTTATTCCAACAAAATGGAATAATTTGGCACAAATGTTCAACTTGCCTAAAACATCAACTTGGACTACTACTGAGATTGACGAAAACGCATTTATTGGAGATGAAATAAAAATATCACCTTTCCTTGAACGCGAAAATGCAACCAAACGCAATATGCTTATTTTTATGCGCAGTGCATTTTCTGGCTATGGAAAAATTCAAAAAGATATAGATGCTAAAGAACTTGGTTTTATATCTATAACCGATATGCAAACAGGCAAAATAGTATTAGAAAAACAATTACCTAAACATTCTTCAACACCTCAAATTGCTATTGCTGAATTTTTATTGAGAAAATCGAAAGGCATTGCACAAATTCCGTTGTTAAAAAAATCATCTGGCAACGATGCAACCGACAATATTCTTTCACAAACAGTAAAAAATATTCAGCACACACTTCCTGACGGCAACTACAACGTACAAATAATTCAATAAAAAAAGGCGAATGTTTATACACTCGCCTTTTTTTGTAAAAGATAAACTTACTTAATTTCTAAAAGTTTTCTTGCTAAATCATCAAAAATTTGTTGCGAATTTTCAGAGATATTATCGGTATGCAATGTTTTATCGAGTGGAATTGTTGCCAAAATTTCCACACCTAAATTTTGTGCAACTTCTTTAGCACAGCCCTCGCCAAAAATGTACTCCTTTTGACCAGCAATATCGATATATGCCATATTTTCAACAACGCCTGCAATCTTTACATTAGTTTTTTGAAATACCATAGCACCACGCAATGCAGTCTTAGATGCCAACGCATTTGGAGTTGTAATAATAACTGCACTATCTAAAGGAATTAGTTGAACAACACTCAAAACAGCATCGCCAGTTCCAGGAGGTAAATCTAATACCATTACATCGAGTTCGCCCCATTTAAAATCTTGCGAAAACTGCTTGATAGCACTCGTGACCATTGGTCCACGCCAAAGCAATGGTTGCGAATCTGAAACTAACATACCCATCGACATCACTTTTATACCATCAATTTCTGGTGGAACAATTTTTTCGTTTTCATCTACTGTTGGAAAAACTTCTTTGCCAAAGAGAATAGATGCACTCGGACCATGAATATCGCAATCCATCAACCCAACGCGAGCTTCTTCTTTCGAGAAAATTCGTGCAAAAGCTCTTGCTAAATTAACAGCAATAGTACTTTTACCTACCCCACCTTTACCCGATGCAACTGCAATCTTCAGCTTTACACCAGTCAAAGTTTTCGATTTATCTATCGCCGGAGCAGAAGCTTGTTGAGCTGGCGCAGAGCTTGGAACTTCGGTTAACAATTCAATTTTAAACTCGCCTTGTGGATACGCATTTTTGAGAACTTCAGCCGATTCTTTTGTAATTTTTTCAGCCAAAGTTTTATCGCCACCCGTATAGATGCGAATTTCTGCAAAATTACCTTCAACCTTTACATATTTAACCATGCCAAAGGTTACAATATCTTTTGAGTATGGCGGATACTTTACCGCCCTCAATGTTTGTAAAATATCTTCTTTTGTCATAATATTTATTTTGAAAGTGCAAATTTTACTAAGTCTTCAACAGTAGCATTTGAGCCAATATTAGCATATCCCTGTCGCACAAGCTTATCGGCATCGGTAGCTTTCATACCTAACGAACACAACGCCGCAACAGCATCTGATATAGCCGAAGCCTCGGTTACAACACTACCAATTCCTTGAGGTGTTGCCACAGGAACAAACGCACCACGCAATTCTAAAACCAAACGTTCTGCAGTTTTCTTGCCTATACCCTGACACTTTGAAAGTAATGTTGCATCTCCCGAAGCAATAGCTCCTTGCAATGTTTGTACCGACATTCTGCTCATCATATTCAACGCTATTTTTGGTCCTATACCCGAAACTTTTTCAATTACCAATTTGAAAAAATCTCTATCGGCTGTCGATATAAATCCGTACAGTGCTTGCGAATCTTCGCGATAAACTGCCAACGTATGCAACATAACTTCTGCACCCGATGCAGGCAAACGTTCTGAGGTTGTCAAAGGAACATGGACTTCGTAAAACAATCCACCTGCCTCAACAACAGCTGAAACAGGCGTAGACGATATTAATTTACCTTTAATACCAACTATCATTACTAAATCTTAACACTACTTTAGATTTAACACATCGTCCATACCATACAAGCCTGCAGGTTTATCTAACACCCACTTGCTCGCACGCAAAGCGCCATTTGCGAAAACTTTTCTATCGGCTGCTTTGTGAGTCAATTCCAAACGTTCGCCATCGGTAGCAAACATTACAGTATGATCACCCACAACACTACCACCACGCAAAGCATGAACGGCTACTTCGCCTTGTGGACGTTCACCTACCAACCCTTTGCGACCATAAACAACGCTATCTTCATCAATTCCACGTGCCTGCAAAACAACTTGCTTTAGTTTTTCGGCAGTACCACTTGGAGAATCTTTTTTATGACGATGGTGCATTTCAACAATTTCAACATCGTAAGAATCGTTGAGAATTTCGGCAGCAACCTTAGTTAGATAATTGAGCAAGTTTACCCCCAACGAGTAATTGCCAGCCCATACTATTGCAATATCTTTTGTGTATTGCAAAATTTCTTCGCGTTGTTGTGCTGTATGACCTGTTGTACCGATAATCAAAGGTTTTTTGTGTTCGGCACAAAGTTTTGCTAATGGCGCAGTAATATCTCTGAACGAGAAATCTATCACAACATCGCAATCTGCTATGAAATCAGCAGGATTATCACCGATATCACAACCTGCAAAAATTTCGCAACCTTCCAATGACGCAGCCGCTGTAATAGCCTGCCCCATTCGCCCTTTTGCACCATTCAATAAAACTTTTACCATTATATTAAACCAATCTTTTTAAGTTCAGCCTTTAATATTTCTAAATTCGATTCAGCCATTTTGCACAAAGGCAAGCGAACATAAGGATTTGCAATCATACCAGCCATTGCCATTGCAGTTTTTGCTGGAACAGGATTTGGTTCAATGAATAATGCCTTAAAGAAACCAGCAAGCTTATCGTTCAAAGCTTCGGCTTTTTCCCAATTCTTATCTTTGCACAAATTCACAAGCTCGACCATAGCTTCAGGAACGAGATTTGAAGCAACACTAACAACACCAGTTGCACCAGCTTTCATAAAGTCGACAGTCAAACCATCATCACCACTTAGAACATCTATAATTCCATTTGCCTTTGCAGTTAAGTCGGCAACTTTTTCAACCTTACCACCAGCTTCCTTCATCACCTTGAAATTAGGATACGCATTAGCCAAACGAACAGCAGTATCGTTTGAAATTTCAATACCACAACGTCCTGGAATAGAGTAAAGCATAATTGGCTTTTTTGTACATTTAGCAATTTCGCTCATGTGCAAAAATACACCTTCTTGCGAAGGTTTGTTGTAGTAAGGTGCAACAACCAAGAAACCATCGGCACCAGCTTCGTCAGCTTCGCGAGTAAGATGCACTGCTTCTTTAGTGCAATTAGCTCCAGTACCAGCTAACACAGGGACTCTACCGGCAGCAAACTCAATAGTTTTGCGAATAGTTACAATATGTTCAACTGGGTCGAGCGTAGGAGATTCGCCAGTTGTACCAACTGAAACCAATCCAGATACACCACCCTTAATTTGAGCTTCAACCAAATCTTTTAAAGCGTCGTAATCAACGCCCAACTCGGTCATTGGCGTAACCAAAGCTGTCCATACTCCTGAAAAATTTTGCATATTCATATATTCAATAAAATACTCTCATTTGTTGCAACTAAAATTTTACATTTTAAGCGAAACTTTTTTATATCCGTTCAAAAAGTAAAACGCCGACTGCATTTACAATCGGCGTTGTTTTGAATTGATAAAATTAAATTTCTGCAACCTTTACAGTTTTTGCATTAGCACCGTCGATTGAAATGCTGAAAGAACGTTCCTTACCCGATGCTTTTGCTTCGGCAAGTTTCTTTTCTTCTGGCGACTTCAAACGGAACGCTTCGCGTGGTTTTGTGTAGAGATCTTCAAGTTGTTGAGGGAACATAGCATAAATTACGCAGTGCTCATCATCATCTTTAATACCCTTTGCACGCAATGCCTTACGCAAATCTTCCATACCAGCAGGCTTGAGATCAGCTGGACGACATTCTATTGGTTCTTTGCCCGACTTTTCCTGAGCAAGCTTACGAATTTCTGGATCTACTGGAGCTGGAGTTCTACCATAATACCCTAAAGCAATATCAATTGCCTGAGGTGTAAACATCTTCCAACGTCCGAACTTTACGTTCATCATAGCCTGAGTACCTACAATTTGCGATGTAGGTGTTACCAATGGAATCCATCCAAGTTTTTCGCGAACATATGGCACTTCAGCAAAAACTTCATCGAATTTATCTTCCATTTTTTGTTCTTTGAGCTGAACACGGAAGTTCGACAACATACCACCTGGAACTTGATAAATGAGTGCGTCGGTATCAATTACCTCATTTTTAGGCATTGTATAAAAACCGAGCTGATTATAAACCTTAGTAAAATATTTTCTTAGTTCTGCAAGCTTAGCAACATCGTAATTTGGCTTGCGTGGATGATCTTGCAACATCGCCAACATACGCGCAGCATCAGGCTGTCCGGTTCCATTTGCAAAAGGTGCAATCGATGTATCAATAGCGTCAACACCAGCGTCAATAGCTGCATAATAAGTTGGCGCACCCATACCTGCAGTTTCGTGTGTATGAATAATTACAGGTATTTTTATGTTAGATTTTAAGCCCTTTACAATCTGATATGTTACATAAGGTGGAACTAAGCCAGCCATATCCTTAATAACAACAGCGTCGCAACCAAGTTCTTCAAGCTCGCAACCTAAACGCACAAAACTATCAACTGTATGAACAGGACTCTGTGTAAAACAGATTGTACCATGTGCTTCTTTGCCAACAGATTTTGCAGCTTTAATAGAACACTCCATATTTCGAGTATCGTTTAGAGCGTCAAAAATTCTGAAAATATCCATACCATGTTTTGCAGAAGTTTTTACAAAAGCTTCTACCACATCATCTGGAAAGTGTGAATATGCTACAATGTTCTGTCCTCGAAAAAGCATCATGTGCTTTGTTTTTGGACAAGCTTTTTTAAGCGCATCTAATCTATCGAATGGAAACTCGCCCAAGAAACGCAACCCAGCATCGATAGTTGCTCCACCCCAAGTTTCGAGAGCGCCAAACCCCATACTATCGAGCAATTCACATGCCGGAAGCATTTCTGAAGTTGGCATTCTTGTAGCAGCGAGGGATTGATGACCATCGCGAAGAACAGTATTGT
Organism: Verrucomicrobiaceae bacterium; assembly: GCA_015061955.1. Lineage (GTDB taxonomy): Bacteria > Verrucomicrobiota > Verrucomicrobiia > Opitutales > Intestinicryptomonadaceae > Merdousia. The sequence goes on from SUVO01000016.1 coordinate 18,807, forward strand.
TAAAAATTACAGGTTTCATATATTTAGTTTACTTTATTGATATTTAGATTAAAAAAAATCCTATGATACTATGTTCGTATAAAAAAAGACAATACGCAACAAAAAAAACGAAAAACGTTTGACTATCTACAATGGTATCGGCAAAAAGTATATTAATAAAATAAAAATGAAAGCATATATTCGTACATACGGGTGCCAAATGAATGAACGCGATTCGGAAAATATCGCGGCAAATTTTGTGGAAAAAGGTTGGACAATTACTTCGGTTGAAGATGAAGCCGATGTAATTGTAATAAATACTTGCTCTGTTCGAGAACAAGCAGAACAAAAAGCAATCGGTAAACTCAGTCATTTGTTGAGTTATAGAAAATGGCAAAAACGCAACTTACCTATAATTGGTGTAACTGGTTGTATGGCTCAGAATCGTGGCGAAGAAATAGCAAAAGCACTTCCACGCATAGACTTTATTGCTGGTCCACGAAAAACTCATTTAGTAGCCAATATAGCAATAGATATTCACAATAAAGTTTTGCAAGAAACATTTTCACCAAGAGAACGTTTGCGTAAGCCATATATAGATATTTCTGACGACAACACATCGCATTTGCGTATAAACAAGCATTATAACCTTTCAAAAACATCAAATGTTTGTGCATTCGTATCTATAATGCAGGGTTGTCAGATGAATTGTTCGTATTGCATTGTGCCAAAAGTACGTGGAGTTATGCGTTCGCGCCCAACCGACGACGTTGTGTGCGAAGTAAAACAACTTGTTGAAAATGGAGCCAAAGAAGTAATGCTTTTAGGACAAGTTGCAAACGCATTCGGCAGAGAAATCCCAGCACAAAATGGGGTATCGGAATTTGTACGGCTTCTGCAAAAATTAAACGATATTGATGGACTTGAGCGCATACGATTTACATCGCCACATCCATCGTATTTTAGAGACGATTTAATAAATGCATACGGTTCGCTCGAAAAGCTCTGCGAATATGTACATTTACCATTGCAATCAGGGAGCGACAGAATACTCAAAGCAATGAATCGCCCGTATAAGTCGGCAGACTTCTTGAAGATAGTTGATAAACTCCGAGCCCGTTCAAGTGATATGTCTATCTCAACCGACATAATAGTTGGTTATCCCGATGAAACCGAAGAAGACTTTTTGCAAACAGTAGAAGCCTTCAAGCAAGCTAATTTTGATATGGCGTTCATCTTTAAATATAGCGAACGCAAAGGCACAAAATCGGCAGAATTAAACGACAATATTTCAGACGCAATAAAAGAAGATAGAAATCAACGTTTACTTGCTGTATTAGAAAAACAATCTATGGATTTCCACAATGCAATGATAGGCAAAACATATCAAGTACTTGTTGAAAGCAATGCTAAACGTGGCGAAAATATGTTTATGGGAAGAACAAGGAATCATCGCAAATGTATATTCAAAGCCGATGAATCTTACATAGGCAAAATGGTAAACGTTAAAGTGAATAGTGCAACTGTTACTGCGTTAGACTGCGAAATTGTATAAAATATAAAATTATTTCCCACCACAACCAAAGAATTCCTTGTTTTCATATTCGAACAAGCCCATCATATTCATCTAACGCATAAGTCGGCATGTATGGGTAGTGAGTGGTTAAAAATTCCTCAGTTTAAATTCTAAAACAAAAACGGTTGGATATTTTCCAACCGTTTATTTTTTATCTACTTAATTTAAAAGCTTTACGCGTTATACCAGCACCAATATATGCCGAAATTAAGTTTGCCATTAGTTCTTTCCATACATCTGCTAAATAAAAACCATTTACATAAGCAACATTAAAGCGTTCTTTTTCGGGGATAAGTCCCCAAAGCCAACCACCATACTGTTCTGCTGTTTCAATAGCAACTGGTATATCTACAAAAAATGCAAATAAAAACGGACAGACAGCCAGTACAAAAAATGCCATAAATAACATAATTCGTCTAACCCACTCGCCACTATCGCCCGATCTATTGAAGGCAGAATCATAAGCAGTAATGTCGCTTAATTGTTGTTTTTGTAGAGCGTCAAGTACCATAGTAAATTTTTGCGAATTTATTGCAGATAATTGTCCGACACATGTAACAACACTACTAAATATAGCACCTAACGCACCACTATCCCAAAGCTCTAATAGTAATTCCAATTTATAATGTTCCTTCCTGTTGTTTTTGTTCAGCAATAGCTTTTATTTGTTCTGCCAATGCAAGTAATTCTTCAGAAGTAAAGTCTTTGCCAAAAGCAAAGCTTGTTAAATTGCCTACTATTTCTGAAGGCAAGTGTTGAATAATAGAACTGTCGAGAGTTTTATTTAGATGTCCCGATAATTCTTTTTCACCAACAAATAACTTTGCTACAAGTTTAATTTGTTCTACTTCTATTTCTGTAATTGAATTTATTCTGATTTTCATAAATTAGTTCTGTTCCGATGTTGATGTTGTTATTTCTTCTACAAATGCTTCTATTCTGGTATCGTTGTCTCCCATTACATTACCTGTAATTGTTGCGTGGTTTTTATTTCCAGAGTAGTCTAAAACTTTTCCGTTTATCGTGTAATCTTCGAGAGATAAGAGAGTTCCGTTTTTGCAAATGTTAAAATTTTCTAAAATAGTTTGAACTCTATTTTCTGCAGAAGTGGCAGTATTACAATTAAATGTAAATCTTATTTGAGTAATATTATCACTTGCAGTATATCTTTCATTCAACGTAGTTTCTGTTAATGGAATTGTTTTTACAGCTGTTAATGTATTATTTAAAAATTCAAATTTACCATATGCTCCATTTACAATAACACCACCAATTAAATCACTAAAGCTTAAGTTAACAACTACACCTTTATTGATAATAAAATTATATCTTATTGACTTAGATGTTTGAGGATTTGAATTTTGTGTTAAAATGTAATTGTTTCCATTCCATGAATGAGATGTATCGGATGCGACTACGTTGGGATTTTTACCACCACCAAATAAAACAGCATTTAACAAACTTGGTGAAATAGGTTTGCCTTGCTGATAATCTTCAAGTGTATAAAGAGCATCTGCCGATGTTATATCGAAGTTGAATTGATATATATCAGCGTATTGCAGTAAAGCTCCCTTTGAGTGTACTTGGAAATTTTGCGTTGGTGTAATATTTTCCAAAACTACACTTCCACTTGATATTAAATCGCCATCAAAATATATTTTTGCTTCATTGTTAAAACCTACAAGTACAACTGAATGCCACTTATCGTCTGTATAATTAGCCATTATTGACGAGCTAATTGTAAATATTGTTTTATTTCCATTGCTACCACAATACTGAAACATCAATCCAGAATTAGAAGGTCTTAAACCAAAACCGATTGTTGATGCACCAAATTTATTTGCAATAATGTATTCATTTTTAGTTACAAATATGTTCCAATTTTCAGCGTTTACTTTAAATCTAAAGCACCAACAAAATTCTTTTACATTTTGTTTTGAGCCTAATGCTAACGAGCCACCATCAAAATGCAATGCACCTTTGTTAGCTTTGAAAAGTTGCAAATCATTAATATTTAAATTTTGTAATTCTAAATTTGAAGCAACTTCAAATTTGTCGGCTTTCTGCTCTTGAAGATTATTTGAACTTTGTGTCAAATCGTAAAGCTCTGCAGCGATAGAATTTAACTTATCATTCTGTGCGTGGATTTGCCCTTGCAATTCAGACGCAATAGAAATTGATTGTTGAGGATTGTCGCTCAAATCGGCTTCAAAATTTTCTGCTACATAAATCCACCCAGAAGCAAATGTTACTTTGTCGCCATTTTTCAAATAAGCCGAAATTTTCAAGTATTTATCACCTGCAGTAAAGTATGCCTGACTTGATGTTATAGGCACACTGAAATGACACTTACCCAAATCAATTTCAGCCTGAGTTATATTTTTATTTATAAATTCGGCTAAGATTTCTTTTTTAAAGAGTGTTTTACAATTGCGAGGTAATGCTCTGTTTACTTCGCCAATATCCATAATTTCAAACGATGCCGAAACAATGTTCGTGCAATCGGCAATAGTTGAGTTATTCAGCAGAATAACATCGAAGCGTACACTATCGCCAGCCCTAATACAAATAGTTTCATTACTTAAACTATTTTTAGGATTATCAAAAACCGATAAATCAGCAAATAAGCGAACGCAATTTATATAATTGAATTCATCTTCCATAGAAGTCCAATATTAATCGGACCTTACGAATTATCAAACGAAGCTTTGATGTTTTTGAATAAACATCAATTTTGGAAAAACGTACAAACTTTTGTTATTTCTTTGACGTTTTGAATGCTTTTGCAGTAATACCAAGTTTATCTATTTTATAATTTAAAATTCTGCGTGTAACCGATAATCTACGAGCAGCCGCCGCTGCATTTCCGTTACACGAAGTTAGCGCTTCAACAATAATATCGCGTTCAAAATCGTCGACAAGCTTTTGAAAGTCGGCATGCTCGCTATCGGCAAACAACGATGAATTTGTAGATTGTGCAGTTTGTAGCGATGGAGGCAAATCTGACACCGAAATACTTTGCCCTGCCGATATTATAACTGCACGCTCTATACAATTTTCAAGTTCTCTTACATTTGTTGGCCAATGATACGCTTTCATCATACTCATTGCCATTGGATTTATTGAAACGATTTTTTTCTCACGCAAATGAGCGTGTTTTTGCATGAAAAATTTTGCCAGCGAAGGAATGTCTCGACGTCGTTCTCTAAGAGGTGGAATCATAATAGTAAATAGCGACATCTGATAATAGAAGTCTTGTCTTACTGTTCCCTCTTTCATACGCTGTTCAAGATTTCCCGACGTAGAAGCAATAATGCGTGCCTTACCTTTTAGCAATTTTGTAGAGTCTACTTTGGTATATGTTTTATCGGTCAAGTAGCGTAAAATTTTCAACTGTAAAGCTTGCCCGATAAGCCCCATAGCATCAAGGTATACAATGCCAGTTTCAGCAATTTCAATAAGACCTCGTTTTGAAACCGAACCAAACAACTCAGCATCAATCAGATTATCTTGCATTGTAGAGCAATCTAAAATCTCGAGTGGTCGCCCACGCCATTTTGGACTATTTGCAATAATGTGCATTGCAAAATCCTTGCCCGAACCTGCTTCACCACGAATTAAAATATGAGCATCTGAATTACACGCATTTGCAACTTGTTCGTAAACTTTGAGCATTGCCGAACTTGAGCCAATTGCATTTTGAGGTCTTAATGCAATGTCGATTTTATCGCGTAAAATTCTATTTTCTGCATGAAGTTTTTCGCCTTCTTCCATTTCAAAAAATAACACCGATACAGCTTCGGAAATAATATTTGCAATGGTTTTAAGTAAAAGAAGGTTTTTTTCTAAAAGTTCTTTGTTTGAATTTGGGCAGTCTGCCGACAACGTTCCGATAACTTTTTGTCCGCTAATAATAGGCACACAAATAAAAGCAATACCAATAAAATTACTTCGGCTTTCAGTTTTGTTTAGAAATTCCAAGCTTTCCGAAATATCTTCAACTAATTTAGCTTCTCCAGTTTCGGCAACTTTACCTGTAATCCCTTCGCCTATTCTGTAAATACCACGTCGACTCTCATCTTGAGTCAAACCTTGCGATGCTCTTATAACTAAGAAATCGCCACTACACAATGTCACAGATAGGTGATCTAACTCGGCTCTGTTCGAAACAATGTCTAAAACTTTTTTCAGCAAAATAGAAACATTTTTTGTTTCTTTTACAATCCGACTAGCCTCGCGTAAAATCGACACATGTAAACTGCGTTTTTTGTTCAGTTTATCGTCAACCAAATTACCCAAAGAATGTTCCTTATTTTTTGCCATAAATAAAAATCTGATAAAAAATTAACAATCAATCTTGCATTTGTCGAAATAATTTTTGAATATATTTTACGCTATGCAGGAAAACGAAAATACACTACATACAGGCAATATTATTGCGTGCGTTTGGGACTTCGATAAAACGCTTATCGATGGTTATATGCAAACTCCTATATTCAAAGAATATGGTATCGACGAATCTCTGTTCTGGAAAGAAGTAAATATGCTTCCAGAAATTTACGCACAGAAAGGTATTCGCGTTTCACCCGAAAGCGTTTATTTAAATCATCTATTAAGTTTCGTAAAGAATGGTAAAATGTCGGGGCTTAGCAACGCCAAATTGCGTGAGCTTGGTGGACATCTTGAGTTTTGTGCAGGTCTGCCAGAGTTTTTTAACGAACTTAAAAATGTAGTTAATGAAAATCCCGATTACAAGGCATTAGATATAAAACTTGAGCATTACATAATAAGCACAGGCTTGGCAGAAATGATAAGAGGTTCGAAAATAGCCGAATATGTAGATGATATTTTTGCCTGTGAGTTTGTTGAAGAACCTATGCCACCATACTTTTCACAACAACCTGAGTTCGATTTCGACAGCCTTGCAACTCAGATAAATCAGATTGGTATGATTGTCGATAACACAATAAAAACGCGTTTTATTTTCGAGATAAATAAAGGTTCAAATAAAAATCCAGAAATAAACGTAAATGCAAAAATTCGCGAAGAAGATCGCCGAGTACCAATTCGCAATATGATATACATAGCTGATGGCCCGAGCGATGTTCCAGTATTTTCGGTAGTTCGTAAAAGTGGTGGAAAAGCATTTGCCGTGTATAGTCCGAAAAACGATTTAGAATTTGAACAAAACGATTTTCTCTTGGCAAGTGGAAGAATAGACTCGTACGGACCTAACGATTATACATCAACATCGAATACATCAAAGTGGTTAAAAATGCACGTAAAGAAGATTTGCGATCGCATTGTAAAAGAACATTTTGAAGCTATCGAAAATAAAGTAAGTAAAGCACCAACGCATTTGCATAAATTTGTTCAACAGCAACCAAAAGAACAAGAGCAAGAACTCTTCTAATTAGAAAAGCAACATCATATTCTTAAAGTTAGAATACTACACCGACGTTTTTTCTGAATTCTGTTGGTGTAGTTTTTTTATGTCGCAATCAATTTTATGTTTAATTCTATCTGCTAACAAAGAATTTATTTCTTTTTCAGTAGCTTGATAAGCATTTTTTATTTCTTTCAAAAATTCTACATCTTCTTTTGCCAATTTAAATTCATCAGGGCATTTATTGTTATCTTGATTATTCATTGTTCAACTCCTTTTGATAATATTCCGACGAGTAGTTTTTGCGAATATCGCACAAGACTTTATGAATATTTTTATATACTTTTTTTGCATCAGTATTCAGTTCATCGCAAATAGTAGAAATTTTCATATTCCTGAGATGTCGCATCTCGAAACACAACCATGTTTTTGCATCAAAATTTGTACGCGTAGTCCCAAGAATATCCATAATCAAGGCTTGTTTATATTCTCGTTCTTCGTCTTCATCTAAGCGATTATCGTATGTTGAAATATCGCACAAATCAATATCGCAATCAGAATACTGAATCTGACGTTTTCGCGAACTATGTCTAAGATAATCTACAACTCTACGTTTTATTATAGTTTTCAAAAAGCCTCTAAATTTATACTTTTTGGGCTGATACACTCCACTTTCAAAAGCATTGCGTATAGACATAACAGTTGCAGATATGACATCTGTAATTTCATCATCTGTAGGTGCTCTCTTTATTTCCGTGATAAACGCGTTTATGGTCATCTGCTTAAGAGTTATACTGTACATTTCGTAAAATTTCGTCCACGAAATATTCCATACCTGATTATTTTGTGAATTTAGTTTTGAAATAATTGAATGTGGTGTGTCTGGACATCTCATATATAACCCTGTTCGTTAGAAAAAAATTTTTTTCAAAAAAATATTGAAATAAACAAAATAAAAATTTAATAGCCCCTATATATGAAATTATCTGTAATAAATAGCAAATATATTTTGATTAAGGTAATTGGCGAAGGTGGTTTTGGCAAAGTTTGGTTGGCAAACGATGATAACAACAATTTTTTTGCTGTAAAACAAATAAAAAACATTACACCTCAAAGCCATGAATATAAGGGCGTAATGCACTATAAGAAAATTTCAGATGAATTAAATTCGAATTATCTGATAAAAATTTTAGACATTGCAATTGAAAACGATACACTCTACTACGCAATGCCTTTGTGCGATTCAATAAAAACATCGAAAGAATATTTTGAGGAATTTGAAGAGAACGATGTATCGGAAATATCGCCTTTAGACGACAAATGGGAGCCTCGTACATTACAAACCGACATAGAATTACAACGCTCAAAAAATGAATGGTTTGATAGGCATGAAATATGTGCTTATATCAAACCGATAATAAAGGCAGTCGATACCCTCAGCCAAAAAGGATTTCTTCATCGCGATATAAAACCTGCCAACATAATGTTCTTCAATGGCGTTCCGTGTTTGGGGGATGTTGGACTTCTTACAGCCGATACCGTTTCAGTAAGTTCTGCAGGAACACCATATTATTTGGCACCCAAATGGTTTATAGATTCGCATGGCAACCCAGATATATGGGGCTTAGCAATGACTTTGTTTACGCTCTTGTCTGGTTCAACGCCCGAGTTATACGGACGTCAGGCATATCGTTTCCCTCCACAAGGGAAAGAAAAAATGACCACCAAAAACATCATTGCTTGGGACAATTATTATCAAATAATCTTAAATGCTACCTCGAAAAATTTGCGTGAGCGTTATGCAAGAATTTCTGATTTTGCAGTAGATGTAGAGCTAATAGCTACCGATAATTTCAATAAACCAACTCCCGATATAAACGCACAACATTTTGATACAGCATTGCGCAAACATCGCTTGCGAAAAAATATCATAATGGGGATTGTTGCCTTGAGTATGTTAGTTTGCACATTCTTTATCGGACGATACACTTCGCCTCCAACAAAAGTTGTAGAATATTTACCTGCTCCGAAATCTACCTATGATAAAGTCTTAGAATTTATAGACCACAGAACAAACATCCTCAAAAATTGGAAGACAAATAAAAATATAATACAAGACTTCGATAAACTTATCGATGAAGGAATTAACGTCAGAAGTGATAGTCCTCGAGAAGAATTTCACGTTTGGAGTAATATTTTTGCCGTCTATAAAGATAGCGACCACAAAATTGAGTACTACAAGCTCTTGCCATTTTTAGTAGAACATTACTCGAAGCAAGGTAATAATCAACGAGTAGAAAATATTGTAAAAGCTTTAAAAGAGTATCCTTTGCCACCAAATTATAGCAGAGCAACAATAAAGGAGCTTTTAGAATTCAGTAAATTTATGCATAAGTATAATATCACAATTCCAAAAACAGATGTTGATAGTGCACTTAACAATAAACTTAAAGAACAAACAACAGATGAACTCGTAAAAATCTACCATCTGGCAAAAAAATATAACTTAGAAATGTCAATGATAAGCATTAGAAATATTCTCTATAGAAGATATATGCACGAACATCGTAAATCTGATCCCAAAAGTGGAAGAATGGCATCAAGAAAAGAATTGTTTTTATTGCCAAAATTAGCTGATAAATATGTAAAAGAACTCTTAAAAGAAAAAGAAAAATAAAAAGCATCTACACTTAATATAAACAAATAAATTCTAAAACTGCAGTATATTGAACATACTGCAGTTTTTTTATTTTTTTGAGAAAAAAATAAAAAAAACAACGAATTAAGAAGTGAACATAATCTATATACAAACCAAAAAATATAGATATATGGAAAAATTATAGTCTATTTCAATAGACAATAATTAAACAACGAAAGGAAATAAAATATGATCATATCAACAATAGTAGCATCAGCAGCACTTATGTCGCCTGTTGATGTAGCAGAAAATATCAGTCAACCAACTGAACCAATTGTATCTAATGCACCTGTGTCTAAGTTGGAAGAAGAAACCAAAATGGGAGCTAGTGTAAACTATACTTACTCATTCGTAGGTAATGGAAGTCAGAGCATGGATGATGCAAGATCATGGGATTGATATAAATTAAATATGAGTGGGAGTATTTTCTCCCACTCATTCAACTCTAAAAACAAGACAAAATATGCTACTTATTATTACATGCACCGAAGATGTTACAACTGAAATGCTTGTTCCATTTTTAGATGGAATTGAAGTTTTTCGTTTTAATATCGACAAATGGAACGAATACGCTTGGGATTTTTCAGATAATGGCTTTGAAGTATTGTCTCCCGATGGAAAACGCCTTACACAAGAAAACTTAAAACTTGTCTATTTACGCAAACCTATTTTTTTCAACACAATAGACGTACCCAAAACAGGTTGCCTTGAAAACTGGTGCAGAAAAGAAGTTGAACGCCTTTGGCAAGATTTATATTACGATATGGCTTCAAAAGGGAAAGCTGTTTTAGTGAAGCCCGCAAAAGCAAAGTGGTACAAACACACACAAATGACTCTTGCTCAAAAATATTTTCCTGTACCTGAATGGCATATAATTCGTGGACACACACCAGATTATTTAAAAAGTGGAAATTGGGTTATAAAAAGTCTTACACAAGAAATGATAGGTGAAGGTAAACTTTTTACAGTAAAAAGTGTAGATACATCAAAATTAGACCCATACTATCCTTGGTTCTATCAACGCAAGCTCGACGCACAATTCGACATTACAACTCTTTATGTAAACGGTAAAACTTTTTCTTTTCAACTCGATAGAAGCCTATTAACCAAGGAAGACTGTCGACAAGAAACACCTTTCTTGAAATGGGAAAAATGCAACTTAACCGCTCAAGAAGAAAATGCCATAGCCTCTTTTATGAAAGATACAGGCTTTGAGTTCGGAAGATTCGATTTTATGAGGAAAGATGGTGTTTTATATTTCTTAGAATTAAATCCAAATGGAATGTGGGCTTGGTTAGATTTAGAATTTAAAAATGGTATTTTTGAATGTATTGCACATGAAATCAAAAAGGCATATCACAAATAGTAAATATATATTGAGTGGATTGACTATTATTGTAGTTGCAATACTATTTATTAGTATAATGTTTTTATTCAAAAGTATCTGTAATGCAAACGCATTACAACCCAACTTTGAACAATTAAAAACAGAATATCAAAATCAATAAACAAAAAACACTAAAAAAAACAACAAATGAAAAGAAAACTATTTAAATATTTTTTGGCAATAGTTATATTGATAATTATCCCCTCTTGGCAATTGATAAAATATTATAACTACATAGAGTTCCTCGAACATAAACCTTCCGTCTCCAGCGATCACATCTATACTATCGAATGCTATGGGATTCCTATGCTAGCTCATCTTTTAATGATTGTATGCGCTTATTTTTCTATAAAGCTTATAAATGTAGAAGCTAAAATTGAACAAGCATTAAAAGCTATAAACAACGCAAAACAGAAAGAATAAAATGAAAAAGATTATATTAACATTACTTATCGCATCATTTTACACTATTGCATCATTTGGGGCAGGACTTACACTTAAACAAATGGCAAAACAGGGAAACCCTTCTGCACAACTGCTTATTAAGATTTTTAAAGAAGATAATGAATATGGATTCCTTCTCCCAGAAACCAAGATTGCACGCAATAAAGCTCCCCAATGGGCTCACCAACAAGCCGAACAAGGCGATCCTTGCGCGCAAGTTATTCTTGCGTTGTGTTATGCTGATGGGTATGGAGTAAAACAATGCAGTATGAAAGCTTTCGCTTGGGCTTCTTTGGCTAACTGGAAAGGACTTAACATAGCAAAAATAATGTTGGAAACCCTAAAAAAAGAATACCTAACAGATGTTCAGCTAAAAATAGCCTTAAAAATGGCACAGAACTATCGCAGAGGAAATTTTGGTTACGATCCGGAAGAAGACCTCTATAATGCTACTTTTAATAGTAAACCAGTAGATAATGCCTTTGAGTAGTTTAAAAAACACGCATTCTTTTTGAATGCGTGTTTTGTTTTCTTATAGAATGAAAATGTTATTTCAAAATTCTTCCACTGATAGCATCTTGAATACGGAAGTTTTCCATATGGTAAGATGGATCTGCTCGGAAGGTAAGCTTTAAATTATATGCCTTTTCCAAATTCTTCAAGTGTTCGTAATCTTCGTTTTGCAAACGCTGGAGATTATCGGGATGAAGCATAATTGTCAAAGCCAACTCTTTATCTTCAGAAATCGACGCACGCAAATTTCTGCATGCAAAAACTATCTTACGCTGAATTTCTGCACTCATTGTGCGTGCCGACTTCACAATACCTTTACCACCACAATATGGACAAGTTGTATAAATGCCACTAGCATTACTTTGAGCATGACGCTGACGTGTCATTTGCATAATACCAAGTTGAGAAATAGGCAGAACTTGGCTTTTTGCCTTATCCTTTTCCATTTCTTCTTTCAAGCGTTTGTACACAGCTTGTCTATCTTTACGGTTTTTCATATCGATTGTATCGATAATTACCAAACCACCCAAATTACGCAAACGCACTTGTCGTGCAGCCTCGGTAACAGCTTCGAGATTTGCCTGCAAGATGAAATCTTTACCATCTTCGCTCTTACCCTTATGCGATCCTGTATTTACGTCGATTGCAACAAGAGCTTCGGTTTCATCTATAACAATTTCGCCACCCGATGGTAATGGAACTCGGCGTTGGAAAGTTTGTGCTATCTGACGCTCGATATTATAACGCTCAAAGATTGGTATATTTTCTTTGAAATACTGAATTTTATTGCGAGCCCTACGCGAGATTTCAGAAACCGGACGCATAATACGTTCGTAATGCTCACGACTATCGATTAAAATTCTATCGGTTTGTTCTGTCAAGAAGTCGCGAACCGTACGCTCGATAAGGTCGGGTTCTTTGTAAATCATTGCAGGCGCAGGTGTAGTTTCGATTCGCTGTTGGATTTTCTTCCAAACATTCAAAAGCATATGCAAATCGCGAACAAAATATGTCCAGCGTTTTCCCTGTCCAGCTGTACGAACTATAACGCCCATACCTTCAGGAATTTTCATTGAACGCAAGATTTTCTTTATTCTATCACGCTCTTTCTTATCTTCAATTTTTCGAGAAATACCACACTGTCCTGCGTATGGCATAAGCACCAAATAACGCCCTGGAATAGCAATATTTGTTGTTATACGCGGACCTTTTGAACCAATCTGCGACTTTGTAATCTGAACAATTATTTCGGTACCAATTGGATATTTTTCAGGAATATCCTTAATCGAAAACTTCTGCTGAGCATTTTTCTTTTGCTCCTTACTTCTATTTTCACGAACAACTTCGTAAGAATTATCGGTAGATGTTGGAAAAATATCCCAATAATGTAAAAACGCATTCTTCTGCTGACCTATATCAACAAACGCAGCCTTCAACCCTGGTTCAAGATTTTGAATCTTGCCCTTGAAGATTGCACTAACCATACTTTCATCGCCAACACGCTCAATTTCAAACTTCTGCATTACGCCATCTTCTAAAAGCGCAACTCGAGTTTCAAAAGGCTCTACGTTTATTACGATTTCACGATATGGAGAATTTTCACGCTTCAGAAAACGTATAATCTTTTCTAAAAACGGACGTTTTTTAGCACGAAGTTTTGCTTCTAAATTCAACTGTTCCTCCGAAACAGGCTCAACTATTTCTTCTGGAGGACGTTTTGTTAAAGCAATATCTACTTCTTCTAAATTTTGATTTTTTTCTTCTTTATTCATTTGTTTCGCACTTTTTTCGAGCGAAACTTTTACGCATACTCTCGTCTATGTCGGTAAACACTCTGAACGGTTCCGAGTAAAACACAACAAGTAAGCACAAAAGTTCCACCATAACTTAACATTGGCAGAGGAAGACCTGTTATTGGCATTATTCCAATTGTCATTCCTACATTTATAAAAGAGTGAGTCATAAATATCGTTGCAATCCCGATGCACAAGTACTGCCCAAATTTATCTCTTGAAACTTGGGCTGTTCTAACGCAACCAAACGCAACGATAATCGCCATTAAAGTAATGACGAACGCGCCACCAAGAAAACCGCTTTCTTCGGCAACGACTGAAAAAATAAAATCGTTATATGCCACACTAGACGGCAAATAACCAAGTTTTGCTTGAGTTCCTTCGGTTATTCCTTTACCCAAAAGACCTCCAGAACCAACAGAAATTAAGCTTTGTCGTTGATTCCACGTTACTCCCATTCCGCTTTTATCCACGACATCTGGAAGAACAAACGCCAAAATTCTATTGCGCTGATAGTCTTTCATTGGGAGGGTTAATGCACCCGAAGATCCATACGCATTTTGGCTTGCAGCCTCTTTAGCAGTCATATTGTTTTCACGCAAAAAATTATGATAACCATATATATCGGCGGCAACAAGCCCCACTACGATGGCGAATATCGTCAACGTGAGCACAAAAAATCTATATGGTAATTCTGAAATCAAAAGCATTGAAAACAGCATTGGGAAAAAAACCAACGATGAGCCTAAATCGGGCTGTAAAAATATTAGCAATATAGGGATTATTAAAGCTAAAGCAAGCTTAATCCAAAATAAAATTGTTTCTTTAAAAGATCCTATTTTATTTCTGGCCAACATTGCAGCAAGCATTACACACGTTCCGTACTTTGCGACCTCTGAAGGCTGAATAGAGAAAAACCCCAAATTTATCCACCGAGTAGCATTATATCTGGACTGTACGAATGGAATTGGTATAGAAAACAATTCTTTCAGCACAAGTGGTATCAGCAACAGCAAACATATCCAATATATTATATGTGCATTCTGAAAAAGCCATTTATAATCTATAAATGCAAACAACAAATAAACAGGCATACCTATGCCAAATATATAAACAAGTTGCTTTACCCAAAATTGCTTCGACAACTCAATTTCATCGGCAAGATAACTTTGGGCTGAATATATAAACACAACCCCAAACAAGAACAACAACAGCATACACACAGGCATTACGAAGTCGAACGAACGACCTCGACGAAGCAAAATGCGAGCAACTGTGTTATCGGTAATATTCATTAATCAACAACTTGAACAGACATATACTTTTGCAAATATTCAACATCAACGCAATCTCTTTTTGCTATATCGGCAACTTGCTCTAAGCTCAAAGACGGCACTACATATTTTGCATTCGGATTGGCAATCCAAACAGCAACTACACTCGATGTAGGTTGCATCATCATTGACGATGTAAGTTTTACGCCTATTTCTTCAAAATTCAACAACTTTGCAATTTTTGCTTTCTGCAAATGGTCGGGAAACGATGGGTATCCACAAGCAACACAAATACCATTGTTTGAGCTTTGTTGCCCAGAGCACGCTCCACACTTACAATCAGATGTATGTCGCATTTTGAAAACTTCGCAACGCACATACTCCGACAACGCCTCGGCAGAGCAATCGCTCAAACTACGAACAAGCATTGCTGTATAATCGTCGCCCTTAGCTACCAAATCATCTGCCAATGCATCAACTTCTTTACCCATTGTGGCAACATACAAGCCCACAAAATCTTTTTCTGTTGAAGTTTCATCGGCAACATAATCAGCCACCGAAACGCATTCACCATTAGCATCGGGAATTTGGTTTCGTACAAATTGCAAAGTTTCAACAACCACATTGTTCTCGTCTAACAACATTACAGAAGCATTGCTACTCTGAGCTGTAAACATTTTTGCTTTAACCTTTGGTTTAGCAGTATTTTTCAGCAACGCTAAAGCACCTGCAATATCTTCAAAAAATTCTTTTTGTTGTGGAGTTTTTGCTACTTCATTCAAAGAGGAACATTTCATACCCCACGTTTTGAAAAATATGTGCCATGGAATATAACGTTCGATTTTTTCAAAATCAACATCGAGCATTACAGAGTTTTCAAACGGACGCTCTTTTCGCGA
Source organism: Verrucomicrobiaceae bacterium (assembly GCA_015061955.1). Classification (GTDB taxonomy): domain Bacteria; phylum Verrucomicrobiota; class Verrucomicrobiia; order Opitutales; family Intestinicryptomonadaceae; genus Merdousia. The sequence goes on from SUVO01000016.1 coordinate 34,756, forward strand.
ATTCAGAACATACTTATGCGCACGTTCTTTAGCATCTTCAAAAGATAACATTTTTGAAGTTTTTTGAATTTGTTGTTTCTGCTCAAACGCATCTCGCAAATTTTGCTGATTAGCTAAAATTTCAAGTTTACTTGCCTTACTTGAACTGCCCAACAAACTATTACATACGCCCGACATCAAGCTTGCATCGCCAACACGTTCCACAATTCCCGAATACAATGGTGCTAATTTTACTGCCGTATGCAATTTACTTGTTGTAGCCCCACCAACTAACACAGGAACTTTCAAGCCTTCACGTTCAAAAAGCTTCAACACATTTGCCATTTCCTCTAAAGAAGGGGTAATCAAACCACTGAGCCCTACCAAGTCGGCATCTCTTGAAGCTTCTAAAATTTTATCTGGCTCAACCATCACTCCCAAATCGACAACGTTAAACCCGTTACACGACAACACAACATTAACAATATTCTTACCGATATCGTGAACATCGCCCTTCACTGTTGCTATAACAATTTTAGCACCCTTATTTTGAGCCGATGATGTCATATATGGCTCAAGTGCCGATACTGCTTTTTTCATTACACGCGCACTTTTTACCACTTGTGGTAAAAACATTTTACCAGCACCAAACAACTCACCAACTTTTTTCATGGCATTCATTAAGGGTTGTTCAATAACGGCAATAGCAGAACCAAGTTCTTTATAAAAATGCAATGCAATTTCTTCAGCTTTATCATCTAAGCCTTTTATAAATGCAGTTGATAACTTATCTTGCCACGAAAGCGAATCCCAATCTGATGTGGTCGATGCTTTTTGCGATGCGCCCACCTTGAATTCATCTGCCATAGATAACAGATTTTCTGTTGCATCGACTGATGTATTTAAAACAACAGCTTCTACTGCATCGCGTAATTTACCATCAATATCATCGTACGTAGCCAACATTCCAGCATTTACAATGCCCATATCTAAACCAGCCTTACGAGCATGATACAAAAATACGCTATGCATAGCCTCGCGAACAGGATTATTGCCACGCAACGAAAAACTTATATTACTTACGCCTGCACTTGTTCTGGCCAACGGGCATTTTGCCTTAATTTCGCGAACAGCATTTATAAAATCTATACCATAACTATTATGTTCTGGCATTCCAGTTGCGATAGTTAAAACGTTGGCATCAAAAATAATATCTTCTGGTGGAAAATCTACTTTTTCAACCAACAATTTGTAGGCTCTACAACAAACCGATATTCTATCTTCTAAAGTTGAAGCTTGCCCAGTTTCATCGAAAGCCATAACAACAGTTGCAGCACCAAACTTTTTAAGTTCGCGTGCATGTTCTAAAAACTTTTCTTCACCTTCTTTTAGGCTTATTGAATTTACAACACCTTTACCCTGAATACACTTTAAACCTGCAACAATTGTATCCCAATCTGACGAGTCAATCATAATTGGCACTCGTGCTATTTCTGGATCAGCCCCTACTAAATTCAAAAATTTAGTCATACATTCGGGCGAATTCAACATGCTTTCATCGAAATTCACGTCGATTAAATTTGCCCCGTTTTCTACCTGATTACGAGCAACCGAAAGAGCATCAGAAAAACGATTTTCTTTAATCATTTTTCTGAATGCAGGCGATCCCATTACATTAGTACGTTCGCCTACAAACACAAATGGTGCGTTATTTTCAACAACTTCTAATGCCTCAAGCCCCGACAACAACATCGACTTACTCTTTGCACGAATTTTGCGAGGCGTAAAATCTTTACAAGCTTCAACAACAGCTTTTATGTGAGCAGGTGTAGTGCCACAACAGCCACCCAACACGTTTACCAAACCATCTTTTGCATAAGCACTCAAATAATTTGCAGTATCGGCTGGCATTTGGTCGTAACCAAATTCAGAAAGAGGATTAGGCATACCAGCATTAGGATAGCAATGCGTATAACACTCGGCAATGCGATCGAACGTTTCAATATACGGACGCATTTTTTCAGCACCCAGCGAACAATTCAAACCAACAAACAATGGCTGTGCATGACGTATACTTGTATAAAATGCTTCTATTGTCTGACCACTTAGAATTCGTCCCGATGCATCAGAAACAGTCATACTGATTGAAATAGGCACCTTTACATTCCATTTTTCAATCAAGTTTAAATACGCATAAATTGCTGCTTTTACATTTAGAGTATCAATAGAAGTTTCTAATAAAAACAAGTCTACACCAGCCTCGTACATCGACTGCATTTGTGTAGAATAAGCTTGTGTAAGTTCATCAAAAGTTATTGCTCTAACAGAAGCATCTTCAACATCACAAGCAATACTTGCAGCCTTATTCATAGGTCCAATAGAACCTGCAACAAAAAGATCTTCGCATTTTTTACCAAGAGCCTTCGATGCTTTCTCGGCAGCAGTTTTTGCAATAGACACTGCTTTTTTATTTAACGCATCAATAAGCTCATCAGAAATTCCGTAATCAGCCTGTGCTACATTTGTAAGTGCAAAAGAATTTGTTGTTACAATATCGGCACCAGCCATGTAATAATCGAAATGAATTTTCTCTATCACATCGGGGCGAGTTATATTCAACAAATCATTATTACCAACAAGCTCAGCCACCGAATTTTCTAATTCAGCAACGCCCTTGCGATAATCGGCTTCAACCAAACCACAGCGTTGAATAAGCGTACCCATTCCTCCATCGAGAAATACAATTCGCTCGTTCAACAACGAACACAAACGTTGACCTCGTTCAGAAAGTTTAATACCCGACATTTTTTTTATTAGTCTTTTTTTGCCATATGGGCAATGAGCTTATCGTTGAATGCCTTTGCACTATCGTGTCCCATCTGACGCAATGCGTACACACGAGCAGCAACTTCTACCAATCTTGCCATATCTCGACCTGGACGAACTGGAATTTCAAAATGTGGAATTTGCACACCAAGGATATTTTTATACTTAGTATCTAATCCCGTTCTATCTTCAACCATTCCACTTTTCCACTCAACAAACGACACAATAATATCGATTGATTTTTCCATGCGTACACAATTGATACCAAACAACTCTGCCACACTGATAATACCAATACCTCTACATTCCATATAGCCCCTATTTAATTCTGGAGCTTTACCTAAAACTTTATGATCGTTTACTTTTTCGCAATAAACAACATCGTCGGCAACCAAAGAATGACCTTTATCGATTAGAGCCAAAGCACATTCACTTTTACCAATACCACTATCTCCACAAATGAGTGTTCCAACACCACGAATATCTATAAGCGTTCCGTGTTCAGATGTCTTAGGCGAAAACATTCTATCAATTCGCACAATGATATCAGCCAAGAACTCCTTTGACTTCATCTTTGTACGGAAAAGTGGCACTTTACATTCGTTAGCAACATCTACCATTGCCTTTGTTGGTGCAAGATTACGAGAAATTACAATACACGGAATTTTCAATTCTGCCATTCTGAACAGAACATCGCGTTGCGATTTTTCCGATAAGTCGCGCATGTATGCCATTTCACCTGCACCAAAAAGTTGAATTCGTTTTGATGCAAAGTTCTTGAAGTATCCTGTAATAGCAAGTGCCGGTCTGTTCAAACTTGGTTCTAGTATAATTCTATCAAAACCATCACCACCAGCCAACAACTCAAGCTCGGTTAATTCTTTAAAATTTTCATAAAACTTTCTTACCGATAACTCCTGAGATTGTTTGATATTGTTTAGTTTTGTATCCATAATAAAAATTTACATTTGAAAGTTTTCGCCCAAATAAAGTTTACGTGCATTTTCATCATTAACAAGAAAATCGCTCGAACCCTCACACAAAACGGAGCCATCGCATATCAAGTATGCACGGTCAACAATACTTAATGTTTCACGAACATTATGGTCGGTAATCAAAACGCCTATACCTCTATTTTTAAGACCTCTTACAATGTCTTGCACTTCTGCAACACTGATTGGATCAACCCCACTGAATGGTTCATCCATCAATAGAAAACTTGGACGTGTTGTAAGAGCTCGCGTTATTTCAAGACGACGTCGCTCACCACCCGACAACGTAAATGCTTTTTGTTTTGCCAAATGAGCCAAATTGAGTTCTTGAAGCATTTTCATTGAATACTCGTGCAGCTGTTTACGTGGAATATTTAAAGTTTCGGCAACTGCCAAAATATTTTCATACACAGTAAGTTTTCTAAAAATAGATGCTTCTTGAGGCAAATAACCAATACCTGTTCTGGCACGCTTGTACATTGGCATATTTGTTACATCTTTACCATTCAGAAAAACCTTACCTTCAGTAGCTGGAACAAGACCAACTATCATATAAAAACTGGTTGTTTTTCCAGCTCCATTCGGACCTAACAACCCAACAATCTCGCCAGCCGAAACATTTATATTTACGCCTTTTACAACGCGACGTTTCCCATACTCTTTTACGAGATTTTCGGTGCGAATCGACATTACATCATTATTTGAATTCATAATAAATATTTTTAACAAAAATTAGAAGTGTTGCAATACTTTTGATTTTGTATTTTTAAAACGTAAATTTGGGAAAAACCCATCAATTACACTCCAACAATGGATCAATACTGCCAATGGTAAAAAATGTACATAAAAAACAGGCATAAACAAAAAATACAAAATTCCTCGCAAATATTTACGCTGAAATATTTGACCAACACCTGGAGCAAAAAAGCTTGTAGCCATAGCTAATATCACATCAAACAATGCGTATCCATCTCGACTAAAATAACATTTTTTCAAACAAAATTGCATTGTTTTATTTCAAAAAAATTACAATTAGAACGCAACTGTATTTTTTACTTTTTATACGACAAACAAAAAGGTAGGTAATCGTATTGATTTACCTACCTTCTTAGATTATACAATGAAATTGTAGCTATTTGTTAAGTTTAATATAAAACTTTTTTCAACCACAAATCTCATTTACATAAAACTATTTCTTTGGAGCCGAAGCGTTGATTCTCTTGATTGTTTCTGCAGAAAGATCAAACTTTGGATCTGCATAAATGCAAGAGCGTTTTTCTAAAACGTAATCAGCCTTCTTTTCTTTTGCGATTTTTTCAACTTCTTTTGAAATTTCTTCTAAGTGCAAAAGTCTTACACGCTGTAAGCTTTCCGACAAGCGTTTCTGTGCTTGTTCAACAATGCTACGCATTTCGCCTTCAAGCTTTTGAACTTCGATTGCCTTTGGACGCATTTCTTTTTCCATGAACTGCTTTTTACCATCTTCCGACAATGGCTTACTTTCTAAATCTTTCTGCAGATTCTTAAGTTCACCAATAAGTTTCTGGCGTTTTTCTTCCATCTTCTGAACTTCTTGCTTTGTTGTTTCAGCAGATGCGTTTATTTGTGCATTAGCTTCTTTTGCTTTGTAGAACTCTTTATATACTTCAATCATATCTACATAGTATATAGAAGTTGCATTTGCGATTGTGTAAGCAGCTACTGCTGCGAGTATTGTAAGTATTTTTTTCATATTTTTTACTTTTGTTGATGTTATTATAGAAAGTTTTTTTATAGTTTTGTTCCAACTTTTTTTAGAAAACTGTACCAAACGAGAAGTTAAACTGAGGTCCATCGTCATTATAATCTCCAGTTTTCATTGGGAAACCAACATCTAAACGCATCGGAGCGCCCATCAAGATAATACGCAATCCGACACCAAAGTCTGAATTGTAATCCGATGGATTGAAATCCCAATCGCTAGAATTTAGGAAACCTACATCGTAGAACATAGCAAAACGCACAGGATTAAACACCTCAATAGAGTACTCTGCCGATGCAAACCCGAACGAATCGCCACCAAAAGGTTCTTCGGTCAGTTTACCAAGCTTACCCACTTTTCTGTATTTAAAACCACGCAAATTGTATGCACCACCCAAGAAGAATTTTTCAAAGTACGGAACTTCATCGCCCGACAATCCCATAACTGTACCTATACGACCAACTATCGAGAACACTTGATTACCGAAATCGAACGTTGGCACCCAATAACCAGCTCTGAACTCAATTCTGTAAAGGTCGGTATCGCCCATAAATGGCCCACCTGCAAAATCGTTAATAAGCTCGAATCGAGTACCTCGTGTTGGCAACAGATAACTATCGCGAGTATCACGCAAGAATGTCAACGAAACTTGAGATATCGAACGCGACCCAATATCGCCACGTTCACGACTCATAACGCCATCTGCAATAAGCTCATCATCTACATCACTAATATCTACCGATTCTATTTTGTAAGCCAACTTTGCTTCAACGAGTTCATATATACGTTTACGCAAGTAATGTTGCATACCTAATCTGCATTCTTCATAATAATCTGAATAATAATCCGACTCTGAACGATACAATTCAAATCCGTATGCTAAATTTCTGTTAAATACCCAAGGTTCTTCAAAATTGAGAACAATCTGACTACTTTTCAAACCAATACTACCACGCAATCTGAATTTCTGTCCATCACCTTGGAACATACTATCTGGATTTTTATAATCGAAATTTCCTTGAGTAAGTTCTACTGTACCAACCAAACTTTCAACAGTACTGAACCCTGCACCAAAAGTTACATTACCTGTTCTACCTTCTTTTACAACAATTCGCAAATCTCTACGATTAGGAATTTTTGAGGCTTCTGGTGCTAAAGTTACTTCATCGAAAAATCTTGTTTCTTTTAAGCGATTTTCCGATTGTTTCATACGCTTAAGGTCGAAAATTTCCCCTGGTGCCAACGACAATTCGCGTATAATAACTTCGCTTTTTGTCTTTGTGTTTCCTTGAATGTTTATTGACTCTAAATAAAATTTTTCACTTTCGATTATATCGATAATCAAATCAATCTTACCTGTTTTCAAATTTGGTCTGCGCAAGGCTCTTACAATTGTATCAATATAACCATACTCACCATAATATGTTTTTATAGCTTCGGTCATTTTATCGACAGCTTCTGGTGAAAAAACATTACCATCGGTCAAATCGAAGTATTCAACAAATTCAAATAATTTCTCTGTTTTAAAGAGTTTATTATTTTTAAAGGTAGTATTTCCCACATAATAACGTTTATTTGGCACAACATGAATAACTATATCCATATCGCCCGGATTATCTTCATCAGGAAATTCAAACTTAACTTTTGTTTCATCAATTTCTACATCGAGAAAACCTAAGTTTCTATAAAATTTACGCAAAGTTTCAAGGTCGGCTTTAAACTCGTCTTCTTTAAATCGACCATTATCTGTTAAATGCGATATTATAGGAATCCATGTATCTGTTTTTATTGCCGCTTTGAGTTTCAACGAACTAAGCTCATCTTTCTGGTCGCGAGCAAAAAGTTTTTTACCAATCTTACCCCAAAATCCGTACGATTTTTCAACCATTGGGTCGCCAGTAAAATAGATATTTTGAATTTGTATATCGGCACCTTCATCAATATTGAATATAACAGCCCCCAAACCAAGCTGTTCATTACGTTCAATAGAATAAGTAACCTTAGCTAACGCAAAACCTTTTTTGATATAAAAATCTCTAATTTTATCGGCATCACGTTTTACTTTCACTTCATCTAAAATCGAACCTGCATACGAATCGATTTCGCTTTGTAATTTTGAAGAACGATACTCTTTATTACCATTAAACGCCAACTGCGATATTCTGAATTTAGGCGTTACAAAGAAATCAACAACTAATTTATTATCAATATTTAAGCTTCTTTTAGCTGTAATTAAATCGTATTGTCCGGTAGCATACAACGAACGTATAGACTGATCGAGAGCAACTTGATTAAATTTATCACCTTTACGCAAATGCACATGCGAAAGAACTGCATCTTTAGCTACTGCTTTTGGTCCTTCTATTGTAACGTTGATTTCTTCGATTACCTGCTCTTGTTTTTCTTGAGCAAAACCGAACATAGCCGTAAATGCAAAAACACTTACAACTACTACCTTTACTATACTTTTTACAAACTCTATCATAAGAAATTTCATTTTAGGCTAAATTGCTGGCGTATCAACCTTTGCCTCTGTTTCGTATCTTGTATAACTTCTATTGAACAAGAGAGTTGTTACACCCGTTGGACCATTACGATTTTTTGCCAATTCGGCACGAATATGCCAACAATTACTTTCTATTACTTCTTTCGATGTATTTTGACGACTCAACAACAATATTGCGTCGGCATCTTGTTCAATTGAACCTGATTCACGCAAATCACTCGGGCGTGGTGGTCTATCGCCTTTTTCACTATCTCTATTCAACTGCGCCAACACTATAACTGGCACCAACAATTCCTTTGCCATAGCTTTCATACCACGCGATATTTCAGCTATTTCCTGTTCTCGAGGCAACGTTGGATCTGATCCACGCAAAAGTTGCAAATAGTCAACAACAATCAAACCAAGCTTACTACCTTTCTGCTGAAGTTGCTGATTTAATCTGCGTGCTTTTGCTCGCATTTCCATAATAGACAAGCCTGCAGTATCATCTATCCAAAGTGGCGAACCTTTCAATTCCTTTGCAGTTGTAAGGATATCGGCTTTTGTTTTATTATCAATTCTTCCCTCAGCAAGTTTATGTTGGTCGGCACGCGCTCTAGAAGCAATCATACGCATATACAAGTCGTCAGCCAACATTTCCAACGAGAACACAAGTGTAGGATATGGTGGATTACTAAAGATAGCACTTTCTACTATATTCAACGCTATAGACGTTTTCCCCGTACCAGGACGCCCTGCTATAACAATCATTTCGTTAGCGTGCAAACCATGAGTTTTACTATCCAAATCTTTAAAGCCCATTGGCACGCCTCGGATAGCACCTTTATTTGCTATAATTTCGTTTATCTTGCTAACAGCAGAATCTACTTGCTCCGAAGCCTTTCGAATATTATCGCCTACACGATCTGTATTTATATTCAAAAACGCCTCTTCTACGTTATCTATAAGAGCTTCTATTGAACCCTTATTATTGCGAACTTTATCGAGCGTTACAACGCACTCGCGAGAGATTTTACGCAAGAAATATTTTTCACGCAAAATTTCTATCCACTCGCGAAAATTTGCAATAGTTTCAACCCTACCAAGAATATCATTACTTATGTAATCTACCCCTATTTTTTCCAAATAACCCATCGATTTTAGTTTTTCAGAAAGCAAAACTACATCGATTGGTTTGGTTTCATTATGTAGGGCTAACATAGCCGAATAAATTTTTGCGTTTTTAGCGTCGAAAAAATACTCTTCTCGTATTTTATTCATAACGCAACTGCCCATAACCTCGCCAGATTCATCGAGCAATATTGATGCTAACACACCACATTCGGCATCTACATTACGTGGTGCATCATCACTCCAGACAAAATTTGTCGACAAGAAAGCCCCAGAGCCCCCATTTAGAGCACCTGCGGCTTTCTTTCCTGTGGATTTTTTGCCCCTTTCTGACATGGTGGCAAACCACTTAATTATTTATCGTCAATCGGATTTTCCGAAACGACTTCAAAACCGAAATCAACCTTTACGCTATTATGAAGCTTGATTGCAGCAGTATGTTTGCCCAATTCCTTAACAGGAGCTTCAAGATGAATAGCTTTCTTTGGCAATTCAATTCCGTTTTCAGCAAGCTTTGCTACTAAATCTGCCGATGTTACCGAACCGAACATCTTACCACCTTCGCCTGTTTTAACTGCGAAAGCAATCGACATACCTTCAAGAGCCTTTGCTACTGCTTGAGCATTTTCAAGCTCCTTAGCTTCTCTAATTTCACGAGCCTTCAAGAGAGCTTCAATCTGCTTTTTGTTGGCCTTGTTTACGGGAATTGCAATTTTTTTAGGGAGCAAGAAATTGCGGGCATAACCTGCTTTTACTGTAACTTGTTCGCCTTCACCACCCAAATTTGCGAGGGGCTTAACCAATAATACTTTACTTGTTGCCATAATTTTTACCTGTGTAAATTATATAGTTTTTGTTAAAAATCAAAACGGAACATCATCTTCAAGATCATCTTGAACAGCTGGTGCCTGCTGACGCACGCGTGCTGGCGATGGGGTATATTCCGCATTATCAAATCCACCCGCAGATGAATCTCTACCGCCTCCAACGAACTCGAAACGTTCGAGAACTACTACGAGCTTTGTGCGTTTCTGTCCTTGCTTGTCTTCCCATGAATCTTGGCGAAGGCGCCCTTCTACCAAAATCGGCTTACCCTTTGAAAAATATTTTGAAATATTTTCTGCTGTTCTGCCGAACGAATCAATGTCAACAAAGCAAGTTTCATCACGTACGGTTCCATCTTGAGCTGGAAACGAACGATTTACCGCAATCGAAAAACGACAGATGCTTGTACCTGTCTGAGTCTGACGAATCTCTGGGTCTCTTGTGAGATTACCCATCAAAATGACTCTGTTGAACGAAGACATCTCGACCTCCGAAACTATTTTGCGATAACAATGAAGCGATCAACTGTTCTGTCGAGGCGCAACTTTTCTCTGATAATACTTGCCGAATTAGCTGGACCTTCGTAATCGAATTTTACATAGATACCTGCTGGGAAATTACGATCAGTTGCACGAGCAAATGTTTTCTGACCGAGATTTTCGCATGCTTCAATCTGGCAACCTGCCGATTCAATTACACCCTTGAGTTTTTCTACCAACGTTTCAACAGGTTCGTTATAACCTCTTGTATCGAGAATGAATGTTGTTTGATATTTTTTGTTCATATTTGTGAGTTTTTAAATTGTTATTAAATAAATGTGCTATCTGTTATCTATTAAACAAACGCCGATTGCAAGCAAAAAGCCTTTTCAATCACTATGTATCAGTTCTATTAAAAGTATTTTGTGTTTTTGCTATACCTTCCGAAACCAACATATCTACACACGAGCAAATATCAAAAGCCTTAAAAGCTTCTATATCTTCAGCCGACAACTTTCCCAAAACGTGATCCGAAAGAGCCATCGCCTTATGTTGTTTAGAACCAATACCTATTCTAATTCGTGCAAAATCGTTACCAATTTTTTGCATAATATCGTTTATTCCATTATGCCCTCCACTTGAACCACCTTGTGAAATCTTAACTCGACCCACAGGCAAGGTAATATCATCGTATATAACGCCTACCTCATTCGGAGCAAACTTGAAAAACGACAAAACCTTCTTAACACCAACACCACTATTATTCATATACCCCTGACAAAACGCCAAAATTATACTATGTGATGCCGACATTATCTTAGCAATTTCAGCATTACAAAACTTATTCTTAGCAAACTCTACACCTCTTATTTGTGCCAAATTCTTCAGAACAATAACGCCAGCATTATGACGCGTTTGCAAATATTCGTCGCCAATATTACCAAGCCCGAATAGAATTTTTATCGACATTTTTAATATTTTAAAGAACAGAATGTCGCACACGCGAGTTTATTGTCAGCCAAAAGCAAATCAAAAACAACTCGCATGCAAGACTTTTATTATTTATTACTTAGCTTCTTCAGCCGCAGCTGCGTCGCCACCAACCGAATTACATGTAACTACAACGTCATCAGCATTCGATTCAAATTCAACGCCTTCTGGTGCTTGGAGATCTTTTACACGAATAGCTTCGCCTACCTTCAACGATGTCAAGTCAACAACAATCATTTCAGGCAAGTCGCGTGGACGGCACTTTACGCGAACTTCTAATTCGTGTGTTTCAATAATACCATTTTCGTTCTTTACACCATAAGCTTCACCTGTGAAGTGGAGTGGTACTGTAGCAAACATTGGTTTACCACGTACAACTTCAATGAAGTCTACATGCAATGGATTACCTGTAAGCGGATGACGTTCTACATCTTTAAGCATTGCATAACGCATATCTGTACCATCATCGAATTCCATTTCGATGAGAACTGCCTTACCGAGTATCGACTTAAGTGCAATCGACAAAGATTTTTCATCAATAAGCAAGTTCTTTTCACCGCTTTCCCCGTAAATTACAGCAGGGATCTGACCATTCTTACGGTAGCGCTTTGCGTTGTTGCCACCGAGTTTTGTTCTGTTCGTTGTATTTAGCTTTATTTGTTTCATTGTCTTATCTTTGTATAAAATTATACGCTAGATTTACCACCGAAAAAAATGTATCGACAGTAAACCTTATAAAGTTAAAGGGGTATACTTTATTGCTATTGTGTATAAAAGCAACAAAAATTTTCAGTAAAATTGAAAAAAATATGAAACAATTGGTATTTATCTACTAAAGATTTACTCAAAACACATTATATTTGTTGACTTTTTCACACAAAAATATTCTCTATCTAACGTAACAACGTAATTCAACTTAGATTAAATATGGAAATTAAGATTATATCGCAACCTTCATCAGAAATCATTGTAATAAAAGGCAGACTTGATGTAACAACAACACAAGACCTTGAAAAAACTTTTACTGATCTATTTAATGCAGGTAAGAACAAAATGTTGATAGACTGCACTGAACTTGAGTATATAAGTAGTGCTGGATTGCGTACTTTACTCACTGCAGCAAAAACATCTAAAAAGATAGATGGCAAGATTGTTTTGGCAAACCTCAACACAAACGTAAAACAGATTTTTGAAATATCGGGCTTTACATCTATTTTTGATATTTTTGATTCTCTGCAGAATGCTGTTAGTGCATTAGAGAGTTAATCAATTTACATAACCAATAAAAAAAGGCGTGAATTCACGCCTTTTTTTGTTTATCAAGTCAACCTACACTTTAAAGAATTTAGAATTCTTTACATAAGCAATGTTGTATTTCATACAATCAATAGCCGTAGGGAATTTCTCGCTCTTCTTAAATGCGTGATGCTCAAAAATCAACCAACCTTGATAATTTGCCTTTATGATTTCATCAATACATGCAGGCATATCTAATGGTTTTGAATTTACTGAATCATGGGCATGACCCAAGCTTTTCAAGTGAACTTCACCTATCAAATTCTTAAGCTTAGAAATTTCTTGAGGTGCTTTCCAACCATAGTATTCCAAATTCATTGTATCTACATAAACTTTGAGATTATCTAAACCAACTTCGTTTATGATAGCAATGTTATCATCGGCACAGAAGGCATTTTCCATTGAAATAGTAATACCCTTATCTTTAGCGTACAAAACGCCTTCTTTTATTTTGGCTGAATAAGCCTTTATATTTTCAGCACTTACACGGAATGTTTTTTTATCTCTAAAATTTGCTGGTCCAAACGATGGCACAAGAATATTTTTTGCACCCAACTTAACCGACGCATCAACAGCTTTTTTAATATGTTCAACTCCATTTGGTAAAATGAACAACGGAGCCGCATTCAAACCACCTGCACAAACACTGGAAATTGCAACATTATATTTTTTTGAAAGCTCTAAAAACTTAGCAATATCTTCGTCTTTAATAAAAATACCACTCTTAACAGAAGCACCACTTAACTGGATACCTTCCATACCAATTTCGGCACAAGCTTTGAACATTTCTTCTGGTTTTTTATTCAAACCTGTACTAGCGTCCATTGCACCAACTTTGAACTTTGGACTTTGTTTATTACAACCAACGACTCCAAACAATGAAGCCGATGCAACAAAAAGCGAGCAATCTTTTAAGAATTTTCTACGAGTTAAGTTTTTCATATATTTTTTTATTTTGTTGGAAGTTCTTTTATTATATTCTCTGCTAATTCATCTAAAGCAGAAAAATCTTCTGATTTTGCTCTACCTTTAACGATAACGTCGGCAAATTTTTTAGGCTTTATGATACTGAACGCAGAATCAATAACACCACTGAGATTACCACCCCATCCGAACGAACCTATTACAGCATAGAACTTTATTTTAGCTCTCAATATATTAGCCAACATAGCAACATACGGAGTCTTTGGATGAGGGCCAGCCAACACCATAGATGTTCCGAAAACTATGCCGGCAGCATCTATAAGTTGTTCTGCAATTTCGCCTTCATCTGCTTCTGAAATATCTACCAATGCAACATCTACCGATGCTTTACGCAATTTTTCAGCCAAATATTCCGACATCACCTTTGAACTATCATACATAGAAATGTACGCAACAATGACCTTGCGCGATACATCTGGAGATGTCCACTTAGAATACAAATCAGTTATAAATTTTACATCTTCGCTACCTTTATAAACTGGACCATGCGAAGGTAAAATTAAATCTACATTCATTTGCAAAACTTTTGCCAAATATTTTACGCAAAAATTTCTGAAAGGCATCATAATTTCGGCATAATAACGTTCTGCCGATTTTACAAGATCAGCCGACTTATCTGCAAAAATATCAAAATTTGTATAGTGAGCTCCAAAGAAATCGCAAGTAAACAAAGCGTTATCTTCTTTACAGAAAGTAAACATAGTGTCGGGCCAATGCACCCAAGGAGCCATAATAAACTGCAATGTTTTATTACCTAACGAAATACTATCGCCATCGTTTACAACATCGATATACGTTCTATCAACATGCAACATATTTTCGAGATTATCGGCACATTTTTGCGAACACATTACTCGAGCATTCGGGAACACCTTCAACAATTTAGGTATAGCGCCACTATGATCAGGCTCGGCATGGTTTGAAACAATCACATCAATGTTTACGCCAAAATCTACAATATTTTTTATATAAGCATCGTCAAACTTAGCGTACATAGTATCAATCAACGCTGTTTTTTCCGACCCTTTTATCAAATAAGAATTATAGCTTGTTCCTTGTGTGAGAGGAACAAGCTGATCAAAAACCTGTCTTTCCTTATCGCGATAACCGCAATAAAAAACACCGTTTACAATTTCTTTCATGCGATAAAACTATTCTTCTTTTTCGAACTCGTCTTTACCAACTGCACAAAGTGGACAAACCCATTCTTCTGGGAGATCTTCAAAAGAAGTTCCTGCTGGAACACCGTTATCAGCATCGCCTTCTGCTGGATCATAAACATATCCACATACTTTACATTTATATTTTTCCATATTTTTATCCTTTCTGTTATTTTATAAATATCTATTTTATTTCTGTTATAGTAAAAACTGCACGCACTGTCTTTGAAGCTTCAAGCTGATACTTTTGCTTTATTTTTTCGTATGAACCTTTGGTATCGTACATACCTTTCTTTTTTTCTGGTTCTTTATCTTCGGCATCTTCATCAACATTTTCTGTTGTAAGAGCCGATACATCAGATCCAGAGAAAAGTCGAGTTTGCGATATTGCGTCTTGAATAGTTTTAGCTTCTTCCAACGAACTTGGACGCGTAAACTGAATGCAATAAGGCTTACCAAGTGTTATTTTTGCTTTTGTACCAAGTCTTTCAAAAATTTCAAAAATAGGATATTTAGTAATAGCATTATCGGTATTTTTACCATCGTGATAAGCCATCGACAACAATCGTGAATATGCATACGATATTCTAAACTGTATCTTATTAGGGTTTATAATTTTTTCAATTTTCATTCTGCAATACGAACCAATATCGTATTCTTCAAAATCTTGATATTTTATTTTACGCAAACGAGCCATTCTTTTGGCATCGTCAATATCATCTTTTGTAGGTGCTCGCTTTTCGACATATTTATCGTATTTCATTTTTGCCGACATCGGCGAGCCTTTCATGAGCTTTTCTATTTCTTCAAGTTCTGCAATTTCATCTCTGTTCTTTTGCGCTTCCATTTGTGCGTTTTCGGCACGTTTTTCGGCTGTAACTTGAGCAGTACGCAACTTGAAGATTTTTTCAGAAATCTGTTCTGCTACTGTTTTTTCAGTTTCTTTTTTCTCATTTTGAACAGGAGCATCTGTTTTATTTATGGACTTTATATTTAAGTGGTCGAAACCCTTAGCCAAAAATCTTTTTGCTAAATATTTACCATCATATCCTTTTTGCTGGATTTCACCTTCTTTTATGACAAATTCAAATTTATCTTCAAGCCTGTCGCCCACATAAGTATCAACACGCACATTATATGTAGCAGCAAAAACCGATGTTACTGCACCAATACAGAAAAAACTAAATAAAATTTTCTTCATTTTTATATACTACACAAATTTTGTAAGGGAGAACGATAGACAATCAAAAACAAGCTGTCAAAACTATTTATATTTAATATTTGTGCCTCGTTTTATTCCACCCCTATTTACATTGTTAATTGTACCACCAGAATCATTGCCATTTACATTTATGCCCTGATCAATAAATGCAGTAACATTACCATCTTTTATATACTCTTTCATATAGTCGTACATAGATTGGCGTAAAGCTTTTTGATAGGCAAATTCCCCTCGATATATAGAGTAGATTTTATCAGGAGAAATATACAAACCATCAAGTTTATTCATATCAATACGCATAGAATGCAGTACTTCAATTACAAAAGCTTCGTATCGACGCTCGAATGAACTACGCGAAATATGTCGCGATTCAAAATCATTCTTATATTTACGAGCAATCCCAGATAATCTGAACGAACGCAATGCTTCGCCATAGCTACCACGTATAAAAAACTTTAGATATTCATTATTTACATCGGTATATTTTCTGATTGCATTTTTCTGCTTCCAAAAGCTAGGTACATCAAGCCTTTTCCAATTTTTCATATCGGTCATTCTTATAAAACGAACCGAGCTTAAAGGTGGATACGGAGTTGACCCAACAACTCCATCGAATTGTCGGACAAACGATACAAAATCAGGAATTTCCGATTTTTCATGCCCGATAATATTTCCTGTTTTACCACCAATATCAATCATACCATATGCATAATAACGCAATGCTATCGACACTAATTTTCTGGATTCAGCATCAAACACAATTGCATTTTCGCCGATATCGAAAGAATCTATAATATCAATAACAATCTTTTCAGCATCTCTATCGAGTTTGCGTATATTCTGCATACGTCGTGTTTTAGGAGTATCGTCTACTGAAAAATTCAAATACTTTAAATCTTCCGAAAAAACTCTTACAGGTTTGCCAGTAAAGCCTCCCTTATCTGGAGCAATTAAATACAAACTTTTCTTGTGTAAATCGCGACATTCCAATTGAGAAATAATTTCAATAGGTTCAAACATTTTAGGTTCTTCGTCGGGAATCATAATTACCATAGGATAATCGTCAGATACAAACGCCTTGGAGCAACTAATTTGCCCCAAACTATTACCAAAAACTACTGGCATTTTTTGTGGAATATAATTTTTCGAGCACAAAACGACCGTTTTACCATTCATTTTTACCAAAACTGCAACATCTATATTATCAGCTTCGCCACGCTTTGTAAAAACACAATCTCTGAAAATCTGTTCGGCCTTTACACGCATCGATTTTTCAAGAGGACTAATATTTTGCTTTTTATTTGAGTCTTCCTTATATTTAGAAAAATCAAATTTCTGCATTGCATCAAGCTGAGCAACAAAATCGAACGGATATTGTTGTTGCATCAAAGCTCTAACCTCTTCCATTTTTGCGCGAGGAACATCTCTAAGTGTAAAAGCTTTTACTTTCCCAACTGCTCGAGTTTGAGCATAGAATTTTGGCATTACATCGTTAGGAGTGTTGCGCTCGTTTTCTAAAAATCGTTTTTTGATAGCTAAAAATTCATCTTTTTCAAAATGGCGTGAAACAAAATTCATATCTTCCAGAACAACGAACCATTCTTTTGCTCTATTTAGAGAACTTTTATACTCAACTGCATTTGAATCGTTGAAAAACGATTTTATAAATTTTGCATCTTCTACCGAAAGTTTATCTAACTGTTCTTTTACATCAACAGCCATACGCGACATTTCAACAACCTCGGCATAAAGTTCAGTATAATCATCGCCAACCATATCCTTTGCATACTTTATAATTTTGCCATATTCTTCGGCTGGCAACGATGGCATATACGCCGAAAACTCTTTATAAGATTCTATCTGTTTATTTATGTACGCTTGTGCGTGGCTTTTATTTGATGAAAAATTTTTCTGAGCCTGAGTACAAATAGAATCGTATACATCTTTAGGAATACCTAAATCTTCGTTTTTTTGTTTTTGTTCACAACCGAACGCAAAAAAACAAAACAATAATATAACTGTATTTTTGAATTTAAACATAACTTAAATTACTTTCCAAAAATCTATACTTGCTTTATAAAAAATACAAATACACCTGTAAAGTATTTTATTTAGACTGACGATTTATCACACTGGCAATGTACGCTGCACCATAACCATTATCTATATTTACAACACTTACCCCATTTGCACACGAATTAATCATCGAAAGCAACGCACTCAAGCCTTGAAAATTAGCACCATAACCAACCGATGTTGGTACTGCTATAACGGGAGTTTTTACTAATCCTGCCACAACCGATGCCAATGCGCCTTCCATACCAGCAATTGCAATAACTACATTTGCTTTGCGAATATTTTCTAAATTAGAAAGTAATCGATGTAAACCAGCCACACCACAATCAAAAAAGCACTCAACTTTATTTCCGAAAAACTCAGCAACGGCTTTGGCTTCAATTGCAACAGACATATCAGATGTTCCAGCTGTTACAATGGCTATCAATCCAGTTGGTTGCGGTACTTCAGAAGAATATAACACAGCAGTGTGCGATAGATTATCTATTTTTATATCTTCAAAACATTGTGCTAAAACTTTTGCACTATCTTCAGATACACGCGTTGCCAAGGCATTTATTTTTTGTTTTTTTAATTCTACAAAAATATCAACGAGTTGTTGAGGAGTTTTGCCTTGAGCAAAAACAACTTCACCAAAGCCGGTACGAGCAGTTCTGTCTAAATCTAATTTTGTATGTCCCAAATCTGCAATCGACACATCTTTTAAAGTCTCTAACGCAATATCAACCGATATTTCAGCATTTTTTAATTTTTCTAAAATTTCACGAACTTGCATTTTACATATCCTCTTGCATACAACCAAATTTATACCCAGTAGACGATGGATAAACTTTGTTTATATCTTTTGATTGAAAATAATTTTTTATTTTTTGCCAAACTTCTTGTGAATTTAATTTTCCAATATCGTTCACTGATGTCTGAATTTCATAATGACTATCAAAACAACGAACTCGAACTAAATTGAAACCAAGATTTTTTAAAAAGTTTTCAGCTTCTTGAATAATTTGCAAATCACTCAACGATACAGCTCTCCCCGTTTTAAAACGTGTCATCAAACAGGTTGCCGATGCTCTATTTACACGTTCGTGCAATCCTAATTCAGTAGCCAAATTTCTAACTTTTTGCTTATTTATATTACATACAACAAACGGACTTTCTATATTCAATTGCAACTTAGCCTTATCGCCCAAACGTTTTTCAACTAAATCATCTGTATTTGAACCGTCAAACAAGTATTTAAAACCTTTTTTTTCGGCTTCGATACGAGCTTTTGAAAATATATTAAACTTGCACAAATAACAACGATCTGACGGATTACCATTTAATATTTCGTCTAAACCGACATCAATTTCTTGAACACACACGCCCAATTTTACCGACAAATTTTTTGCATATTCAATTTCGTCAGAAATCATGTACGAAGCATCGCCAATAATTGCTAATACATTTTCAGAACCCAATACAGATACACAAAAAGCTAACAAAGTAGAACTGTCGAGCCCTCCAGACAAACAAACAGCTACTCGTTCACGCCCTTTAATAAACGTGTTAAGCTTTTGAATTTCTAAATTCAGTTTCTATCCTTTCCTTTGCAGATATAAAAGAAATTTGCAACAAATTGGCTATACGCGCAACGTCGTCGGCCTCTACCTTAAATTTATCGCCCGACACCTTAATAGAAACTTCGCCAATAGACGACTTAAATTTTACAATCTCGCGTTCAACTTTCAGACGTTGCACTTCCGAAACACGAACACCCAATGTGCTAGAATGTTTAAAAAACGCACCTTGCACATCTGGTAATTTGTCGGTAGCAACCAACCCACATACTTCAACTGCCAAGCGAGATTTTTTCATAGTTATACTTTGTTGCCAAACATCTACACACCCAGCTTGAAAAAGCTTCTGACACAAATAAGATATTTCTTCGGCTGTCATATCGTCAATATTTGCCGAAACAACAAACATTTTTTCAGTCAAAGATTCTGAGTCAGAATCAATCAATATCACTTGCAAAACGTTTGCACGTTCAGAACAATCACGTTGCCCAATACCTATACCTCTACCAATAACTTTGCCCTTAGCCGATACATTTTTATCAGCTAATGCACTCAAGAATGCCATTCCAGTTGGCGTGGTAGCTTCGTGATTTACGCCACCAACAGAACACACAAAATTTGTAGCCATAACAGCTGTTGCGGGAGCTGGCACAGGCATAACACCATGCGCGCATTTTACTACACCACCACCTAACTCTATGTTGCCTACCGAAATAGAATCGATACCTAATTGTTCTAAACATATTACGGCACCAACAATATCTATTATAGAGTCAACTGCGCCAACTTCGTGGAAATGGACATCGTTGACATTCTTATTGTGAATAAAAGCTTCGGCTTTAGCTAATACCTCGAATATTGCAATAGATTTTTCTTTTACAAAATTGCTAAGTTCACTACCCAAAATTAAATTGCGTATGTCGGAAAAACTTCGCCCATGCTCGTGATGATGATGATGGTTATGATGATGCTCATGATGGCAATCACTATTATGCGCTGAATCGGTATGTCCACAACAACAACCATGCTCGTAATGATGATGAGAATGATTGTGTTGATGATGCCCTCCACAACAAGAATTTTCGTGCTTAGTATTTCGACAATGGTTGTCGGAATGGTTGTTTTCTGCTGAATGTTCAGTACCACCAATGCAGTCTATTTTTACTTGAGTACCCCAAATACCTTGCTTTTGCGATTTAATCGATGAAAGCGACCAATCATCTAAATTCAATTTTTTTAGTTCTGAAATTAACAAATCTTGATTTGCTCCTAAATCGATTAGAGCCGATAAATTCATATCGCCACTAATTCCAGAAGTACAATTGTAACGTAATATCTTCATTAAATTGATAATAGCAATTTTCTAAGACATCTATCAAGACAAAACATGTTTTTTATATATAGAGAAGTGAAGATTACTTCACAATTTCCCAACACATAAAAAACACCACTAACGCAATCTAATACAAAAAAGGCAATTCCGAAGAATTGCCTTTCATCATTATTATATAAAAAATTCGCATACGTATTAGAATAAACATTGGAATGGGAAATAAAAAACGTGTGTGGTGTCTGCTAAAAGAGATGTTTGCGAGTTGGTGGAGCTGTGCTACGCACTGCCCACCCGAGCAGACGCTCTTTTAGCTACAAGCACCACTTTGCGAATTTAAATAAAAAAAGTA
>SUVO01000017.1 GCA_015061955.1 Verrucomicrobiaceae bacterium
CAAAAGTGCGTCATAAGCTGTGAGGTGCCTCGATTGCGATCTTATACAAAAAGAGCATTCCAAACGGAATGCTCTTATCATTATGATATAAAAAATTCGCAATCGAGACACCGTCCTCGCACGTTTTACTTGCGGCGACGATAGGCGATGAAGCCAAGTGCTATCGCTCCGAAGATGAGAGCCCATTCAGCTGGCTCTGGTACATTTACTAAATTGATGTAATAACCTGATACTTCTTTAGACTCATAAATACTTGTACCAGCTACAAATTCAATAATTTCGTACCATTCGCCTTTTTCGTAGCGAGTATCACCAATCTGGATTGCACCAATACGTTCATATAACTGGTCTTCAGTAATGTTACCAATAAAGAGTTTGTCGTTTTCCCATTTGTAGCCACTTTCAACAATCAAATTGAATGTAGCATCAACATTACCATCGGTAAAAAGACCTTGAGTAGCACCACTACTGCCAGCTAATATAACGCTAAAGCCGTTCCAATATAAATCGAGTGTGTTAGCGCCATTGACTTTTATCAACCCAGTAGCAAAATCGTTATAAAGTTTTACAGTACCACCTGAAGTTACCATCTGATTTGGTCCCTTTCCCTTGTAATACTCATAAGTAGAACCAGTTGAAAGTCTTAGACCATATGAACCATGAACAGTACCACCCTTTTGAGTCAAAGTTGTACCACTTTTTATAGAAAGACCTTGCGACGTACGCAAAGTACCACTGGTTATCTCGGTATTACCTACATACAAATCTTTTTTTGCTATTAAACTACCACCATTAATTATTAAAGAATCCATTACATTATCTGATGATATTGAATCAACAGACAAAGTTCCTTTACTTATATTGACGGTTTTTGCTGATATAGTTGTACCAGTCAAAGAGCCATCTGTCATAGATAAAGCATCTGTTGTTATTGTAGTACCAGTCATTGTACCACCAGACATATTGATAGACTTTGCTACAATATATGAAGCAACATTAACAGTATAATTGCTATTTACTGTAATAGTATTTGTATTTGTTTTTGTTTCGTCACCTATTCTACTCAAAGTTGCAGAATATGTGTCGGTTGCACTTGCTTTACCAAATGTTACAGTGCCATTTGCTGCACCACCATTGTCGCCCAAAATCAAATCGGCAGCATTTAAATTTTTATAAAAACTAACATTTATTTCATTTGTTAATGTTAAATTTGCACCACCAGCAGCACCTTTGTTTATTGTAGTATTTACGTCTAAAATAATGCTTGAATTAGGTGTTTTATTAGAACCATTACCAAAAACTACTGCGTGGTCTTTACGTTCACACGAAATAATCAAATTACCATCGCCAGTAATTAAATATGTATTACTACCTGTGGCAGAAACATCATTAACCAAACGCATAGCCGTGTTTGTATAAGTAATGCCTTCGTTAATTGTAATATTATAGTTGGTATTAGCAGCCGGATTACTAATAAGTGTACCAGACTGATTAGAGTTAATAACTTTATTTACTTCCGCATTTTGAGCGTACGCGACCGACACTAAAGACAAGGAAACTAATATAGATAATGTAGATAATTTATTTTTCATATGTATATACAATAAATGGATAAAATTTTTTCAGCTTAATGCTACCCCCCCCCTAATAATTCTTGTCAAGCTTTTTTTAAAAAAAAAATGTGTTTTTTTATATGGGCACCGTCGCCAATGCTTCGCATGTGGCTCTGCCTTTTATCAGAAAAATTCTGCCATAAGATTAGGACCAACATAGGAACGGAAAATAAAAAACGTGCGAGATTGTCCCGATGCTTTTGCGTTTTAGCGAGCGTTGCTGTGCTATGCACTGCAGTCGAAGCTAAAACCAAAATGGAGGGCAAAGCGTTTTATTTGATGAATTTATTTAATAAAAAAAGGCACTTCATCGAAGTGCCTTATAGTGTAA
Organism: Verrucomicrobiaceae bacterium; assembly: GCA_015061955.1. Classification (GTDB taxonomy): domain Bacteria; phylum Verrucomicrobiota; class Verrucomicrobiia; order Opitutales; family Intestinicryptomonadaceae; genus Merdousia. The sequence continues at coordinate 1,945 of SUVO01000017.1, forward strand.
ATTAAAACTCATTATCAAAGAAAACGCGCTCTCGCACGTTTTACTTGCGGCGACGATAGGCGACGAAGCCAAGTGCTATCGCTCCGAAGATAAGAGCCCATTCAGCTGGCTCTGGTACAGCAATTCTGTCTGCAGTAATGTAGCCATTTTCTAAACGGAAGTTTTCCCAACCGTCAGCACGAACGTGAGTCCAGTCTTCTTCGGTAAGCAAGTCGTTTGTAAGTTTTACTTTGCCGTTATCAAAGTTTACAAATTCAACAAATAAACCTTCAATTTTGCCCTGCTGTGTTTTGTTATTAAGAGTCAAACTATCAGTAATAGCGTAAGTATTGTTAGTTCCTGCGAGAACTGATATGTGTGCAAGTTTTAGAATGTAATCGTCACCTTCAGCAACTTCGCCAAGCTGAATTTTTAAAACTTTTTCTTTTGTGTAATCTAACTTTGCATCCCAACAATCGACCAAACAGAACCCAGCAGAGTCTGTTCTGCCATTAACAATAACTGTGTTTTCTGCGTAACTATCGGTAGTCGAATAATCGAGCGATCTTACGTTAAAGTCAACATTGGTAAGGTTCGTGTAAGAATTTACGCCAGTCCAAATAACTGTAGCATTTCCGTTTAGGCGAACTTTGCCAGAAACAGTATATGCCTTCCCCTTATCGCCGACAAATTCCAAAGTAGAATCTTGAACATCAATGAGTCCATAGCGAGACTTTGCGAGAGAGAAGTTTGTAGAATCTATTATAACGTTTGTGTATTTACTAATGCGAATGTCGCCCAAACTTACATTGCCCATTAACTTAACAGTAGTTGTAGTGTCTTTAACGCCTGTTATGTAAAAATCTGCTATCTTTGTAGTAACTGCTGAATTAGGTGTAGAAGTTGTCAATGAATTTGAGCCAGTAGCATTAAAGATTACAGTAGTTTCTTTTAATACATTAGAACGATTTACAAAAGAAACACCACGTAAGTCAACGTTTGATGTAAATGTAAGTGATGAACCTTTTGTGCCACCATATACATAAAGACGACCATCGCTTGCTGAACTTTTGAAAGTACCAGCACCTTGAACAATAGTTGCTGTGTTGTCAGGATTCCAACCAGCACCAGTCGATGAGCCAGCTAAAGTCAAAGATTTGCCCGATAAAATATCCCAAGTAATTTTACCACCACCCCATTGCGAAATAGAGCCATCAACAGTTGCATCAATATCAACAACTATCGATGATTTAAGATCAGCACTACTGCCACGAATATTTATGTTTGTTCCGTTCGGAGCCACGCCATCTCTCCATGCAGAAGAGTCTGACCAATTTCCACCTACCGAGAAAAATTCAGCTGCACCAGCCGATAATGCAATCGACCCAGCTATGAAAGAAAATAACAATTTTTTCATTTTTAAATAGCCTTGTTTAAGTTAATACATCAACGAATACCCCCCCCTAAAAAGTTTGTCAAGTCTTTTTTACTTTTTTTATGAATAAAGAATTATGTTGACAGTTTTTTTGAAGATTAAAGAATTGTTGTTATTATGACAAACGAGCAATTCAAAAAAGAATTTGAGCTTAAAAGACTCAAGGTTGAGGAGGCAATCAACAAGTATTTGCCACCAGCAAACACACGTCCTTCGGTTATACACGAAGCTATGCGTTATAGTATGGAAGCAGGTGGAAAAAGAATACGCCCAATGCTTTTATTGGCAGCACATGAAATGTTTCCATCGAATATCGACCCACTGCCAGCATGCGTTGCAATTGAATGCTTGCATACGTATTCGCTGATACACGACGATCTTCCTTGCATGGATAATTCTGATCTTCGTCGTGGTAAACCAACTTGCCATAAGCAGTTCGATGAAACAATGGCGCTCTTAGCAGGCGACTCGCTTCTTACATACTCTATGTACATACTTGCTAACGAGTACAAAGATTATCCAAAAGTTGCAAATGGCTTGGTTCTCGATTTGTCGTACAATGGTGAGAAAATGATTTACGGACAAGTTGAAGATATCGAAGGCGAACGCAATGGTAAGATGACTGCTGATAAGCTCAACTTTATCCATCACAATAAGACTGCCGCATTGATAACATCGGCAGTTACAATGGGTATACGTCTTGCCGATAACTATACGGAAGAGAAGCTCGAAGTTGCTCGTGAAATTGGTAAAAACATAGGCTTAGCATTCCAAGTTATCGACGATATTTTAGACGTAACAAGCGACGACGCTACAATGGGAAAAACAACAGGTCTTGATGCCGCAAACGATAAAATGACGTATGTATCGTTGTATGGCATAGAACGTTCTCGCGAAATTGCAGCCGAACTCACAAACAAAGCAATTCAAGACTGCGAAAAATTGAGCGAAAATTGCGATTTCTTGAAAGCTTTAATTACATACATGCAAAACAGAATTAACTAAAAATTTTATTATGATTATAGAACCACGCGTTAAAGGTTTTTTGTGCATAACGGCTCATCCAGATGGTTGTGCAAAAAATATTGAAGAACAAATAGACTATGTAAAAAGTTTAGGTGCCATAAAAAATGGATGTAAATCGGCTTTGATAATTGGCTCGTCAACAGGTTATGGGTTGGCAAGTAGAATTTGCGCCGCATTTGGTTGCAAGGCATCGACTGTTGGCGTGTTCTTTGAACGAGCTGGCGATGTTGCTCGCGAACGTCCAGGAAGCGCTGGTTGGTACAATACGCAAGCGTTCACTAAGAAAGCTCAAGAAGAAGGGCTATACGTTGCAAATATAAATGGCGATGCTTTTAGCGATGAAATAAAGCAACAAGCTATCGATGCTATCAAACAAAGTCCACTCGGAAAAGTAGATTTAATAATATATTCGTTGGCATCTCCAAGAAGAACAGATCCTCAAACGGGTCAAGTTTATAGAAGTGTATTAAAAACAATAGGCCAAGAACGTGTCGATAAAAGTTTAGATACCGATAAAGGAACAGTTATAAATGTAACTGTACCATCGGCAAACGAAAAAGAAGTTAGCGACACTGTAAAAACAATGGGTGGCGAAGATTGGGAACTTTGGATAAAAGCTCTTGAAAAAGCTGGCGTTATAGCCGATGGTTGTACATCGGTAGCGTATTCTTATATTGGTCCAAAGCTCACATATCCAATTTATCGCGATGGTACAATTGGCGAAGCAAAAAAAGATTTAGAAGCAACAGCCGAACGTATCGACAATACTCTTAAATTGTATCGTGGCAAAGCGTTTGTTTCAATAAACAAAGCCCTTGTAACCCAAGCAAGCAGTGCAATTCCAGTTGTACCACTTTATGTTTCAATTCTCTACAAAGTAATGAAACAAAAAGGTATCCACGAAGATTGTATAATGCAAATAGCTCGTTTGTTCTCGCAACAAATGTATAACGATAATTGCATTGAATTTGATGATGAAGGGCGAGCACGCATCGACGATTTAGAATTGCGCGATGATGTTCAAAATGAAGTCTTTGGCATCTGGGAAAAAATCACTACCGAAAACTTAAACGACCTTACCGATTTTGCAGGTTATAAGGCAGAATTTTTAAAGCTTTTCGGCTTTGGTGTTGATGGCGTTGATTATTCTAAAGATTGTCAAATTTAATTGCTAAAATTATTAAAGTTTTAACACAAAAAAATGCGTTCAAAAATGAACGCATTTTTTGTTTCTAAATTTATTATATACTTTATTTTCTGCGACGATACATAGCAAAGCCCAATGCAACTGCACCAAATATCATTGCCCACTGAGCTGGTTCTGGTACAGCACCCGAAGCCAATGCCAAATAATCGCCTCTATCAATCCAACCAACATTAACTTGTATACCACCTTGCATTGCAACAAATTTGTTGATGTCGACATTTGCAATGGTTTCTTTGTTGGTTACGCGCAATAAGTCGTTTTCAAAGTCTGTAATAACAATTTTACTGAAAGTACCTGTTTCTATTGTACCGAATGTAGCAACATTACCATTCAAGGTAATAGTAAACTCAGTAGCACCATTGCCAGATGTTAAATCATAAAAAGCGTGATCTGCACCAAGTTCTAAAGAAGCTTTTGTAGCTCCAGATTGACATAAAATTCTAATACGACCATCATCTGTCAAATCAGTACTCGATGTAGTAAGCACATTTTCAGAATTGAGTACTAACTTAGCATTATTTTCAATCACCACGGCTGCATTATTAGAAATAACCTTGTACTCAATACCTTCACCAATTGTCAACAAAGACCCTCCAGCTAATCTTAGAAAATTAACTTTAGCATCTTCCGAAAGTGAATTAATTGAATTAGCTGTACCATGAATCATAACAGGCTTACCCGTGTTACCTGTAAATTCAAAAGTACCACCATCAACTGAAAGACCATTTATATTGAATGATTGCCACTCTGTGCCAGCGTAATGTATAGACAACTTACCATTTTCGCCAATTTGTATTTCGCGTGAACCTGAAGACGCTACTAAATTTGAAAAAGCTACCGTAGTATTTGCACCTACATACAAGTGTCCTTTACTTGTGGTAAATTTTGTTGCTGTATCTATGTACCATTGGGTAGTTGTACCTGTTTGATGAGCTCTAAAATGTTCAAATATTACAGTACCGTCGCCCGAAAAATAAACTTGAGAATCAGCTATCATACCTTTGGTTTCAGTATGAAGAGCATTGATAGTCAACTCAAACCCTTCGCCTATATAAACTTCGGTATTACCAGCAGCACCTCTACTACCAGAAAAACTCATAGCAGCAAGTTTCAACTTATTTATGCCATTTACAGTGTCTACTTCGGCATTAATTGTATTCCAATCTTGGCAAAATAAAATTCTATCACCATCATTGACAACTGTACCATCTGTCATTACAGGCAAGGTATTTATATTCTTATCACCTTCTAACCAATACCATTCTTCTGCATTTGCCGATGATATTAACGCACCAATAGAGAGTAATGTTGCAAGTGTTTTCTTTTTCATAATATATCTTTCTTTTTTTAGGCGTAGCAAATGCTACCCCCCCCCCAACCGTATTTGTCAAGCAAAAAATTATTTTTTTTGAAACTTTTTTTTACATCGTACGTTTTGTAAAATATAACCTCATAACAATAACCCCAAAATAAATACATTTATGAAAATAAAAACAATAATACTAATGTTGGCAACTTGCACAATGACAGCGTTTGCACAACAACAAGCTACACAACCCGACCAAGCAGAAATGTCGGCGAAAATCCAGTTGCTCAAACAATTCGACAAAAATGGCGACGGAATGTTAGATAAAGAAGAACGTGAACTTGCCCAAAAAGCTAAAAATGAAAAGTCGGCAGATTTAAAGAAAATGCGTCAGCGCCATGCAAAAGATGTCATAAAACGCTTCGATAAAGACGGCGACGCTAAATTATCTGAAGAAGAATTGACACCATTCCTTGAAGAACAACGCAATATGTTCGATAAAATGCGTGGACGTCGTATGAATAGATTCGGCAGAAATATGCCAAAAGAAATTCTTGCAAAATACGATAAAAATGGCGATGGCAAATTAGATAGAGATGAACGTAGAGAAATGTTCCGAGAAGGTGCTAAACGCAGAGCTGCCCTCATAAAGAAATACGACACTGACGGCGATGGCAAATTGTCTGACGACGAACGCAACAATTTGGTAAAAGACCCTCAGGTACAAACAATGTTCAAAAGAATGATAGGCGACGGTACTCGCATGCCACCACCACCAGCTCAATAAAATAAATAATGAATAAAAAAGGCTTTTGAAAATCAAAAGTCTTTTTTATTTATAAATAAAGTTGAATGTTGTAAAAAAATATGCAAATATGTAAACAATTAGAAAAAGAGACATATTATGTATCAGGTTACATTTAGTACACAAAGCATGGCTGAGTTGAATAAACTCGATAAGCTTGAACAGTTAGAAATTATAGATTCGTTCGGCTCGCTTACAAAAGAACAAATCGAAAGTGGGCTTCCAGAAATAGGCAAAATTCATAGAGCTCATAAAGATTTTTATAGATTGCGCACTGGCGATTACAGAATTTATTTTGAAATACTCGAGCAAACGCAAACATTACACGCTCATTATATATTACATCAACATTCTTTGGCAGACTTTGTTTTCCGTTTTAAACTTCCGTTTAAAGAAGAAACAATGCTTGAACAAGAAGATAACTTTTGGAATTATTTAGAATCGTTAAAAAAATGAGTCAGCAAAAAAAACTTTGGTCAAACGTACATCAGGCAAGTAAAATATACATTTTGCCCAATGCCTTTACTGCAGGAAACTTGTTCTTTGGTTTCTTGTCGATTGTATTGTGTATACAGGGGAAATTCAATAACGAGTCGAGCGATAGAGCAGTAGACGTGCTAGCACAACTAATAGCACCAACATCTACAAATACAGTAGAAGGTGCTGGTTATTATCTGTTGGCAATTCTTTGTATACTTATGGCATTCTTGTGCGATGCGTTTGACGGTAGAGTAGCTCGAGCAAGTGGTAAGTTGTCGCTGTTTGGTAAAGAATACGATTCTCTTGCCGATTTGGTATCGTTTGGTGTGGCACCGTGTTTGTTGATGTATTTCCTCATTCTTCAACCAACCAAAACAATGAGTACTACGTTGGCATCGTTGGTAATGAATACAGGCTGGTTGATAGGGTTTATTTTTATGTTATGCGCATCAATACGCTTGGCACGTTTCAATGTTCTAACGAATCCTTATATACAAGGTCATGAAAAATACGAAAAGGGCGACTTTTCTGGCCTACCAGCCCCTGCAGCCGCAGGTACAGTGGCATCAATAGCTCTTACCATGTTGAGTTTAGACCTCACAAAATTCTCTCCAATTTTGATACCATTGATGTTGTTGATTTCGTGGTTTATGATTAGCAATATACCATATCCATCTTTTAAACATATAAATTGGACAACCAGTGCAAAATTCCGTTCGTTTGTAATAATAATAGTTTGCATATTACTTGTTATATCGTTCCGCGAGTATAGCTTTGCACTTATATTCTTGGCATATGTATTTTATCCACCAATAAAATATATACCTCGAGCAAAACGAATAATTTCTTACAAATTAAAAAAACTTAGCAAAAATAAATAAACATACTTAAAGTTGGGCAGTTTTTACTGCCCCTTTATTTTTTACAAAAAAAACTTAAATAGATGCTAAAAGCAGAGAAAATCGTGTGATTTTGTAAAAAAAAGTGTTGCAATATGCTTGCTAATATGCAGATTTACTACACATATAGCAATATATATGAGACATACAGAAGACATCATTCAAAGATTATTGAGAATTCGAAAGGCAAGATCTCTTTCGGAATCGCCTTCGATGTCGGAAAATGAAGTTCAAGTATTGCGTGATTTTATTATAGAAAATCGCCGTCAAGTACCTCCATTTGCGTTGTCGCATTTCGATAGACTTGAAGCATCTGGTAAAATGGGGTTGGCAGAAGTTGTAGAGAAAAAATGTGCATCGTGTGGAGCTGTTGTTCCAGACGATGAAATAGATTATCTAGTAAAAAATAAAAATATAGGCGTGTGCGATAATTGCTTCGCCTTTATTTATATGCCTGACGAAAAATTCAATGACGACGGTTTTTTTGAAAAACTTCTCGGAAAATGAAAAATATAAAGTTTTCGTTTCGTCCCAAATTAGTAGATTGTTTAAAGGGATATAATTCACAGACGCTTATTTCTGATATTGGTGCAGGAGTAAGCGTTGGTATTTTAGCGTTGCCGTTGGCAATGGCTTTCGCAATAGCAAGTGGCGTTTCACCAGCACAAGGCTTGTATACAGCTATTATAGCTGGTTTTATAATATCGGTTTTTGGTGGTTCTAAAGTTCAAATTGGTGGACCTACTGGTGCGTTTATTGTTATTGTCTCGGGCATAATGGCAAGCTATGGCTTTACTGGATTATGTATAGCAACAGTGTTGGCTGGTATAATCTTGATAGTTATGGGTCTTACACAAATGGGGAATGCTATACGCTATATCCCTCGCCCTGTCACAATCGGCTTTACAAATGGTATAGCTATTCTGATTATGTCGACACAGATAAAAGATTTCTTCGGTCTGCCTATAAAAACAATGCCCGAAGATTTTATCCCTAAAATGAGCGTTATATTTGAGCATATATCTCAGATAAACTTACCTACGTTCGCATTGGGAGTAATATCGTTGTTGGTGATAGTATTTTGGCCAAAAGCATTTCGCCGCTTTATTCCAGGACAAATTGGAGCAATATTTGTCGGTGTAATAGTTTCGTTGGTTTTTGCTCATTATGGATGGAAAGTTGAAACCATTTTTACACGCTTTGGTGAAATTCCAAGTACCTTGCCAAAAGTAGAGTGGATTTCAATAGATTTTGCAAATGTGAAAAACTTGATTATGCCAGCAGTTACAATAGCAGTTTTGGCAGCAATAGAATCGTTGTTGTCGGCAGTTGTAGCCGATGGTATGATTGACGACAAACACAATTCAAATCAAGAATTAATTGCACAAGGTATGGCAAACGTAGTAACACCATTCTTTGGTGGTATACCTGCAACAGGCGCAATTGCAAGAACTGCTACAAATATAAAAAATGGTGGCAAAACTCCAATTGCCGGAGTTGTTCATTGTATAGTGTTGTTATGTATATTACTTTTTGCAGCACCTTATGCACAATATATTCCACTTGCAACACTATCAGCAGTTTTGTTTGTTGTTGCATTTAATATGGGCGATTGGTCGGCATTCAAAGAAATGAGCCGTCTTCCACGTTCAGACGATTTAGTTTTTATGTGTACATTCTTGCTAACAGTAATTTTTGGTCTTACGTTAGCAATCGAAGTTGGTATGGTACTTGCAGCAATGTTGTTTATACGTCGAGTTTCGCAAACAACAAATGTTATGGTTGTAGATAAAAAGCTTGAAACAGATTTATCGAAATATTCGCTCGAAGGTAAAGATATTCCAGAAGGCGTTATGGTGTTCAGAATTTTTGGCGTATTGATGTTTGGTGCTGCCGATAAACTCGAAAGCATTTTAACGCAAATGGGAGAATCGCCAAAGATTGTAATTTTGCGTATGCGTACGGTGTTAGCAATGGACTCAACTGCATTAGATGTCTTAGATCACCTTTACGAAAAAATGCGTGCAAAAGGCATAAAAATGATGATTACTGGTGCACACTCGCAACCTCTGCACATGATGCAACGCTCAGGCTTTCTCGATAAAATGGGCGATGAATTTGTACTTGAAAATATTGATGAAGCCCTTGCTAAATCTCGCGAAGTTTTAGCTAAAACAACAAAAGAACAATAACAAATTTAGAACTAAAAACACTGCAATTGCAGTGTTTTTTCTTTACTAAAACGATTGTCAATTCATAATAAACTTCATCTAAAAAAATTGTAAAATAAAATTTTCAGCAATGAAGGAACTTACTTTATTATTATTTGCAGGACTCACTACCATTGCATACGCAAAAATTGATATGCCATCGTTGTTTTCCGACAACATGATTTTACAACGCGATATGCCTGTAAAAATTTGGGGCAAAGCCGACAAAAATGCCCAAATAAACGTTGCATTTGCATCGCAAAATAAAACTACAACTGCCGATAACAATGGAAACTGGAGCTTGTTCTTAGATAAATTAGATAAATCGGCTCAACCACGAGAAATGCAAATTTCAGAAAATGGAAAAATTCAAAAGAATTTCAAAAATGTCTTGGTTGGCGAAGTTTGGATTTTAGGTGGACAAAGCAATATGGCTTACTTCTGTAATGAAATGCCACTCGAATACAGAAAACATCATTACGAAAATGCCGACAACATGAAAAATGTTCGTCAGTTTACAATGAATCCAGCAATAATTGCAGAAACTCCACAATTCCATTGTACAAAAGGAGCAAAGTGGATAGATGCAAATAAACAAAATTTTAATAAATTTTCGGCAATAGGCTATTTCTTTGCAGAAAAAATTTCAAGAGAATTAGACGTACCAGTTGGCTTAATTTATACGCCTCGTGGAGCAACTTCAATGATGTGTTGGCTTCCAGTTGAAGCCTGTTACAAAACTCCAAGTACAAAAAAACGTTGGGAAAAATTCTTAAAAGCAAAAGCCAACTTCACCGATGAAAAATATCAAGAAAGATTAGACAAATATAATAAATACGTTGCCGATTACAAAAGACAAGTAGCCGAAGCAAAACGCTTAAACAAACCAAAACCAAAATATTATTGGTACAAACATGTTAAACCTTTGCGATTTACTCCGTATGTAGCTACCGATACACCTGTCTATTTTTGGAATGCGAAAATTGCCCCAATAGCAACTATGGCGACCCGTGGAGTTCTATGGTATCAAGGTTGTAGCGATGCCCACAAAGGTGCTTACGAACATTTTGCTGACCAGTTTGAGCTACTTGTATCTACATGGCGAAATGAATGGAAAAACGAACAACTGCCATTTGTGTTTGTACAATTAGCCTCGTACGGAGAACGAGAAACTTCTAACTTTCAAGATGTTCGCATTGCTCAAATGAAAGTTGCCCAAAAGCTAAAGAACTGCTTCATAACAACTGCAGTTGATTTAGGTGAATTTAATAACATTCACCCAAAATACAAAGATATTCTCGCTTATCGTATGGCTGATGTAGCATTGCGAGATGTTTATAAAACTAAAACTGGTACTGTATACGGAGCAATTTGCAAAAACATAAAGTACAATGCTAATAACGTAGAAATATCATTTGATACCGATGGCTCCAACATAGTACAAAGAGGCGAGCTTCGTGGTTTTGAGATCCTTGAAAATGGGAAATGGGGAAAACCTACAAGTGTAAAATTACAAAATAACAAACTTTTTATAACATCGCAAACGAATATCGATGGGGTTCGTTATCTACATAAAAACTGGGCACAACCCGATGTTTGTTTATATTCAACAAACAACCTACCATTATTCCCATTTTACGAATTGAAAAAATAATATGAAAAAAAATGGCAGTATTAAATACTGCCATTTTTTATAGAAACTTTTACTTTGCTTTTGCAAGTTTAACATCTTTATGCAACTGCTCTATTAAAGCTTCAAGCGAATTAAATTTCCGTTGTGGTCGCAAGAATTTCTTAATTTTTACAGAAACTTTACTCGGTGCTCCCCACTTTATATTCTTAAACAAATGAACTTCTAACAACGGCTCAGTTTCACTGATAGTAGGCGACGTTCCATACGAAGCCACACCTTTAAATTTTTCACCAGTTTTGCATCGAGTAAGCTCAACAACATATGCTCCATATGGCAATTTACAATCGGGGTTCCATGGCAAATTTAATGTAGGGAAACCAATAGTACGTCCTAAACGTTTGCCACGCTTTACATTGCCCGAACAAGTGTAGAAGTCGCCTCGCATTTTTTTATATTCATCGAGATTTCCACAATGCACTGCTTTACGCATTTCTGAGGAACTTATTCTACGTCCGTCGGGCAGAAATTTGCCATCTACAGCTACATATTCCCAATCATTTTGCTTAGCAAGTTCAGCCAAAGTATCAACATTACCAGAAGCATTTTTGCCAAACAAAAAATTGTATCCTGTTACTATACCTTTTAAATTTGGGAATTTCTGACAGAGCAATTTTGCAAAATTTTGCGGACTCATCTTAGCAAATTGTTTTGTAAATTTTTTTGCAAATACTCTTTTTATTCCAGCATCTTTAAACATCTGAACGCGCTGTTCTGGAGTACAAAGCATCTCAACCGGAGGACGCCCCATATCGATTACCTTCGACGGATGTGGAGCAAACGTAAGTACACATGGTATCGCTTTATATTTTTTTGCTAAAGCCTTCGCCTTAGAAATAACTTTTTGATGTCCCTTATGAAGTCCATCAAACATACCAATAGCTATCACGCATTTACTTTCAAAAGCGTCAAGACTATCGACATTTACAAAAAAATCTTCCATTTCTTACAAGGCAAAACTTGGAGCAGCCTCCGACACTGGAATCAACTGTTTTTTTATTGCCGACGGATTCATCTGCTGAAGTTGCGATATTGTAATTGCATTTTTTACATCAAATTTTCCACTCGAAAGACGACGCAATGCTGTCATATGAGCTCCACAACCAATACGCTTACCCAAATCATGACACACTGTACGCACATATGTACCTTTTGTGCATGCTAACTCAAACGAGGCCTCAGGTTTATTAAATTCAAGCAAATCGAAACGCGAAACATTTATAAAACGAGGTTCTCGCTTAACTTCCTGCCCCTGACGTGCAAGCTTATAAAGTGGAATTCCATTGACTTTCTTTGCCGAAAACATTGGTGGAATTTGATATTGATCGCCCAAAAACGATTTCATTTTTTCGCGCAAATTATCTTCGCTTAAATCTTCTGGAACTGGTAATTCTGCAACAACTTCGCCTTCGCAATCCTGCGAATTTGTTTCTACGCCCAAAAGAAATTTGCCCCAATAAACTTTATCTAAACTCATTAAGTATTGAGAAAGCTTTGTAGCTTTGCCAACAAGAATTACCAACAGTCCTGTTGCAAGTGGATCGAGTGTACCAGCATGACCAACCGAACGTATCTTCAAACAACGACGCACCATATTTACAACATCATGCGAAGTGCAACCAGTATCTTTATCAATGAGTAAAACTCCGTCAAATTCATTCATTTTATTTAAGCGATTTTTCGCAAAGCTCTAAAAGCTCTGGGATTATTGTTTCAAAAGTTTTATTTTTAGCAGTAAAGCCTGCCGCTGCAAAATGCCCACCACCACCAAAAGTTTCAGCAATTTCATTAACGCGATATTCGGGCTTTTTGCCACGCATACTTCCTTTTACCGAACCATCGGCAAGTTCTTCAAGTGTCACTGCAATTTCTACGCCTTCAATAGAACGTGCATAATCAACTAAGCCATCAGTATCTTCTTTGCACGAACCAGTTTTTTCAAATGTACCCAAAGGAATAAAACCAAAACAAATTCTATTATTTGAATACATTTTTAAACTATCCAAATATACAGACAACAATCGCATTTTTGCAATGCGTTCACGTTGATAAAGTTGCTGTGCTACAAAATTAGCATCGGCACCACGCAACATCATACCTTTAGCAGCATCTAACGTTTCTGCTCGAGTTGATGTTGTTGTAAACTGTCGTGTATCGGTAGCAATTCCCATAAACAACAAATTTGCAACCATAGGCGATATTTTCAAATCTAAACCGATTACGCACAAAGCTATAATTTCTGCAGTAGCACCAGCTTCAATATCTATAACTTTTATCTGAGCCTGACTATTACCTGAAGCATGATGATCTACACATGCAAAAACATTTTCATAACTATTTTTCAAACGAGCGCTTGCCCGCGATAAATCGGCACAATCAACAATTAAAGCCTCGTACGAAAAATCGGCAAAAGAATCAGAATCTATCAATTCTTCCTCTACAAAATTTTTGTACAAGTACGGAACTTTATTCTGATTTACACAAACGACTTCTGCACCTGCATTTCGCAAGATTTCTGCCATTGCAAATTGCGAAGCAACACAATCGCCATCTGGACGCATATGCCCAATAACAGCAATTTTTTTACCGTTAGCAACTTGCAATAACTTTGCAAATTCTCGTAAAAGCTCAGGCTTCATCTACATCTTGCGAATGTTGCGAACCATCGCAATCTTGTTGCGTTTGTTCATATTCTTCACGTTCTTGTTGCTCAAGTTCATCGAGTACTTCCAAGATTTTCATACCACGTTCTACAGATGGGTCGTATACAAAATGTAGTTCTGGCGTATACTTTATAACCACATTCTTACCAATAATCTTGCGAAGTTCGTTACGAACCGACATCAAAAACTTGCCAGCTTTTGCAACCATCTCGCGACCACCTATTACTGAGTAATAAACACGAGCTTTCTTTAAATCGGGCGATATATCAACTTCTGTAAGCGTAATTGCCACCGACTCTGAACGCCATCTACCGTGCAGAGCCATACTCAATTCACGCTTTATCAGTTCGCCAACTCTTATTTTTCTTTCACCCATAGCTCAATATTATAGGTCTGGACGTATTTCAAGAATTTCAAAACACTCAATGATATCTTGTGGTTCAAATTCGTTGAAGTTATTAAGAGAAATACCACATTCATAACCTGCACGAACTTCTGTAACATCGTCTTTAAAGCGTTTCAAATCACTTACGCGACCCTTCGAGATTTCTTTGCCCTTACGGAATACTCGCGCAAATTTATCACGCTTAATCATACCTTCAGTTACCATACAACCAGCAACTTTACCACCCTTAGAAACATTAAACAATGCACGAACTTCTGCTGCCCCAAGTTTGTTTTCTTTAAGCTCTGGATCAAGCAAGTTCTTCATTGCATCGCGAACCTGATTTATGAGTTCGTAAATAATGTTATGTGTTATAAATTCAACACCTTTATGTTTTGCAACACCAGCAACACCATTTTCTTGCTTTACATTGAATGCAACAATTGATGCACCTGCAGTTGCAGCAAAATCGACATCGTTTTTAGTTATCTGACCCACACCTTCAGAAATAACTTCGAGCTTTACTTTATCGCTTTTAATGTCGTTTAAGCATGCTACAAGAGCCTCTACAGTACCAGAAACATCACTCTTTACAATGCACTTGAAAACTTTCTGATCTTGATTTTCGATAGCAGCCATAAGATCTTCCAAGCTAGTAGCCTTAGGTGCAACCTCTGCTGCTGCAAGTTTCTTACGCTCAAGAATAGCTTCTTCTGTAATACGCTTTGCTTTGCGATCGTTTTCAACCTTTATGAATGTATCACCAGCTTCTGGTGCGCCAGTCCAACCCATTACGATTGCAGGTGTTGAAGGAAGTGCATTATTTATCTTTTTACCTTTATCATCAATCAACGCACGAACCTTACACCAATGTTCTCCACATACGAGAACATCGCCTGTTTTTAAAGTACCCGAACGAACTATAACTGTTGATGTAGCACCTCTACCAGCTTCAAGCTGACTTTCAATAATTACACCCTCAACTGGAGCTTTTGGATTTGCCTTAAGTTCCATCATTTCAGCTTGCAAAAGTACTAAATCGAGAAGTTTATCGATATTCTCACCCTTGAGAGCCGAAATTGGCTGACACAAAATTTCGCCACCCCAGTCTTCTGAAGTTATACCACGTTTTTGCATCTGCTGTTTTACACGATCAATATTTGCCCCTTTAGCGTCCATCTTATTGATTGCAACAACAATTGGAACACCTGCTTTTTGAGCAAAATTCAAGGCTTCATCAGTTTGAGGCATAAAGCCGTCGTCGGCGGCAACAACCAAAATTGCAATATCAGTTACATTAGCACCACGTTCACGCATTTTCGAGAACGCCGCGTGCCCTGGGGTATCGAGGAATGTAATTTTCTTACCACCCGATGCCTCTACTTGATAAGCTGCTGTATGCTGAGTAATACCACCAGCTTCACCATCTACAACGTGCGAATTGCGAATTGTATCAAGCAAGGTAGTCTTACCATGGTCAACGTGCCCCAATATACATACGATTGGAGGACGTGGCACAAAATTCTTAATATCTTCAACAATCAAACGTGCCATTTCACGTTTTTTTGCTTCGGCAGCAAGCTGTTGTTGCTGTTGTTCGCCTCGACGTTTAATATCGAGATTAAAACCATGACGCTTTGCAATTTCTATGGCTGTTGATTCTTCTATAGCCTGATTCATCGATGCAAAAATGCCCATATCCATCAATTCTGAAATCAAACGGAATGGTTTTACATCCATAGATTTAGCAAATTCACGCACAATAATTGGTGGTTTTACCTGTAAATTTTTCAATCCATCAACCGATGGAGCTTTTGGCTGTTCTGCAACACTTGCTGTTGGTGCTGGCTTTGATACCACTGGTGGAACTACTGGCGCAGGACGACGAACTACCGATATATTTGGCAACACAACACTTGGTGCCGACTTTGGTTGAGAAAGCGACTCTGGTGTTTTAGGTTTCGATACTGCTGGAGTTGGTGGTACAACTGGTGCTGGCTTATTTGGTTTATTAGGAGCCGACACTGTCTTCACTGCTGGCATTGAAATTTTTGGAGGAGTAGCACGCATTGGTGGTACAACTGGTACTGGTTTTGATGCCACTGGAGGCACTACTGGTGCTGGCTTTGATACCACTGGTGGAACTACTGGCGCAGGTTTTACAGCAACTTTTGGCGCTGGGGGTACAACTGGTGCTGGTTTTTCTACCACAGGAGCCTGAGGTGGTGGAGGTGGTGTTGCAGGTTTTTCTACCACAACAGGTTTTTCCTCTACTTTTGGTTTTGCCTCAACCTTAGGTTCTTCACTCTTTTTAGAGCTTTCTTTTTTCTTTGGCTTTGGTGTTTCCGAAACTGCTTCTGTAACAGGAGCCGATTTAGCTTGTTCTTGCATTGTTTTGAAGTCATTAGTAATGTCTTCTACATACAAGTCGGCTATAGAATTAGACGATGTTTTAATCTCTAATCCATATTTGTCTTGGCGCTGATTGATAAAATCTATCAGCTCTTTACTCGGAACATTAAGTTCTTTTGCCAATGCGTGAATTCGTATGCTCATTTAATTAAACTTATTTTTTGTTGCCAGTTCAGTTATCTACTACCGATAATTTTTACTGTCTTACTCTTTCTAAAGTTGCAATAGCTTGTTGTTGCGATAATCCCATTTCAACCAAGTCGTTAACTTCAACACCTTCAAAAGCTTCAATACTATTAATACCTTCTCCAATGAGAATTGCAATTTCTTCTGCCGACAAGTTATCGAGTCTTTGAGCCATAGAATCAAAAGCTTGCTCAATTCGTTGTTCAGTAGCACCAGTTTTTGATTCTTCGCGAACATCAATCTTCAAGCCAATCAAACGTGATGTAAGCTTTACATTACTGCCACCCTTACCGATAACTACCGATAAATCGCTTTTTGAAACTTCAAACGAT
Organism: Verrucomicrobiaceae bacterium; assembly: GCA_015061955.1. Classification (GTDB taxonomy): domain Bacteria; phylum Verrucomicrobiota; class Verrucomicrobiia; order Opitutales; family Intestinicryptomonadaceae; genus Merdousia. The sequence goes on from SUVO01000017.1 coordinate 18,960, forward strand.
ATTCTCTTATCAGCCAAATTTACCGACACATTCTTAGCTACTGCAGGCTTTATACAATCTTCAAGTAATGTTGGAATATCTGGCGAGTACTTGATGATATCAATCTTTTCACCATTAAGCTCGCGAACAATACCTTTTACACGAGTACCACCTGCGCCAACACATGCACCAACTGGATCTATACGTGGATCTGTAGTGCTTACAGCAATCTTTGTACGATAACCTGGTTCGCGTGCCATCGACTCAATCTTGACAGATTTTTCTGCAATTTCTGAAACTTCTAATTCAAACAAACGCTTTACAAACTTATAGCTTGCTCGGCTCAAAATGATTTCTGGACCACGTGGCGAATTGTCGATTTCCAAAAGCAAGCAACGAATACGTTCACCTGGTGCATAGTCTTCACCTGGAATACATTCACGCTTTGGAAGAACTGCAACTGTAAGACCTAAATCGACAATATACGCACCTTTTTCTCTGCGACGCACTGTTCCCGAAACTATATCGCCAATTGCGCCTTTGTACTCATCGTAAATACGACCTTTTTCAATTGTACGCAACTTTTGGATAATGCTCTGATACACATTTTTAGCAGCAATACGACCGAGATCTGCCAAATCAACTTCGCGTTCAACAATATCACCCAACTGAGGATTATCTTTATACAGCTTAGCTTTATCGATATGAATTTGTGTAGCGTTATCTGCAACAGAATCTGTAACAGAGAGCAATGCCCATGCCTTCAAATTGCCATTTCGTGGGTTTATTTCGATTTTCAGATTATACCCAGCCATACTTTTAGAAGCTGCATTGCGAATTGCCGCAGAGATTGATTCAATCATATCTGCACGACTAATCTGCTTTTCTTTTTCCATATATTCAAGTATTGCCAATATTTCGCTACTATTGCTCATAAGTATCCTCTAATTTTGATGTTAAATGTTCGTTTATCTGCCCACCGACAAAAAAAGCGGGCTAAACGACCCACTACATAATCGGAGAGTTCAAATTTTTGTTGCGCATTATAATGGTTAGATTTTTTTGTGAGTCAAGCATTTATTTACAATGGCTTCATTATAAAATATAGCTTTTTCACAAATATTTGCTCATTTTTAGAATTGACTACTTTATCGAGTTGTTGCTTTTTTTGTTAAGGTTAGTTTTATTTTATGTTCAAAAAAGTTTTAATCTATCTATTAACAATAAGTTTAGCCATTGCATCTGAATTGCGTATCGACGCATCTTCTCCCGAAAAAATGCAGGCATCTTACACAAAAATATTGGCATCGTTAGACGATGAAATGCAACAAAAGTTTGCCCTTGCATTAACAACAATTGGCGTTGTAATGGCTCAGCGTGCAGATTTAGGGGGAAGCAAAAAAGTAATGGAAATGATAAATGGTAAAACAGCCGAAGAAATCATTGCTGAATCTAAGAAACTTACGGGATTTATTCGCAGAGTAAAGGAAGTAATAAAAGCAAATTCATCGGCAGAATTTTCTACTATTGTGGGAAATCTACTGATATCATTACCTGAAGACAAACGTGAAAATTTTTCGGAAGCAATTGCAAAACTTATATATCAACGCGAACAACAAAAAACCACTGAAAGTGATTTTCTTAAAAAAGTTAATGGTAAAACGGTCGACGAGATTATCGAAATGGCAAAAGATATAGAAGTACCATTTGAGGTTGCAAATAATAGAAAGCCCAAAGATTACAAACTTGAAAAGCTTTCCGATGAACAATTAGAAAAAATGGGTATTAAGAAAAAAAATAAAAAAACACAATTGGAAGAATCTCTCGAATATAAAAACTCTTTAGTTCCACCAGCTTCACTGTAAAACATAAATGTTTTTAAAAATAACAGTTTATATTTCTTTGGTTTTATTACTAACAAGTTGTGCAACACATACTTCGCGTACTAATAGCCTTAGAACATCGTGGAATACTGGCGACATTGCTGTAGCCGAAACTAAAGCGCAATCTTTAATAACCGACTCCTCAAAAACCGACGAACTAATCTTTTTATTAGAAGCTGGCTCTGTTGCCAGAGCCAACGCTAATTTTGCAAAAAGCCAACAGTACTTCGCCAAAGCTTTCGATAAAATACAACAATACGAAAATCAACCAGACTATAAAATATCTGACGAAGCGTCGGCATTCATTACAAACCAATCGTACATACCCTACAAAGGCTACCACTACGATAAAATTATGTTGTGTATATATCAATCGCTCAACTACATAGAAACCAAAGACTTTGAAAAAGCATCAGTAGAATTGAAACGCATGCATAATTTTCAAGACAACGCAAAACGAGAGAATTTGGCACGCATTGAAAAAAAATCTAAAGCATTAAAAAACGCACAAGCTCAATCTAACACAAAAAATATCGATACCCAAAAGAGTATTTCTGCAATCGAAACAAAATTAAAAAATGTATATGGCAACGCCTACAAAACCGATATATCAAAAACGTCGGAAGCTTTATATGTAAATCCATTCGGATATTGGTTAGGAGGTTTGTACTTTGCAAATTGCTATCAAACTAAATCCGACATAGAAATGGCATCATCAATGTTCAGAATATGTTCTGAAACGTTAGGAGGAAAATCAAATGTACTTGCCCAAGATATAGAAGCAGTTGAAGCACTTGCAAATGGAAAAACAAACTCAATGGGGAACATAACATATATAATATGGGAAACTGGCTCTGCACCAATCCGAAAGCAAATTCGTTTAGATCTACCCATATTTATATTTGCCCGAAACGTACCACATGTAGCACTTAATTTCCCCTACCTACAAAAACAAAACTCATTTCGTCAAAATCTAAACGCAACCATACAAAATAAAAAGCTCCAATTCGATACCATAGCCGACATCGATTCAATTGTACAAGAGGAATTCGATATAAATCTACCATATGTAATAACTCGAACAATACTAAGTGCAACATCTAAAGCTACTGGAGAATACTTTGCAGCTAAAGCTGCTGGTGATTACGGAATATTAATTCATGCAACTATGGGAGCATATCAATCTATGACCAACGATGCCGATTTACGAACTTGGACAACCCTCCCTAAACAAATCAAACTAACACGTTTCAACACTCCCGAAAACGCACAACTAAACATTGAAGGCAAACTAATAAATTTAGATAAACAAGGAGTAAACGTAATTTATGTAAAAACTATGGCATTAAACAGTAAAGTAATTGTCAGAAAATTTAACTTTAAAAAAGACAAAAATAATTTAAATAATAAATAAAAATTATGAAAAACATATACACATTATCTCTATTAGGCTTACTAACATTGGTTGGTTGTTCTTCAGACGAAAACGCAAAATATGTAGAATCGGGTGGAGCTCAAACAATAATTTCTACAAATAAAATCAATATTGCCGACTGGAACAACGCCGCAATTACATTAGTTAATGAAATGATAGCATCTGGTGTATTTGAGCGTATTCCAGAAAAAAAGCCCATCAGATTAGTTGTAAGCAGAATTGTGAATAGAACATCGGAAAACATAGATACCGATATGCTTACAAAAAAGATTGAAATAACGCTTACCAATACAGGTAAAGCGCTCATCGTAAGTACTGATCCAACTACACACACCGTAGCACAAGCTCAAGCAAAAGCAAATGGAGTAGCTTTGCCATCTCCTAAAATTACTCTCACAGGAAAAATTCTCGAAGACCGAGAAAAAAATTCTTCTATACGAGAAGTTACATATACATTCCAACTTGAACTCAATTACGCAGGTGCGGCAGCTTGGATAGGCGAAAAACAAATAACAAAACAACAATCGCATTCATCTTGGGGATTATAATTTTTATATAACTTTCGCAAAAAAAATGCGTTCATACGAACGCATTTTTCTTTTTTATAAAACTCTTAAATTATAACTATTTTCTTCTGCGATAAGCTACCATACCGAGAGCAATTACCCCGAATATCATAGCCCACTGAGCTGGCTCTGGTACTGCAACTGTGTTGATATAGAAACCACCTTCTGTTGCTTCTACCATATAGTCGGTACCAAGTATCATTTTAGTGCCGTTGAGCTTGAATGACAAAGCTTCAATTTCGCTTTGTGTCATCGATGTAATTTTCAAAACATCGTCTTCCCATGAACCTGCAAGATTTACAAAGAAATCGCCTACATAGTCAGACATAGATGCAAATTTGCCAATTTCTAACGATGAACCTTCTTTGAAATTCAATGTTATTGATGAATCTTTGTAAAATTCAAAGCGACCTAATTTTTGAGCTCCATACAAATCTACTGTAACATCAGCCTTTGTTACTTTATCGCTTGTAATTGCAAGCTGTACAGGACGACTACCAGTACCACCTTTAGCATAATATATATTAGCAATTTTTACGATACTTTCGGCTTGAGTTGTTTTTGAATTCGACAACAACTGCGAACCACTACGCAACATGAGTGTAGATTTATCAACCATATAAATATTAGATGTTGCCTGCCATTTACCTGCAATATCTAACTTTTTCAAGATCGATGCATCAGCAGTACCATTGGTTGTCAAAACACCAGTAGAACCTATTACTAAATTTGCACCAAAAAAGCTTGAATTAGTACCAAGTGTTCCAGTACCTAAATTACCTGAAATTGTTGCAGTACCATTGAGGTTCATTGTGTTATTTGAATTATTACTACCAGTGTCAATCAAACGTATAGAGGAAGCTTTAAATGTTACACCTTTGTTTATATTGACAACAGCATTTCTACCCCAAAATGCAGCTTGCCCCATATCAACTGTACCACCGTACATATTGATTGTTCCAGCTTGTTGCGACATAGACCAAGATGTCCAACCATTATATATATTCAATGTACCATCACGCAACGAGGCTTGTTTTCCAGAAAAATTAGAATAAAAATTTAATGTTCCATTCCAGTAAGATTCTCCATCTGCAGTAACCTGAACTGTACCACCTTTAAATGTAATTGTTGAATTATTAAATGCAACAACTTCACTACCTAAAGTATTCGCACCACGATATACAAAAGATAATTTTTTGCCGTCTGCAATTTCTACTGTAACATTACTGCCTTTGTTTGCTTTAAACTGATAAGCATTTGTATCGGCGTCCACCGATAACGTAATATCAGTTCCACTAAAGGTTGTTGCAGTTGTAGCTAAATCAGTTATATCTGCGGCATTTGTTGATGTTGTTATGGTTGACGCACTAACGGTGGACGCAAACGCCAACGCACATAAGGGGTAAATAAGTTTTTTCATAAAGTATCCTTTTTTATTGAGATAGCAAATGCTACCCCCCCCCCAGCAACCTTTGTCAAGCAAAAAATTTATTTTTTTTACAAAAATTATTAAGAAAAAAAATAAGAAATAAAAATCACCACTAAAGTAACACCTCATGATTAAAAAAAATCGGCTTAGAATCAACTTGGGCCGAAATAAAACCGAATAATAATCAAACTGCTTGCTTTGGTGGTGGTTATATTTATTAAAAAATCGGATTAGAACCAACATAGGTTGCAAGAAGTAAAACGTGCGAGGCACGTGCTTAGGACGTCGCTTTTGCGAGCGTAAGCGACCTTTGGTCGTGAGTCGATGCAAAAGTGCGTCATAAGCTGTGAGGTGCCTCGATTGCGATCTTATACAAAAAGAGCATTCCAAACGGAATGCTCTTATCATTATGATATAAAAAATTCGCAATCGAGACACCGTCCTCGCACGTTTTACTTTCTGCGACGGTAGGCTACAAAAGCTAAAGCTATCGCGCCGAAAACCATTGCCCATTCAGCTGGTTCTGGTACTGCAGCTGTGTATCCATAACCAGAGAAGTGCGATACATCGAATGTTAAATATCCGTTTTCGTATTTTACGTTCGATACGTCGTTAGCGATAGTCCATTCGCCATTTTCTTCGTGATAAATTACGAAGTTGTTTGCCGATAAACCTTCTTTATCAACGTAGAACGACAATGTTACCGATTCACCTGCTGTAAGATCGATATCAAAGTCGAAAGCGTCGAATGCTACGAAATCTTTGCCCGATACAACTTCTACGAATGCTTCAGATTCTGCTACATTTGTAATTGAATTGATTGTTACGCCTTCGTTTGAATTTACTGCGATAGAAAGCGATTCACCAACTTTAACTTCGGCTTCGCCCTTCAAAGTTGTAGATGAGCTTGTGTCTATTTCTGTAATTACAAGCTTACCATTGTTTATAAGATTTATACCGTTTATGATACTGCTGTTTGCAATAGTTACAATAGAATTTTCAAAGATTGTAAGATTTGAAACATTGCTGAAAGCACCATTGAAGAGTACATCAGAAGCATTTACATTTACGTCATCAAAGTTTGCAATAGTTCCGTTGAAAGCACCTGTGAATGAATCGAAGTTAAATACTTTCGAGCCATTTACTACTGCACCATTCAAACCTGAGCCAAATACAGTACCAGTAAATGTCAAGTTTGCACCATTGCCTTTGAAAGAAACATTTGTTCCACCATTTACTGTTGATGTGCCATAGCTACCTTGATTACCACCACCATAGATGTTGCCATTTATCGAGAGAGTATTCTTAGCGTCAACAGTGATTGCTGTTCCGCCATTTACTGTCATTTTGCCATAGTAAGTGTCGCTTGCACCTTGTGCATAACCACCTCCGAAAATATCACCAGTAATGTTTCCACCAGAAACGTTGATTGCTGTTCCATTTGTTATAGTTGTATTTGATGCTTTATAAATTTCGAATTGGGTAACTGCACCTAAAAAACTTTTTTCAGCTTGCGATAAACCAATAGCTAAACTACCAGCATAGATTGCATTTTTAATAGAAGCTGATTCCAAAGATGTATTACCAGTAGCAGTTATAGTACCACCATTTATATTCAATGTAGTTTTGTTTATAGATGTTTCGCCCCAACTTGCGCTACCAGCAGTTATGCCACCTTTAACTTGCGAATTACCCGAAATATTTACAACAGTATTTCCAGTAATTGTTGTATTTACACCACCACCGATAATACCATTCATATCCATACCAGTAACTCCAGTAGATGATATAGTACCAACATTTGCATTGTTTACATTTATTGATACATTACCATCTAAAGTACTATTTTGTGCGTGAGAATCGTGAATATAATTACCACCAATAATAGCACCAACAGTACCACCATTTGATACATCTATCTGTGCATTACCTTTTAGTAGTGAAGCCATTCTATTGCCACCAACAACAAAAGAAGTTTTACCTGCACCACTTACAGTAATGTTTGTATTACCATACAAATTACCAGCACCATCACTTGCACCAGCTACACCACCATATACGCCCATTCCAGATTTATTTGTAATTGAACCTAAAATCTGAATATCCGTATTTGCAGTGTAATTGCCACTTTGAGCCATACCAAAGCCAGTAATATCGCTATTAAAAGTACCACCATTTATTATTAAATGACCAGTTCTTTCGCTAACAGTACCATTATATGCAACCTTTGAATTATATGCAGTATAATTTGATACAGCTGAGAACTTATCGCTATAAATGCCACCATACACATAAACGTAAGCATCTTTGTCTTCTTGAAGAGCCGATCCTCTAAACTTGCCTGTAATTGATGGACCAGAACCATTAGAAGAATCACCCAAAACTGTCAAGTATTTAGCCCCCCAAACATCGCCCTTTTCGCTTTTTGATGCTTGAGAATTATAAAATGTATTTTGCTCTACTTTTACAGTTCCACTATAAATCCAAAGAGCATCGGCATTTTCACTTCTTATTTTGGCGGCATATTCATTATTCCCCGTATTATATCCAAATACATTAATACCACCAGATGATTTGCTATTTCCTGTAACTTTGTAATTTGTACCAGCCGAAGGATTTATTGTATTACCAGCATTTGCTGATATGTTTGTCCAAGTGTAATCGTTTACACTTGTTTGAGCCCAAGCTGACAAAGTAACAACTGAGGCTATTATTATTGATGATAACTTATATGTTGTCATTTTCTGTATGTTTGTTTATAGATTTTCAATTAAATAAAGATTGTAGTTGTATGGATATAGAAAGCATTGTCAATATATTTTTTTGCAACTACCTAATATAAGATTAGATACAAAACGCTATAAACATCTTTAAATTCCTTATTTTTTAAGGAATGAGAGGTTATTTACAAAAACAAAAAAAAATCTCGAAAAATTTTTCGAGATTTTTTTAAAAAGCACATTTTTTTTAGAATTTTGCCAACTGTTCTGCAGTAGTTAAAGCATTACAACAAGTTAGGTAATGTTCCTTATTATTTGGTGGATTTGCCTGCAAATCAGCACGAATTTTAGCCAACTCTGCCAAGCACTTCTGACTATCTTCAGGTTTTCTATAAACACCTACATAGGTATCTAATATATTACCCACATTTGCGAGAATATCATGACGCACATCGCTACCAACTGGAATTGTTGCAAGAAACTCTTGGCAATCGGCAGAAATATCGCAACTTTCACCATTGTATTCAGAAGCCGATTCGCCTGAAGCACGCCCAAAAACAAAGATTTCTAAACCGGCATTTCCACCAATTCTATCTTTGCCATGAACCCCACCTGATGCCTCGCCAGCAGCGAACAAACCAGCTACCGAAGTTTCAGCTTTAGCATTTATAACAACACCTCCAAGTGTCGTATGCGCAGCTGGCTTTACTTCGATTCGCAAGTCTTTGTAATCTGCAACTATCGGACGCAACTTCTTATAATATTCAGGATACTTAGTTTCGAAAAGTTTTTCGTCAACTCCGGATATATCGAACCAAACGCCACCATGACCACAATCGCCACCGTTAGCAACTGCCGAAGCAATCATTTCAGCTAACTGACGTTTTGCAGGTGTTGGCATATCGGGCTTCAAGAGCGAATTCCCCTTAGCATCAATCAATTTTGCACCTTCAAAGAGCATAGTTGTTATGATGGGAAAACCATAAAACTGCTCTGGGAAAACAGCCACACAAGGCTCGAACTGAACACGATTCATACCTGTTAATTCAACGCCAGCATCAATAGCCATTGCGTATCCCGAACCTTGCAACATTTTTGTCCACGAAGAGAACGAATACAAACCAGCTCCACCACCAGTAGCCAACACTACACTCGGAGCATTATACGCAACAGCTTCGCCATCTTTAAAACCTAAAGCGCCAGCAATTTTGCCATTCTTTTTGAAAAGCTTTACTATGCGTGCCTTATGAAACTCTACAAGATTATCGCTTTCTAAAGTTGCTTTATACTTCGCCATTGCAGTTTCACCTGTGAGCGTTTTATAATGCACAACTCTATGATATGTAGAACCCAAAGAACGAAGCATATCGTACGAGCCATCTGGCTTATGGTCGAAAACAATACCGATTTTTTCGAGAGTTGCAACGACACTCGAAGCATCTCTACAAAGACGACTTACTATTTCAGGATTATTTTCACCTGCACCTGCACGCAACGTGTCTTCAATAAAACATTCTGGCGAATCTTCTGCACCCATAGGAGCACAAAAGCCCATAACTTCAGACGATGCACCGCCACCGAGGTCGGCAATAACAACCTTCTTCGATGGCGATTTTTCACGAATTGTGATAGCCGACTGCAATCCCGAAAGACCACCACCGACAATTAAAACATCGCAATTACAAGTTTTTATTCCCATACTGCACCCTTAGCAAGCGAACCTACACACTTCGAGAACAAACGCAAGAATGGTGGATACTTTTCTTTTGGGAATACCCAATTCCACTGCTTCTTACGTTCTGCAAGTTCTTCTGGGCTTACGCACAAATCAAGCTTACGAGCATCAATATCGATATCAATCATATCGCCATCTTTAACGAGAGCCAAAGGTCCACACAAGCCAGCTTCTGGAGAAATATAACCAATACTCAAACCACTCGATGCACCAGAGAAACGACCATCTGTTACAATAGCAACGCTTTTATCTAAACCACGACCTTTAAGTTCTTTTTGGAATGTATACGCCGTTGTACCAAAACGTGCTTTTGGTCCCAAATAACGAATAACTGCAGCATCTCCAGGTGAAATTTGATCAGCACGCAATGCAACCATAGCATCTTCGAGAGAATCGAAAACTTTTGCAGTTCCCTTAAACTTACGCATACTTGCATCAACTGCACCAGCCTTGATTATACCACCTTCTGGAGCCAAACTTCCATAAAGAACAAACAAACCACCACTTTTTGCGTATGGTTTTTCGAGAGTTCCAATAACTTCTCTGTCGTAAACTTGAGCATCGGCATAATTTTCAGCAATAGTCTTACCTGTTACTGTTAAGCAATCGCCATGCAACTTAGGCATAAGCTCACGGAATACTGCAGCCGAACCACCTGCTCTATCGATATCTTGCAAGTGCCATGGACCACTTGGCGACGCACCAACCAACTGAGGAATTTCGTTAGATGCCTTGTCGAACAAACGCCACCATTCAGCTTCTAAACCTGCTTCGGTTGCAACTGCTGGAACGTGCATCAACAAATTGATTGAACCTGCCATTGCCATCGATGCAGCAATAGCATTTTCAACAGCTTCTTTTGTGATGATATCACGAGCGCGAATATTTTTACGCAAAAGCTCCATTACTTGTTTACCAGCCTTATATGCACACTGAAGCAAATCGGAACTTGTTGCCGACATCAATGAATTTCCAGGCAATGCCAAACCAAGAGCTTCGGCAACCAAACACATACTGTTTGCAGTTGTCATAATACCACATGCGCCACACGAAGCATACATACCCGATACTTCTTTATGAGCTTGAGCTGGATCGTACTTACCTTGCATTGTTTTACCAACGTGGTCCGACAACTCACCATAATTAGCACTCTTACCTTCTAAGAATGGCATTGGCATATAACCCCCTGTTACCATAATTGTAGGTATATTTATACGAGCTGCAGCCATCAAATGCCCAGGAACAATAGAGTCGCAAGTTGAAAGCATTACCATGGCGTCGAACATATTACTTTCAACAATAAGCTCAACTTCATCTGCAATAGAGTTGCGACTTGGAAGCTCAATGTATTTTTCATTCTTGAGAACCATACCGTCGCAAACGCCAGTTGTCATCATTTCAAAAGGCAAGCCACCAGCTTCACGAATACCTTGCTTTACACGTTCACTAAGATTACGCAAATGAACGTGCCCTGGATTGTATTCATTCCAAGAATTTACAACTGCAACTATTGGACGATTAAATTCTTCTTCGGTGTACCCCATGCCACGAACAAGACCACGACGACATTCGCGTGCAAGACCATACTCCCAATTACTGCGACACGATTTTAGCAAATCTGACATATTATTATCTTTCGTAAAATTTATAATTTAATTAGTCAACTCTGCCATACATGATGTCGAGCATACCATCAATGCTCTGACCTCCGTCAACAACGAATGTCTGACCAGTAATAAAGCGTGTTTTTTCTGCATCACCCAAGAACAAAATCATAGGTGTAATATCGTCAACAGTACCCAAACGACCTACTGGAATCTTACGCATAAATGCGTCCATTTCTTCCTTAGTATAACGATACGAAAGCTTTGTCATGATAAAACCAGGAGCAACGCAGTTTACATTGATTTTGTCTTTTGCAACTTCGCAAGCAAGCGACTTTGTAAACATATTCAAACCACCCTTTGCTGCACAATATGGAATGGTCTTACGCTTTACATATGTAACAATACTGTGTACCGAACTAATGTTGATGATGCGCCCCTCAGTACCATTCTTTTTCATATCAGCAACAGCTACACGCGAGCAGTATGCAGCATGACTGAGATTTAAACGAATTTGTGAATCCCAATACGACATTGGCATTTCATCAAAACCACCTTCTGGCATTTTTAAAGCACCACCAGCATTGTTGATGAGAACGTCTACTTTGCCAAAATCGGCAATAAATTTGTTCATCATTTCTTCGCATTGTGAACATTCGCTTACGTCTGCCTTGTAAATTTCGGCCTTCATGCCGAGTTCTCTAACCTTAGAAGCAGTCTCTTCTGCTCCTGCTTCATCTTTGTAAAAGTTTACGCCAACGTTAAAACCGTTCTTTGCGTAAGCGATTGCTGTTGCCGCACCGATACCATGCGATGAACCTGTTATAATTACATTTTTTGCCATGATTTTATTATATATTTTGAATTAAAATTTAAATCGTGCGTGATTTATTTTCATACACTATCACTACACATACCTTTAAGTACAAAAAAAGATAAAAACAACTATTTGTCATTTGTAAAGTAAAAAATACTTTCGCATAGCCAATATTGAGATAACAAGCATCACAAAGACAAGATAAATACAAAAACAATGTACCTTTGCCTAACTAAATCAGATTAGCAAAAGTGCGTCATAAGCTGTGAGGTGCCTCTGTTGCGACTCTATATACAAAAAAGGCAATTCCGAAGAATTGCCTTTCATCATTATTATATAAAAAATTCGCAACAGAGGCACCGTCCTCGCACGTTTTTAAAAGAATTTTTCGTAGGCAATGCGAGCAGCCCCCATAGCTCCTTGAAAACTGCCTAAGTTGCTTAAGCCAATCTCAAATTTACATAAACGTTCTGGAGGTAAAATTTTCTCAAGAGCTTTTAAAGTTTGGTTGAATAAATAACCGTCTTTTCTGCATTGACCACCGTAGAAAATGAGAGCATCTGGATAGTAAAGTTGAATCATACTTGCAATGCCAACAGCATTGTAAGATGCAGCAGTATCTAAAATTTCGATAGCTTCAGGGCAACCATTTTCTGCAGCGTGGTCGAGAGCAGCAGCACTGTGTAAACCAGGTCTGTCGGGTAAAAGTTCTTTTGCAACAGTTGCTAAAGATTCGCCGCCGGAATAAGATTCTAAACAACCAACAAAGTCGCAAGTGCAAGTGTGCTTGTTGCCTGGAATAAGCATGTGCCCGATATATCCGACAGGACGACGTGGTTGACTAATCAAGAGGTGGTCGTTTGAAATAACGCCAGACCCAATGCCAACACCTAATCCTACCGATACAAGATTGGCGCGTCCCTTCCAACGTCCGAAATTATATTCTGCAAGAACACCAGCAGTAGATGAAGTAAGAACAAAAACAGGAACTTCGCTATATTCGGCAAGTTTTTCGCCTAAAGGAATGTTTGCGCCCCATTTAGCGCCCCAATTACCTCCAGAAACAATCACACCTGTTTCAGTATCGACATTGCCTGATACCGATACGCCAATACCTTTGAATTTTTCGATTGGTAAATGCGATTCGGCAATAACCATATCGAAAATCTCGTAAATCCATTTCAAGAAAGATTCTGTGTCGGTATAGCGTTGAGTAATAGTGTCGTTTTTGTAAACAACATTAAAGTTTAAGTCGCAAACTAAAGCACGAGTTCTGCTTGCACCAATATCGAAACCTAAAAAATATGCCGATTCTGCGTTGATACAGATTGGAATCATAGGTCTGCCTCTGCCCTGAGGCTCTTCTTTGCGTGCAAAGAGATATCCTTGTGCAAGAAGTGAATCAACAACTTTGCACATGGTACCCCATGCAATATTAGTCTGTTGCTGAATTTCTTTTTTCGAGCAACAGTTGCTTCCGTTTCTGACGGCGTCGGTAATTAAAACTGTATTGCGCATTTATTTATCTGTGTTTGCACTCAAGTGTGCACTAACAGTAAATAAAGGCAAGAATAAAAATGCAGGAATACGTCCACCAACATGTTTTATAAGCTCGGTTGCTAAATCGGGTAAGTTAGTTATTCCTCGTGCCTGAAATTCTTTTAAGAGAATATCGTAGGTATAGGTTAAATTCAGACATGTTTCAAGATACCATTTAGTTTCCTTTTCACCGATAGCAACACTACCACATGGAATGTAGTCGTGCCCAGAAACTAAATTTTGAGCATCGAGTGCTAATAATTTTTTAATCGAATTGCGATACACCTGAACGTCTTGATAAAAACCAACACCTTGAATAGACGTACCATTAGCCTGAAGACTATCGCCCGTTATTAGTGTTTTAGTTTGTTCATCAAACCAACAAACACAATCATCGTCATGACCTGGAGTACAAATTAAACGTAATCTACCTGCAACTAATTCGCCTTCATTTATGAGGATGTCGGGTTCAATGCCTTTTAAGGTTGCTGATGGTGGTGGACTGTATTCTGGGAATGGAGCTCGAATGAGCTTGTTATACTTGAGAGGGTCTCTCATTTTGTCTAACGACGACGCCAAACACGCTATTTTTGCTGTTGAAATTTCTTTAAAACGATAGTGTCCACCAACGTGGTCGCCATGCGAGTGTGAGTTCAAAAGTAAAGAAATGTCGTTTGGTGTAAGACCTTCTTCTTTCAAAGCTGGCACTACAATTTCGTCAACAACTTCAGTTGTTGCGCCACTATCAATAAGTATATTTTCTTTCCCTTTTATGAGTATAACACCACTCCATACTCCAGCAAAAGGCGTTTTTAAAAGTTTGATATTTGGTACAATTTCTTCAAATAATAACATTTTGGAAAATCTCCTTGACAAAGTTTGATATAGATTTAATTTTGTATACATCTAAATCAAAATTGATTTAAATCAAGAAAAAACTTTTTAAAAATTAAATACCATGTCAGTAAAAGTAGTAAAAGTACAAGAGAATCGTTATGCCGATTCAGTAACATTGATGGGTATTCTCGATGCAGTAAAGAAACGCAATGGAGTTTCTTTGGCAGAAGTACAAATGGGAACACCAGCAAACCTCGAAGTTATGCGCGAACTTGGCTTCGATATACCAGCATCGGCAGGTGCTAACGACCTAATAATAGCAATTGAGGCCGATGATGAAGTAGCATTGAAAGAAGCACAAGAAGATGTAATGAATCGTCTTGATCGCAAACATAGTGCCGACGATGAATCGTTCAATTCGATAGATGAAGTCGATACAGCCGATGGTTGGAACTTGTGCCAAATTTCACTTCCTGGTGAATATGCCGCAGCAGAAGCTAAAAAGGCAATCAACAAGGGAATGGACGTATTTATTTTCAGCGATAATGTATCAATTGAAGAAGAACTCGAGTTAAAGCAACTCGGATACGAAAAAGATGTACTTGTAATGGGTCCAGACTGTGGTGTTGGTATGCTCGATGGTATTGCGCTTGCTACAATGAGCTTGGTAAATCAAGGTCCAGTAGGTATAGTTGGTGCATCGGGTAGTGGCGCTCAAGAAGTTGCATGTATAGTAGAAAAAGCTGGTTCGGGTATATCGGCATTGATAGGTACTGGTGGTCGCGACCTCTATCCACAAATTGGTGGGTTGTCGATGATTAAGGGTATGATGCGTTTAGCACAAGACCCCGAAACAAAAGTTATTGTTTTGGTCTCGAAACTTGCCGACCGAACTGTAATGGATAAGGTTCTTACAGAAGCCGACAAAATAGAAAAACCAGTTGTTGCAATATTCCTCGGTGGCGATAAGTCGTTGTTTGAAGCACATAAAGTTTATGGAACATTGAGCTTGGAAGAAGCCGCACTCAAGGCATTAGAATTGTGTGGGGTATCGTGTGAAGGTTTCTCGTTCAGCGATGAACAAATCAAAGAAATTGTAAATCGCGAAATGGCAAAATATGCACCAGAACAAAAGTTTATGCGTGGTATATATTGTGGTGGTACTTTCGCAGAAGAATCGTTAATCTACTTGAAAGAACATAACCCAGATTCTAAGTTGTACTTCAACATGAAAACACGTTATGCACTCCAGTTAGATAGCCATTTGAAAAGTCAAGAACACTCGCTTGTAGACTTGGGTTCAGAAGAATTTACAATCGATGCCCCCCATCCAGTGTTTGATCCAGAATTGCGTTTGAAACGTTTCCGTCAAGAAGCAGCAGATCCAGAAGTTGCAGTAATATTGTTAGACTTCATCACAGCTCCAGGCGTTCACGAAGATCCAATTTCGCCATTTGCAAAGGCATGTGCCGAAGCAATCAAAGCTCGCAATGGAGCATTGACTGTAATAGCATCTATCTGTGGTTCTGCAAATGACCCACAAGACATCGTAAAGTGTGGTAAAGAGCTTGTTGATGCAGGTGTAATATTAACTGGTAGCAATTTCCAAAGTACACTTCTTGCAAGTGCATTCATGAAAGCTTTAGACGAAAGGAAATAATTTATGGAAAAAAAATGTTGTTGCAAAACTAAGGGTAAAAAACTTAAAGTTGTAAATATCGGATTGCAAACATTTGCTGAATCGTTGCGAAAGCAAGGTGTGAAAGTTGCACAAGTAAACTGGCGTCCACCACGCAAGCTCGATGCAGAAATGGCAAATCTCTTAGACGATCTTCTCTAACAAATTGATTTAAAAATTATGACTATTAAAGAAAAAATAGAACAAGCAAATCAAAAGGCTGTAAGCGAGCTTATTGATGCAAATCCAGTATGGGTAGATATTCTCCCAGCAGGCGAAGTAATCGATGGGCTTGAACCTAATATGATTTTACACTCAGGTCCACCAATCGAATTTAAAGATATGGTGCCATTGCACAAACGTGGTATGATTAGTGGTGCCTTGTATGAAGGTTTGGCAAAGACAGAAGCCGAAGCTATTGCAAAGCTCGAAAATGGCGAAATCAAAGTAAGCAGTGCTCTTGACCATAATACAGTTGGAGCTGGAACTGGTATCATTACTTCGTCGATAGCAATGATGGTTGTTGAAAATAAAAAGACAGGCGTACGAGCCGCTACATTCCCAGCCGAAGGTCCATTCCAAGGTGGTTTGTGTGGTTGGGGCTTGTACACCGAAGAAATTGCAGCAAACCTTCGCTATATGCGTGATGAACTTTTCCCAGTAATGCGTGAACTTATCCACAAACGTGGAGGTTTGGCAATTAAGCCAATTTTGGCTGAAGGTATGCAAATGGGCGATGAAAACCACACACGTCAGAGTGCCGCCGACTATATCTTCAATACGCAAATTCTCCCAGACTTGTTCCGTATGGATATTGACAAGGCTACCTTGATGAAGGTTATGGACTACATTGTTCAAACACCTCGTTTCTTCCACTGCTACGGACAAGGTGCAAGTATGTCGGCATTGTTGTCGGCAAAGGGTACTCCATACTCAACAATGACTGTTGCATTTGGTGGTAATGGTGTTGAATTTGGTATCAAGATTGCCGGTATGGGCGATGAATGGTTTACAGCTCCTGCAATGATGATGAAAGGTCGTTATACATCATCAAAGTTCAGCGAAAAAGACCAACTCCCATGGATTGGCGATAGTTGTGTTGTTGAATGTGCTGGCTTGGGTGGTATTGCTGCAGCAGCAAGTCCAATAGTTTGCAACCTGCGTGGTATGAAGTTGAAAGATGCAATTGCGTTGTCGCGCGAAATGCAAGAAATTAGTATTTCTTCAAATCACAATTATCCAATTCCAAACCTCGATTTCGACTTCCTCCCAAGTGGCATCGATATTCGTAAGGCTATCAAAACTGGTATTTCACCAGAAATTCATGGTGGCATGTTCAATCATGAAGGTGGTTTGATTGGTGCAGGTAGTGCAAGAATTCCAATGCAGTGCTTCGAAAAAGCACTCAAGGCGTTCGCAGCAAAGTATCGCGAATAATTAAATAGTTTTGATTGCAAAAAGTTTGAGTATGCAAATTAAGGCAATCAAAACATTCTTGCTACAAGACTTTATGGACTCTCTCGCAATGTCGGGCAGAGTTCATTCTGTTTTTGAACACGCAATAAATTTAGAAGTTGAAAAAGCTTTAATAACCTTATTGCCCGATGCCGATGCAAATATCCCCGATAGCGTAGTACTAACGTATAAAGATTTTGCATTATTAAAAAATATAAAATTAAAAGAAAATATTCTTTTAGAAGATAAAAAAATAAAAATCGGCGAATTTGAAATAAGTTTTGCTAACTCACAAAATTTTGAAAACAATTTCCCCGTTTCTGAATTGGCAACTAAACAAGAAATTGAAAACCGTAAAAAACTCTTTGGTTTTTATCATGAGTTACCCGAACGAGCCGAAACAAAATTTGCAAACTTGTTAGTTGCTATAAAAAATAAAAATCAACAAGATTGCGAAAATATTTTAAAAACTCTAATCGGCTTGGGTAGTGGATTAACACCATCAGCCGACGATGCCTTGCTTGGCATATCTGCAACGCTTGAATTTTTGAGTAAATGTGGAATAGATACTTTTGATAATTTTATCGATATAGTTTATAATCTCTCAAAAAATCGAACAACCGATGTTAGTAGAAAATACTTTAAATGTGCATGTCAAAAAAGATATTCTTTGCCTTTGATAAATGTAGTACGTTCGTTATTTGAAAATAATTTTAAATTCGACTTCCCTGCCCTTGCAAAGCTTCTAAATACAGGCCATTCCTCTGGCAAAGATACAATGCGAGGAATATTGCTTGCTCAAAAATTATTCTAAAAACAAAGCATTTACTACTTATTTTTTTAATATATAAGTACAACAAATGGCATCAATAATTGATGCCATTTGTTATCTAAATTTAAATATCAGAAAAGCTTATTATTTTTTAGCTTTTCGTGGCGAACGTTTGCCATGGAACTTACCACGTTCAATAATCTTGCGTTTATCTAACGACTCAACTGAAAATTCGCTCATACCCTCAAGCTCGAGAATTTCAATTGTGTTTTCGCCTTTCTTCAAAAGAGGAGCTGCAAGGTATGTTGTAAGCATTGGCCCGATATGATCGTATCTGCCGAGCAATTCGCCGTTAATCCATACATAACCACGCTTGCCTTTTGAGAAGCCTATAAATGTATCGTGTGCTTCATCGACATTAAAAGTCCCCTTGAAGAATGCAGGATACTTTACCTTATCGCCCTTTGCAACAGACTTGTAATTAAGCTTATTGAGGTTATCTAATGGCAACGACGATATTTCCCAACCTTGTTGGAATTGTTGTTTATTTAAAACTACTCCACCAGTAATGCCCTTGCGATTATCTTCCATTGTCAATGCAAAGTTTACACGTCCCATATTTTCTACGAGAATGTCGATATCGCCACCATTTGGAACATCAACAACTACCGAAGTTTCCTTATCGTTTTGAGTAAACACTGCTTTATCTTCGCCATCAATGCTAATCCATGCACGGTCGCGAACACCACGAATCTCTACTGGAATTGGGAATGACTGTGGACGCAACTTCGACTTATAGCTAATGAAACCATAATACTGACCTAAATCTTCCATTGTTTTTATATCTGGCGAGTAGATTTTCTTAACTGCCAAATTGGAAATATTTTCACGCAATGATGCAACTTGTGTAAGTTTTATTGTGCCATAAGCTTTCTTTACAGAATTTGCTGGAATTGGGAACTTTTTATTTTCTGGATTATACTTCAAGAATATATCGCGGAACTTGAGGTATTTGGGAGTAATATCGCCTGCTTCTGTAACCATAGCATCAACGTCATAACTCGATACAAATGGTGTGTATGGCAAAGCTGGAGGATTACGCAAACCACCACTCATAAAGCCATAATTTGTACCACCATGGAACATATAACAAGCAACGTGAGCACCTCGAGCCAAAATTGCATCTAATTCTTCCGACATTTCTTGAATATTGCGAACTGTGCGTGGCTTACCCAAACGCAAGCCTTGCCCTACCCACCATTCGCTAATCATCTGTGGCATGTTAGGCTGAGTTTGTTCCATAATATCGATACCTTTTTCCAAGTCCCAACCACACATGAGTGTACGCCATACACCTTTAGGACCAAGTGCATTTATACGAACGTCAGAATCGCCATCAGCTGTGTAGATAATACCTTTGAAACCTGTATTCAAAACAATTTCACGTAAGGCTTCTAAGTAAGCCATTTCATTGCCCCACGAGGCGTATCCATTTTCAATTTGAATTGCAACAATCGGACCACCATTGTTGCAGAAATATGGTTCAGCTTCTTTAAGAATACGCTTGTAGTACGCACTCACTTTTTCCATATATACAGGGTTGTTGCTACGAATTTTCATATTCGGTACAGTTAACAACCAGGCAGGCAAACCACCAAAATCCCATTCAGAACAAATGTATGGTCCTGGGCGAAGCATAACTTTTATGTTCATTTCTTGACACAATTTCAAGAATGCTCCCATATCGAAGCGACCTTCAAAATTGAAATTGCCCTCAGTTGGCTCGTGCGAATTCCATGGACAATATGTAGACACTGTATTCAAACCACATGCACGAAGCTTTTCAAGACGATCACGCCAATACTCTGGTTGCACACGGAAATAGTGAATTTCACCAGTTAAAAGCCAATAGGGTTTTCCATCTACAAAAACACCTTTACTATTTACTTCGGCTGTCCCCTTGGCTGAATTTTCATCTTTTGACGACTGGCAACCAACAAACGTACATACTGCCAACAATGTAGCAAACAATATCTTAATAATATTACTCATATAGACTATCCTTTTTTTGTTGTTAGAAAATTTTACGATTCCACATAGTCGCGTTTGAAAAATCCCTTAATTATGATGAAAAGCATAATTACATTTAACAAACAGAATATGCTTAACGATGATATACCAGCAGTTAAACTTACAGACTGACGAATATATCCTAATATAGTAGATGAAGTTGAACCTATTATAAATCCACCACAAATCATTAAGCCCATTCCCGATGCTCTATAACGAGCCGGAACAACATCGAGCACCGATGCAAATATACAAGAATCGCAAATACCTTTAAATATACCATACAACAACAAACTTGCTTTACATACTGATAATGTGTCGGTATTTGCCGATAAAAGCAAGAATGGGGTTGTCATAAAAAAGCCAATTAAGTTTAACGAAAAACGTATGTGTTTTATTTTAGAAAAAAGTTTATCACAAATACGGCTACCAATCATCACGCCAAAGAAAGCGCCACAATATACCCAAATAACAAAGTTTGAATTTGCCGATGTCAATTTGCCATCAAAGAATGTTTCTGCCATATATGTTGGCATCCATGTTTTAAAACCAACATCTATATAAACTAAGAAACCAAAAACTACTGCCAAAAACAATGCAGATGGACGCGAAAATACAACTTTAAATGCTTCTAAGAATGTAGTTTTTTGTTCGCCAGAAGTTTGTTGTTTTGCATCTTTCATAAAGAAAGCTAAACAAAAAGCCCAAACAACACCTATTGTACCAAAAATATAAAATGGCAAACGCCAACCAGCAACTTCTACCCCTAATACACTACTTAAGAAAGTTGGCATTTGAACAATTTTCAAGTCGGCTAAATATCCAGCAACACAACTACAAATTACAATACCGGCATATTGAGCAGTCTGCAAAATAGATAACGCTGTTGAACGTGTATCGTTATGAGCTTGTCCCAACAAAGAACTTGATGGTGGATAATAAAAACTTTGCCCTACGGCATTTATTATACCATACGTTAAAATCATCATGCCGATAGTAGCTACAGTACCCGAAAAGAAAATACCAATACTGAAAACTAAAACACCAACAACAACTATACGTTTTCTACTAATTACATCGCCTAACACTCCACTAAAAGGTACGCACAAACCATACATTATAGTAAACAGAGTCATGACCAAGCCCATCTTGACTGAATCGACACCAAAGTCTGTTTGGATATTTGGCAAAATTGCATTATATATTTGGCGAGTACCTTGTTGCAAAAAATACGCTACCCACAAAAAGCCGAGCAGAACCCACTTATATATATTATTTGATTGTTGTTGGTTTTTCATATTCAAAAAAATACAGAATTATCAATTAAAAGAAAAAACAAAAACAAGTGTACTGCCGAGTTTTTACGACAGTACACCGAAACAAAACTATTTACCTGCAAAGAAGCGCAACATTTTAGATGCGTATGCAGCACAATCGTCAACAACTGGATCGTTGAATAAATCAACTGCTCTGAATTTGCCTTCTAGAATATCGAATTGCTTTTTTGTAGATTTCAAGAATGTATCCATAAACTCAGTTGCAATGTTAATTTTCGTTATGCCGTTTTCGATTAATGCACGCACATCTTCTGGAGGAGTACCCGAACCACCATGCAACACCAATGGAGTTTCTGGAAGTGCATCGGCTATTTCGCGACAACGCTTTACATCAATGCAAGGAGCTGCTTTATAAAAACCGTGAACTGTACCAACCGAGATTGCAAGAGCATCAACTTTGGTATCGTTGTAAAAACGAACAGCATCTTCAACGGTAGTCAAAGCGTTTTCGTCGCCCATTGCAACGTGTCCGATTTCACCTTCGCAACTTGCACCTACGCGATGTGCATAATCGGCAGCATACGATGTAAGCTGAACATTTTCATCGTAAGGAAGTGTTGAACCATCGAGCATAACCGACGACATACCAGCTGAAAGTGCATCGCGAATTTGCCATGCTTCTGCACCATGGTCGAGCTGAATTACAACTGGTTGCGAGCAACGATGTGCCATACGAACCAAGCTTGCAGCCAAATCGCAACCTTTTTCCGAACGGAACATACGTTGGAACATCTGTATAATTACAGGCAATTTTTCGTTTTCAACTGCACGAATTACACCAAGCGCACACTCGTAATTAGCTACGTTAAACGCTGCCACTGCACGCTTTTGTTTGCGTGCTTGTGGCAAGATATCTTTCAATGTTACTAATGCCATAGGTCGTTAGCAATTACAAACACGAAGCTGCAAGTTCAGTAAGTGTTGAAACCTTGAGCTTTGTGTTCTTTGAAAGTTGAAGTTTTGAGTATGGCGATGCTACTACAATAACGTCGTTCTTTACGTCGACTGCACGAGCTTCAACATACTTAGCCATTTTCTTTACGAGATCTGGACGAATTACATTTAGCACAACTGCGCCTTCACCACATGTGTAAGATTCTTCGTTGTTTGTACCAAATGTGAAGTCGATAGCTTCGTCGAGAATATCTGTTGTAAAGCCTGCTGGACTTACTGCCTTAAGCTGTTTGAGCAATTCTCTTGGGAACTTGAGATTATCATTATAATTCTTGAGATAATCGCTTTCAAGATAGTACAATTCGCCAGCTTTCTTTGCGAACTTAATCTTCAACGATACTACAAATTCGCTAACGTGCATAACAGCAGGTTTTACCTTCAAACCAAGTTCTTTTGCATCGTTTACGAGTGCATCGTAAACAAATGGGCTTGAAACTACAAATTTCTTTGCACCTGAGTTATTGATAGCTTCAACAAATGCTGTAAGTTTTTCGGCAGCTTCGTTTGCATAACCAAGAACCTTCAATGCTTTACCACATTCACCAGCTGTTGCTGTTGCATACTTAACCTTTGCTTTCTTTGCAATTTTGTCGAAAGCTTTAGCCTCGGTTGCAACCGATGCAGTATCGGCATCAATGTAGTAAACAACATCGCCTTTACCAGAAATCTTAGGTGCAGCTTCAGTTGAAACAAGTTTCTTTGCAAGCTTTGCAACTTCTTCTGGAACCAAACCAGCTTCAACAATATCGCGACGCGCTGCCAATACAATACCATTTTCGTCCCACTTATTTACACAGTGAAAACGACATGCCGCCGACATATCCGACGAATAAATAGTATCGATAAAATCAGCATTAGCTAACTTAGATTTGTCGAGCATAACGCCCCAAATCATCGAGCTACGAACACGTGGTGTATCGGCTTCGCGAAATGTTACATTTGCTACACCAGAAAGGTGACGGCACATAAAACAAAAGCGACACTTTTTGATATCTTCTTCAAATTTATCTATATTCATGATTGATAAACTCCTTTCTCGTTATTAGAGGCCCATTTTACCTGGGTTCATAATGTGGTTAGGATCGAGGGTCTTCTTAATACCTTCGAGAATTGGGAAACTTGTTCCATACAAATCTTTCATATAACGACCAAGTTTCAAACCAACACCATGGTGTTCGTTGATAACACCACCATTCTTTATTGCTTCACGAATAGCGGCATCCCAAACTGCGTTGTAAAGTGCTGCTGCTTCGCGTGGATCTTGTGGAACATCTTTACCTTCAAAAATAAAGCGTGCATAGAGCATGCAACCCCATTCGTACCAGTGCGAGAAGTGACCAATAAAGCGAGCCTTAGGGAATTTTTCGTTTACAACTTTCTTCATTGCCCAATAAACCTTTTCGATATGAGCAAAGTCGGCAACTGTATCGAGCGTACCAAATGCTTGTGGTAAGTGGAACATATATCCTGGATAGAAGAACTTGTATTTGTTTTTCCACCAGAGATCGCCACCTTTACTACCGAGGTCTGTTCCCTTGTATTTGCCTTCCATGATTTCGCGAGCATACTTCATCTGCAATTCAACGATTTCTTTTTTACCGTCGAAACCAAATACCAAGTATGCACCCGAACCGATATCCATACCGAATACCTTCTTAACGTGTGTCAAAGTTTCAGTTTCGTCGTACAAGCGAACTGCACATGGTTGCAAACGACTGCGCATCAAATCTGCACCTGCTTGCATAGCTGTGTGGAAATCTTTGAACAAATATGCACGGAACTGACGTTCTTCTGGCTTTGGATGAATTTTCAATGTTACCTTTGTAATAACGCCCAATGTACCTTCGCTACCCAAGAACATCATTGTCAAATCTGGACCAGATGCGTGGCGTGGAATTGGCAATGTATTGATAATTTCGCCTGTTGGAGTTACAACTTCAAGGCTCATTACCATATCTTCAATCTTACCCCACTTTGTAGAAAGCACACCAGTACCACGGTGAGCCAAGAAGCCACCAATTGTTGAGCATGCAATAGATGCAGGCAAGTGCATTGTTGAATAGCCCTTCTTATTTACAGCCCATTCGAGATGGCGTGTAATAATACCAGTTTCTGTTGTAACTGTAAGCGATTCTTCGTCGATATTGATAACCTTGTTCATTCTCTTTGTATCGAGAATAATACCACCAGCAATTGGCAAAGCACCACCTTGCGAACCAGAACCACCACCCCATGTTACTACTGGGATTTTGTACTGGTTGGCAATTTTCATAATCTTAGCCACTTCTTCAGCACTTCCAGGATGTACAACGAAGTCTGGCTTCGGAGTAGGCATACCACGGTCGTGCCACATTTCTGGAATCCAATAATAGTCAATTGAATGACCGAACTTATCGGAATCACCTGTATTAACGTAGTCCTTGCCGATTGCATCAACAAGTTCCGTTCTAATCATTTCAAACATATAACTGTCTTTTGAAACAAACATTTTATATTTTCTCCTGTTTATTTAGTAAAAAAGTTATTTTTTATAGATAGGCGCAAGTGCGTCGTGAATTGATTTATATTTTTCAAAAAGCGTAGAATAAATCTGCGCTACTTCAGCATTTGGCTGAACAGTTCTGTCGAATTTCAAGCATTTACGCACAGCTTCGGCAGGTGTTGAATAAAAGCCTGCACCGACTCCAGCCAAAAGAGCACTTCCATAAGAAGCATCTCCAGGTAGAGAAACTGCAGCACTTAAATTGAAAACATTTGCGATAATTTCGCTCCAAAGTTTACCTCTGGCACCACCACCAATTAAAAATATGCGTTTAACTGGCAAGCCCATTTGCTCGATAGAACCATAGCAATCTCTAAGCGAGAACGCAACACCTTCCATCAATGCGCGTATAAAATCACCTTTATTAGAAGATATCGAAACCCCCGTAAAGCTCGAACGCAAATCAGCGTCCCAATAAGGCGAACGTTCGCCCTGCAAATACGGATGGAACATAACGCCATTTGCACCTACTGGTGATTTTTCTGCGAGAGCATCAACAAGCTTAAACACGCGTTCTCCAGTTTGCTCGGCGCGAAGTTTTTCTTCGCCACAAAAGGCATCTCTAAACCAACGCAAGCACAAAGCCGCAGCATTCGTAGCCGCAACCGAGTACCACATTCCATCAATAACATGTGAATATGTAAGCGTTGTAGGCGATGTATGAGCTTCCGAAGTCATAACATTTACATTGCCTGCTGTTGCGAGCTTTATAATGCAATCGTTTGGCTCGATAGCGCCAGCACCATAATCTTCAACTGCAGAATCGCTCGTACCACAAATTACAGGTATACCTTCTGGTAAGCCCATATCACGCGAAGCTGTTGATGTAATTTTACCAACAACATCGCAAGGTTTTACCAATTCGGGCAATGCGTTGAAATCTAAACCAGAAAGCTCTACAAGCTCTGGCGACCAACAACGATTTTTCATATCGAAAAACAATGTGCCTTGAGCTTCGATATAATCAGTACATGCAACTCCTGTAACCAAATAACGAACATAGTCTTTAACAAAAAGAACATGTTTTGTTTTTTGCAAAGCTTCGGGTTCGTTATCTTTCAACCACATCATCTGTGGCAATGTCCAAGTAGGAGTGGGCATTTGATAAGCTGTATCAAAAATTTGCTGACAATAATTTTCGCGCAAAAACTGACACTGCTTTACACTGCGTTGATCTGTCCACATGATAGTTTTGCGAACAGGTTTATAATTTGCGTCTAAGAGAACTGCGTTATGAGTAGAACCGTCGAAAGCAATTGCACGCACATTTGCCAAGTTGACACCATTTGCACCAACTTGAGCAATAGCTTTACACATTGCAATATACCAATCTTCAGGCTTTTGTTCCGACCAGCCTTGATGAGCAAACTCGGTAAAATATTCAACCGATGCTTCGCCCAAAACATTGCCCGAAACTGCCGACACTGCAGTTATTTTACAACCACCAGTGCCGAAGTCTATACCTAAAAGAATGTCGTTTTCCGATACCATAGGTTTTGTTTTATTTTCCTACAACCCACTTGTGATCAGGGTCCATCGACGATATCAAACCACGATTTACCTTGCCTGTCATAGTCCAAAGGTAATACATATCATATCCAGGAGCACCACAAAGTGGGTGATACCCTTCTGCAATAGCAACAGTATCGTAATTCTTTACTGTATAAGTTTCGTCAATTCTGCCATCGGGAGTATAAATTTTCTGAATACCAAAACCTTGTTCTGGATTAAACATATAATAGTATGTTTCTTCCATATCGATTTCTTCTGGTGGATTATCTATATCATGACGATGTGATGGGTATCCTGACCAATTGCCCGAAGGAATCATACCCTCGCCAATATAGAAGTGTTCTGAATCGAATTTTTCGTCTAAAATCACTGTCGCACGACGGAAGAAATTATCTCTACCCAACTCGAAAGAACGTGTCTGTTCAGGAGTAATAAGTGTTGGCTTTGCTG
Organism: Verrucomicrobiaceae bacterium; assembly: GCA_015061955.1. GTDB lineage: Bacteria > Verrucomicrobiota > Verrucomicrobiia > Opitutales > Intestinicryptomonadaceae > Merdousia. The sequence continues at coordinate 46,274 of SUVO01000017.1, forward strand.
TATCACGACTTGCTGGAGCTTCGTTTACAGCAATTTCTAAGTCGGTAAGTGCAACTACTTCAAAGGCAGTTCTGCGTGGCATATAAACACACCATGGCTTACCATCGAACGGATTTTTACGTTCACCAACTTCGGCAAATTCAAAACCATCGCCCTTAACAGCACACTTACCACCCATGAGAACTAAAGCAAATTCAAATTCGCCCGTATTACCCTTATACGAAGTGCCTTTAGCCAATTTAAGCAAGCCGAATTGAGTGAGATTCATATTATATTTTCCAAGACGGAAAATATCGTTAAAGCCCTGTTGTGGCTTAATTTTTATGAGTGAATTATTGTCGTTCATACAATTTCTTGTTTAAAATTTTTACTTTAAAACAACTGGTTCAATGTCCATTATGCGACAGAAGTCGAGCAACTCTTGGCTAATATCGCCATAACAGAGCGAATAATGGTGTTCAAAACCTTCGTAGAAAGTAACATCATGAACACGCTTATTGCCTGCATCCATCTTGACCTTCAACGGATTACCACGAACAAACATATCGGTATCGATAGCTGTACCTGTTGCAATCAACATTCTGAACTTACCACCATCACGAGTTTCGCCCAAACGAGCAACTGTTACACGACCCGGTTTGAGTGGGAATTCGTTAATTACACCCTTTGTTGGAACTGTTGAACTGTTATTGAGTACACGTTCTGCGTTTGGTTTGCACAAGCTACATGGAGCAGCACCACAATGCCAGAATACGCTGTAATCACAATCTTCTTCGCAGTAAATCATATCGCAGAAGAATGGATCTTGTTGCGATATTATTTTTTCTACACGCAACATAACTGCTGCATAAACGTCGCCTTCGCAAACAGTGATATCGCCATGATTTGTAAGGTGACCAATTGTCGAGCAAGCCAACATACCGAAAAGGTCGTCGGAAATAATTTCTGGCCAGCAACGAATTGTAAAAGTATCAACACCAAACTTGCTTTTCATACCACGAACAGCTGCAAAGAACTGAGCCGATTTACGCAAGTTTTCTTCGCTAGTTTTAATGCAAGTTGCATCGCCTTTAATCAAAGCCAAAGCTTCTTGAATTTTATCTTCAGGCATATTCTTTGCATCGTTGATAAGCTCGAGCATTGTTATGAACTTAACTTCTGCACCAATTTTATCACGCAAAAGCATTTCTGAGCAACACGATGTATAGAAACCAGGAACACGTCCACCAATCGAGCCAATGCGCATACGTTTTACAGCATTCATCGATTTTATTACACGGATAGCCTTTTCGATACCTGCAATTGCTTTTTCCGAACCAACATCGCCATGAACATGGAAATATGGAACATGGAAACGCCACATAAAGTGCGAGTTCATATTTGCCGCACAGAAAGAATTTGCCTTTAATCTACCACCTTCTGGATCTGGTTCTGGTTGCGACCAAAGAATAACTGGTACATTTAATGTTTTTGCGAACAATGGAACAATTGTACCAAGTGCAAAAGTTGCAAAAAAGGCAACGATAATATCTGGACGTTGTTGTTCAAAATCCTTGAGAATTTCGCAAGCTTGCGCTTCTGTTTCAATCATCTTATCGCCACCTACGAGCTCTACGCCTTCAAAGTTACGGAACATTTCGCAAGCTTGTTCGCGCTGGGCTTCCATAATTGCGTTAGTCCAGTTGAGCTTTGTAAGAGGAAGAAAACCTATCTTTAGTTTCTTTTCCATTGTGATTCCTTTTTGTTATTGGTTATTTATTGTTAGCTAAAAATTCATCTACTACTGAACGAGAAGGAATACCTGCTCTACCACCTAATTTACCACACTTGATTGCCGAAACAGCAGCTCCAAAACGCTGACACTCGTACAAATCTTGCGTTTCAAGATAACGAACTGCAAATGAAGTATGGAAAACATCGCCTGCACCAGTTGTATCGACTGGCGAAATTTTGAATGCCGGACATTCAATGTACTTTCCGTTGTCGTACATCATTGAACCGAGTTCACCCATTGTACAACCTACAACTTTTGAGCCGTATTCTGCCAATTTTACGAGAGCTTTTTTGAGATCGTTTTCACCTGTCCACGAACGTGCAAAAGCTTCTGATGCAATTAAGATATCAGCGTATGGTAAAAGCTCTGCAACGCCATCACGTACTGTACCTGCGTCAAAATTAACAAGAACACCCAATTCTTTTGCACGTTTTGATGCTGCGAGAGCGCCCTTCGGATTATGTCCGTCCATATGCAATACAGATGCACCATTGAGTATATCTAAATTAACTTCTGCTTCTTCCAATTCTTCTGTATCGCCACGAGTCCACGCAACACTGCGTTTGCCTGTTGGTTCGTCAACCCAACAATATGCAACAGGCGATGTTCTACCTTTGCGAACAACAACGGCATCGGTATTTACGCCCTCGGCTTGAAAGTCTTTCAATATTTTCACACCAGCATCATCATCGCCAACAGTACCGATAAAAGCAGCATCTAACCCCAAGCGTGCCGCAGCTACCGTTGATGTTGCTGCCGGACCACCACCTTGAATTGTATGTGTAATAATTTTAACTTTTGAATCAATTGGAATTTCTGGCAAAAGCGAAATATCGTCGTTGCTACAAAAACCAACACCCACATATTTAAATTTTTTCATATCGATACAATCTTTCTAATGATAAGTTAGCATTTAATCAATTACTATTGTCTCTGAACATATTTAGCTAATCATTTCTTAAATTTATCTTCAATCTATTTTTATTTTTTATTTACTGGACAGTTTAGTTGGCTTTATGTAAACTTCATTATCATGAAACAAAAAAGGATAAATTTGTCTGATATTGCACAAAAGGCAGGGATTTCAAAAAGTGCAGTATCACTTGCGTTGAATGGCTCGCCAATGGTTTCGCAAGAAACTCGCAAAAAAGTGGAAGAAATAGCCAAAACAATGGGCTACGAAAGAAACGCATTGGTTTCTTCAATGATGTCAGCCCTCAAACGGGAAGGTAGTAGCAAATATTCAGAAACTATTGCTCTTGTAAATGGTAATGTAGATGAATTTGCATTAAAAAATCACCCTACACTTCCCAAATATTGCGAGGGTATAAAGGACGAAGCAAACCGATTAGGTTATACAATTAATGAATTTTGGCTTCACGATACAAACTTAAATGGCGAACAATTTTCTCGTATTCTGCATTCACGAGGAATTAGAGGTGGTATAATCTTAGGACACTCCTTTGGTACTGTTTTTCCAAAATCGTTTGAAAATATTTGGCAAAACTTCTACTTTATATCGGCTGGTATAAAAACCCAACAACCACAATTAGAAATGGTATCTGCCGACCACTACGCAATAACATATCAGGCTGTACTAAAAGCATTAGAATTGGGCTATAAACGCCCAGCGTTAGTAATTGAAGAAAATATCGATAATCTTGTTGATGGTAGGTTTGTTGCAGGTTTTCTGAGGGCTCAGATGCGTCTGTCGATAAAACAACATATACCTCCATTTCTGAAAACCGACACACATCCTAATTACGACAAAGAACTTGAAGACTGGATAACCACTCATAAACCCGATGTACTTTTGTACCTACTTAATACAACACGCGAAACCCTACTTGCAAAAATTCAAAAACAAGATAAGCCAATAAAATTAATTCAACTTGAACGCCGAAGTATTTTGCAAAATTGGATTGGTATGGAGCAAAATAACGACACTGTTGGCAGAATAGCAATGCGTCGTTTAGCCGACATGTTAAGCAGAACATCGGCAGTTGTTGGTGAAAACTCAAACCTTGTAACATTAGTTCCACCAACTTGGATATCAGAATAAACAAAGTTGCATAAGATTTTAAATTTACTTGATAATCTTAAACAGAATTGATAACAAATATAAGTATGACAAAGTTTTTCTCAATTATTTCTTTAATGTTAATTTCGCTATCATTGTTTGCCTCGAAAAAGGAAACATTTTTTGCATATCGTTCATTCTGGCCAGAAACAGCTGCAATGCGTCAGTTTGCAGAAGCAGGAATAAACACATATGCAGTTATGCCCTCTAATTCATTTAATACATTGGGCGAACCATATTGTAAGTTTCCTCCGTTTTGGGTGTGGGATGAAACGTATCTATGGGGGGTTGTAGATGAACAGTTCGACCTTGTTATTCGTCAAAATGAAAAAGCAAAATTCATTGTGATGATTGATGTAAATAGTCCTATTTGGTTAGCACGTAGATTAGATAGAAGATATGGAATGGGAGGCGATAGTTACAACGCGCCATCAAATTCTCTTTGTATGAAAGAATGGCGCGAGCTTACTGAGAAAATGATTAAAGCATACGTGCTTCACATGGAAGAACGCTATGGGGAACGAGTCGTGTCATATATGATTGCAGGTGGTGGAACGAGCGAGTGGTATTGTCTTTCTCAGGGTAGAGCAAACATACAAAAGGAACAAGCATGGGAAAAGTGGCTAAAAGATAAAAATTTGCCTAACTGGGAAATTCCAACACACAAGCAAATTAGAAGCCCTAAGTATAGAAATCTCTATTTTGATCCCAAAACACAACAGCACAATATTGAATACAGACGCTTTACAGAACATGTGATATCGCAAGGCGTAGAAGATTTGCAAAAAATAGTAAGAGATATTGTCGGTGATAAAAAACAAATTGGTGCTTTCTGTGGATTTATTCCTGTAAGTTTGAGCGGAAAATTAGATAATAGAATGACATTCTCATCGCCAACTACTGACTTTGTCGGTAGCCCAGGTGGATATGATAATCGCGATCTAGGCGACGGTGGTGGTGCGAATGCTCCTATAAAGTCGATAAAAATGCGTGGTAAACACTATTTTCAGGAAATAGATCATAGAACACATACTTACAATGCAGATTTATCGCCTTACATTAAAATTGCAATGGGTCCTCACTTTAAGGGGGCAAAAAATCAAGCTGAATCTAATGCCATTTTAAAACGTGAATTTTCACACGCTATAATTTGGCAAAATTCTCTTTGGTGTTTCGATATGTGGGGCGGAATTTTCAGAACTCCAGAAACGATGGAAGTTGTGAGAAAATCTCATCAACTTTGGCAAAAACATAAAAATGACAACTTACCAGTCAAAGCTGAAATTGTATGTATAATAGATCCTGATAGTTGTTATTATAGAAGATTTATCGACTATACACACATTAAAAAAGCTGTATCTATGGTTGGTGCTCCATACGAATCTATTTTCTTTGATGATATCGAAAAAGTTGATTTTTCAAAGTACAAAATGGTAATATTCCCACACTCATTTGAAATTACCCCAAAGAAAAAAGCTATCTTAGATAAATACGTGTTCAAAGATAACAAAACAATCATAACCATGGGTGGTTTTGGTATAACCGATGGCAATAATATTGATGAATCGAGAATTGTAAAACTTGTAGGGTTCCCATACGTAAAATCAAAAGATATAAAAATAAAACAAATGGGAAATTGGAAAAGTATCTATAACTCAAGCATCAGCGTTTTTAACAAAAAAAATCTTAAGAAATTTGCTAAAGATGCAGGTGTACACATGTATGTAAATTCGACATTGCCCGTATATGCAAACGACAAACTTGTTTCAATTCATACAGCTAACGGGGGCAAAGAAACTATATATCTACCCCGAAAAGTGAAACAAGTAAAAGAGTTGTATTCGGATAAGATTGTTGCTGAAAATACTGATAATTTTGAATACGAATTTAAGAAACCCGATACGGCTTTCTTCGAGTTAATAGATTAACACTCATAAATATTTATGGAATAGATTTTACTTTAAAAGTAAAAAAGAAAAATGCGAACCGTGTCCAACACAGTTCGCATTTTAAATTTTAAACGGATGTTAAGAAAAGATCAACAGGTTCAATTTGTCGAAGTAAAAATCGGCTAAATTTCCACAAAAATCCAGACACGCGTTAAGGTGTCTATCTTGCATATAAATCATGGATCCAGAAGAAATTAGATGTTTTTGTCCAACACAAGAGCTGATTTTTTTGCAAATGCTTTATATTTAGCATATTTTTCTGTCAACTATGACTTCAAAAAACACACATATTGCAGTAAATTCGACCTAAAAGTCATCAAAACCGTATAAAAAACGTAAATATGCATGCAGAAAATTTCTTTAACTATATAATAATCATTTAATTATACGCATTTCACACTCTTTTATGAATACAATTTTTTAGGAAATTAATCCTCAGGGCCTGCTTGTCCTTAATAAACATGTAGTTATGTTTCTAAGTTAAGCGTTTTATCTCTCATGATTTTCTATAATGTTCTGAAAAGTGTGATATTAGCTTATGAAAATAATTATTTCTCGAAAAACTTTTTTAGTGTGTTTTCGAATTCAGTGATTGCGTTAGTTTTTGAAAAATCTGTTCTGCCGAGTGAAGACAACGATTGCAATAGGTTTGTATTTGCTAAGATTTTCTTTGCCGACGAATCTGTGATTTTTATGCCACACGCATTTGAGAAATCTGCAAAAATTCCATGAACAAGTTTTAGACAAGATTTCTCGTGTTTATCGCGTTGAGTCCATGAAGTCGGATTATAAAGAAATTCAATCGCATCTTTACGCATTTGTTCGGTATCTATCATATATGCTTTGCCATCTTCACCCAAAACCCAGTTGCCAGTATGTCCGTCTCTAAAGCGTATGCCAGCCGACCAAAGAGGTATCCAAACATTGCAGAACATATCTGTTAGAATAGACTTTGCTTGTTCGATTGAAAGCGTAGGTGTAGTAATTGGATTATCCTTATTGCCTACAACATCACGCAACATTTTACCTTCGATAAACTGAAACACAGAGTATGGTTGTGCGTTTTCCCAGATTCCACATTCCAAGCTTTGTTGGATAAGTGGATTTTTTAGTTCTGGGATTTTTGCAAAATCGCGTTGATGAAAAGGCATATATCCTTCGGCAAATCCTTTTGTAGTGCCGTCGCCCTTATAGAATTTGCACGATACTCTTTCAAACTTATCCGAAAAGCGATGTTCGCCAATCGACACAAATATCCCACAGTTGCGATTACCTTTTTGTGGCAACTGTTCAATATTTTTACATCCTAAAATTTCTTTTGCTAAGTCTTGTTTTGTCATTTTAAAATTAGATTGGTTTGTGATTTATAATCTTTGGGATATTTGTTTTTACATACTCAACAAGCGAATAAGAATAGTTGACATCAAATATTCCCGATTTTACATCGCTTTGGAGCGATGTTATGTTTTCTGCAATGACTTCGTCAAAGCCATTTTCAACTTCAACTTTCACACGCAAAACGCTTATGCTATCACCGATAATATCACTCATATTTATATATGTATGCGAATGCTTTGTTTTTTATTCAATTATCCAAGAATCTTGAATTTTGAAATCTTCGCCAGCATAGTTTGCGTATGCTAATTGAGTTGCCCAATCGCAGAATTTTTCAAAATCTGAGTATGTTTTAGGGAAACGATTTTCTAATTCAAACGGAGCTTTCGCTTGCCAATCTTTACAAGTGAGTGCAACGCACGCACCATTTAGCCATGCAGTTTTTGCTCGTGGAGAATCTGGACATTTTACTTCTACGCATCTGTTGAAATCAGTTGTGTAGAAACGTAAATTTTCACACTCATTACTTGGTGGAAGAACTACAAGGCGTTTGAGTTCGTTTATATCAAGCATTCTTCGAGCAAGTTCATCGAGACTTTCGACATCATAATAACGCTTTAAATCTCGACAAATAGTAGGGTCTTTTGCAGGGTCGGTAATAAAGATGAAGTTTGCCCATTCGAGCATATCGACGTTTTCTGCAACGCCAGTATGACGACTAAAATTGTGAATTCTAAAAGAAACTAAGTTGTTTTTATCACGCAAAAGCAATTTTTCGGCTGAGTCTTTGGCGCCTTTTGCGGCACGATTGAGCATTAGGATATTTACATTTTCATTTAGCTCTTTTTCGATTTTATCTAAATCGCATTTGTACTTAAAGGAGGTCCGCGAGGCTTGATACATTCTTGCAGTTGCATGGTCTGATATGTCTTCAACAACTACATCGATTTGATTGTCGCCAGCTCCTTTGGGGAGGTATGAGAAAAGTGGTTCTATATTGAATTCCGATAAAGATTTTTCTACTTCTTTTGTCGCTCCACCTGTCTTTTCGCCCATTGTATAAGCCATTGCAGAACGTACAGAATTTCCACAAAAAGATTTTATCACTTTTTGGGCAATAACAACCGACGACCTCGCACCTTCGACATACATATAATTCGGGTTTATTTCATCCCAAGAAAGAATTTCATCAAACAAGCTTTGTGGATATTTTTTGAAAAGTCTTCCACCTTTGCGAATTTCGGATTTTAGATTTTTAATGTGAGCAACAACGTCATCAAGATAACCATCTTTCAATTGAAATCTGACAGCTAACGGACAAAGACCACTACCAACAACTACATTTTTCATATTCATTTCAATTTAAATATATAATAATAAAAACACAAAAACGGAAGATTTTTATTCTTCCGTGAATAAGTTTAGTGGAGTTTAACACTCCAAACTAAACTTTATCATTCTTTCTATTTCTTCTTCAATTCCTTCAATATTCCAATCCTTAACTCTTTCTTTTATATTTCTCCAATACTCTTTATTCCCACCACCTCTTCTAATTATTATTTCTATATATTCTTTAATCTTACCTCTAATTCTATCTATAACTTCTTCTAACTTACTAATTCTATCTTCTATCCTATTTTTATTCTTATCCTCTTTTTCTACTTTTTCTTTTTCTCTATTCTTTTTTTCTTCATTATATTCTACTAATCCCATTAATACCTCACTCATCTTCAACAATTCTTCACTACTTACATACACCATCTTCTCTCCCTTCATTAATATCTTCTCAACCTTCTCATTTAACTTAATACATTCATTC
>SUVO01000001.1 GCA_015061955.1 Verrucomicrobiaceae bacterium
CGACGTCCTAAGCACGTGCCTCGCACGTTTTACTTCTTGCAACCTATGTTGGTTCTAATCCGATTTTTTAATAAATATAACCACCACCAAAGCAAGCAGTTTGATTATTATTCGGTTTTGTATCGGTTTACGTACATAGTACGCTACGGCTCACAAAACGCGAATTCTAATGCAAACCTCACGATTTTGTACTTGTACCCCATGTTTATTCTAAGCCGATTTTTTTCAACACCGTGAGGGATTGTTAACAATCCTATTGAGTAATGTTCGCTTTTTTTATATTAAATAAAAAAGTTTAAATTTCTTTATTGTAAAAAATTCAGATATAATAAAAATAACATCATATGAAAAAAATTGTATGGTTATTTATGTTAAGTTCGCTCGTGTCGGGGTATGCTGTCGATAGTGTCGATTACGTTGCATGTGTGGGCAGAATTATTCCACAAGAACGTGTGCAAAAACTCGCAGTATCAGCCCCGACTGGTGCTCAAGCTGTAATTGAAACTCTTAACGTAAAACAGGGTGATATAATAAAAGAAAACGATGTTGTCGCAATAATCGCAGGCGAAAAAACTGCATTGGCAACTTTAAAGCGTGCAAAAGCATCGCTCGAAACAGCAAAATCGGCTCGTGATATTCGAGTAATGGAGCAAAAAAATATCATTGCTGATATGCAGGGTGAACTTCAGCAAATTGCAAATGTTATTGCTGAAAAAGATCCTCCACGTAGAGAACGTGAAGAGTTAGAATATAATCAGACATCTTTAATGCGTAAAATTGCACATGCTCGAGCAATGTTGCCATTGATTGAAAAAAATCAAAACGACATTGTTGCAGAAGCATCGTTGGCAGTTGAAGAAGCCGATAAAGTGCATAAGTCGTATTATGTAAAATCGCCAATTTCAGGTAAGGTTTTGGAAATGCACATAAAAGAGGGCGAAGCTGTTTCAATGGAAGGTGTTTGCGAAATTGCCGATATATCAAAATTGTTTGTAGAAGCCGAAATTTATGTTGCTGATATAGCAAAAGTAAAAGTTGGTGCTAAAGCAGTTATTACATCAGATGCTTTGAAAGGTAAAAGTTTTGAAGGTACTGTAGTTTCGATATCGAGTTCGGTGAAAAATAATAAAGTCTTTAGCTCAGATCCAAGTGAATATTCAAACTTAAAAGTTGTTCGTGCTAAAATAAAGTTGAACGATTGCGACGCTCTTAAAAACTTGATTGGCTCGCAAGTGAATGTAAGAATTTTTGTAAAATAATTTTGTGAGTAGCAAAAAGAAAAGTTTATTAGAGCGCATTGTTCCACTCGGCATTCCTTTGGCTTGGTTGCAATTGACAAGCGAAAGAAAACGCTTCGCAGTGGCTATTGCTGGTATAACTTTCGCTGTTGCTATGATGCTATTTCAAATGGGGCTTCAAAACGCCTTGTTTAAACAAGTTGTGGGTCCACTTTTGTTGATAGATGGTGATGTTGTTGTTGTTGGATATCATTACGAGTACTTCGGGGTTGGGCGTGGTTTTCCCGAAGTTAGATTGCATCAGTGTAAGGCTGTTGACGAAGTAGTGTCAGCTGAGCCGATTAAGATTGGTTGTGCATCGTTTAAAAATGTAGATGATGGCAGAGAACGTGATATATTTTTGATTGCGTACGATCCCACTAAAAAAACATTTCTATCGCAAGATATTTTGAAAAGTGCGCAAAATTTAAAAATGCGTGGAACTGTTGCATTCGATTCTCTTTCACGTCAGCAGTATGGTGATGTAGTTGGTGCTTTCAAAAAGAATGGTTCAGTAAAAACCGAAGTTTCGGGCAGGGCGTTAACTATAAAAAATTTGATAGATATTGGTGCAACTTTTGCAGCCGACGGAAATGTTTTAATGAGTATAGATACTCTGTTAGATGTGTGGCCAAACGCCTCGGCATCTATTATAGATGTTGGTGTTTTGAAGTTGAAAAAAGGCTCGAATGCCGAAGATGTTGCCAAGAGGTTGTCGGCAGTATTGCCTTCTGATGTAAAAGTTATGACAAAACAACAATATATTCAAAACGAAAAAGATTATTGGGCAGTGCGTACGCCTATCGGGTTTGTGATTGGCGCATCGATGGCTGTTGCAATCTTTGTTGGTGCTGTAATTGTCTATCAGATTTTATATACCGATGTTTCTGACCATATCCCAGAATATGCAACACTAAAGGCAATAGGTTTTGCCGATTCTTTCTTTATTTGGACTATAATTCAAGAATCGGTAATATTGTCGGTTATGGGGTTTATTCCAGGTTCGTTGTTAGCTGGCGTGTTGTATAAACTTACTCGCGATATTGGTAATATGCCAACTTATATGTCGGTTTCAAGTTTGGTAATAGTATTTGGTTTAACAGTGTCGATGTGCGTTGTTGCAGGGCTTTTAGCAACAAGAAAACTTCGCAATGCAAACCCAGCAGATATATTTTAAATAGATAAGAAAATGAAAAAAACATCTCAAAAATCAAAAAAATCACAGGCTACATGGGGCGGAAGATTTTCGCAGGCTCCAAGCGAATTAATGTTGAAATTTGGCGAGTCGGTCTCGTTCGATAGTGCGTTGGCACAATTCGATATTCAAGGGTCGACAGCTCACGCAAAAATGCTTGCCGATGTTGGTATTATTTCAAAAAAAGAATGTGCAGATATAGTTGCAGGACTCCAGAAAATTCTCAAGAAAATCGAAGCTGGTGAGTTTGAATGGAATGAAGCTTTAGAAGATGTTCATATGAACATTGAACAAGCGTTAACTAAAGAAGTTCCAGCAGCAGCAAAACTCCATACAGCACGTAGTCGCAACGACCAAGTTGCAACCGATATGCGTTTATTCTTTAAATCGGCAACTGTTGAAATTATTTTGAAGCTAAAAAATTTGCTATCAAATTTATTAGATTTAGCCGAAAAAAATATAAATGTGTATATTCCTGGTTATACTCATTTACAACGCGCACAACCAGTGAGTGTGGCTCATCATATTTTAGCATGGTGTGAAATGCTTTACAGAGATGTTGAACGTTTCCAGTTTGTGTACGATGGTGCAAATGTATCGCCATTGGGTAGTGGTGCTATAGCTGGTACTACATTGCCAATTGATAGAGCAATATCGGCACGCTATATGGGATTTGTTGATGAAACCGACACTCCAGTTGTAACTGGAAATTCTATGGACGCTGTCGCCGATAGAGATGTGTTCTTCGAGTTCGCTTTTGCTTGCGCAACTATGGCAGTTCATTTCAGCAGAATTGCAGAAGATGTAATTATTTGGAACTCGTCGGAATTTGGTTTTGTTCGCTTGCCCGACACGTTTACAACAGGGTCGTCGTTAATGCCTCAAAAGAAAAATCCTGATTCGTTCGAGCTTATGCGTGGTAAGTCGGCAAGAATGATTGGTAATTTAAATACTTTGATGTTGCTTGTGAAAGGTCTTCCTCTTACATATAACAGAGACTTGCAAGAAGATAAACCACCAGTGTTCGATTCGTTCAAGCAAGCATGTATGTGCTTAGATGTGTTGTCGGCATGCTCGGTAGATATTGAATTCAATAAACAGAAATGCGCCGAAGCTGTATCAGATCCATTGTTGTTGGCTACCGATTTGGCAGACTACTTTGTAATGCAAGGCGTACCTTTCCGCAATGCGCATCATATGGTTGGGGCAATAGTGGCATTGTCGGAGAAAACAGGTGTGCCAATTAATGAGCTTGCAGATGAAGAAATTTTTGCAATTTGTCCGAATGCTAAGAAAGATTGGCGTAGTGTTTTCAATCTTGAGCGAGCATTTGAAATGCGCAAAGGCATAGGTATGCCCAATTTGAAGTTGATTGCTAAGCAAATTGAAAATTTTAGAGATTTAATATAAGGTTTTTAGTTATTTTATTGCAAAAGGTTCTTTCGAGAACCTTTTTTTATTTTTTTTTTGAAAATTTACATAAAAATATCTTGCATTTTTACATTAATTTGTCTTGGTATTTTACCATGGAATTTTTTATATATAGTACTGCTTTAAAAACAAATCTTTTGGCTTCAGCGCTAATAGATTATTTCAGGGATTCTAACTTAGCTGGTCAGGCAATCGTTGTTATTTTGTTTCTTATGAGTGTTGTTGCATGGGCTGTTATGTTTATGAAATACGCCGACTTATCTACAATAGAGGAGTTAAATATCAAAGCTGCAAAATGTGTAAAAAGTAGTGCAAGTTTGATAAATGCAGTAAGTAGTGTACGTTCAATTCCGAGTCCGTATTCTGTATTGCTAAAAGAAGCTTTAAATGCACGTTCAGACGCAGGTAATTGCAAGAATGTAAATATGAAAATTACAATGGTTGAAAATGCTCTTGCACGTGGATTGGCTCGTCAGATATCAAAATACGAAGAAAAAATGACTCTTTTAGGTACTGTTATTAGTGGTGCGCCATTCTTGGGACTTTTGGGTACTGCTTGGGGGGTTATGGATTGCTTCGGCTCAATGAGTGGTCAAACTTCGGTAACATTGCAACAGCTTGCTCCAGGGGTATCGGGTGCTTTGTTGACAACCGTTGCTGGCTTGGTTGTGGCTATTCCTTCTGTTTTCGGCTATAACTTTTTGAGCACGAAAATCAAAAAAATGATTGTTGATACAGAAAATTTTGCAGGATTGCTCTCCGACAAAGTTACAGTAGAAGCTATGTCGGAAGATTCTCCAGCGGTAGCAACGCGCGAACCTAAGCAAACACCATTGGTAGAGCGCGTTGTTAAAGGCTCAGCAGAAGCTGACAAGGTGATAGATTTTAGCCTTGATGATGATTCTATTGAGATGTCGAATTTTGATGATGAATAATAATGAAGCCACGTCATAGAGAATCGTTGTCGATTATGACAGAACTCAACGTTACGCCATTGATGGACTTGGCGTTTTCGTTGTTGATTATCTTCATGATTTCAACCCCACTATTAGAGCAAACTATACCTATAAATTTGCCTAAACAAGATGAACATACTGCAAGTAAACGCCCTGAAATAGATTTTCAGATAATATCTATAAATAAAAGTGGTCAGATATATTGGGGTAAACAACCTGTTAGTATGGACGAACTAAATAATTTGTTGCACTCTATTGCCGGAAAAAAAGAGCCTCCAGCTATTAGTTTGCGTGCCGATTTTACTTTGCCATATCAAAAAATAGTCGACGTAATCGACGCTATAAAACGTAATAATTTAACAAAATTGCATCTAGATACGGAAGTAAAATAATGGCAAGTAATAATGTAAAGTTGGGTTATGTTTATTCGTTGGCTTTGCATATATTGATTGCAATTGCTATGTTTGCTTGGGCGTTGATTGATGTTCTGTTCCCCAAAGAAACAGTCGAAAATAAGTTGGTCTTTGAGATGGTTGAGCCATCAGAAAATCCTCCAGCACCACCTCCACCACCAACTGCTCCAGATACTCCACAAATAGAGGTTGAAAAGGTAAAAGAGATAGAGCCTATTGACATTCCAGATCCAACACCCCCTGAACCAGAGCCTACACCTCCAGAGCCTACACCAACTCCACCAAAAGACGACGCTCCGGTAGTTAAGCCTAAGCCAACACCTACACCTCCTAAAAAGGTCGATTTTAACGAGTGGAAAAAGAAAAATAAAAATAGAGCAACAAATCGTACTAATACTACTCCTCCAAAGAGAAAAGCAGTAAAGATTGGTCCGATAACATCAAAACATACTTCTATAAATTCAATTTCCGATATAAAATCGCCAGCATCAAGTTCTATGTCGAATAGTGCAATGCGCGATGCTTTTGCTGAATATACAAATGCAATTTATATAATAGCAAAACGTAATTGGAAGCGACCCATGGTAAGTAGCGATATTTCTACTTTGTCGGCAAAGGTAACTTTCAGAGTAAGCAAAAATGGCATAATAAGTAATGTTCGCATTATTGAATCAAGTGGTGATAAAGATTTTGATAATTCGGTTATTCAAGTGTTCAAAATCATAACAATTCCACCACCACCCGATAATGCATCGCACAACGTAAATATTACCTTTAGAGGTAGGTAATATACGTAATGTTGTTAGAAAACGCACAAGAAAATACAAAATATTGTTTGTCTTGTGCGTTTTTTTTCCGTATAAATAGATGTAAGCAAATTTCATTATGAATACATCTATAAAATCTATCAGTGCGTGCGAAATTTTAGATTCGCGTGGTTTTCCAACAGTAGAAGCAACTGTAGTTCTTGAGTGTGGAGCTAAAGCATCGGCATCGGTGCCATCAGGTGCATCAACAGGTAAGCTTGAAGCTTTAGAACTTCGCGATGGTTCAGTTAATTTCAGACGTTCGCAAAGTGGAATAAAAAATAGGTACCGAGGCAAAGGTGTTTTGAAGGCTGTAAATAATGTGATGTCGATTATAGCACCAGAGCTCATAGGTAAAAATGCTATCGAGCAAGCCGAGATAGATTCTTTGATGATTGCGTTAGACGGTACTGAAAATAAGAGTAATTTAGGTGCAAATGCAATCTTGGCAGTATCGCTTGCAGTATGCAAGGCATCGGCTGTGGCGTGTAATATGGAGCTTTTTAAATACATAGGTGGTTCTAATGCTCGAGTTTTGCCATTACCTATGATGAACGTTATAAATGGTGGCGCTCATAGTGATGCTCCGTTAGATATTCAAGAATTTATGATTATGCCCATTGGTGCTCATAGTATGCGTAATGCCGTTAGAATGGGTAGCGAAGTATTTCATTCATTAAAAGATGTGTTGAAGGCTAAATCGTTGTCGACTGCTGTTGGTGATGAAGGTGGTTTTGCACCAAATTTAGAGAGCAACGAATCAGCAATCGAAGCTATTGCGTTAGCCGTAAGCAAGGCAGGATATAAGTTTGGACACGATATTGCTATTGCCATAGATGTTGCTTCAAGCGAATTTTACGACGAAAAATCGAAACAATATATCTTCAGTAAATCAGATGGTAGAAAGTATAAGTCGGCTGATATGGTTGCGTATTTAAAAGAACTTAGGGACCATTATCCGATTGTATCTATTGAAGATGGTTGTGCCGAAGATGATTGGGAAGGTTGGCAACTGCTCACTAAGGCATTAGGCGATAATACTCAGCTTGTTGGTGATGACTTGTTTGTAACAAACTCAAAGTTGTTGCGTAAGGGTATAGAATTGAATGCTGGCAATGCTATATTAGTTAAGGTTAATCAGATTGGTACGCTTACCGAGGCTTTGAATGCTATTGAGCTTGCTAAACGAAATGCTTATGCAAGTATAGTGTCGCACCGTTCTGGAGAAACTGAAGATACCACAATAGCCGATATTGCAGTTGCAGTGAATGCTGGACAGATAAAAACAGGATCGTTGTCGCGAAGTGAACGTGTTGCAAAATATAATCGGTTAATGCATATAGAAGATTATCTGGGGCAAAGTGCTGTTTTTGGACATATCTAAATAAAATTGGTCTTGTTATGTGCTAATGCTTGACTTTATTTGAGTTGTAGCATTTTATAAGGCCTTATGAGATGCTTATTTTTATTATTGCTATTTCTGTTCTTAACACCTGCTTTGAAGTTATTTGGTGTAAGTGTAGATTTGCCAGAATTACCTAAAACTCCAGTTTCACAGTTAGGTATGGGTCAGTTGAGCGAAGTATTGAGTACTAATTCAACTGAAGCGTGGAATACTATCGCCGAAGAAGCAAAACAAAAGGCGTTGTCTCTTGCACAATCTGGCGATATAAAACAAGCATCGAATTGGTTGTATACTTCGCTTGCAGCATCGGTTTGTGGTAGAGAAGGCGAAAAAATGCCAATCGAGTTAAAACGAATTTTTATTGAAAATATTCCAGTTTTTTTTGATTTCTACGAATCTCTTACAAAATACGATTCTTTAAGTAATGCTTGCGATGTTGCTACTCAATTATTCATAAATCAACCTGCTCAAGCAAAAAAATATTTTAGAGCAACATTAGCGTTAGCTCTTATTTACGATGTATCGTTGCCACCAAATTGGCCACGTTGCAATGTTGTTGATGAGCCTACGCAAGTTTCAATGCCTCAAGAAATCTTCTTGTATCTGACTTTGCATGCCGACAAATTGGCATTCGACTTAAACAAACTTTCAATTGCCGAGTTAATTCATGTTATGGGGCTTTGTGGTCCGTTGCCAGAGCTTGAAAAAGTTTTTGTTGAAAATATTAAATTGCGCGAAATTGAAAATGTACAAACATCAATAAAAACCGATAGTTCGCGTGCTCGTGGTGCGAAAAGTAAAGATTGGGACACCACTAAAAATGATTTTACTTTAGAAAATATAAAGCGACTTGGTGCAACTCCATACGAAAAAACTTTCTATGCGTGGCGTTTAGCAAATGCCAATGGTATACCATGCTTGTTTTTTAACGATTCAGTTCGTAGTACAAAATTTGCATGGTTGGCATATATGAATGGTGCAGGTACTTGGAAGTTTGATGTTTTTAGAGATCCAGCATCGAAAATGCTTTTTGGCGCTCCTTTAAATCCACAAACATGGAAACCTATTACAATGTTTGATTTGCACAGATTGGTAAAGCGCGAGCATATTACAGAAAAATCAGCACAAAGTATTGTGTTGTATCGTTTAGCTCAGTTGTTGTCTGATGCTGGTAAATATGCACTTGCTCGAGATTTTGCAAAAAAGGCTCTTGAGGAAAATCCACTAAATTGGCGTGCGTATAGTTTATTGATTCCTTCTATGGCTCGTTGTGGGGCATCGTCTAAAGAATTAGATGAAGTTTATAGGCAGAGCTTTGAGGCATTTAAAGATTTTCCAGAGCAGTCCACCAAAATGTTAAATTTGTATCGTGATAATTTGATAGCTCGCAAAAAAGCAAAAGAAGCCGATACTTTATTCCACAATGCAATGAAGCCAATTAACCGAGCAAATCCGGGTTTGGTGGCTGTTTTGTACGGCGATGTGTTAGAAGATATGTTGTCGAGAGCTAAGTCGGATTCTGAAGCATTAAGTGTTTTTAAGAACGTGATGCGTTATTCATCAAAAGCTCCAGTTCAATTTTACGATTATGTGGCAAAACCATCTATCGAATACTTTTGGAAGAAAAACGATAGAAAATCGGCATTTGCGGCAATAAAAATAACATCATCGTTGGCAAGATCAAATAGCTATGTTGAAAATGCTTTAAACGATATAAAAATCAAGTTTGAAGATGAAATTAAACTTGAAAAACAAGGACCTACCGCAGAGAAAAAACCTAAACCATTTTACGAATAGCGAGGAATGTTTTGAAAATTCTAAAGAATTTAAAAAGTAAATTAAAAAACTATTCACAACGCTTCGCCCATTTTACAGCAGATGTAATTTATGATAGAGCCGATGGCTTTACTGCTATTATTTATGGAGGTTTGTTGTATTGTTTATCCTTTATTTTTGAAGGTATAGCACGTTTGCGTTTTTATATGTACAACAAACGAATTTTGCGAGATGCTCCGTTGGGGTGTTTGGTTGTTGTTGTTGGTAATTTGACTGTTGGTGGTACTGGTAAAACACCTATCGTTGAAAAATTTGCAAAGTCGCTTGCCGATAGAGGTAGAAAAGTTGCAATATTAAGCCGAGGCTACAAAAGTAAATCGGATAGTACTTTTAACAAAATTATAAGATGGTTTACGCATGGCGAATCTCCAAAACCTCGTGTTGTTTCTAACGGGGATAAAGTTTTGTTAGACTCGTCTGTTGCAGGTGATGAACCATTTATGTTGGCTCGAAATCTCCCTGGGGTGATTGTGATTGTAGATAAAAATAGAGTCAGAGCAGGGCATTATGCTATTACTGAATTTGGTGCCGATACCCTCATTTTAGACGATGGTTTTCAGTATCTGCCATTGCGTGGTCAACTTCAACTTTTGTTGGTCGATAAAACTAATCCTTTTGGGAACCGACGCTTGTTGCCTCGTGGAATTTTGCGTGAACCAGTGTCGCATTTAAAACGTGCTTCGTACATATTTTTAACAAAGAGCGATGGCGAAAAAGACTTCGAGCTTGAACAAACAATACGTCAGTACAACAAAACTGCCGAAATTATAGAATGCGCTCATAAGCTTAGATATTTAGTAGATTTTTCAACTAATGAACGTTTCGAGCTTTCGTATCTTAAAGATAAAAAGATTGCCTGCTTTTCGGCTATTGCAGCTCCTGAAAGTTTTGAGAGATTTTTGCGTGAATTTGGTGCTAAGCTCGTTTATAAAAAACGTTTCCTCGACCACCACAGATTTACTGAAGACGAACTTAACGAAGTATTTTTAAATGCCAAAAATGCAGGTGCCGAATTTATTGTTACTACTGAAAAAGACTCGGTTAGAATTGATTCTGCGTATAAGTCGGTAATTCCTTTCTACTATACCAAACTTGAAATTGAAATTCTAAGTGGGACAGAAGACTTCAATAAAGCTGTTGAACGCATTTGTTTCCCAGAGTTGTAAAAACTTCGTAAAATGAAAGAGAAAGATTTTGCAGCAATGTTGTCGGTTGTGGCGGCTGGAGGGCTTACGCTTGCCAAGATTGTTGTAGGGGTTGCTACGGGGAGTTTAGGGATTATTTCTGAAGCGTTGCATTCGGCATTAGATTTATTGGCTGCAGGTATGACTTGGTTTGCCGTAAAATTGTCCGACAAACCTGCCGATAAAGAACACAATTTTGGACACGGGAAAATTGAAAATCTTTCAGCATTGTTCGAATCGGTTTTATTGTTGGCTACTTGTGTATGGGTTATATACGAAGCCATTTCAAGATTGTATTACAAAGATACTGCGTTTTCGTTAAGTGCGTGGGCTTTTGCTGTTGTTGTGGTATCAATAATTGTTGATTTTTTCAGATCTCGTCATCTGATGAATACTGCAAAAAAATACAATAGCCAAGCCTTAGAAGCCGACGCTTTGCATTTTTCAATCGATATGTTAAGCTCGTTTGTTGTGTTGATTGGGTTGGTGGCATCGTATTTAGGCTACGATTTTGCCGATAGCATTGCGGCATTGGGCGTTTCGGTTATAGTTGCGTGGGTGTCGTTGAAACTTTCATATAGGGCAATAAATGCTTTGTTAGATACAGCACCTGTCGGAATTGTCGAACAAATTGATGGTGTGTTGTCTTCGATATCAGACATAAAAAAATGGCACGATTTGCGTGTGCGTAGCAATGGTTGTGGGTATGAAATCGATATAAATATCCATGTAAAACCCAATCTAACTTTGGTTGAAGCTCATGAAATATCGGAACGATTGGAAAATGAAATTCGTACATTGATAGGTGTTGCAACAATAAATGTTCATGTTGAACCCGATGATTAGTGCTTTTTTTTATTGTCAATAATGTTAAAAATCGGTGTATGATGTTATAAATATTGTTTGACCTTTTTTGTGTTAGTTGGTAAAATCAATTTGTTGAGCTTTAAATTTTATTTATAGAAAACAAATAATCAAAGGAGTTGTATGAAAATAAAATCATTTATAATTGGGGCGTTGTCGTTTGTAGTTGCCTCAACATCGTTTGCACGCGATGTTTGGACAGCCGAAGAAGCAAATGCGTGGTTTGCAAAACAACCATATAGAGCAGGTGTGAACTATATTCCAGCATATGCAATTAACGCAATAGAAATTTGGCAGAAAGAAACATTCGATATCAAAGTTATCGAAAAGGAGTTTGCCTTAATGCAGTCGATAGGTTTCAACGCAATTCGTGTGTTCCTTAATGATTTAGTTGTAAATGACGACCCCAAAGGTTTCCTTGAACGCTTCGAGCTTTTCCTCAAGACAGCCGACAAATACGATATTGGTGTTATGGTTGTATTCTTCACAAATGGAGGTAGAGACGATGCAAAGCTTGGCAAACAACCAGAGCCAAATGGCACTCACAATTCAGGTTGGAAAAAGCAACCCTCTTATAAAATCTTGGGCGATAGATCGAAATGGGGACACTTAGAAAAATATGTAAGAACAGTTGTTGGTGCTCACGCCAAAGACCCACGCATTATTTGTTGGGATATCTTTAATGAACCTGGGAATATTCGTAGTGAACACATCGTTGGTGGTGGAGCAGGGCTTACAAAAGAACGCATAGAGTATTTGCAAGATTGCGTTGTAGAAGTCATAAAATTAAGTTCGCAGTGGGCTCGTTCGTACGATCCAATTCAGCCAATTACATATGGTATGTGGGCTCGCTCTCCAGAGTTCAAAAAGAAGTTCGATAAAGTTCAGTTTGAAAATAGCGACGTTGTTTCGTATCACTCGTACGGAAATCTTCGTGAACAAATACTTCGTCATAAAGAGCTTAAAAAATTCAATAAGCCGGTATTCTGTAAAGAATGGATGGGCAGAATTTTGGGTAGTACATATAATCCAATATTGCAGTATCATAAGCAAAATAAAATTTGGTCGTTTGCATTTGGTTTAGTTGCAGGTAAAATGGAAACATGGCGTCCTTGGCCACATCATGATACTCCAGAAACAAAAGGTATATGGTTCCATGATTTGTACAAGGCAGACCACACTCCATATTGCCCAGAAGAAATCGAATACATTAAGAGAGTTTTAAAAGATAAATAAAATAGAAAGATAAATATATGAAAATAAAATCACTTATAATAGGAGCATTATCGTTGGTGGTTGCCTCAACCACGTTTGCACGCGATGTTTGGACAGCCGAAGAAGCAAATGCATGGTTTGATAAACAGCCATATAGAGCAGGGGTGAACTATATTCCAGCATACGCAATTAACGCAATAGAAATTTGGCAGAAAGAAACTTTCAATATCGAAGTTATCGAGAAGGAATTTGCACTCTTGCAAAAAACAGGTTTCAATGCAATTCGTGTGTTCCTTAATGATTTGGTTGTACACGACGACCCTAAAGGCTTCCTAGAACGCTTTGAGCTTTTCCTCCAAAAAGCTGATAAATACAACATCGGCGTAATGGTAGTTTTCTTCACAAACGGCGGTAAAGACGACGGGAAGTTAGGTAAACAGCCAGAGCCAGATGGCACCCACAATTCAGGTTGGAAAAAACAGCCATCGTACTCAATCTTAGGTGATAAATCTAAATGGGGCTACTTAGAATTTTATGTAAAGACTGTCATTAAAGCCCACGCAAAAGACCCACGTATTATTTGTTGGGACATCTTCAATGAACCTGGTAATATCACTAGTGTTCATATAGCAGGCGCTGAGAAAGGTTTAATTCAAAAGCGAATTGAATATCTTGAAGATTGTTGCTACGACCTCATCAAAGAAAGTGCAAAGTGGGCTCGTTCTCTCGATCCAATTCAGCCAATTACTTTTGGTGTTCATCGTTATGACCATACGCCATTGGGTAAAAAGCTTAACGATCTTCAATATGCCGAAAGCGATATTATTTCGTATCACTCGTACGCAAATTTGTTAATTCAAGCAAATTTTGTAAAAAAGTTGAAGAGATTTAACAAACCATTGATGTGTAAAGAATGGATGGGTCGCAATCGTGGTAGTACGATAAATCCAATCTTGGGCTTCCATAAGAAGAATAGAATTTGGTCGTTTATGTTCGGTTTTGTTGCTGGCAAAATAGAAACGTGGCGTCCTTGGAAGTTTGATGAAAATCCTCTCTCATCTGACGTTTGGTTCCACGATTTATATCATGCCGACCACACTCCATATTGCCCAGAAGAAATTGCTTACATCAAGCGTATTTTACAAGATAAAAAATGAAAATAAAATCATTTTTTTTAACATTCATAGCTTGTATTGTTGCAATATCCTCGTTTGCACGCGATATATGGACACCAGAACAAGCAAATGCGTGGTACGCAAAACAGCCATTTAGAGCTGGTGTAAATTACATTCCATCGTACGCAATAAATACAATCGAAGTTTGGCAGAAAGAAACATTTAAGCTTGATGTTTTTGAGAAAGAATTTGCATTGATGGAATCAATAGGCTTCAACGCAATTCGTTTGTTCCTCAATGATCTTGTAGTTAATGACGATCCTAAAGGTTTCCTTGAACGCTTCGAGCAAGTTTTGAAGGCTGCCGATAAGCATGGGATTGGTGTTATGGTCGTATTTTTTACGAACGGAGGTAGAACAGATGGTACGCTTGGAAAACAACCTGAACCAGATGGAACGCACAATTCAGGTTGGCGTAGACAGCCTGCATATTCTATTCTGCGAGATAAATCGAAGTGGGGACATCTCGAGTTTTATGTTAAAACGGTTGTTGGTGCGTATGCAAAAGACCCACGTATTATTTGTTGGGATGTTTTCAATGAACCAGGTAATATAAAAAGCGATCATATTGTAGGAGGTGGAAAAGGTTTGACAGAAGCAGATATGGAACATCTGCGTCGTTGTAGCCTCGATTTGGTCAGAGAAAGTGCCAAATGGACGCTTTCGTTTGATCCAATTCAACCTATTACGTATTGTTTGTGGTCTCGTACACCGAAGGGCTTTGAGAAAGTTCAGATTGAAAATAGCGATATTCTTTCGTTCCATTCCTATGGTGGCTTAGGTCAACAAGTTCAACGTTATAAAAAACTGAAGAAGCATAATAGACCTGTTTTATGTACGGAATGGTTGGGGCGTTCTACAGGTAGTACGTTTAATCCGATTTTAGAATTCCATAAAGACAATAATATATGGTCGTTTGCTTTTGGCTTTGTTGCTGGAAAAATGGAAACGTGGCGTAATTGGCCAGCTATGGACGATTCGGAAATTAGAAGCATATGGTTCCACGATTTGTATCGTGCCGACCATACTCCATATTGCCCAGAAGAAATTGCTTACATAAAGCGAATTTTGAAGGGCGAAAACGCATGCAAAACTCCTTCTAAAAAGAAAAATAAACCACGCAAAGTCGGTAAATACTTCTAAGAAACTATTTATAAAATTTAAGGCACTCTAAATTGAGTGCCTTTTTTGTAAAAAAATGTAATTTTTTGCTTGACAAAGATTATTAGGGGGGGGTAGCATTTGCCAACTAATTTAATAAAGATATATTATGAAAAAAATTCTTGCATTAGTTTGTGCAACAGCACTATTTACATCGGCATTCGCTTTAAATGTCAGCGAAGATAAAACTATTGTTAATGGTACAGATACCATCAACTTTACAGCACCAAATGTTACCCTTACTATTACTGGTAAATTTGATAAGTTGTGGTATTCGCCACGTGCAAATTTTGGTGATGATTATGTATATACCGAAGGTGACAAAGTTACAGTAAAGTTGGAATATGGCGCATCTCTTGTATTGGATGCTTCTCAAGGGGGCTTGTTTGGTGGTGATTCAGTTTCTACAAGTAAAGTTGATATGCATATTACTGGTGGTGGTACAATATCTACAACTCTCGAATCTATTACAACTACAAATAATAGAGGGAAACTCTACTTAGACGCATTTACCGATTTTACTAATGCCACATATAACATTGGGTCTGCAACACAACCCACAAATCTTACATTATCAAATGCGTTGGTAGTTAACAAACTTACACTTTCAAAAGGTTCAGTTTTAACAATGTCTTCCGATGATGATTCTTCGGCAGATATTTCTGTTTTAGGTTCTTCATCAACAATCAATGGGAATTTTGTTCAAACTGCAGGTAGATACGAGGCATTAAATACAACAACAGTTGTAACTGGTACTCTTGATTTGGCTGTTTCAAAAGGTTTTGTATCACGTTGGTTAACTATTGGTAATGGTTCTACAATTATTATTCGTGCCAATAATGCAATCATGCAGAGCGAAACAGCATATCGTGTTTTTGGTATGTCTAAAGATGCAGTATCAACATTGAAACTTTATGCCGATCAACAGTTCGCTGATTTGTGGTTTGATAATGCTAATACTACTGGAACTTTGAATGCTTATACAAATGGCAATGCGCTTACTTTTACTGGTATAAATTCAACAGGTACTCTCAATATTTTTATTGAAGAAGATTTTTCGTGGGAAAATGATAAAATCCACTTTACAAATGCAACAGTAGAGAGAGTTGTATCAATCTTGGGTACAATTACCATTGGTGATACTGTTATTGATAAATCGTTTTGGGATATTGTAAGCGACGGTAATAAAGGTGTATATGTAAACTTGACTCAAGTTCCAGAGCCAGCCGAATGGGCTCTCATCTTCGGAGCGATAGCACTCGGCTTCATCGCCTATCGTCGCAGAAAGTAAAGCAAAACCGTGAGGAGCTTGCTTTAGTGGTGGTGGTTTTTACTAATAATGAATAAATGCGTTTCTTTAGAAACGCATTTTTTTTATAAATATAACCACCACCAAAGCAAGCAGTTTGATTATTATTCGGTTTTATTTCGGACTTACGTACATAGTACGCTACGCCTCATAAAACGCGAATTCTAATGCAAACCTCACGATTTTGTACTTGCAACACGAACCTTATTCTAAATCTTAAAACGTGCGAGAGCGCGTTTTCTTTGATGATGAGTTTTAATTTACACTATAAGGAACTTCGATGAAGTGCCTTTTTTTATTAAATAAACTCATCAAAGAAAACACTTTACCCTCCATTTTGGTTTTAGCTTCGACTGCAGTGCGTAGCACAGCAACGCTCGCTAAAACGCAAAAGCATCGGGACAATCTCGCACGTTTAAAACGTGCGAGGACGGTGTCTCGATTGCGAAAAATATTTATATAGAGATAAGAGCATTCCATTTGGAATGCTCTTTTTGTATAAGATCGCAATCGAGGCACCTCACAGCTTATGACGCACTTTTGCATCGACTCACGACCAAAGGTCGCTCACGCTCGCAAAAGCGACGTCCTAAGCACGTGCCTCGCACGTTTTACTTCTTGCAACCTATGTTGGTTCTAATCTTATGGCTGAATTTTTCTAATAAAAAGTAGAGCCACATGCGAAGCATTGGCGACGGTGCCCAACATATAAAAACACGTTTTACTTCTTGTAACCTATGTTGGTTCTAATGTGTACTATTTTGTAAGAGTATAGTGAAGTAATTTTCATTAATTTATAACCATACAAATGCTCTATAAACAAAAAAATGCGTATAAAACGCATTTTTTTGGTAAGTTATATAAGTTATATGTTTATTGTTTTTTTACAGCTTTATCAGCAATTTTTTGGAATCGCTTTGCAATGGCATCTTCCATATTATCTGGTATGTATTTTATTTCGGTAGCAGACTTTTTATACAACGTTGCAAACCACACGCATGCTTGCAGATATTCTCCATATCTATTTAAGTGAATAGTATCGCTATCTATGTACATATAACCTTTTTTTGATTTTCTCCAGTAATATTTACCAACAACATCTCCAGCTTGTCTTGGCATATCGGGATATTTATACGACTTCAAGTCTGTTGGCACTACAAATGGTTCTTTTATTGCTTTTCTTGCTAATTGAACTGCTCTGCCTGAATAGATTTGTTCTAAGCCCAACTTTTCTGCTGCTTCGGCGTAAGCGCTTTCTAATTTATTATACATTTCTTCTTGCGATAATTTCCATTGTTTCAAACGTGGGCTATCGGCTCTATACGACCACGTTTGTTGAATATATATTTTTGCTGTTGGGCAGTGTTTTTTTACATAATCAACAATATTTTGAGCATATGGAAAGTACGATTCTTTTATATAGCTTTTATGGCTGGCTTGCTGAATTGTTACTATATCCCACTTTTTACTTTGTAAGATTTTCTTGAGGGTTGTTGTACCTCCATGGTAAATTTGTTTACCTTGTTGCTCTTCTTCTGTGATGTATCTCCAGTGGCGATCCAATTCGCAACCACCGAAGTTTGCAAGTTCTAAATCGAGTTTACAACCTTCAACCGAGTTTACAACTTTACTAAAGTATGTGTTTAAGCTCCATGTAAAACTATTGCCTATTGTTAGAACTTTCAGTTCTTGAGCAAACGATAGAACGCTTGAGCTAATTAAAAATATAAAAAATAATATATAAATTCTGAATGAATGTTTCATATAGTAAGCCAAAATAATATTTCAGAATATGTCAAATTTATATTATTATGCTGAATGAAAATTTTTCTTGGTTTATTAGAGATGTATTTCAATGTAGTTTTTACCCTTTTTCTACTATAAAAAAATGTAATTTATATAAAAAATGGATTGACTTCTAAAGTATTGTTTTAAATATTAAATATGAAAGCGTTTTTACAATGCTCTTATATGCTTTACAAAAATATCAAAAAAACAAAATAATATTATTATGAAAATGAAAAAGTTTATCAACGCTCCTGAAAATCTCACAATTGAATTGCTCGAAGGTTTGCAGGCTGCATATCCTAATACACTTAAACTTGAAGGCAAGGTAGTTGTACGTGCTAAACCAAAGTCGAAAGACAAGGTTGCTGTTATTACCTTAGGTGGTGCTGGTCATGAACCTGCATTGAGTGGTTTTGTTGGTTATGGTATGCTTGATGCAAGTGTTGTAGGCGATATTTTTGCAGCTCCTAATGCAATGACTTTGTTAGAAGGATTGCGCAAGTTTAAAGACTATGCTGGCATTTTGCTCGTAGTTCTCAATCACGCAGGTGATGTAATGAGTGCAAATATGGCTTTGAAAATGGCAGCCCGTGAAAATATCAACGTAAAGAGTATTCTTGTTGCTGAAGATATTAGTGCTGGCTTAGATTCAGATATTAAAGATCGTCGTGGTTTGGCAGGTTGCATTCCACTCATCAAGGTTGCTGGTGATGCCGCAGAACAAGGTAAGAGCTTAGACGAGGTTTTGGCTGTTGCTGAAAAATTCAATTCGCGTATAGCTACTTTGGCTGTTGCAATGACTGGTTGTACTCATCCTCAAAATGGCGACCCTATCGCAGAGTTGGGCGAAGATGAAATGGAAATCGGCATGGGTCAGCACGGCGAAGGTGGTGGTGGCAGAATGGAAGTAAAATCTGCCGACGAAACTGCAAAGATTATGTTTGGTAATTTGGCAAAGGCTGTTGATTTAAAGGCTGGTGAAAAAGTATTTTTAGTTATCAATGGCACAGGTGCATGTACTCCAATGGAAATGGCTATTGTATTTCGTGCATGTTCAAAATTGGCAGAAGAAATGGGCGCTAAAGTTGAATGTGGTATAATTGACGAAATACTCACTGTTCAAGAAATGGCTGGTTTCCAAATGATATTGTGCGTAGTTGACGATGAGCAATTAAAGGCTCTGAATGCTAAGAGTGGCGCACCATATTGGACTTGTTTGGGAGAATAAAAATGAAAAATCTTACTCTCGAAAATTTAAAGGCAATGTTTTCTGCTGCAGCCGAAGTTATTTCGGCTCAAGAAAAGTATCTTTGTGAGCTCGATGCAACTTGTGGCGATGGCGATCATGGTGTTGCTATTAAAGGAGCTATTTCTGCCGCAAACGATGCTATTCAAGCTTCGACAAATCTCAAAGACGCGTTTTTCGATGGTGGTATGATGGCTATGTCGAATTCTAATGGTTCAACAAGTTCAATCTATGGAACTTTGTTAATGGGCGTTTCTGAAGGTATTGATGCTTCGGCGCAAGAGCTTGATGCTCCATCGCTTGCAAAGGCTTTTGAAGTTGGATTGGCTTCTATGCGTGATATCGTAAAAGGTGATGTTGGCGATAAAACTTGCTTCGATGCACTCATTCCAGCTATTCAAGCTATGGCAGGTAAATCAAGCGTTGAAGAACTCTTGAACGCTGCAGCACAAGAAGCCGATAAAGGTGCAAAAAATACTGTAAATTTACAGGCAAAATTCGGTAGAGCCAGAAATTTAGGCGAAAAATCTATCGGCACTCTCGATCCTGGTGCAGTTTCAAATGCAATGATTTTTGAAGCATTCGCAAAGGCTTTTAAATAAATTTAAATACAAATAGTAAGGAAAAATTATGGCAGACGCAGAAGGAAATATCGACGCAAAAAATTATGGAATAGGTGTCGAAACAAATAACGAAGGCTTTTTCTTGAAAGGCTCTGGAAATTTAGATTGGGGCGTAAAGGCTCGCTTGTCTCGTATTTTCAATCCAAAGAGTGGCAATACTGTTATGTTGGCATTCGACCATGGTTATATTATGGGACCAACAAGTGGTTTGGAACGTATGGATTTATCAATTGTTCCTTTAATTGAGTATGCTGATTGCATTATGTGTACTCGTGGTTCGTTGCGTTCGGTTGTTCCACCAACATGTAATAAACCAGTTGCTTTGCGTTTCAGTGCAGGTTCTACAATTCTCACAGAACTCAACAACGAGTGCTTGGCTGGAATTGAAGATGCTATAAAATTAGATGCGTCGGCACTTGCTCCAATGGTTGCAATTGGTGATCCAAATTTTGAAGCACTGACAATTAAAAATTTGGCGAAGTGTGTAGACTATACTGCACAGTATGGTATTCCAACATTGGGCGTAACTGCTGTTGGTAAAAATTTGGTTCGCGATGCTCGTTATCTTGGTTTGGCAACTCGTGTATGTGCTGAAAACGGTGCTACATTCGTAAAAACTTACTACTGCGAAGAAGGTTTTGAGAAGGTTGTAGCTGGTTGTCCAGTTCCTATCGTTATTGCTGGTGGCAAAAAACTTCCAGAAAAAGATGCTCTCGAGTTGGCTTACAAGGCTATTTCAAGTGGTGCAAGAGGTGTTGATATGGGAAGAAATATTTTCCAATCGGAAAATCCTGTTGCTATGATAAAAGCAGTCAAGGCTGTTGTACACGAAGGTATGAAGCCAGACGAAGCGTTTGAGCTTTACAGAAGCGAAGTTAATAAATAAATTATAGGAGAGGAATTTATTTGAAAGGACTGTTTATGAAAAAAATCTTTTTTACATTATTTGTTGCATTTGCTACATCGCTTTTTGCAACACAAAGTAATGACATAAAAAGCATTGCTGATAAATTATATTCAAAGAAAGACACGTTTTTAGATACGGTCCTTCAAACCCGTTCAAATTATGCGTCGTGGTTGAAAGCGCAACCCGACGCAAACGCAAATTTGAAATTTGGCGATTGGTATGTATCGCAAGCGTTGGAACGTTATCGTAAAAATGCTTTAAAGTTTGCTAATCCACAAGAAAATGGTATCGATTTAAAAGCCATTTATGGCAGAGAACCTCTTTGGCGTAAGTATGATATCAAAGATGGAACATTATTCCCATTGTGTTCTACAAATCATCGTTTGTTGCAAACTTGTATAGCTTATGTGGCTCGTGAAATTACTGCCGATGCCGATACTAAATTTTCTTTTACAGTTGGTGCTAGAACAAGTAATGTTATAGATGTATTGCTAAATGGTAAATTTTTGAAAACTATCAAAACTGGCGATGCACAATCGTTTGAAGTCCCACTAAAAAAGGGTAAAAATATTCTTTCGTTTACTATAAAATATTTGGGTAGAATGAATGAAGATGCATTCTACTTTGTGCCATATACTGATCCAGCAGTAGAACTTACTGCAAAATTGAGAAAAGATTTCCCAACTTTTTATAACGCCTTAACTTCAATGCGTTATTATTATGCCGAAACTCCAGCTTTGTTGCCTTTCGATTGGTTTGTTGCCAAAGATAATTCGGTTTCGCACAAAGATGTAATTCAGGGTATGATTGAACATTCGCTATTTTCGGCTGGTAAGTTGGAAGAACGTTTCAAGAAAATTAAAGACGATACATCTGAAAATGCGTCGGTTGAACGTATAAAGCTTTTGGCAGATGGATTTGCTATCTTGTGTGTAGAGCGCGAGTTTGGTTATTGCATTAAGAATGTAAGATCTGCAATGGAAGATATCAAAAAAACTTACCCAGATTACGATAAAGACGGAAAACTTTTTGCAGAGCTTGCCGATTGGGAAAAACGTATGCCAGCTCTCTACAATAGCGTTCTTGAAGATGTAAAATTAAATAAACAATCGTCTTTTGCCGAAGCTAAAAAGTTTAATTCTTTTGCAACAAAGGCATTGCTTGCAAATCCACTTTTAAAGCAGTATCCACAGTGGGTTATGATTAAGCGTGATAAGGGTTCAAGTCGTTTAGGATTGCCACAAAATTGGCAAGGTAATTCTACCTTAGCATGTAATCCTTGGTCTTCTAATAATAAGAGACAACCGAAAGTTTGTGCAACTTATAAAGATGAAATTTACAAGTTCGATATCACAAAACCACAAGAAAAACAGTTGTTGTTTAAGCCTGCAAAAAACAACATCATTTGCGATTTAGATATATCATTCGATGGTAAGAAAATTTTGTATTCTACCTTAGACGATAAAATGTATTTCCGCATGGACGAACTCGATACCACATCGGGCAAGACAAAAACTATAACGCCAACAATGCACGAGAAAATAGATTATTACGATGGTATTTATTTGCCAGATGATCGCATTTTGTTCTGTTCAACTGCGTGTTGGGTGGGTGTTCCTTGTGTGTCGGGTACAGACTCGGTTGCAAACCTTTATGTAATGGATCCAAATGCAGGTGATGAAAAAGCTGTTGATGAATCTATACGTCAGCTCACTTTCGAGCAAGATGCCGACTGGATGCCTGTGTTGATGGAAAATGGCAGAATTATGTATACTCGTTGGGAGTACGTTGACAACTCGCACTATTTCTCGCGTATTCTAATGCATATGAATCCTGATGGCACTGCACAATCGTCGTTGTATGGTTCTGTTAGTTATTGGCCAAATTCGCTCTTTTACGCACGTCAAATTCCGAACGACCCAAATAAATTTGTTGGTATTGTATCGGGGCACCATGGCGTAGCTCGCACAGGTGAGCTTCATTTGTTCGACATTTCTAAAGGAACAAAAGAAGAACAGGGCAGAGTACATCAGTATCCTTCGCATGGTCGTAAATATGTTGCAGAAACTAAAGACGAACTTGTGCGTGGTAAATTCCCTCAGATTATCCATCCGTATCCTCTTTCAGAAAAATATATTGTTGCATCGGTACGTCATCACTTGGCAAATCGTATTGGTTTTGCAGTTTGTTTGATTGATAAATTTGACAACATAATAACATTGCAATCGTTTGACGATAATCATCATGCTTTCGAGCCATTGCCATTGCAAGCTCGCCAAAAGCCTGTTGAAATTGCCGATAAAACAAATCCAGATTTAGATTATGGCCATGTGTTCCTTAACGATATTTATCAGGGAGATGGCTTGAAAGATGTACCTCGCGGAACTGTAAAATCTTTGAGAATTTTGGAATACCATTATGCTTATCGCGATATGGGTTCGCATGCTGTAATTGGTAATGAAGGCTCGTGGGACGTAAAACGTATTCATGGTACTGTTCCAGTTCTTGAAGATGGTTCGGCTATGTTCAAAGTTCCAGCAAATCGTCCACTTGCACTTCAACCTTTAGACAAAGATGGTAAGGCATTAGCTTTAATGCGTACATGGTTTACTGTAATGCCTGGTGAAGTTCAAAGTTGTGTAGGTTGCCACGAAGGACAAGGTATGTCGCCAACTTCAAAGCCTGCATTGGCTTCTCGTAAGGCTCCAACAAAAATTAAACCATTTGTTGCTGGTGTGCGTGGTTATTCGTTCCATAGAGATGTTCAACCTGTTCTCGATAAATATTGCGTAGGTTGTCATAATGGTGGAAATGAAAAATTACCAAACTTTAAGCGTGGCGTACGGGGTTATGCACACTTCCCTAAAGCATACTTAGACTTGGCTAAATTTGTGCGTCGCTCTGGTCCAGAATGTAATCAGAATATGCTTACACCTATGGAATTTAATGCCGACACAAGCGAGCTTATTCATATTTTGAAAAAAGGTCATAAAGGAGTAAAGCTTGATGATCAATCTATGAAAATCCTCATTACATGGATTGATATGAACGTCCCATGTTTTGGTACTTGGAAAGAAATAAAAGCAGATATTCCACACAATGGCGATGTAATGCGCAGAAAGTACCTTGCTAAATATGCAAATCGTCATGAAGACCAAGATGCAATTACATACGATGGTGGTGTTCAAGAATTTGTTGCACCTGCTCAAGCTAAGAAGCATCCACAGAAAAACCTTAAGGCTGATAATTTCCCATTCGATAGTGCTACAGCTAAGAAAATGATTGAAAACACAGCTGTAAAAGCTGAAGGCTTTACCGGATTATTTGGTGCTAAGAAAAAATTACCATCCGAAATTGAATGCGATGTTGATGGCGTGAAAATGCGTTTTGTACTCGTGCCAGCTGGTAGTTTTGTAATGGGTTCAAATCGTGGTTATTACGATGAAGGTCCAGCAAAGATTGTACGTGTTGAAAAACCTTTCTATATGAGTCAGTTTGAAGTGTCGAATTTGCAGTACGCTAAGTTCGATGCCTCGCACAACTCTGGATATCACGATAGACAATGGAAAGACCATGTAAATCGTGGCTACATTGCAAACAATCCAAATCAACCAGTTGTTCGTGTAAACTGGAATCAGGCAAACGCATATGCAAGATGGTTGTCAGAAAAGGTTGGTGTTAAAGTTTCGTTACCTACCGAAAAACAATGGGAATGGGCTGCACGTGCTGGTACATCGGGCGACTTCTGGTTTGGTAAACTCGGTAAAAATTATGGCGATTGCGAAAATTTAGCCGACTTTACTATTCGCAATTTTGCTGTTAATGGGGTAAATCCTAAACCTCGTGCCGACGAAAGCCCTCTAAACGCTTATACTCCACGCGACGACTTTGCTAACGACGGTCAGCTGGTAGGTTGTGATGTAGGTATGTTTAAACCTAACGCTTTCGGTTTGTACGATATGCTTGGTAATGTTTCAGAATGGACTGCCGACGATTTCAGCGAAACTCTTTTCGGCAAAAAACTTCAAGACAAAAAAGCAGTTCGCGGTGGTTCGTGGCGCGATAGAGCTAAACGCAGTAGAGTTACAATGCGTCGCGACTATTACTCTTGGCAGAAAGTTTACAATGTAGGTATTCGCCTCGTTATTGACGATGTTGAAACTGCAGCAAAAACTTTCGAAACTGCTAAAAAACTCCCAGAATATATCGAACGCGACATTTCTGTGAAAGTCGATAACGTTCCACACGATTAATTTTAAACTAAAAAAGGAATAAAAATGAAAAAATTACTTGCAACTATTATATCAATCGTAACACTATTGTTTCTTGGTGCATGTTCTTCATGCCCAAAAGGCGAATGTTGCTTTAAATCTCAACCAAAATTAACAAAAGATATGTTTTACAAAGATGGTAAATTCGATCAAGATGCTGCCAAGCAAGCATACTTCGATATGATGGAAAAACTCGGTTATCCAATCAGCGATAATCTTCGCAAAAATATGTGGGTAACAGACTTCGCTTTAGGCGATTTTCCTAACGTAGGTATGGCTGGTATATTTTGGGCTCATGAAAACAAAAATGGCGTTTTTGGTCACGAAATTATCTTATTGCCTAACCAAATGCTCGTTGAACACTGGCACGTTGCCGGCTTAGGTTTGCCTGCTAAAAACGAATGCTGGCAGGCTCGTGCAGGTAAAACTTACTGCTTTGGGGAAGAGGGCGAAGATGCTTCTAAATATCCAAACGTAAAAGTTCCAGAAAGCCAGAAGAAATTTATTACTGTAAATAAAGTTGCATGTGCTGATGCTAAAGAAGGTAATGTTGTATGGCTCAATCGCTTAGAAGCACGTCATTATCAGATTGCTGGTCCAGAAGGTGCAGTTGTAACTGAATATGGTGCATTCCACAGCAACGACAACAATCGCTTCACCAACCCAAAGGTCGGCTTCTAAAACGTGCGAGAGCGCGTTTTCTTTGATGATGAGTTTTTATTTACACTATAAGGCACTTCGTTGAAGTGCCTTTTTTTATTAAATAAACTCATCAAAGAAAACGCTTTCGGCTGTTATTTGGTTTCGTATCGCCTCACGTACATAGTACGCTACGGCTCACAAAACACAAATTCCAGCTCGAATCTCGCACGTTTTACTTCTTCCAACACATGTCGGTTCTAAACTGATTTTATTTAACCACATTCTCTTTGATGATGAGTTTTTATTTACACTATAAGGCACTTTGATGAAGTGCCTTTTTTATTAAATAAACTCATCAAATAAAACGCTTTGCCCTCCATTTTGGTTTTAGCTTCGACTGCAGTGCATAGCACAGCAATGCTCGCTAAAACGCAAAAGCATCGGGACAATCTCGCACGTTTTTTTATTTCCGTTCCTAAGTTTATCCTAATCCGATTTAGTTAGGCAAAGAAGCTATTGCGAAGCAATCTTCGCCACTTCTCAACATACAAAAACACGTTTTTAAGAGAGGAGTTTTATTCGCACATCTGCACAATTTGAAATTTCAACAAGCTTATCGCGAGAGGTTTCGCCAGTACATATTTCTATATCGTTGCGAGATATTCCCAATTTTTTAGCTAAAAATTTAATGAGTTCGGTATTCGCTTTTCCGTCCATTGCTTGAGCGGCAATCTTTATTTTTATCGCATCACCGTACTCGCCAACGCACTCGCTTTTGGGGGCGTTTGGAACTACTCGAATTTTTATACGTTCAGCCATTTTTTATATGGGGAAACTTCCGAGCCATTTTATCATTGGCAGGGTACTGCGCAAATGCTCAACAATATTGTGAGCCTGCGTATCTTCCCAATGACCTTCAAAATCGATAAAGAAATAGTAATCCCATGCTTTTTTATGAGATGGGCGCGATTCTATTCTCTTTAGATTTATACCAGCTTCTTCAAAAGGCTTAATAACTTCACTTAGGGCTCCTGGACGATCGTTTATAGAAACAACCATACTTGTTCTGTATTTAACGTTGTCGGTTTTTTTATTAGGAGTTTTTCCGATTACCAAGAAGCGTGTTTGATTATCTTTCAAATCTTGAATGCCATGTTCGAGAATTGGAACATTGTAGTAAGTTGAAGCAACTTCGCTTGCAATTGCAGCAATTTCTGGATTTTCTTGAGCCATACGTACAGCTGTTGTTGTGCTATCGACTGGTTCAAGTTCTACTTCCGACAAATTTCTACGCAACCAATCTCTACATTGTGCAATTGCTTGGTCTTTTGAACATATCTTGCGAATATTCTCAAGTTTGCCACGCGAAAGCAAGCAATGTTCTATTGGTAAATACACCTGACCGACAATGACAAGTGATGTTTCGGCAAGCATATCCATTGAGTGCATAACAGCACCTTCTGTCGAGTTTTCAATAGGAATCACTCCGTAATCGGCATCACCTGTTTGAACTGCTATAAAAACATCTGGGATTGAAGGTGCCGAAATGTATTCAACGCTTGAGCCAAAATTTTTAATTGCTGCCTGATGTGTAAAAGTTGCTTTTGGTCCTAAATAAGAAACTGTTAATTTTTTTTCGGCAGAAATAGATGCCGATATTATTTCACGATAAATTGCGCGTATAGATTTTTCTGAAACTTTACCAGCGTTTTTCTTGAGCAAATTTTCAAATACAATTTTTTCTCGGCTTGGAACATACACTTCTTCGCCTTTATCATTTTTTATTTTGCCAATTTCTTTTGCACAAGATATACGCTTAGCAAGTAAATCTAAAATTTGCGAGTCTATTGAATCTATTTCTTTTCTGAAATTATCCATTGCTTATTTTGTTAAATGTTTTCGTTATCTGATGATGTTTCTATATCGCTTGCAGATTGCTCGAAAGTCTCTTCGGCTGATATTTCTACTGGGGCTTCTTGTTTATTTTCATCTTCAGAAGGCAAGCCTACGTCTTGGTCTTTGGGTGCAGGTGCGCTTGCACGTTTTATCCATTCCGAAATTTGCCCTGGGCTTAGTACATCTGACGATGGCAATTCTTCTATTGAATTTACGCCTACAAAATCTAAGAAATTTTGCGAAGTCGAGTATTGAATTGGTCGACCTGGTAGGTCGGCACGTCCACTAATGAAAATCAAATCTTTTTCTGTTAATCGTGTTATAGCACTGTCGGCACTGACACCACGTATTGCTTCAATTTCTGCTCTTGTAACAGGTTGGCGATATGCTATAATTGCCAAAGTTTCTAATGCTGCACGCGAAAGCTTTTGTGGACGAGGATCGTTGCGTAAAAGTCTGACCCATTCGGCATATTCTTTTGAAATTACAAGCTTAAAGCCTGAAGAACTCTGGATTAGACGGAATACTTCATCGGAAGATTCTAATTCAGCGCCAATTTCTTCCATGGCTTCACGAATTTGTGTTGCCGTAAGCAGTGTTGGTACTTGAGCCATAATATCTTCAATAATAGTTTGTTCGTCATCTGCAACAACTTCTAAGATTTCATCTTGTGCAGGTGCGTTTTTCTCCGACTGCTCTTTTTCAGCGTGATAGCGCGATATAACTGCCTGAATGTCCTTAATCGACAACGCTTCGTTTGTCGAGAACATCAACGACTTCAAAATTTTCTTAAGATTAAAACTCATAATAAACAGCCTCTTATTATGACTAACCAAACAAAACACTCAACACATTTTTTTCTCATTATAAAAAAATATTGCATTTGTCTGTTATAAAAATACTTTTCATGCACATGGTTAGATTATTGTTTTTATTATTCAAGGTTAATCTTGTTTGTTTTTTTGCTACATATTCTTTTGCAACAGCTCAATATACAAATATATTAACTGAAGACTTTGAAAATGGTGGTGGTAATTTTATAAAATTACTGCAATCTTCAAAATTTCTCAGAGTAGGAAATGAGCATGCTATATCAGGGAAATCATCGTTGATATTAGATTCTACCCAAAGAGCTGGAGAGTGGTTTTTGTATGCAAATTTTGGTAGAGGGGTAGTAGAAAAAGGCTCCGTTTATGAGGTATCGTTTAAATACGATTTAAAAGTTAGCCAAGCCCAATCGGCAGATTGTTATTTTGCAATAGCGTCTCCCGAAAAAAAGTTTTATGCAAGAACATGTTTTGCAGTAGCCGAAGG
Organism: Verrucomicrobiaceae bacterium; assembly: GCA_015061955.1. GTDB lineage: Bacteria > Verrucomicrobiota > Verrucomicrobiia > Opitutales > Intestinicryptomonadaceae > Merdousia. Next base: position 28,914 of record SUVO01000001.1, read on the forward strand.
TCAAAAAGATAATGTAAAGTTTATATTTGTATTACCAGCCGATGCAAAAGAGCCATCTTTTAGAATATTTTCACGCAATCCGTGTCTGTTAGTTATCGACGACTTGCAAATAAAAAAATGCAACATAAATATAGATTCATGGATATTCAAAGATGGAGCTTTTATCGGTATGCGTAGAACTCCAATTCACCATAATATGCTCGATTTATCTAATATGGCATACTTTTTACCACGCGAAAAGTTCATGCCTTTTATCGATAGATATGGTCAGTATAAACACTCAAATTGGGATTGTAAAATAACTGGCAACGACGCATTTAAAATATCAATAGAAAAAGAGCAAAAATATAACCAACAAACTTGTGATATTGAAAATAGAGATACTTTAGGAGGCCTTGCAAATTCGTCGTCAAGCTCGCAAAAATCAGATGGCTTTACAACTTGCAAGGTAGACGGTAAATGGTATTTGCGAACTCCTGAAGGCAATTTATTTTGGTCTGTTGGTATAACGTGTGTAGGTATGTTTTCTTCTACTCCTATAAATAATAGGGAAGAGTATTTTGAAGAAATCGATAAGCGTTATCTAACTGATGGTCGTGGTTATAAACCTGGAACTTATTATTACAATAAACCCGTAAAAAATTATCAGATTATTAAGAAGAATATTGTTGAAAAATACGGAGAAAACGCAGTTGAAAATTATCCACAAATTGTAGGTAATAGAATGCGTAAGTGGGGGATAAATACTTGTGGTGCATGGAGCTCAGGCGATGTAATGCGTTCTTCTGGAGTCCCATTTACAGCAATAGCATCAAGTGGAGGCATACAGAAGTTAAAAACGAAGAAAAAATGTTTGCTTTATGGGGAAATATAGCCGACTACTTTTCACCAAATTTTGCTAAGCAAACAGAAACTAACGTAGCTAAAATAAAAGATTTATTAGAACATAAAAATTGTATAGGTGCATTTGTTGATAACGAATTGTCTTGGCAAATGAAAGCTGGTATTACAGGTTTATCGGTATTGAGTTGTCCACCAGAACAACCAGCAAAAATGGTTTTCAAAAATATGCTTGAAAATAAGTATCACGACATTTCAGCACTCAACAATGTGTGGAAAAGTAAATATCAATCGTGGGACGATTTTCTTAAAACTACAAATTTTGAACCTAAATTTGTAAATGCAAAGTCAGATATTTTAGAATTTGAAGAAGCTTTTTATGCAAATTATTTCAAAGTTTGTCGCGATGCCGTAAAAAAAGTGTGTCCTAAGGCATTGTATTTAGGATGTCGCTTTGCCTCGAGAAACCCCTTAGTTGAGCGTGTAGCTTTCGATTATTGCGATGTTGTAAGCTACAATGCTTACCGTAGAGATACAACGTCGGTAAAATTTCCAAAAAATAGAAAAGATAAACCTGTTATAATAGGGGAGTTTCATATTTGTAGAACTGATAAAGGCTCGCCATATGGAGGCTTGTTAGAAGTAAGAAATGCAAAACTTTCAGCCGAAGCTTATTATAAATATATGAAATCGGCAGCGGAAAATCCTGCAATAGTTGGTGCCCATTGGTTTCAATGGTTTGATATGGCCATGACTGGTAGAGCCGATGGTGCGAATGCTTCGTGTGGATTTGTAAGTGTTGTTGATGAACCAGATTACACTTTAATTGAGGCATCTCGAAAATTTGCCGAAGATATTTATAAAATAAGAATGGCAAAATAGCATCAAGTTTTTGTTGGTTTAAATTAGCTACATAATTAGTGTCAAAAAGGTTGACGTTTGTTAATCATAATGATTTTATAATTCAATTATTGTTTTCAAAAAATATGCCAGAATATAGATCTAAAAAAAGTTTTGAAGGTAGAAACATGGCTGGAGCACGTGCCTTGTGGCGTGCTACTGGCGTTAAAGAACAAGATTTCGGCAAGCCGATAATCGCTGTTGTAAACTCGTTTACGCAGTTTGTTCCCGGACACGTTCACTTGGATAAAGTTGGTGCGTATGTCAGAGAACAAGTTGAAAAAGCTGGTGGTATTGCTCGCGAATTTAATACAATAGCAATCGACGATGGTATTGCTATGGGGCATGAAGGTATGTTGTACTCGCTTCCTTCTCGCGAATTGATTGCCGATAGCGTTGAGTATATGTGCAACGCGCATTGTGCCGATGCTATGATTTGCATTTCGAATTGCGATAAAATCACTCCTGGAATGATGATGGCATCAATGCGTATGAATATTCCAACAATATTTGTATCGGGTGGTCCAATGGAAGCAGGTGTTGGTAAATTAAGTACAGGTGAACGCAAACTCGACTTAGTAGATGCCATGATTGCAGGGGCAAATCCAAATGTATCTGATGCCGATAGCGAAATTATGGAACGCAATGCGTGTCCAACTTGTGGCTCATGTTCGGGTATGTTTACTGCAAATTCAATGAATTGCTTGGCAGAAGCTATTGGTTTTGCATTGGCTGGCAATGGTACTGTTGTAGCAACACATAAGGCTCGTAAAAACCTCTTTGCACAGGCATCGAAACGTATTGTTGAAATGGCTAAAGCATACTACGAAAATGGCGATGAAAGCGTATTGCCACGTTCTATTGTAAAGCGTGAAAGCTTCTTGAATGCTATGCGTTTAGATATTGCTATGGGTGGAAGTACAAATACAGTTCTTCACCTGTTGGCAATTGCTCGTGAAGGCGAAGTCGATTTCTCGATGAAAGATATAGATGCCCTTTCTCGCATAACTCCATGTATTTGCAAAGTTGCACCAAGTACACAGAAAGTACATATTCAAGATGTTCATCGTGCAGGTGGTATAATGGCTATTTTGGGAGAGCTTGCAAAGGCTGGTTTGCTCGATACATCGGTTGGAACTGTTCATGAAAAAACTCTTGCCGATGCTATTGCAAAGTACGATATTTCGTCGGCAATGTGTGCCGATGAAATAAAGAAATTCTATCGTGCAGCACCTGCAAATAAATATTCGGTTGAAGCATGGACTCAAGAAGAATACTATGCAGAAAATGATTTTGATAGAGAAAATGGTGCAATTCGTTCAGTTGAAAATGCTTTCAGTAAAGATGGAGGTTTGGCAGTGTTGTTTGGCAATATTGCTCGCGATGGTTCAATTGTAAAAACTGCTGGTGTTGATGAATCGATACTCAAATTTAAAGGAACTGCAAAGGTTTATCATTCAGAGCAGTCGGCAAGTAAGGCAATTCGTGCAGGCGAAGTTTCACCTGGAGATGTTGTTGTTATTCTTTACGAAGGTCCTCGAGGTGGTCCAGGTATGCAAGAAATGCTCTATCCAACAAGCCACTTGAAAAGTATGGGCTTGGGTAAAGTTTGTGCATTGCTCACCGATGGAAGATTTTCTGGTGGTACAAGTGGTTTGTCTATCGGTCACGCCTCGCCAGAAGCAGCCGATGGTGGCGATATTGCTCTTGTTGAAAATGGTGATATTATCGATATAGATATTCCAAATCGTACAATATCGTTGGCAATTTCAGATGAAGAGTTGAATGAGCGCAGAGCAAAAATGCAGGCAAAGGGTAAAGACGCATATAAGCCTGTTCGTGATCGCAAAGTTTCAAAATCGTTGCAGTTCTACGCACAGTCGGTTTCTTCGGCAGCCGATGGTGCTGTTCGCAAAATCTAACTTTAACAAACGCCCGTTTGCCTAAAATTATGGCAACGGGCTATTTTTTATTCTATGAAAAGTATGACAGGCTTCGGCAGAGCAAGTGCCGATTACAGTGATTTCTCAATAACCATAGATGTTTCTTCTGTAAATAAGAAGGGGCTTGAAGTGTATGTTTCGGTGTTGCGTGATTGGCTTCCTATGGAACGTATGATAAACGCCGAATTAAAAAAGTTTTTTTCGCGTGGTAAATTCAATATTTCGGTATCGGTAGATTTCAAGCGTGGGGCAGAAGATTTGTTTGCTTCGGGCGATTCTATTGCAGAAGCTTTAAATGTTTTGAAGAACTTGTGCTTGAAAAATGGAGCAGTTTATACGCCTGAAACTTCTACTGTTTTGGAAATAAATAGAATGCTTTGCGAAAATACGTCGCAAACTAAAACCGATTGGCAAGATGCTTGGGAGCTTGTGTGCCCTGTTTTCGTATCGGCTTGCGAAAATCTTGATAAAATGCGTGAGCTTGAAGGCGAGCAGTTGAAAGTTGATTTGCAACAACGCATTCAAACAATTCAAACTCTTGTAGATAATGCTCAGCAAGTAGCAAAGGATACTCCACAAAATTATAAAGAACAGCTTTTACAACGTATAGCAACGCTCGGTTTAGAAATTGATTGCAACGACGAGCGTCTTTTAAAAGAAGTGTGTTTCTTTGCAGATAAGTGCGATGTTGCAGAAGAAATAACGCGTTTAAATAGCCATACAAAACAATTCTTGCAAATTTTAAATTCAACTGAAGCCGTAGGGCGAAAATTAGATTTTTTGTGTCAAGAGATTGGTAGAGAAATTAATACAACTGCAAGTAAAGCAAATAATATCGAGCTTACAAAAATTACCCTCGATTTAAAAAATGAGCTTGAAAGAATCAGAGAACAAGTTCAAAATATAGAGTAGTTAATTTAATTCATTGAATGCAGGAAGGATAGAAATGAATATAAATATGAGTATGTTTCCAATGTTGATTGGGGTGGTGTTGGTAGTTGCTGTTGTCTGTATAATAGTATGGGCTTTGACATTGCGAAGAGTTGTACCTTTAAGCGTTGTTCATATTGTACAATCGCGTAAATCAACAAAATCATATGGTAAAGGGCAAGAAAACGGTAACGTTTATTACGAATGGCCAAGTTGGATTCCTGTTATAGGCGTAACTAAACGCGTGTTGCCTGTTTCGAATTTTTCTTTAGATATAAACGCATATGAAGCTTACGATATTGATAGGTTGCCTTTCTGTGTTGATATTGTGTCGTTCTTTCGTATTGCTGATACGAACGAAGCCGCAAATAAAGTTGAAGACTTTATGGAGTTAAAAGAACATTTGCTTTCAATTGTTCAAGGGGCTGTTCGTTCTATTTTGGCAAAAGCAAAGCTTGAAGAAATATTGTCGGAACGTTCTATTTACGGAAAGAAATTTACTGAGGCTGTTGCTGAACAAATACGTCAGTGGGGGTGCGAGGTTACAAAATCGCTTGAGTTGCTTGATGTTCGTGATTCAAGAGATTCTCGTGTTATCCAGAATATAATGGAGAAAAAGAAGTCTGAAATAGAAAAAGAATCTCGTGTAGAAGTTGCTCGCAATAAAAAATTGGCTGAACAAGCTGAAATTGAAGCAGAACGTGAAGTTCAACTTTCGGAACAAGAAGCTAAAGAAAAAGTAGGCATTCGCGAAGCTGAAGTTGAAAAGACTGTTGGTTTGCAAAAGCAAAAAACTCAACAAGAAATACAAGAAGCTGCTCGCGTTACCAAAGAAAAAGAAATGGAAGTTAAACGAGTTGCAGAAGTAAAAACTGCCGAAATTGAAAAACAAGCTAAAATTATCGCAGCAGAACAAGCCAAAGAAACTTTGGTAATCAATGCTCAGGCAAAGCTCGATGCTCAATCTAAAGAATCGGAACAAATTAAGATTGAAGCCGATGCTAAACTACACGCAAAACAGAAAGAAGCCGAAGGTATTCAAGCTGAAGGTGGTGCTAAAGCCGATGCCGAAAAACAAATGCAAATGGCTCGTGTAACTTCTGAAATTGAACTTGCTAAGCAAATTGCAGATAGCCAAGCATATCAAGATTATCTCGTTAGAATGCGTGAAGTCGAAGCTAAACAAATTGTTGGTGTAGAACAGGCAAAAGCTATAAAAGATGCTAACTTAAAGGTTATAGCTAATGGTGGTTCTGTTGCTGATGGTGTTTCGAAAATAGGTGATATATTTTCTGCACAAGGTGGACAGAATGTTGCATCAATGATTGAGGGGATAATTCAAACCGATGCAGGTAAAGCTTTGGTAGAAAAACTACTTGGTAAGCAAAAAAAATAATATAAATTTTATTTGTATTTATTTGGAGCAATGAAAATTGCTCCATTTTTTATAGTGAAAATCGAAAAAATATAGTTAAAAATATTGTGCTTTTACATGGTTTTTTTATTGACTGTACCAATTTATTTTTCGATAATTATCAGTAGATATGGCTAAGAAAAATGTTAGACGAACCGTTCCAGTTATAAAAAAATCGGAAGTGTTTTCTTCCGATCCAGCTCCAATAGAGTGCATATTTTCGGATATGTCGGAGCGTTTGCTGAAAATACAACGCGATTTGCTCATGCCAGCGTTTATTTTCGAGAAAAATAAAATTCAGCATACAATAACGTTCTTTGGAGCATCTCGAATAAAATCGGAAGAAGTTGCTAATGCCGAGTTGGCAAAGGTAAAGAAAAATCCAAAAGCAAAAGATTATAAAGAAAAACTTAAGGCTGCAAAAAAGTCGGTAGCGATGTCGAAATATTATACAGCTGCCGAAGAATTAGCACGTCGTTTGCAGGAGTGGGTTAATATGTCGGGTTTGCCCGAAGAAGAACGCTTTCATATTATGACAGGTGGTGGTCCTGGTATTATGGAAGCTGCCAGTAAGGGTGCTGTAAAAGCTGGTGGTACATGTGTTGGTGCTACAATTTCGATAGGCTCAGAATCTCCCAATGAGTATCTTGAGAAAGGAGTGTCGTTCAACTTTAATTATTTCTTAATGCGTAAGTTCTGGTTGTTGTTTTTTGCAAAAGCAATAGTTGTGTTCCCTGGTGGTGTAGGTACGTTCGATGAACTTTTTGAGGTTTTTACCCTTATAAAGACTCGCAAAACTCAAGGTAAAATTCCGATGGTGTTGTTTGGTAAAAGTTTTTGGCAAAAAGCTGTCAATTTCCAAACATTGATAGATGCTGATGTCATAACAGAACGCGATATGGATCTGATAAAATACGTAGATTCGGTAGACGAAGCTTTTGATTACATAATTTCAATAATTGATAAGAAATCTAAATAAATAGTTTTTTGTGGTTTTTGAATGAGGTTGCAACTATGAGCAATCTCATTTTTTTTGTGTTTTTAAAGTCGGAAAGTTATTTTTATTCTTGAGTTTGGTCGTTTTTTGAATTGAATATATGGCGTGATTTTTTCAATGAAATTTTGTATGCGTTTGTTTTTTAACATTTGCGTGTTGGCAAGTGTTAGTTTTGTGTGTGCTCAGACCCCTAAAACAAAAAAAGTAAAGCGTGCTGATGTTCCTTGGGTGTCGTTAGCTCATCAGCGTGAATTGGCTAAAAAAGCTGATAATGAAGCCGATAAACAGAAGGTGTTGGGGGCGATAGAAAAGCCTCAAGTTAAAAAGCTTGCCCAAAATGTACAGGCTCCAGAGCTTACTGCCGATAAATTCAGTTATGCAACTGGCGATACAAGTGTTCTTGTTGCAACTGGTAATGCTCGTATTGGCTCGTCAGAATTTGATGTTAGTGCCGAAAAAATTGTGTATATGCGTTCGTTTAATGCTGCTCGCGTTATGGACGATGTTCGCATATCTGTCGATACAAATAGAATTGTTACAGAAGCTGCCGATATTACGCTTGATGGTAAATATGTAAAATCAACTAAGTCTCGTTTTGGAACTTATCCGTTGTATGTTTCGGCTGAAGTTGCAAGTGGCGATACAAAAACATATTCTTTAGAAAAATCGCATGTGTATTTTGGTGAACCATCGATAGGTTCATTTAATGCTGAAGCTGCAAAAACTACTTACGATAAAGACTCTCGTGTAATAAAAATGGAAGATGTTTGGTTTAAGATTGACCAAATTCCTCTTGTTCATATGTCGTCGGTAGAAATAACACCCGATAATAATTTCCCATTTGAAGTTGTTAATCGTCTTTCTTACAATAGTGATTATGGCTTAGGTTTAAGAAATACAATTCATTATCTCGGTTATGAAAATTTTGCTCCTGGGGCATTGTTCGACATATATACGGCACGTTCAGTGTTGGCTGGTCCTGCATTTAAATACAATGTGTCGGCACCCGATAATAAGATGAAAGGTTTCTTGCAGTCGGGCTTTATATACGATACAGGTTCGCGTGACGATATAGGTGAAAACTTCTTTGGTACTCCAATCGATAGGGAACGTTATTTTGTTGAGTTTCGTCATAATCAAATTTACAAAGAACGCTTTGGCTTGACAGCCGTTGTAAGTGCGTGGAGCGATGAATTTGTAACTCGCGACTTCCGTAGTAATTACTTCCGTAATAATCAAACACCAGATAATTTTGTTGAAGGCATCTACTATGGCGATATGTGGACTACTTCGGCTTTTACGCGTTTTGCGCCAAATAATTGGGAACTTGTTCAACAGCGTTTGCCTGAAGTTCGTTTTGATTTACAGCCTCTTGAAATTCCAAATACTGGTGCATATGTACGCGCGTTTGCATCGGCTGTGTATTTGCATCAATACAATCCGTATCCAGATGAGTATTTCTTTGCTCCGGCTGAAAGTATAGTCTCGAAGCGTGTTGATGGTTATGTTGGAATTGATCGGCCGATAGAGTTGTCGAGTTGGGCAAAAATTACACCTGTTGCTGGTGTTAGATCTACAAGCTATTTCGATACTGCTAACGGTAGCTCGGATTATACGCGTACTTTGGGTCAAGTTGGTTTTGATGCTCAAGCCGATGCTTGGGGGCAGTTTGATGTTCAAAGCAAAACAATGGGTATTGATGGTTTGCGTCATCATATAATGCCTGTAATTAGTTATCGATATATTCCAGAAGCCGAAACTGGAAAGAATAAAATTCGCGCAGTTGATTACGATTATTTTACAACATATCCACCTATTCTCGACTTGGGTAGTATGCGCAATATAGATGATATGTCGGAAGTAAATACGTTGCGTTTTGGTATTAAAAATGTGTTTGAAACGCGCGATAATGAATTTGGTTCTCGCGAGTTGGCTAGATTTGATGTGTTCCAAGATATTAATTTTAAGCGTCGTCAGCCAGCTCTAAGATATAAGTATTGGGACGATGTAAACGAATATAAACAAGATTATTCCGAATTGTACGTTAATGCAAGCGTTTCGCCTGCACGTTGGCTTACGGTTGGTGCATATACGCGTGTGAGTGTAGAACATTCAACAGTTCCAGAAATACATCCTTATATTATGTTGATGGAAAGTGATATTGCTTCGTTATCGCTTGGGGCTGTTTATTTAAAAGATACACAAACCTTAAAACAGTATTATGCAGCTTTAGAATATAGATTTAGCGAACGTTATCAAACATACGCTAGTTGGCATTACGATGCTGAATTAAATGAATTTATTCGTCAAGAATACGGATTGCGTACAAAGTTGGGTAATACTTGGTTGTTAGAATATTATTTGTCGCACAGAACTGGTTCTACGCGTGGAAATAGTACATCGGTTGGTGTAAATGTTATTGTGTTAGGCATGTAAATATGGATTCTTCGGTTGAAATAGACGATGGCTTGATTGATTCGGTTTCCGATATGGCAGTGAAACTCGATGTTTTCGAGGGGCCATTAGATTTGTTATTGTTTCTAATCAGAAAGAACGAAATTGATATCTACGATATTCCTATTGCCGAAGTAACGCGTCAGTATATGAGTGTTTTGCGTTCAATGGAAAAGCTTTCTTTAGATGTAGCAGGCGAATTTTTCGTTATGGCTGCTACTTTGATGTATATAAAAAGTAGAATGCTTTTGCCTTCCGATGAACGTTTGCATCAGGAAAACGAAGAAGATTTAGATGCCGATATAGACCCACGTTGGCAATTAGTAGAGCAGTTGCTCGAATATAAAAAAGTAAAACAAGCAGCAAATGCACTCGAAGATATGATTGAAAGTCGTCAAAATTTTGGCGAGCGCGTGTTGTCGGCAAAAGACGAAACTCCAGCAGAGCGTCCGTTGCAACCTTCAGATAGAATGGAAATCTGGAATACTTTTAATCTTATATTGCGTCGTCTTGCCGAAAAACTAATCCATGGCGAAATTAAGGGCGAAAATGTAACTGTTTCGGATAGAATGGAATTTATTTTGGCTGTTGATAAAAAAGAGTTTTCGTTTACGTCGCTTTTCGATGGCGAAAAACCTACTATTGTCAAAATTATGGCTACATTCTTGGCTATGTTAGAGCTTACACGTTTGAAGCGTTTAGTATTGCGTCAAGATGCTGTTTTTGGAGAAATTTATTGTACTAAGTTAGAAGAACCTCAGCGTAAAGAAATTGTTGTCGATGAGGAAAATAAAGAGGCTGAAAAATCTTCATCAGCCGATGAATCGTTAAAATCGGAATTTGATTAATTGAAAATGAGAGATAATACTAAAAAATCGCATTTATTAGGTGTTGGGCTTGATGGAAAAGATGGTCATAAACGCATAACACAAGCAGATCGTTTTTCTATTGTAGGTGGTAGCGAAGAAACTCATGAACTCATGACAGAAACTGTTATGAAAACATTTGAAGATTTAAAACGTAAAGGAAAAGATTTAGACGATACTTCGGCTGAAGAACTTTCAGATATTATCAGAAAACACACTCATAACAAACGATAGTATGAAATATTTTGGTACAGACGGAATTAGAGGCACCTATGGTGATGTAGAAATTAGCGAACCTTTCTTCAATGCTTTGGGAAAAGCTGTTGCAGAATATGTATGCGAAAATTCGCCAGAAAATAAATTTATCGTTGTTGGTGGCGATACTAGAGCTTCAACAGATTGTTTGAAAAACGCATTTATTCAGGGCGTTCAAGATGGTGGAGTAAAGTGTCGAGATGTGGGGGTGTTGCCTACACCAGCTTTGGCTTATGCAGTGTTGCATACATCGGCTTATTTGGGTGCTATGATAACGGCATCACATAATCCATATACCGATAATGGTATAAAATTTTTCAACTCGCAAGCGTTGAAAGTTGAAGACGATGTTCAACTTGCTTTTGAAGAAAAACTCGAAAAATTCTATTTGCCAAATCCATCTTATGTGAAGTGCGAATTTCAACCACGTCAGATAAATACCGGTGAATTTGCTGTTGAAGAATATGCCAAGAAAATGTCTGGTATATTTCCAGCAAACTTTTTGAAAGGTGTGAAAATTGCCATCGATATGGCAAATGGTGCCACAAGTAAAATTTCTTCGGCTGTATTTAAAATGTACGGAGCCGAAGTTTTTGAAAAATCATCGTCGCCCGATGGAATGAATATCAATAATGGTGTTGGTAGTCAGCATCCTGAAGAAATATCGGCATTTTGCAAAGAAGTTGGTGCCGACGTAGGTTTTGCACACGATGGCGATGGCGACAGAGTTGTGGTTGTTGATGAAAATGCATCGGTTCTTGAAGGTGAAGAAGTTCTCTACTTGATTGCCGACGATGCTCAGAACAGAGGCGTTTTAAAGGGCAATGCTATTGTTACTACATTACAAAGTAATATGGGCTTAGACGATTGTTTGGCTAAAAAAGGTATAGCTGTTCATAGAAGTGGTATTGGCGACCGACTTGTTATGCGTATGATGCTTGAAAACAACTGTAATATTGGTGGTGAAAATTCTGGACACTTTATTTTTTCAGAAATATCGCCATGTGGCGATGGTTTAGCGGCAGCGTTATCGGTGTTGTCGGTAATGGTTTGCTCTGGCAAAAAATTGTCTCAATTACGTGGTGGTGTGGTTATGTATCCATGTAAATCTAAAGCTTTAAAAGTTGAACGTAAAACACCAATCGAAGAAACAAATACTCTAAAAAATGCAATCGAACAATGTCAGCAAAAACTCGGTTCAGAGGGCAGATTACTTGTTCGTTATTCAGGTACTGAAAAGAAAATTAGATTGCTTGTTGAAGGCAAAAATATAGATTTAGTTGATGAATGTATGCTTATTTTAGAAAAAGGTGTAGAAAATGACTTGCAGTAATGAGTTTTTTTCATAAACTTTCAATAATTGAATTTTAACAAAGTACTTATTTATGGCAGAACAATCCCAAGAAATTAAAGAAATATCTATATCAGAACTCGACCCACGTTTTGTAAAGAATATTGAAAATGCGGAAAAGTCGCTTTCTAAAAATCCAGACTACGCAATTGATATTTGTACTACCGTTTTGAACAAATATCCAAATTGTGTTGAAGTTCGCAAGATTTTGCGTCAGGCTCAGTACAGAAAATACGGCAAGGGAAGTCCTTTTGCTAAAATTGGAGCTTCGGCAAAAGCTTTAATGTTGCAAATGAAAGCTGGTGGTATGATTAAAAGTGGTCAGGCACTCGAAGTTATCAATATGGCAGAAGCGCTCTTGAACGATTGCCCAGACAATCCAGTTGCAGTTAAGATTCTTATAACAGCTGCCGAAGCTATTTCGTATTTCGGTATTGCAACTACTGGTTATCAGGCTTTGGTTCAGTACTCTCCATCAGAAGCAAATCTCTTAGCTTTGGCAAATGCCTACATTAAAAATAAACAGCCCGATGAAGCTATGCAAGTTTGCGAAGATATTCTCAATAAAAATAGAGCAAATGGCGAAGCTCAAGCTATTGCACGTACTGCATCGGTTATGAAAACCATGAACAAGGGCAAATGGGAAGAAGAAGGTAGTGCAAAAGACAAAGTTAAAGATGCTCAAGAACAGCTCGAACGCGAACGTCTTACAAGCTCAACTAACGATGATGAAACTGTTGCTAAGTTTGTTGAAGACCTCAAAGAAAAAATCGCTGCAGACGAACAGAACATCAACTATTACAGAGATATTTGCAAATATTTGCGTCAACTCCGTCGCTACTCTGAAGCTTTGGAATATGTTCGTTTAGCTCGCAAACAACCTCTCGGCGCTGGCGATACTACTTTTGAAAAATTAGAACAAGATTTCGTTGTCTTAGAAGTTGAACAAGCTCGCGATACTATCAAAGCTGAGCTCGAAGCAAATCCAGACAATGCCGAAATTAAAGCAAAGCTTGTTGAAACTGAAAACAAAATTCGTCAGATTAAGCTCAACAACGCTAAAGAACAAGTCGAACGCTATCCAAACGACTACAATGCTCGCTACGAACTCGGCAGACTATATCTTGAAGACGACATTCTTGACGAAGCTATCAAGCAACTTCAGGTTGCTCAACGCAGTCCAAAGCATCGCTTATTGGCTCTCTTAGGCTTAGGCAGAGCATTCTTTAAAGGTGGTAAATACGACTTAGCAGTTGAACAGCTAAATGTTGCCAAGACTGAATCTAAAATTATGAATGACGCTAAAAAAGAAATCATTTACGAATTAGCTACAGCTTATGAAAAAATGGGCAAGGGCGATATGGCTTTTTCTGAATTTAAAGAAATCTATACAGCTGATGCTTCGTATAAAGATGTATCGGCAAAGGTTGATTACTATTACGCTAATAAATAAATATTTTAAGTGTATTTTAAAAAGGCAATTTTTAATTGCCTTTTTTTGTAGATAAACATAGTTACAAATTTATAACAGAATATATATAAAAATAAAAAAAAGACACTTAATTTTAAGTGCCTTTTTTTTATTTATTATAAGTCAGAAGTAAACTTAAGCTAATGCTTTTAAACGGGCTTTTAGATCATCTTTCGATGTCATTCCACAAGCACCAACACGTTCGCCATTTTTAAAGAACAAAATTGTTGGAACTGCATTCACTGAAAAGCGTTGTGCAATGTCTGGAGCTACATCGACATCAAGCTTACAGATTACAGCGCTATCACCAATTTCTTCAGCAAGTGCATCGATTGTTGGTCCCAACATTTTACATGGTCCACACCATGGTGCCCAAAAATCAACCAACACTGGTTTTGTTGTATTTATTACTCTATCAAAATTTTCTGATGTTAAATGTATTAATGCCATAGTATATAATATTTCGGTAATTTTTATCTAAAGTAAAATTACATTTCCATAAAAATTAAAACAGCAAATGCAACACAAACTGCAGCTACAGCAAAATCTATAGCCATCGACAACGCACTCGACGATTCTTCTTGAACAGCTACTGGTGCCGATGCAACAGGGCTTACTCGTGGAGCTGCTACAACTGGCTTGGGAGCGTTAGGCAAAACTGTCTTAGGTGCTTCAGGCAAGATTGTTTTGGGAGCCTCAGGAAGTATTGTCTTAGGTGCTTCTGGTAAAATTGTTTTAGGCGCCTCAGGCAAGATTGTCTTAGGAGCTTCTGGAAGCACGGTTTTAGGTGCCTCAGGCAAAACTGTTTTAGGAGCTTCTGGAAGCACGGTTTTAGGCGCCTCAGGCAAAACTGTTTTAGGAGCCTCTGGTAAAATTGGGGTTGGGTTTTGATCTGACATAATAACTTATAATTTAAATTTAATGTTAAAAATGTAATGTAGTTAGAAGTCAGTATTTCATATCTATTTTATTTTTCAAGCTTTTTTGTGTTGATAATAATGACAAGTTTTGAAAAAATTATATTTATGATTATTGATACTGAAGTAAAAAATTCTGCTGAAAACATAAAGAAACGTGCTGGATACTTATGGAGGTTTCTTTGACGTCCCTAAAAAGCAAGAAGAAATCGAAGAATTAGAAAAAGCTATGTCGGCTCCAACATTCTGGGACGATCAAACATCGGCTCAGAAAACAGTATCCGATATGGCTCGTTTAAAAGCCTTAGTTGCTCCACAACTTCAGTTGAAGACTATGATTGACGACCTTCAGGCTCTATTTGAGCTTGCTGAAGAATCCGACGACGATCAGGCTTTGGCATCTGACTTAGCTTCAGAAACTCAATCATTAGCTGAATTTTTAGATCGTATAGAAATTGAATCATTCTTGAGTGGTCCACACGATAAATGCAATGCTATTGTTACAATACACGCAGGTGCTGGTGGTACCGAAAGTTGCGATTGGGCTGAAATGCTATTTAGAATGTATATGCGTTGGGCTGAACGCAGAGGATTTTCTTTAGAAATTGAAGATATGCAAGATGGCGAAGAAGCAGGGGTTTCAAAAGTAACTTTCAGAGTTGTTGGCAATAATGCTTATGGTTATATAAAAGCTGAACGTGGAGTACATCGTTTAGTGCGTATTAGTCCATTCGATTCTAACAAACGCCGTCATACATCGTTTTCTTCTGTCGATATTATTGCAGAAATTGAAGAAGATATAGACATTGAAATCAAAGAAGAAGAACTGAAAATCGATACTTACAGAGCCAGTGGTAAAGGTGGTCAGCACGTCAACAAAACCGAAAGTGCTGTTCGTATAACACACATACCAACAGGGATTGTGGTTGCATGTCAGAACGAGCGTTCGCAGTTTAAAAATAAGGCAACTGCAATGAAAATTCTTAAAAGTAGAATTTACGAAAAACTTCTCGATCAAAAACGTTCTGAAATGGATAAGTTTTATGGCGAGAAAGGTGAAATATCGTGGGGTAATCAGATACGAAGTTATGTTTTTCAACCATATCAGATGGTAAAAGACCTCCGAACTGGTGCCGAAACAGGCAACTTGCAAGCTGTTATGGACGGCGATATAGATTTGTTTATAAATGCGTGGCTTAGAGCTGGTGGTCCAACAACACGCAATAAAAATTATCAATTAGATGAAGACGAATAATATGAAAAAATTATCTATTACAATTATCTTATCGACAATCTTATTTTTAACTGGGTGCGATTATAAAAAGGAAAACATTGATTATGTAAATATGTATATTGGCTCAAAAGGTATACATTTTACGCAGAATACAGAATATGGTGGTACAACGCCTGCCGTTAGCGCACCTTTCGGTATGACTCAATGGTGTGCAGCAACTCGTGTTAATTGTATATCTAAGACAATGTATCATTACGATGATACAAATTTGATTGGCTTTATGGCAACACATCAACCTTGTGTGTGGATGGGTGATTATGGTTATGTAACATTTATGCCTCAGTGTAAGGTACGTTTTGATGCTATTGAACGTGCTCAAAAAATCGATAAATCTAAGGAAATTGCTACTCCTTATTTCTACGAAGTATCTTTTGAAGATTTCCCTAATGGTATAATTAAGACTCAATTGACTGCAACTTCACGTTGTGGTTTTGCAAAAATAACATATCCTAAAGGTAGTGAGCCATCGTTTATGATTGAAATTACTCGTGGCTTAGGCGAGGGTAATTATATTATCGATAAACAGAAACGTGAAGTTCGCGTTTACAACGCTGAAACTCACGAAAAACACATAAGCCCAAAGCTTAAAAATTTAAAAGGCTATTATGTGTTTAAGTTCAATAAAAATATTAAAGATTTTATAGTGTTGCATCATGCACGTTTTTCAAAAGATAAGTCGCTTACATCTGAAAATCAGATGTCTATAAATGTGCAGTTTGCAAAAGGTACAGAAGATGTTGAAGTTTGTATAGGTTCGTCGTTCATCGATTACGCTCAAGCAGAAGATAATCTCAACAGAGAAATTGGCAACAAGAGTTTTGCTGAAGTTAAAGAAAGTGTAAAGTCTTTGTGGTCGAATTATCTAAATAAGGTTAATATCGAAGGTGCAACAGATGCAGAAAGAACAATGTTCTATACATCGCTTTTTAGAACATTGCAGTATCCTCGCGAATTTTCAGAGTACGGTCGTTATTACAGTGCTTTTGATGATAAAGTTCATAATGGTGTTTCTTACAACGCATACTCGTTGTGGGATACCTTTCGCGCTCAACATCCATGGCTTCAGATTATAGCACCTGAGCGTGTTGATGATATGATGCAAGCTTTAGTGCAAATGTACAAAGAAAGTGGTTGGTTTCCTAAGTGGCCAAATCCGTCGTTTACAAATATTATGATTGGCACTCATGCCGATACTGTAATAGCCGATGCATATATAAATGGGTTTAGAAACTTTGATGTAAAAACAGCTTTTGAAGGTATGAAGAAAGATGCTACAATACCTCCAAAAGACGACCTTAAAAAAGATTGGCGCGATGTAAATAGAATTAGAGTTCCAGAACATCATACAAAGTGGGAACGCGATGGTTATGAGGCTCGTGGTGGACTTACAAACTATTTAAAACTCGGTTATGTAGCAGCCGATTATACAAGAGAATCTGTATCACGAACTCTCGAATTTGCTTTGAGCGATTACTGTATTGCTCAAATGGCAAAGGCAATGGGTAATGAAGCCGATTATAAGTATTTTATGAAGCAATCGCAAAATTATAAAAATTTGTATAATGCTAAAACTGCGTTTTTCCATGCAAAAAATTCAGATGGCTCGTTCCATAAAAATAAAAATGAAGGTTTAACCGAAGCTAGCAATTGGAATTACAGATTTTGTGTAATGCAAGATGCACAAGGTCTTATTGATTTAATGGGTGGCGCAGAAAATTTTGTAAAGAATTTAGATGAAGTTTTTGATGGAAAACATTATCGTCATGATAACGAGCCTTCGCATCACTATGTGTATATGTACAACTATTGTAATCGTTTAGATAAAGCTCAGTTGCGAATACCAAACATTATAAAGAAAAATTATAGTGCGTTGCCAGATGGTCTTTCTGGTAATGACGATTGTGGTCAGATGTCGGCATGGTATTTGTATAGTTGTATGGGTTTTTATCCTGTATGTTCGGCTTCGGGCGAATACGCATTGGGTATTCCACAGTTCAAACGTATAACAGTTGCCCTTAGAAATGGTAAAACTCTCGAGATTGTTGCCGATAAAATTGGTAAAGAAAAGGTTTTGACAAACGTTTCATTCAATGGCAAAAAACTTGAAAGAAATTTTATAAAAGTTGGTGATGTTTTCAATGGTGGAAAACTCGTTTTCGATAAATAAAACAAGTACTATGTTAGAGTGGCAAATAAAACCTTTGGCAAAAAAATCGACATCAGGTAAAGAAATTAAGCCTGGCGATACTGTTGTGTGTGCAGTGTTTATAGATGAACTCGGCAATTTGGATCGAGCTGATTTTTTGAAAGAAGAATTTAATCAACAACAAATATCAGGTAGAACAATAGGTCGCTGGGAGCGTGTAGTGAGTGCAAATCCTGATGAAGATGAGCGTATGGCGCGCAAAATGTCGTTGGCATCGTCAGAAGACTTTTTTATATCGTTGTTTGATGATTCATCGCAAGTTCAGACAGAAGAAGCTGATGTGGTAAAGCAAATGCTTGCATTGTTGTTGGAACGAAAACGTGTGTTGCGTCCGATGGGTAGAGCAGTAGGTGATGTTCAAAAATATCTGCATGTTTCTACGAAACGCGTGTTTGAAGTTCCTCAAAAAAATTTAGACGAAGATTTAATTATAAAAATTCAATCACAATTAGGAAGCATAATAATATGAAAATACTTAAATTTATATCTCTTTTATTTATTACATTGTTGGTGTCGGCTTGTAGCAGTAATAAAGATGCCAAGTTAATTACTTTTAATGTGGCAACTTTGCGTGGTGTTGATACCGGACGCGCATATAAATCGGTTGTTATGCCCATAACAGGAACTCGTTTGTTTGTTAATACCGATATCATTTTGTATAGTGGTGATATCGAAAAAATTAATGTTGCCGAAAATGCAATGCCAATGGGAGGTAAAATAGAAGGTTTCTATTTTACATTGAATGACCGTGGTATTAGAAAACTCACTAATGCTACTGCATCGAATATGGGTTCTTACATAGTTTGCAGTTATAATTCGAATCCAATAGGTTTGCGTATAATAGACACAGTTATTACCGATGGTCGTTTGTTTGTTCCAAGTGAATATTACGATGCTAAAAAGACTATTCACGAATTTGTAGAGGAAATGACAGATGAACTCGACAAAGTAAACGAAATGAAACGAGACCTCTAACTTTATGTTGCGATACCTTTCATTAGTAATATTAGCTTTTTCTTGCCATGCTCTAAATGCTGACGTTGTTTGGCCAACGCCTTTAGACGATTTTGCGTTAGGGCGTAACCCCGAAAGTTTTTTGCAACCTACTGCAAGTGGAAATCCAACCAGTGGTGCTTTTGGTGATGTTCGTAATAACGGCTATAAATTTCATGAAGGTATTGATATTCGTCCGTCGAAACGCGATAAACGTCGAGAAGCTCTCGATGATATTTATGCTGCTTTAGATGGTAAGATTGTTTGCGTAAATCAGCATTCGGGTAATAGTGGTTATGGCAAATACGTTGTGATGGTTCATACTAACGAAGATGTTCAAGTTTATTCGCTTTATGCTCACTTAGCTGAAATCGATAAAGCAGTTGGTGTTGGTCGTTCGTTTAAGGCAGGTGAGCGTTTGGGTAAAATGGGGCGTTCGGCTGGAGGGTATAAAATTCCAAAAGAACAAGCTCATTTGCATTTTGAAATTGGTCTTATGTCGAGTATGAGTTTCAATAAGTGGTATTATGGATCGCGTAAGTTCAAAGAGAAAAACAGATTTGGTAATTATAATGGTATAAATTTAACAGGTTTTGATCCACTCGATTTTATGTATGCTGCTCGTGCTGGTAAGGTTTCGAGTATGGCAAAGTATATTCAAGGTTTACCAACTGCATTTGTTGTCAGAGTTTATACAAATACAATTCCTGATTTCGTAAAAATGTATCCTAATTTGGTAGATAACAATGGTTCTGATTGTGGGTGGGATATCCATTTTACATGGTATGGATTACCTCAAAAATTTGAACGTATAAAAAATCCCGACATTAAAAAACGTGGTTCAGGTGAAATAGAAATTGTAAAGTATAATCCTGAAGAAATAAAGCGTAAGTGTAGAGTTATGATGGTAGTTAATCGAAAAGGACAAGTTTTTGTAAAAACGACTTTAGTAGAAACTATAAAGAAACTTTTCCCATAAACGATATTTAAAACTTATAATTTGAAAATAAATCTTGACAATCTATCAACTCAAATCTAATTAACATAAGGGAAAATCAACCGACTATGAATAGTTTAGATGATAAATTTTTCTTGGACGCCGATGCGTTCTTCCATGCCAACGCGGGTTATGCCCTAACTTACGATGATGTGTCTTTGGCTACACAGTATTCTGATGTTCTTCCTCGTGAAACCAGAACCGATTCGTCGTTGTCTGATTCTATTGATTTGCCTTTGCCGATTATTTCATCGGATATGGATACTGTTACAGAATCGCAGATGGCTATCGCAATGGCTCGAAATGGTGGTTTGGGACTTATTCATTGCAATATGTCGCAACAAGATCAGCTTGCAGAGGTAATAAGAGTAAAAAATTACATACACGGTTTAATTCAAGATCCTATAAAAGTTTCGCCAAATATGTTGATTGGCGATGTACTTGGAATGGTAACCGATAAGAATTTCCGTTTCCGTACATTCCCAGTTGTTGATGAAAATAATACTCTTGTTGGTTTGCTTCCAGGTAGTATTGTAAAGGATCGTTATGCTTCGTTGCCAGTGGCTAAAGCAATGACTCCTCGTTCAGAAGTTTATACAGTGCGTCAAAGCGAGCTTGGTGGTGATCCAATAGCAGTTGCCGATACTTTCTTTGATAAACATTTTGGAGTTCATAAACTTTTGGTTGTTGACGATAACGATAAATTGCGTGGCTTGTTCACTCTTAGCGATATCGAACGTATTTCAGAAGAACGCAATCGTCAGCAAAAGAATACTCGCGACTCTAAATTCCGTTTGCGTTGTGGTGCGTCGATTGCAATGATGCGTAAGCCAGATGGCTCGCTCGATTTTGAAAACATTATAAATCATGTTGGCTCTATGGTTGACGAAGGCTTAGATGTTGCAGCAGTTTCCACAGCTCATGGCTTTACACAAGGTGTTGGCGATACTGTAAAAGCACTTCGCGATGCATTTCCTGAATTGACCTTGATTGGTGGTAATGTAACTAATGCTGCTGGGGTAGAGTTTCTTGCAGAACGTGGTGCCGATGCTATCAAAATTGGTCAAGGTCCTGGTTCTATTTGTACAACTCGTATCGTTGCTGGTGTCGGTATACCTCAGCTTACAGCGTTGTATGTTTGCTCAACACAGGCACGCAAGCTTGGTGTTCGTACTATTGCCGATGGTGGTATTACCAAAAGTGGCGATATGGTTAAAGCCTTGACTCTTGCAGATTGTATGATTTGTGGTGGGCTTCTTGCAGGTTGTCCTGAAGCTCCTGGACAGATTATGGAAATTAATGGCAAGATGTATAAGCAGTATCGTGGTATGGGTTCGTTATCTGCTATGAAGGCTGGTTCGGCTGCTCGCTACGGACACGATATCAAAAATAAGACCGACAAAATTACAGCTGAAGGTGTTGAAGCACTCAAAGAAGTTTCAGTTTCGGTTGATGATATGTTGCGTCAGTTTGTTGGTGGTATTCAAAGTGGTATGGGCTATCTTGGTGCAAGAACGTTGCCTGAGCTTCGTGCAAATGCTCGTTTTACACGTTTGACTGGTGCTGGTCAAAAGGAAAGCTCGCCTCACGATGTAATTGAAATCAAGCAAACTCCAAGTAAATAGTTTTTTTATAAAAAATAAAAGCAGTGTAAGAAAAAATACACTGCTTTTTTGTTTGTAACAAATATATTAACGAACTGATAAAAATAATTCGCGCATTATAGCTTCATCGTTATTCGGACGCGTTATCAAATTCTCAAAAGCTTTAGTCAAATTCATCTGAATATCTATAAGTTGCTTTAGTGTAAATTTAGCAGCAATAGGGGCAAGCTTTGAGCCTGCATACCATTCGTTTTGAGAAAATAAATTGTACGAACTTTTTTTATCGGCACCTTCAAAATATTTGCCTAAAATATTTTCGGCGTTTGAAATTGCACCTCTTGGCTGAGGTGAATTTACGCGTGGCAGAATTTTTGTATCCATTAAAGTTCTCAACTGAATAAGTAGTGAGTTTTGCTTTTGTATAACTGTTATTATTGGGCGTGCCGACGCGTTTTTATTTGTGAAAAAATATCGGTGCAGTGCTGCCATTGCTGTTTCTATATCACCAGAATAAAAAGCGTTCGATATTTCAAAAAAATCGCCTTCGCCAAAAATTGGTACCATATCTATTACATCTTTTTCTGAAATAGGACGTTCAAAATTTACATATGTAGCAAGCTTTTTTAACTCTTGAAGCGCCATACGCGAATTATTTGCAACAATGGCAGATATTGTTTCTGGAACACCTCGCTCAAGTTCTATGTTTAATTTCTTGGCTTCTATTTTAATTAAATCGCTACATGCGTTTTCTGAATCTTTTGTTTTAAAGTCTTCAAAATTTGATGTTGAGCTGAAATCCTTAAATATCTTGCTTGTTCGATTTACAGGCGAGGCATTTATTATTACTGTTACGTCGTTTGGCGATAATTCGGAAAGAGTGTTTAGCATATGCTTTAATGCTTCGCGAACATCGTCGTTTTTAGATATAGGCGAATCGTTAAGGAAGTTTAGATTACGCGCCCACACTACTTTCTTTCCTCCAAAAAGAGGTGTTGTAAGTGCTGCCGATACAATTTTATTACACACGTTTAAAGCATCTTCTATTTTGCTTACAGTAGCTTCTATTATCTCAATAGACATATCATCTAAGACTTCTCTTGAAGCTTCTTCGTATATTTCTCTTGCTCTATTGATAGCAATGAAATCATCGTCTGAGACAATTAAATGTATAACGTGTTCTGACATACTCTCTATACTTTTTTTTTATGATACAATGTCAAATCAAATAATAATATGTTTATGTTGGCAAATAAAAAAGGTTGCAATGAATTCATCGGTTTTAAATAATTAAGTCAAACGTTTAATTTACTTATAATTTATGAAGAAAATAATAAATATCTTGATGATGTGTTTGGGATTTTCGGTACCATCGTATGCCGATACCTACGAAAATCCGGTTGTTGAAACCGATGCAATTTGGCAGAATGTTCCTAATGCCTTAAAAAGTGCAATGTGGATGTGGCCAGGAGAAGGCTCGTGGGGGTACGATATCACAAATTCATATGCTGGTTTTAGAAAAACTTTCGATATTAAAAATAAACCTCAAAAAGCAATAATGTACATAACTGCCGATGCTACATATCGTTTGTACATAAATGGAGAGTTTGTCTGTAATGGTCCTGCTCGTGGTTATCAACGTTCGTGGCCTTATGACGAAGTTGATGTTGCCCGATATTTGAAAGTTGGTAAAAACGTAATAGCAGTACGCGTATTTAATCCTGGCAGACACACCTTTAGCTATGTTTTTGAAGGTAGAGCAGGTTTGTTGTTTGCTTTAGATATGGGTAAAGATTGTGTTATAAAATCTGATACTAAAATCAAGTGCCGTCGCCTTGTAGGTTATCATCGTGAAACAGCGCCATATTCTGTTCAACGCGAAAATCAGGAACATGTTGACCTTCGCATAGAAAATCCTGAGTGGATTTTACCAGAATTTGATGATTCTTCTTGGGATACTGGTACAAAGTGGGCACGTTCTTGTTATAATGCAATGCCATATTACTCGTTTGAAGAACGTATGATTCCTATGAACGAGTACAAAATTATTTCAATGAAAACTCTCGTTGCAGAAGGCGAAGGCAAGGCACTTGATAATTCCGACAAAGTTCAAAATGTTGCAAAACTCATAGCTATGGAGGGAGAGACGTTGCAAAAGGGTATTGAAAAACAACAGACTTCTTTTGTTGTTTCACCATCTGCAAAAGATATGCAACGTTCGTATTTGATAGACTTTGGCAAAGTAAATGTTGGTATTCCTATTTTTAAAGTAGAAGGTGCTAATGGTGGCGAAATTATTGATACCTTGTTTACTGAATATTACACAGATGGTTATGATGTCGATAACCCATACAACATTGGTTCAATGCGTTCTATGGCTAACAGAATGATTTGTAGAAAGGGCAGTTTTACTCACGAGTTTCATGCCTTACAGGGATTTCGCTATATGCTTGTTCGTGTTCGCAATAACTCGAGTCAACTCAAGATAACACCTACACTTCGTTGGGCTGCATATCCACATGCCGATAAGGGTGTTTTTAAGGTTTCAAACGATAACGCTCAAAAGATATGGAATGCTTGCAAACATACGCAAAAAATTTGTTCGCTCGATGCTTATGTTGATACGCCTTTTAGAGAACAAGCTCAATGGTGGGGCGATGCTCGCGTTCAAGCGTGGAATTCGTTCTTTATATCGGGCGATACCAAGTTGTTGCGTAGAGGTATAAAAATTATATCTATGCAACAAGTTCCCAATGGTCTTACTTACGGACACGCTCCAACATTTGCACACTCCTGCATATTGCCCGATTTCTCGCTGACTTGGATTATGACTATTTGGGATTATTATTGGCAAACTGGTTCTATCGAGCCTTATCTCAAGCACAAGAAGGTTGTAGATGCTATTATTTCGTACTTCGAGAATATGACTGATGAGAAAACTGGATTGGTAAAATACGATAATCGTTATTGGTTGTTCCTTGATTGGACTGGCATTCAGAAAAGTGGTCAACCAGCAATACTTAATCATTGGTATTTGCAGGCTATGGACAAACTTGTTTTAATGTGCAAGCAAAACAATTTGCAAGCCGATGCTAAGCGTTACGAACGCATAGCAAAAAACATAAGAAAATCTATTCAGACACACTTGATAAACAAAGATGGGTTAGCTGTTGATGGTATATTACCCGATGGTACACAAAACAAACTTTGTAGTATACAAGCTCAGATTGTATCGAAGATGAACAACATTGAGGGGTTCGATTTTGAAAAAGCCAAAACTAAAATTTTGTTGCCATACTTAAGATCCGATTTAAAAACACATGCCGAGCCATCTTCGTTCTGGGTTGTTTATGTTTTTATGACTATGGTTGATGCTGGTTATGGTCAAGACGTTTACAACTTCATTATGCGTCGTTGGAAAGATATGGGCGAATATGGTACTACCTTTGAAAATTACGATGCCTCAAAGATGACGCACTCGCATGCTTGGACTGCTCATCCAGCATTTATTCTACCTCAAATTTTAGGTGGTATAAAACAACTTAGTGCAGGATGGAAAAAAGTTTCTATAAACCCTTCAAATATTGAAGATGCTTACGAGATTGTTTATCCTACACCATTGGGTGATATAGTTGTGAAAAAAGAATCTGGTAAAAAGCCGAGAGTCGAAATTCCCGTAGGTATAGAGATAGTTAATAAATAGAAATGTTTTAAGAATGAGAAATGGTATTCGAATAGAATACCATTTTTTTGAAATTATTTTTTATTGACTTTTTTATTAAAAAGAAAAAGATGTGGGCAGTTCAAGGAACATAACGAAACACGAATGAAAGGAAATACGTAATATGCAAACATACCTATATTTATCGTTGTCACCAGAAGCGTTAATTGCATCGAATTTACCACCTAAAGAGTTTGGTTCGTATTTTGCAACTGGATCGTTGCGTAGAAATTATTCGCAGGCAATCTTCTTTGAAGTCGACAAAAATTTTGTCAGCGATTATCTTCCTGTTTCAAAGATCGATGATCTTTGTAAACCACACGCCGATGGCTCGCCACATAAGTCGGTTTATTTGTCGGTTTACAGAGTTTTAGAACATGTACCAATTAGTGCAATTGGTAAGTTGTATGTAGTAACAAGCGATGGTAAAACTTTAGAAATTTCAAGTGCCGAATATAAGCCAGAAAACAAGGTGCATCCTTATATGTATCAAACGTTAGCACCTGCTCGTACACGCGTGGTTAGCATTTTGAATCCGAGTCAGTATGTTGCCGAAATTACATCGCAAGAAGCATTAGTGCGTTTCGATAAAATTGCTTTTTGCGATATGAAATTAGGTGAACTTGAAAACGATATTTACAATGGCGATATGTCGGTTTTACCATATAAAAATCAGTATCATTTGCGTGATTGTTTAATACAAGTTTCATCAAAAGGAGGTAAAAATAACAAGGTTTTGTTGCGTACTACAAGCGAGTTTCCATACAGAATGATCCGTTCGGGATTTTTTGTCGGAGGTAAAGATGGCTTATTGTTTTACCCCATACCCTCTATTAAACAATTAGAAGACGAGCATTACGATTGGTGGCGTTCAGCTTCAATACAATAAACTAAGCTTTTTATATAAAAAATGAGATACATGTATCTCATTTTTTTTAAGAATTTTTGTTTTATAGTTTATCGAAATGAATTAAAAAACTTTAAAAACTCAAACAAAGGTTATTTTATATGTTGTTTTTTTGTGGGTTTTGTTTGAAACGATATGTTTTGCATGTACTTATGAAAGAAAAAAAATTATTTAACTAAAAAAAAATGTTCGATATTTTTTTTATTTGTGTAAGACTTATTGTGAGAAAATTTTTATCTTTCGTTTTAGAAAGAACATTTACAAACAAAAAGTAGATATGATTACATCAATAATAACAACAATGTCTGAATCGGCTATGATGTCGGCAACAGTTAATCCAGCGTTTTGGTTAGTTCCAATCGCTTCAGTAGTAGCGTTAGTTTTTGCGCTATTATTTTATAAAGGAATGAAGTCGGAAGAAGAAGGAACCGACATCATGAAAAAAATTGCCTTACACGTACGTCAAGGTGCATTGGCATATTTAAAACAACAATACAAAATAGTTGCTTGTGTATTTGTTGCTTTATTTCTCTTCTTTGCTTTTTTGGCATATGGCTTAGGTGTGCAGAACGAATGGGTACCGTTTGCTTTTATAACTGGTGGCTTTTTCTCTGGTTTGGCTGGGTTCTTTGGTATGAAAACTGCAACCTATGCATCGAATCGTGCTGCATATGCCGCTAAGAATTCCCTCGACCACGGATTGCGTGTTGCGTTTCGTTCTGGTGCAGTTATGGGGCTTGTCGTGGTGGGCTTAGCTTTGCTCGACATTTCTATTTGGTTTGTAATTCTAAACTATTTTATTGAAGATGCAAATCCAGCACATAAGATGATTATCATAACCACTACAATGCTCACTTTTGGTATGGGGGCTAGTTTGCAAGCTTTGTTTGCTCGTGTTGGTGGTGGTATTTTCACAAAGGCTGCCGACGTAGGTGCAGACCTTGTTGGAAAAGTTGAAGCTGGAATCCCAGAAGACGATCCTCGCAATCCTGCTACTATTGCCGACAACGTAGGCGACAACGTAGGCGACGTTGCTGGTATGGGCGCTGACTTGTACGAATCGTACTGTGGCTCTATCTTAGCAACAGCTGCATTAGGTGCTGCTGCTTATATGACTAACGTTGATGTACAGATGAAAGCTGTGTTAGCGCCTATGATTATTGGTGCTATTGGTGTTGTGCTTTCTATTGTTGGTATTTACTTTGTACGCGTAAAACCTGGTGCCGACAGCAAACAACTTTTAGGTGCTTTAGGTAAGGGTGTAAATGCTAGTTCTATTTTAATTGCCATTGTTTCTGCTTTGATTTTATGGCAACTCGGTATGCCAAACTGGCTTGGCAACTGGGCTTCTATTATTACAGGTTTGATAACTGGTATTTTCATTGGCAAAATTACCGAGTACTATACTTCAGAAGCTTACTCGCCAACTCGTGGTATTGCCGAACAAGCAAAAACTGGTCCAGCAACTGTAATTATTGCTGGTATGGGTACTGGTATGATTTCTACATTCTATCCAGTTATGGCTATTGTTGTTGGTACTGCATTAGCATTTATTTTCTCAGCAGGTGGCGATTTCTCAAATATGTCGGAAGGTCTTTATGGCATAGGTATTGCTGCTGTTGGTATGTTATCAACTTTAGGCATTACTTTGGCTACGGATGCTTACGGCCCAATTGCTGACAATGCTGGTGGGAATGCAGAAATGTCGGGCTTGGGAAAAGAAGTTCGTCGTCGCACCGATATGCTCGATTCTCTCGGTAATACTACTGCCGCAACTGGCAAGGGTTTTGCTATTGGGTCGGCAGCATTGACTGCTCTTGCTCTATTGGCTTCGTATGTTGAAGAGCTTCGCATTGGTTTAGTTCGCATAAAGGGCAATGCAAACATTTCTGAATACGCTTCTTCTATCTTAGAAAAATTTGAGAAAGTTGGTGGTGTTCAAAACGCTTCACTACTCGATTTTATGAACATTTACGGCGTAAACTTGATGAATCCAAAAGTTCTTTTGGGTATGTTCATTGGTTCGATGATGTCGTTCCTTTTCTGTGGTCTTACAATGAATGCTGTCGGACGCGCTGCCAACCAAATGGTAAACGAAGTTCGTCGTCAATTCCGTGAAAATCTCGGCATTATGCAAGGTACTTCTGATCCAGACTATGCTCGTTGTGTAGAAATTTCTACCAAGGCTGCTCAAAAAGAAATGCTTTTCCCTTCGTTATTAGCTGTTGCAACTCCTGTTATTACTGGATTAGTTTTTGGCGTAACTGGTGTTTTAGGACTCCTCGGTGGTGCTTTAGCTTCGGGGTTTGTTTTAGCTATATTTATGGCAAACAGTGGTGGTGCTTGGGACAACGCCAAGAAATACATTGAACAAGACAATTTTGGAGGGAAAGGCTCTGAAGCCCACAAAGCTGCCGTTATTGGCGACACTGTTGGCGATCCATTCAAAGACACATCTGGTCCATCTTTGAACATTCTCATAAAGCTTATGAGCATGGTAGCCATTGTTATGGCAGGTGTAACGGTATCATTCTCTCTCCTTTAAAAAAACGTGTGTGGACGCACCACGAGGGCAATATTTTTTATTATAATGATGAAAGGCAATTCTTCGGAATTGCCTTTTTTTGTATTAGCTTGCCCTCGTGGTGCTTGTAGCTAAAAACGCACTTTTGCATCGACTCACGACCACAGGTCGCTCACGCTCGCAAAAGCACGTTTTTAGCAGACACCACACACGTTTTTTGTTTCTGTTTCTTACGTTGATTCTAATCTGAGGGCAATATTTTTTATTATAATGATGAAAGGCAATTCTTAGAATTGCCTTTTTTTGTATTTAAATTCGCAAAGTGGTGCTTGTAGCTAAAAACGCACTTTTGTATCGACTCACGACCAAAGGTCGCTCACGCTCGCAAAAGCAACGTTCTAAGCACATGTCTCTCACGTTTTTTATTTCCGTTTCTAAGTTGGTTCTAATTTGATATAGTTAGACAAAGAAGCTATTGCAAAGCAATCTTCGCCATTTCCCAACATATAATAAAAAGTTTGCCCTCGTGGTGCTTGTAGCTAAAAATGAACAATTTTTAAAATCTAAGAATTGTATAAGAATAAGGTTTTGCCTTGAAGGTTTTTGTACTATCGAACTGCCAAATATATTCAACTGGGCTGATATGTTCGGGAGCATAAGGTGTGTTTTCATCTTTGCAATTTCCCAAAATTGTAGTAGCTTTTGCTTTTGATGTACTACCAGCGAAATTTGATATATTTATCGGCACATCTATTTCTTCCATTGTTGGATTTACAATATAAACAGCTAATGTTTTACCTTGTTCATCGGTTGCTGCCGATACAATTAGTTTATTATGTTCCGATGTTTTTACTACGCGTGGAAGTAGGTTTTGCGAATCCATTTTCTGAACATGGAACGATGGTTGGCCAAATGCTTTATTTTGGTCGAAGAACACAATGCCTTGGTGCCAACCATTGAAGTTTTGTTTGTAGGCTTCGAGTGCGTTAGCTGGGCAAGTAGCAATTACAAAGTCCATATTCTTGCGTACTGTTTGCAAAATTCCAGCGTGCGATATAGCTCGTTGATGATTACAAATTGAGCCATTTTCCTCGAGGATAATCACACGCATTTTATGGTCGGGTTTGAATTTCTTGAAAGAGTCGCGCCAATGTTTAATAGTGCGTTCCAAATTTTTTCCGCTATTGATATTATTTACCCATGGGTGCATATCCCAAAAATCTGCAATGCCATCGAGTTCATTTAGAACGTATTTCATTATTTCAGGGATTTTATCGTTCCACCAGCACGCATGGATAATTTTTATAGACGGATCTTTTTTCTTTATGACTTCGGCTAACAACTTTATGCGTTTTACAGTATATTCGTAATTTTCTTTATATGGGTCGATTATACATTCTTCGTTGCCGAGTTCTATATATTTTATTTTGTATGGTTCGGGGTATCCGTCTTTAGCACGTTTTGCTCCCCATTTTGTAGATGTATCGCCATTGAAATAGTCTATCATATCGGCAACATCTTCGGGAGTTTCATCTACATTTATTGCAAATACGGGTTCTGCTCCCATAGCTTTGCAGAACTTCGTAAACTCAATAACACCAAAGCCCAGCGTTGCATAACGATACCAGTGCCCCCTGAATGTTGGGCGTTTATCTTTGTCGCCATACATCGACTTAAATTTGTAATTTGGATTATTTACCATTGTACCTCCATAACGGAGTATACCCAAGTTTTGTTCAGCCATTTTATCAGCTATATCGGGACGAACATTTGCCATATTACGCCACAATTTTGAGCGATGCAAATATGCCATATCGAGTGCTATTTTACCTTTTCCTTGTAGTATTATAGAAAATTCATTTACATCTTGAGCGTATTTTTTATTTATTTTGAATGGATATTTTTTTATTTCGCCATTTGAATTTTTGTCTACTTTTAGCTCAACTTTATTACCTGTAATTTCTACAAAAACTTTTGCGTTTTCATCGAGGTTTGTACGCATTGTTATAAAGCCTTCAAACTCTTCATTGTCTTTTACAGGAAAACCATTCCCATTTTTGAATGTTCCTAAATTTGTTATTTGAGCTACCGACGAATCATCTAAACCTTCTACAATTTGTAGCGTACGATTATTTTCGTGGGCAATTTGAAAATTTGCATTGTTGCTGTTTTCCGACCTAATCCAACGTCCACTAATTTGAGCTTTACTTGAATATCCAGCTAATGGACTATAAAAGTTTTTTCCGTTGCCAGTAAATTTAAAATTTCTAATACCACTGATTTCCCCTGGGTCTGTGTTATAACCAATGCCGAAGTAGCCCTTGCGAAGTGGTTTTAAATCGGGGTAGTGTGCTACAACTTTGCCATTGAGCTTTACTTCGAGACCATTTTTATGCGATATTTTTGCACCAAAAGTATTCCACTTTTCAAATTCATAATTTACGGGTGTCTTGCGTAAATATTTGCGATTAGCTCCAAAAATTATTATTTCACGCTGACGAATATCTACATAATAAGTATCCATTTCTCCCAGATTTTTATTATCTGGATATGTTCCATTGAGCATAAGAATTGGTTTATGTGGTTTGGGCGACATCTCTACGGAAATCTCGCCTTCTTCGGCTTGTTCTTTATACAATAGCACTGCAATTTCTGAGCTTGGATCGCCTTCTGTGTGTGTTGGCAGTGTACGCCACGAGCCATGAGCAACTTCAAATTCAGGTGGAATTGCACCTTCTGGTGGTTCTTCAAAGCGTTCGCCGAAAATCATTTGACCATAAAGACCACCATAGACTTCATGATTGAGATCTTCCAAACATGCACCATGTAGGAAGTTTGTTGCTGTTTGAATTTGCTTAGAACAATCTACATCGATAGATTGCGTTTGTGCATTTAAACAAATTGTTGCTCCTATAATAGAAGCTATTGTAATTATTTTTTTGTATTTCATTTTTTTATTTTAAAGTTCTTGCTTTTACACCTTTGAAAGTCATTTTTACTGGTTTAATTTTTCCGTCTTTATCGAAGTAAAGTCTATCGATGCAAGTCATTCTATGGTCTCTATGATAGTTTGGTATTGGGCGACGATGATAACAAATATACCAATCGTCAGTGTTTGGGTAGTTGAATACCGAGTGATGCCCCGCACCTGTTGCAACATTTTCATCGTTTTCAAGAACTGCTCCTAAGCGTTCAAACGGACCAAATGGGGTATCGGCAATTCCGTATGCAACCTTGTATGTGCCTTTTGTCCAATTGCCTTCCGACCACATAAAGTACCACTTGCCTTTGCGTTCAAACATAACAGAGCCTTCAACATAACCTTGTGGAGTCATATCTTTGTACATTGAGCCGTCTGGAAATGGCTTGAGCGATTTGAAATCGTCAGCCAACTGAACTAAGTTGCATTTTCGCCAACCACCATAAATCATGTACCATTGATTTTTATATTTGAAAACGTATTGGTCGATTGGTTGTGCAATGTTCCAAAATTTGTCGATTAGAGGTTTACCGATTAGGTCTTTATACGGACCTTCGGGTTTATCGGCAACTGCTACACCAATGCCTCCGTATTTTTTGTCGGTAGTTTTACGGACAGTCATATCGCCACCTTTACGATCAATAGGGTAGGCGTCGTTGCCCGAAAAGAACAGATAATATTTGCCGTCTTTCTCGATTGAATCAGGTGCCCATAAGCAACTGTTGACCCATTTTAGTTCTTTATTGTCGATAATTCGTTGATGTTTTGTCCAAGTAACCAAGTCAGGAGAACTAAAGCAATCAAAGAACACTTGATTTTTAAATAAACCTGAAGTTGTTGGAAAAATCCAATACTTGCCTTCGTAAATTCTTATTTGAGGATCTGCATACCAACCGTCGATAACAGGATTTCCTGAGTATCCACGTTCTCGTTCCAACATTTTTGCCGACAACGAAGTAGCTGTAATTCCCAATAATAAACATATAATAGACTTTATAGATTTCATAATCTTATTTTCTGTTTCTTTAAAAAAATGTCAATTCTACTTTGATAAAAATATGGTTGATTGACACTTTCTTTTAATTGATAATGCGTTGTATGTTTAATGAAAAAGTAAAATTACCACCAGTGTGGATATCGCTTATTCCGTTGGTACTATTAGTTGTGCTGATTGGTTGTGTTGTGTATGTGTTTGGAAGCAATTCGCTTGCTGGAGCAAGTCAGATTTCATTGTTGATTGCATCAGCAATGTCAGTGGGGTTAGGTATGTTTTTTAAGCACATAACGTGGGCTGATTTTGAGAAGTCTGTAGCCGATAAAATTGGTGGAGTTTCGCAAGCTATTATTATTCTACTAATGATAGGTGCTTTAGGTGGTGCATGGATGGTAAGTGGTATTGTGCCAACTATGATTTACTATGGTTTGCAAATTCTAACACCAGAATGTTTCTTGGCTATAACTTGTTTTGTGTGTGCTATTGTATCGGTTGTGACAGGAAGCTCGTGGACAACAGTTGCAACTATTGGTGTTGCTTTAATTGGCATTGGTAGAGCATTAGGAATAAGTGATGGTTGGATAGCTGGTGCTATTATTTCTGGTGCGTATTTTGGCGATAAAATATCGCCTTTGAGCGATACTACTGTGTTGGCATCATCAACTGTGGGAACTCCGTTATTCACACACATTAGATATATGCTCTATACAACTATACCCACATTTATGATTGCGTTGGCTATTTATGTTACGTACGGTCTTTGTCATGATGTATCGGCTTCAACATCTGTTGATTCTTATCTTAATGCTATATCGAGTACATTTTACATATCTCCTGTATTGCTTATTGTTCCCATTATTACAGGTATTATGATTGCAAAGAAAATGCCTTCTATTATGGTTTTATTTTTGGCAACAATGATAGCTGTGTTTGTTGCAATAATTGCTCAACCACATTTGTTAAGTGAAATTTCAGGTTGTAAAGATGGTGGTATTATATCGCATTTTAAAGGTGCAATGATTATAGTTTACGGAAGTACTGGTATCGATACTGGGTTGTCTGAACTGAACAATTTAGTTTCTACACGTGGAATGGCTGGTATGATGAGCACTATTTGGCTGATATTGTGCGCTATGGTTTTTGGTGGTGCAATGACTGTTACTGGAATGCTTGAAAGTATAATGCGTTTGTTTTTGCGATTTGTGAAAACTACAGTTAGTGCAGTTGCATCGACTGTATGTGTTGGTAGCTTTTTGAATACAATTTGTGGTGATCAATATTTATCTATTATTTTAACTTCGAGTATGTTTAAAAATGTTTACGAGCAAGAAGGCTACGAAGCACGTCTTCTGAGCCGAACGGTAGAAGATTCAGTAACCGTTACATCGGTGTTAGTTCCATGGAATACTTGTGGTATGACACAAGCAACAGTGTTGGGAGTATCAGTTTTGGCTTTTGCACCTTATGCGTTCTTTAATTTGTTAAGTCCACTTATGTCTATTATCGTGGCTGCAAGTGGATACAAGATTTATAGAAATGTATTAAAAAAATAAAAAGCAATATTGACCTATTTAAATATAAGACTAACATTTTTTTTTAATTTATATATGAAACTAAAAGATAGAATAAAGGAGTTTTATAAAAAGATTGTGGGTGAAGATGCTTCGCCTGAATTTATTGCTCGTGGTTGGGCAATTGGAATGTTCTATGGTTGTTTAATTCCATTTGGTTTACAACTTATATTGTCGATTCCTACTGCGTTTATTTTAAAGGGAAGCAAAGTTGGTGCTACGATTGGTACATTTATTACAAATCACTTTACTGTTTTTGTAATATATCCGTTGCAGTGTTATGTAGGAAGCATAATTTTACGAAATGGATTATCCTACGATATAATAAAAGATGCAATGCTTAAGGTTATAAACGAACAAACTTACGATAGTTTGGTTTCGTGTGGAGCCGATTTAGTTTACTCGTTTTTTATGGGTGGGTTTTTACTTACTGCAATTATGACTCCTATTACATATATTGGGGTTTTATATATGGTAAAGAGCTATCGTAGTAAGAAAGAACAACAATAGTTTACACAAAAAAATGCTGAATATTATTCAGCATTTTTTTTATGTGTTAATATTTTTAAGCTTGTTGATTATTTGTATTTTCAACATTTCTACGAACACGAGGGATTTTATCGTAGAACTTGCCAGCTCTGTCGATAATATTGAACAGGTTTTTAGCAACCTTGCGAATCGATTCTAACAATTCGAGGTACAAAATACCAATTTCAGGGCGACATGTACCCGAATTTACACGCGAAACGTGTTCGGCTTCAACATTGTTTAAAGTTTCGACAATAGAAGCTCTTATTTTTAGAGCATTTTTAGATGCCTCTTGCGACTTTGTTTCTAATAGAACTATAGCACATTGTGCAAGCGATTCTAACTTTTGATGTAAATCGTTATATTCTGTTTCTGCATTTGGACTGAAAGTATACTTATTTTTCTTTATACGATTCATAATATCGCGTATACCCTCAGCTAAGTCGCCAATGCGTTCGGCATCGTTAGTGCAGTGTAGGAGCATTGGAATTTGGTCGGCTTCTTCCGATGTTAAATCGCACTGCATCAGTTTTGCAAGATATTGGGTGATGTCTTTTTGACGTGTATCTACATCGTTTTCACTTGTATCAAGACTCTTGAGGAATTCTTGATTTTTTTCATCGTTTTTATTATATATGTTGAGCGTGCAATCTGCCATTTTCCACGATTTTTTCAACATTTTACGCAACGCAGACGCAGCTTGTGCCAATGCAATAGGTGGTGTCGACAACAAGCTTGGTTCAAGACGCTGATAACGAACGCGTTCGTTACCAATTGGGATAACTTTTTCGCATATTTTTGCAAATGTAGGCACAAATGCTATTAGTACTATTGTTGTACATACGTTGAATAATGTGTGGGCATTTGCAATCTGGCGAGGCAAATCGCCACCCTTTGAAAACCATTCAACTGCTTTAAAAAATATTGGTTCTCCATCTATCGTGAACCAGAATGTGCAAACTATAATAAGAACACCCATTAAATTAAAAAGAGTGTGTGCCAAAGCTGTTTGTTTTGCAATTCTGTTTGCTGGTATTGCCGCAAGCTGAGCAGTTATTGTTGTGCCGATGTTTGAACCTAATACTAAAGCAACTGCTGTATAAATATCTACCAAACCACTTGCACCTAAGGCAACCACAATACCCGAACAAGCCGATGAACTTTGAATTACAAACGTTGCTATCATACCTATTGCAATAGCTCCGAAAAGCTCAATAGGTGGAATAACACCATTTACTGGAGCACACTTGAATGTTTGAAAAGCTTGTTTGAAAGCTGGATCTTCTGCCAGAGTTTTAAGTTCGTTGCTCATCATTTCCATACCCAAGAACAAGAAGCCCAAACCTATGATAGTTGCACTCCAGTTGCTTATAGTACGCTTTGGAATAAAGCTCAAGACCAACCCCAATATAATAGATGGCATAATAATCCAACTAATATCGAATGCTACTAATTGAGCAGTTATTGTAGTACCTATATTAGCACCAAAAATAATGCTGATTGCCTGAACTAAACTGAGCAAACCAGCATTAACAAAACCAATAACCATAACTGTACTTGCACTCGAAGATTGTATAACTGCCGTAACAGTTGCCCCCGATACAACCCCGACAAATCTGTTTGCCGAGAATAAGCGGAGAATTGTACGCATACGTTCTCCCGCTACATGATGAAGCCCATCGCTCATAAGCTTCATTCCGAATATGAATATGGCTAAACCACCAAATACTTGTAATAATAGTTCTGTCATAAAATAATCAGTTCAGTAGTGTGGCAATTTTTTTATTCTTGTAAAGATTTTTCGTAAAATTATGTTTTGAGGTTGTCGGGGAATGAAAAAAGACTAAGATTTGTTCTTAGTCTTTAAGTTGTTTATTAGTAATGTTTTATCTTGTTGTTTTGTCAATTTTCAACATTTCTACGAACACGAGGGATTTTATCGTAGAACTTGCCAGCTCTGTCGATAATATTGAACAGGTTTTTAGCAACCTTGCGAATCGATTCTAACAATTCGAGGTACAAAATACCAATTTCAGGGCGACATGTACCCGAATTTACACGCGAAACGTGTTCGGCTTCAACATTGTTTATTTTTTCAGTTGCTATAAAAATATAGGCAACAATCAGAATTGCCGCAGAAAATGTAACGGCATTCATTTTTACATATTCTAAAAAAAAATCCATGATTGATTATTCTTTTTCAGGATACATTGCACCATAATCTAAGTTTACAATGTTCCTATTTATTTATTTTTTTGATACGCACAACAATGGAACAATAATTCCTACTTTATGCGTAAACGACTGAAACGAATCATTGATTTTACATAAAAACAGGCATACACACCTGTGTAGTCAATGCTTCTTATAATTATATTAGAATATCAATCAGATTATAAGTACTGTCGAGTTTTCGCAGTAGCTACTTTTACATACATAGGTATCATCTTTATAAATTTTTTCTGATACCAGTTCGCAACATTTAGTATTAGTTGCAACAAATAATTCGTAAAATTTAACAATAGCTACAACAGCTAAAAGTGCAAATGCTCCAGATTTAGAAAAGCACATCGACATATCAAACAAAAATTTTCTTCTGTTTTGTCTATCCACTTTATAACTTCTATCTATGGAAGAATACATAACCGATGGTGGATGTGCATAACGTTGCGAATCGGAACTTGTTTGTGTAATTGTTGTAATTTTGTCGTTATTTGCTTCTAATGTTGGTTGTTCAAATACAACAACACTCTCGCCCAATGATATATTGAACGCAAGCAACAAAACAGCAAAAATGGAATAAAAAAATTTCAACTTAGGCAGTTTTAGGCAGGTCGAAATTTTTGTCAGTTATTTTATTATATTTTATTTCCAAGGAATGGCATTAAATAGTAATACTGCACAAACTGCACCAACTATGGGTGCTACAACCGGAATCCACGCATAACCCCAATTTGACGAGCCTTTTCCTTTTATTGGCAAAATTGCGTGTGCAATTCGTGGCCCCAAATCGCGAGCTGGATTTATTGCGTATCCAGTTAGACCACCTAACGACATACCTATTGATACAATTAGTGCAAATACAAAAATTTTATCCATTCCACCCGATATTCCAGTGGCGTGTCCGATACCTTTTATTGTAAACATTAGAATGAATGTGCCAATAGCCTCGCTCAAGAAATTCAACTTTGTGTTAGGAATTGACGGACGTGTTGCAAACACACCAAGCTTTATGTTGGTATCGTCGGTGGCATCGAAGTGTGCTTTGAATAGCGTATAAACAATCACGCCACCTATGAAAGCTCCCAAAATTTCAGCAATCACATAAGTAGGTACTAGCGACCACGCCATAGATCCTTCTGTTGCCAAGGCTATCGCAAGTGCAGGATTAAACAATGCGCCCGATGAATCGGCAAATATTATTACTGGTACGAGTACAGCCAAGCCCCATGCAAGAGTTATTTGCACGCTTCCACCACCTTTCATTCCAGATTTATTCAATAATACGTTTGCTACAACGCCATCGCCTAAGATTATAAGCAACGCCGTTCCTATTAGTTCTGATAAGAATATTAACATAAGTTTTTATTTAGCCCAGCCTTTTGAGCAATTTACAGCTTTCTTCCAATTTTCTACCCGAGTTATGCGTTCGTCTTCAGGCATATTTGGATTAAATTTCATACCAAGTCTTGCATTTTTTGCAACTTCGGTAGTGTCTTTCCAGAATTTTACAGCTAAGCCTGCCAAGTAAGCTGCACCCAACGCAGTACTTTCGAGGCACTTTGGACGTGCAACTGGTACATTGGTTATATCAGCTTGGAATTGCATCAAGAAATTATTTGCACTTGCTCCACCATCGACTTTAAGCGTATTGATTTTTATTTTTGAATCGTTTGCCATTGCCGATATTACATCGTTTGCTTGAAAGGCTATTGATTCAAGTGTTGCGCGAACTAAATGATTTTTATTTACGCCTCGAGTTAAACCCACAATTGTGCCACGTGCATATTGATCCCAGTGGGGAGCTCCCAATCCTGTGAAAGCTGGTACAACATAACAACCATTTGTGTCGGGTACTTTTGTTGCCATATATTCGGTATCGGCAGAGTCATCTATTAAGCGAATACCATCACGGAGCCATTGAATTGCGGCTCCAGCTACAAATATAGAACCTTCTAAGGCATAATTTATTTTGCCATTTAGTCCCCATGCAATAGTTGTAACGAGTCCGTTTTTTGAATAGACGATCTTTTCGCCTGTATTCATCAACATAAAACAACCAGTGCCATAGGTGTTCTTTGCATCACCGGCATTAAAGCAATTTTGCCCAAACAGTGCGGCTTGTTGGTCGCCAGCTGCACCTGCAATTTTTATCGGTTTTCCGAAGAATTGAGCATCAGTTTGTCCGTAAACTTCGCTTGATTGACAAACCTTAGGCAACATTTGTTTAGGAATATCTAAAAGTTTTAGAATTTCATCGTCCCACTTTAATGTTTTTATGTTGAACATCATTGTGCGAGATGCATTAGAGTAATCGGTTACATGTACCTTGCCTTTTGTAAGTTTCCATATTAGCCATGTTTCGACCGTTCCAAAAAGCAGTTTGCCTTCTTTTGCTTTTTTACGAGCTCCTTCAACATTGTCTAAAATCCACTTTAATTTTGTTGCTGAAAAGTAGGCATCTAATACCAACCCAGTTTTTTTGCGAAAGAAATCCGACAATCCTTTGTCTTTTAAAGTATCGCAAAATTCTGATGTGCGTCGGCATTGCCAAACTATTGCATTGTATACAGGCTGACCAGTTTCGGAGTCCCAAACTATTGTTGTTTCGCGTTGATTTGTAATTCCTATTGATGCAATGTCAGAGGAGTTAGCACCAATTTTAGCCATAGCCTCAACGGCTACGCTTATTTGTGTCGACCAAATTTCGTTTGCATCGTGTTCAACCCAACCAGCTTGTGGAAATATTTGTTTAAATTCTTTTTGAGCAACACTTCGAATTTGGCTTTTTTTGTCAAACAGAATACAACGGCAACTTGTTGTTCCTGCATCTAACGACATAACATATTTGGGCATAATCTTCCTTTCTTTGAATAAAACGTAAATAATTTATCGTATAAAGACAACTAAAACTTACATTTATTTTTTTTGAAATAGTTTCGATATATTGATATCTATCCAACTTGACAAAAAAATACTATTTTATAATACAATCTTAGATGAATACGAATATGCAAATATCAAGAGTGAAAATGTTAGAAGAAGCCCAATGTGCTAATTGGGACATACTTGTTATTGGTGGTGGTGCAACAGGTTTAGGCATAGCCTTAGACTCTGCTAGCAGAGGTTTAAAGACTTTACTCATTGAACAAGCCGATTTTGCAAAGGGGACTTCAAGTAGAAGTACTAAACTTGTGCATGGTGGTGTTCGTTATCTTCAGCAAGGCGATGTTATATTAGTTCGCGAAGCATTGCACGAGCGCGGTAGAATGTTGCGAAACGCTCCACATTTAGTAAGGGATATGCGTTTTATAATTGGTGGGTATCGTTGGTGGGAACGTGCTTTTTACACGATAGGGCTTACTTTTTACGACTTACTTGCTGGATCGTTAGGTTTTGGGCGTTCGTTGCCACTTTCAAAGAACACAGTCTTAAATGAAATTCCTGCGTTATCGAGTGCAAATTTACGAGGTGGTGTAGTGTATCATGATGGTCAATTTGACGATTCTCGTATGGCTATAACATTGGCGTTGTCTGCTCAAGATGCTGGGGCAACTTGCTTAAATTATGTTAAAGCTGTTGCTCTAAATAAAGACAAATATAACAAGGTTTGTGGTGTAAAAGCTTGTGATGAACTCAATGGCAAACAATTTGAAATAAACGCAAAAATTGTAATAAACGCAACAGGGGTTTTTGTTGACGAGATAATGATGTTAGATGCACCTGAAACATCAAAAAAAGTCCGTCCAAGTCAAGGTGTTCATTTGGTAGTTGATGCTTCGTTCTTAGGTGGCGATTCAGCTTTGATGATTCCAAAAACAACTGATGGACGTGTTTTATTTGGTGTTCCATGGCATGGTAAGGCAATTTTAGGAACCACCGACACTCCTCTCAATGAAGAAACCTTAGAACCTCGTGCGTTAGAAGAGGAAATTGATTTTATATTAAATCAAGCAGGGCAGTATTTGGCAAAAAAGCCTGAACGTAAAGATGTATTGAGCGTTTTTGCTGGATTGCGACCGTTGGCTGCACCATCAAAGGCTGGTTCTAATAGTACAAAGGAAATATCGCGTTCGCACAAAATTTATATTTCAGATAGCAACTTAGTAACAATTACAGGTGGCAAATGGACAACCTATCGTGCAATGGCTGAAGATGTCCTCAACAAAGCTTTGAAACTTGTTGATTTAAAGGCTGAACCTTGTTGCACTGCCAACTTAAAATTACATGGCTACAAGAAAAATGTCGATAGATCGACATGGGACTATGTATATGGTAGCGATATTGAAAAAATAAAGTCTCTCGAAGCCAAAAATCCAGAGTTAACAGAGAAAATTCATCCAAATTATACATTCAGAAAATCTCATGTGGTTTTTGCTGTTCGCAAAGAATTTGCTCAGACCATTGAAGATGTTCTTGCTCGCAGAGTTCGTTTACTTTTCTTAGATGCTAAGGCTGCAAAACAATCGGCTAAAGTTGTAGCCGATATTCTTGCAAAGGAACTTGAAAAAGACGACTCTTGGAAAACTCAACAAATAGAAGCTTTCAACAAACTTGCCGATGGATATATCTTAAAGTAAATGCAGTTTACTTGTTTTCTATTTGAGTCGAGTAAGGCTTATTTGTGCCTTGCGAAGTTTGTGCAATCCATACTGTTGCACAAGCATCGCCATAAATATTAGTGCTTGTACGCATCATATCTAAGAGACGGTCGGTTATCCATATTATACCTATTGCCTCTACTGGAATACCTACTACTCCCATAATTAATGCAATTGCTACTAAACTTGCCGATGGAATACCAGCAACA
This sequence comes from Verrucomicrobiaceae bacterium, assembly GCA_015061955.1. Taxonomy (GTDB): domain Bacteria; phylum Verrucomicrobiota; class Verrucomicrobiia; order Opitutales; family Intestinicryptomonadaceae; genus Merdousia. The sequence continues at coordinate 70,598 of SUVO01000001.1, forward strand.
CCAACCGATGTCATCAATGCGAGGGCAATAACCATCACTTGCGTAGTCAACGATATTTCAGCACATATTCCAGCCGACACGCATATTTGCGATATAAATATAACTGCCATACATTCGTACAATGCTGTACCATTCATATTTACAGTTGCACCTAAAGGAATTGTAAAGCCTGCAATATCATTCGATACTCCCGCTTTTTTTACACAATCCATTGTAACTGGCAACGATGCAACGCTTGAGGATGTTGAAAATCCAGTTAAAATAAGAGGCATCATTGTCTTTATATGTTTTATTACAGGAATTGATGAACATTTTAAAATCACCGACATCGTTATAAACATATGGAACATCAACGCACCGACTACTGTTACAAAAAATAGTAAAACAGGACCTATTGTTTGAGTGCCAGCTCTTACAAATACAGGCATTGTTAAACCGAACACACCGATAGGTAAAAATTTCATAATGAAATCTGTAATTTTCATAAATAGAGCATTTGTACTTTCCCAGAAATCGCGTTGCATTGTTGCGTATTTTTCAGGCAAAGTATTTATGAAAATCCCCATTATAATGGCAAAGAATATAAGCCCCAATAATTGAGTGTTATCGGTTGCTGCCGACATTATATTAGGAGGAAAGAATTTTAAAATGGTATCGTATACACCAATGTTTTGTGTTTGTAGTTGTGGCATTTTTTCAATACTGCCTAAAATTGCCTTGGCTGTTTGTGTATCTACTTGTCCAGGCTTAACTACATTTATAAATATCAACGATAACCCAACTGCAATTATACCTGTTAAAATATAGAATGCTATTGTTTTTGAACCTACCGACAGTATCTTTTTGTTTCCACCTAAATTTATACATCCACATACTACGCTTGTCGATACCAATGGAACTATTATCATCGACAACAATCGCATAAACATTTTTCCGAGAAAATCGGCAAATTCGCACATCCATTCACCAAATGGTGTTGCAAAAACATCGAACATTCTGAACAAAGTAGCTATTACAACCGAAACTAATATTGCAAACGCAACTTGCCAATGGAGCTTTGACGTCATTTTTTTCATATTTAAATACTTTATATTTTTGATTTTTTTTCAATAACAAATATAAGTATTTACAAATTATGCTTACAAAAAAATGGCAAATTAGCCATTTAAAACAAAAAGGTTATTGTTCTATTTTCTTTTTATAATAACGCACTATTACATTATCGCCAACTATGGCTTTACCATTTATTATTTTAAATATAAAGCAATCTTTATAACCAGTATTTAAACTTTCTAATTCGGCAACTGGTTCAAGTTTATAATTACATGCTAGAAATTTTGGAGGTATTTCAGATGCTGGAATTTTAGATATTATCTGAACTGTTGCAATGTTATCTTGTACACGAACTACTTTACCAAAACGCATATCTGTTTCGGCATAAATTATTTCACGTTTAGTTTTTATTGGAGTGCGTTGTTGTTGATCTTGGAGTTGTTGCTCTTGTTCTAATTTTTCTGTAAATTTTTTATCAGATTTATTTTTACGCAAGCTATGTTTATCACTGGCAACTCCAAACAACAATGTCTGTATACAAAAAAATACAGCCAAAACAAACAATATTTTTTTACTTTTCATGTTTATTTCGACTGTATTTTTATTTAATGTTTATAGACTAAATATTAGTCTTCGTCTTTTGTTTTTCTGAAGTGATCAAAACCTGGACCTGCCGAGTTATTTTCACTTTCAAAGAAACCATGCAACTGACGCAAACGAGTAGGGTGGCGCATCTTTCTGAGTGCTTTTGCTTCAATCTGACGTATACGTTCTCTTGTTACATTGAATTGTTTACCAACTTCTTCGAGCGTTCTTGAGTATCCATCTTGTATACCAAAACGCAATGTTAAAACCTTGCGTTCGCGAGGTGTTAACGATGCAAGAACGTCTTCCAACTTTTCACGCAAGAGCGAATAGCTTGTTTTATCGTATGGATTTTCTGCAGCTTTATCTTCGATGAAGTCACCAAAATTAGTGTCGTCGGAATCGCCTACTGGACTTTGCAACGATATTGGTTGCTGTGCCATTTTCATTATAGACTGTACTTTTTCAACAGGTAAATCCATTGCCGAAGCAACTTCTTCTGGTGTTGGTTCATGACCTAACTCTTGAATAAGTTGTTTTTGTACTTGCATAACCTTATTCAACGTTTCAATCATATGAACTGGAATTCTAATAGTTCTTGCTTGGTCGGCAATAGAACGTGTTATTGCTTGGCGAATCCACCATGTTGCGTATGTTGAAAATTTATAACCACGAATATACTCGAACTTTTCAACTGCTTTCATCAAGCCCATATTACCTTCTTGAATTAAGTCTAAGAAGTTCAAGCCTCTATTTGTATATTTTTTCGCAATCGAAATAACCAAGCGCAAGTTTGCACGAACCATTTCTGTTTTAGCTCTATGAGCTTCTTGCATAGATGTTCTAACCAACTTTACAATTTCAACAAGTCTTTCTGGTTCTACGCGATAGGTATCATGAATTTCTGCCAAACGTGCTTTCAAATCTTCAGCATTACCAAGTTTAATCTTCGGTCCAACTCTTTGAATTGCTTTTAAACGATAGAATATATCATCGATTTCTCTCAAAACTGGATTTAACGAATCGAGGAATTCTTCAAAAATCTTAAGCTTGAATTTGAAGCCTTTTTCATAAATTGCACGCAACTTCCCTTCTTGATTTTTGAACATCGTAAGATGTCGTTTTTTCATTGATGGATTTGTTGTAGTCTTTGCAGCTTCCCAATACTTTGCTAAGTTTTCTTCTACTTTTTCAGCTTGTTCTATATACTGAGGCAATTCTTCAAAGTATTTTTCGCGTCCGTCTAAAATTTTCTTATCGAGTACAATTTTATCAAAACGTTCTTCTTTGACAAGCAACTTTTTTGCCATATTTATTTGGAAGTTGTTTGTCAACGATACTGCAAACAACACATCTACTGCAGCCGATTCTGCGTTTTCAATACGTTTTGATATCGCAACTTCTTGGTCTCTCGACAAAAGAGGTACTTGCCCCATTTGTTTCAAATACATTCTAACAGGGTCATCAAGTGTGTCGGTTTGAAGTGCTTTTGACTGACGTTCTTCTGTTTCTTCTCTTCTACGCTTATAGTTTTCGATTTCTTCTTCGTTATCGAAAATTTCAATATTTAAGTCTTCGAGAATTTTAATTACATTATCGAAAATCTTAGGGTCTTTTAATGTCTCGAGAAGATGCTTGTTTATATCTTGAGTAGTGAGGTAGCCCTTCTCACCTGCGAGTGTGCGAAGTTGACGAATTTTTACATCAATACTTTTTGAGCTAAGTGGATCAGCTTTCTTTTTTGGTTGAGCCTTTTCTACTTTTACAGTTTGCTTTGGCGTAACTTTTTCTACTGGTTTTTTTGCAACTGTTTTAGCCGAAGTTTTTGCAGTAGGCTTTACTATTGCTTTAACTGGAGCTTTTGTTTTTGGTGTTGAAACCTTCTGAACAACTTTTGTTTTTACTGCGACCTTTTTTGTTGGTGCAGGTGTTGCTTTTTTTGTTGGTTTATCAACTTTTTGCTTTGTTGCACTTATTTTATTAGCAGTAGTTTTTTTAGCTTCAACCTTTTTTGTATTAGTAGCCTTTGCTACTACTTTTTTGGGTTGAGATGCTTTTTTAACTACTGTTTTAACCGTAGTTTTTTTAGATGATGTATTTTTTTTATTTGTTTTAGATGACATACTCAATTTTTATGAAATTATTTAGTCAGCTTCTTCTATCTGTTTAGGTGGCACTTGTGATTTTTTCTTCAAATCAGCAATACGCTTCAACAGAAAAAACTTATCTGTATCCTCTATATTTTCGTTTACGAGCATACGGTTAGCTTTTTCAATTTCACCTAATACGTGATTTTTATAAATTGTCTTGATACAATTATTCGCAGATTTTACAGGATTTTCAATGAAAATTTTATCATTTGCCAATATTTTATAAATTGCGTTCTTTTCGGCTTCAGAATCAAAGTGATTATTTATCTCAGAAATATCAAATTCTATACCCTCGCGAAACATACCAAAAAGACGCATCAATATTTTGCCAGATAGTTTTCCCATATCAATCCATTCGTCGTCAACTGCTTGAGCCATAAGGTTGCCTACATCTGGGCAATGCAGTGCAATAATGAGAGCATCGGATTGTGCGCTCGATATTTTATATTCAGCTTTTTCGGTTGTTTTTTCTTTATTTTGAGCGTTTTTTTCTTCCGATGATGGATTTTTTTGTTTTTCTTTTTGTTCTATAAAATTTTCAAAATCTTTTGCAACAGACACATAACTGGTTGCAAAATTCAAAGAAACCTCGCGCAGATACTCGTTTAGTATTATCTTAGATTTACACTGGCTAAGCATTTCAAATATATCAAAAATTATCTCACCCTTCTTTTGTGCTGTAATTTCGACAGCTTGTCCCGACAACGTTTGTGCTGCAAAGCTAACTGCAGTTTTCTTTTTATTTTCAACTAACTGACGCATAGCTTCGGCGCCATATTTACATATGAAAGAATCGGGGTCTTCTCCTTGTGGCAGTGGAACTATGAAAGGTTCAAGCTCGTGTTTTAAGCAAAGTGATATTGCTTTCATATTAGCTCTTATGCCTGCAGCATCGCCATCGAACAACAATACCGTTCTGTTGCAGAAACGCTTTATTTGCATAAGATGATTATCGGTTAGGGCAGTACCTTGTGTGGCTATTGTGTTTTTTATACCTGCAGTGTACATTTTTATGGCATCAAGTTGCCCTTCCACAATAACGCAGTAATCTTTTTCTTTCATACTGCTTTTAGCTTTGTGTATGTTAAAAGCTATGTTGCCTTTTTTAAAAACATCGGTTTCTCGCGAATTTACATACTTGCCACTTTCGGCTTGATTATCGGGGGTAAACTCTGTTTTTCTACCTGTAAAACCTATTACTCTGCCTTGTATATCGCAAATTGGTATAACCATTCTACCTCGGAATTTGGGGTAAACATTTGCCATATTACGTTCGCCTTCGCGACCAACAAAAATGCTAGAGCTTAATATGGCACGCATATCGTACTTTTTAGCAGAAAATATTTTCTTTAATTCAAAGGAATTTACTGGAGCATAGCCAATACGTAATTCTTTTGCATCATCGAGAGTCATTTTACGTTGTTCTACCCAATATTTTCTGATAGCCTGTGCCTGTTCGTTGTCGGCAAAAAACTGCTGAGAAAACCAAGTTGCAGCATCTTCGTGCATATCTAATATTTGCTTATTTAGGCTGGAATTTTGGGCTTCATTGCCTACATAATCATATTCAACTTGTATGCCGAATTTTTTGGCGATAAATTCTACTGATTCTGCAAAATTCAAATTTTCTAATTTTTGCACAAACGTAAACATATCGCCACCTTGCGAAGTACTAAAGCAATGGTAGAAACCTTTTTCTGAATTGACCACAAACGAAGGCGTTTTTTCCTGCGAAAACGGACTCAACCCCTTTAAGGTTGAGCCAGATTTCTTCAACGCAACATAATCACCAATAACTTGTTCTATTGGAATTCTATGCCGTATTTCGTCGATAGTCGACTGTTTTATGCGTGGCATTAGTTATTTTTTAAATATTCTTGAGCTTTCTTTACGATATCGCTTTCCGATTCATCAATTTCTACCACTTTTTTATACATCTGCTTGGCTTTTGCAGTATTTTTATTTAATGCGTAAGCTTCAGCAAGATAGAAAGACACTTCGGCGCTATTTGGGAATTTGTCGTACATAGACAACGCTTTTTTCAAAAATGTTTCAGGATTTTTTGTTTTTTGTGTAAAGAACAATAAACGTGCTGCAAGCTGTGGGCTATCTAATTCAACCAAATATGCTTCGTTTGCAGCTAAATATGCTTCAAAAATCATCCCATTGGCTTCGTACGCATCAGCCATAACCGACCATGCTTCTGTTGATTTTGTATTTTCTTGATAAGCTTTATGTGCGTATTCTAGAGCTTTTGATTTATCGCCAGTTTTTATTGCTTCTTTGGTTAAACGGATATACATTTGAATATCTGTTTCATTTTGTTCAGGTTTTTTTACTATTGGCTGAACTTTTTCTTGTGGAAGAGTTTTTACAATTTGTTCTTTTATTGGTGCATCAACTAAGGTTGAATCTTCTTTTGGTTGAGAGACTTGTTTTGATTCTTCCTTATTTTCTTTAGTTGATGATTCTGTTGTCTTTTGTTTTTCTTCTGTTTTTTCAGATACAGTTGCTTTTTTATCTGACTGCTGTTTTGATTGTTCTACATCTTTAGGTTGTTGAGTTTGCTTTTGTTCTTGTTCTTTCAACTGTTGTTCTTTTGCTTTTTGTAGTTCAAGTTCTTTTTGTTTAGCTTCTTGTTCTATTTTAGCATTTTCTTCTTCTATCTGTTTGCGAGTCTTATCGGCATTGAGGGTTTCTTCAACTTCAGCAAGTTTGTGTTTAAATTCAGCCAAGCGTGCTTTTAGGGTAGGGTACTTCTTGTTTACAAATTGTGGATCGATTTCATCGAGCATTATAATAGTTTTTTCCAAATTGTCCCATTCTTTTCTATCTAAATACACAACTATGAGGTTTTCACCAATTTCTTTACGCGTAATTTTATTTTCTGGAAGAGTAACTTTTAATGCAGTTTCAAGCCAAAGCTTAGCTTGTACCATATTGCCGAGTTTTGCAAACAAGCCACCAATAACCGAAGCTTCTGATGTGTTTGGATTGCGATTTTCAAGCTTTATTGCCGACATATAAGTATTTAGCGATTTATCGAAATGACCTTGTTTTTCGTAAATCTTAGCTAAATTTTTTATAATTGATGAATCGTTGGGAACTTTTTTGATATATTTTTCAAAAGCCAAACCTGCAGCATCAATACTACCTGTTTGTTCGTAAGAATTAGCTGCAAATATTAAAAGTTCAGGACGGGTATTATCGGCATCAAAGGCTTGTTCGTAGAACATACCTGCCGATGCTGTTTGTCCATCTTGAATTAAGGCATTAGCTAAGGCTTCGCATACTTTTGCATTTGTACCACATTCTCGCAGAGTTGTTTCGAGAATTTCTATGGCTTGTTTTAGTTTGTTTTCAGATGTCAATACTTGTGCTCGGCGTACAGCCAAGTCTGATTTACGTTTATTTATTTGGGCAATTTCTTCAGGTGTTTTTTCTCCACACGAGCATAAAAACACAGAAACGATTATTGACATAAATACCGTAAATATATTTAACAACTTCATTGCTTGCATAATAAATAAAAATTTCTTTTAATTAACTCACAACTTATTCTTATAATTTTTTTCACAATAGCAACATCATTTATGAACGATTTTAAATTTTTAAGGATTTTAAAAATAACAGGTATTTTAGTATCGATTTTTTCGGTATCATTATTTGCTAAAAAAACAGAAAAATTAAACCAGCCGGAGCAATCATTAAATAATACTATATTTCAAACGCATTTGAATAGTTTTGATGCTCGTAATTATATGTCGGCAACGGCATCGTTATTTGCATCGTACGAAAAGATGGCTGGTAAAAAGCTTCGTAGAGGAGGAAAGGGCAGAGTTGGTATAAAAATCTATACAAATTCTGGTGCCGGACTTACTACTCCAAAAAATTTGGTAGACGCTGTAATTTATCAACTCGAAAAACGTGGATACAAACGTAGCGATATTACTTTAGTTGATATGTCGGCTCGAAAAATGCGCGCTTCGGGATTCTTGCCTAAGTTGTCAGATGTTCAAAAGGGTGCGCCAGATTCTTATAATGGTGTTCAAGTGGTTGATATTGAAAGTGGAAAATACTTTGATAAACGCTGGTTTTATGATAATCCACTTACTCCGAAAAATATGCGTGCAACAACATCATATAGGGAAATATATGATCCAGAAATTCGCAAGAGTTATCTGCCAGTTCCCCTGTTTTTATCGGTTGATTTCTGGATAAATTTGCCTGTTATTACCGATATGGAGGGGTTGGGCGTATGTGGTGCATTGGGTAATATGAGTATTTGGAATATGTCGAACAACGAACGTTTCTTGAAAGAACCAGCAAATGCTTCGATGGCTGCCGCAGAAGTTTGTGCAATTCCAGAGATGCGCGAAAGTAATGTATTTACAATTCTGTCTTTGGAGCAAGGTCAATTTGTAGGTGGATCGGTTTACAACGCACGTTTTTGTTTTTCTGAAAATATGCTTATGCTAAGTAGTAATCCTGTTGCGATAGATTATATTGCATGGCAAATTATAAATAAATATCGCAGGGCAAATCGCTTTAAGCTAATAGATCCAGAACCACCAATTTTGAATTATTGCCGTCAGTTGAATGTAGGCGACTATGATATGCGTAAGATAAAACGCGTGAACGTGCCTTACAAATTAAACAGAAAATAGTATGGCTGTGGATATTTTTGATGTAGTTGATGCTTCTGATAATGTTGTTGCAACTGCACCACGTTGGCAGGTTCACGCTGAAGGATTAAGACATAGAGCATCGCATATTATTATTTATTGTCAGAGTCCACAAGGGCGTAAACTACTATTGCAGAAGCGTTCGGCAAATAAAGATTTGTATCCTAATTTATATACAACTTCTTGTTCTGGACACGTAGATAGTGGCGAAGATTACAATACTGCGGCAGTTCGAGAAATGTTTGAAGAAACAGGATTAAAGGTCGATATATCAGAACTAACGCCAATCTGTAAAATTTCTCCGTGTGCAGAAACAGGTAACGAATTTACACAAGTATACGAATTTTATTGTGCTGAAAACACAAACTTTTCGCCATCACCAAGCGAAGTTGAAAAACTTGAGTGGATTTTATTAGACGACTTTTTTAAATTAACTAAAACTAATCCAGAATTGTTTACACCATCGTTTTTATGCGTTATGCGTTCAGCTTTGGAAAAATAAAAAAACTTGATTTGTTTTTATTTTGAGTGTTTTATTATAAGGATAATTTTTTATAAATATGAGTAAAGTAAGAGTAAGATTTGCACCCAGCCCAACTGGATTTTTTCACATAGGTAGCGCTCGTACAGCGTTATTTAACTGGCTATATGCTAAGCATACTGGAGGTACTTTTATTTTGAGAATTGAAGATACCGACCAAGAAAGAAATCGTGAAGAATATTTGAATATTCTTAAAGATGGTATGCGTTGGCTCGGTTTGGATTGGGACGAAGGTCCAGATGTTGGTGGCAATTATGGGCCATATTTCCAGAGTGAACGTGCCGATATTTACAAGCAATATCTTGAGATTTTGCGTCAGAAGGGTCGTGCATACGATAAAGATGGTGCTGTATTCTTTAAGGTATCGGGCGAAAAACAAGTACTTCACGATGCTGTTTATGGCGATGTTGAACGTTTGGAAGAAAAAGACTTCCCAATCTTCCGTTCAAATGGAACACCTGTTTTCCACTTTGTAAATGTTGTTGACGATATTTGTATGGAAGTAACAAATGTTATTCGTGGTCAAGATCACCTTACAAATACAAATAAGCACATTGAATTGTTTAAGGCTTTTGAAGCTCCGTTGCCACAGTTTGCACATATTCCACTCATCTTGAAAAGTGAAGGTCAGGGTAAAATGAGCAAACGCGACAGAGGTGCGTTGATTGAAGAATATCAACAAAAGAATTTCTTACCCGATGCTGTTCGCAATTATTTGTGTATGCTTGGCTGGAATCCGAAAAACGATAAGGAAATTATGCCTATTGAAGAAATTATATCGCTTTTCGATTTCCCCGGAATTGTTAAGAGCAATGCTCGTTTTGATGAACGCAAAATGGCTCACTTTAATACTGAACATTTGCGTGGATTGCCAGAAGCTGATTTTGAAAACCTCGCAAAAAAGAGTGTTGAAAATGCAGGTATTGCGTTGTCGGCTGATGCTGATTTTGTAAGCAAGGTTTTTGCATTGTGCCACCCTAAAGCATCGAATATGGAAACATTCCCAAGCTTAGTGTCGTATTTCTTCGACGACAACTATGTTTTCGATGCTACTGCTAAAGAAAAGGTTTTCAAAAAAGGCAATCCAACTGAACGCTTGCAACAAGCTTATGAAGTTTTGAAAAATGCAGAGTTTGAACACGATGCTCTTTATCAGGCAATGGTTGCTTTAGCTCAAGAAAATGGTGTAAAACCTACTGAATACTTCCCAATTATCCGTTTTGCAGTTTCTGGACAATCGGGTGGTGCCGACTTATTCCCAATGCTTGAGGTTTTGGGTAAAGAGCGTGTACTAAAACGTATTGATGCTTTTTTGCAAAACAACGTACAATAAATAAAAATACATAGGGCGTGTGTCGGATTTTTATCTGGTACGCGGATGTGCTGCTCGGTGCTCTGCAACGAGCTTTTTTGTGTTCAAGTGAGTGTATATTTGGGTTGTAGACAAGCTTGCATGCCCTAACATTTCTTGTAAAGCACGTAGATCTACACCTTCGTTTACCAAGTGTGTAGCAAAGGAATGACGAAGTTTGTGTGGCGTTATGTTAGATGGCAAATTTGTTGAGCTTAGATATTTTGCCAATGCTCGTTGTACAAAACGTGGATACATTGGCTTGTTTTGTGGAGTGTGTAAAATGAAGGCGTCGTTATCGGTCGACAAAGCAAATTGAGATTTCCATTGTCGCAAAAGATTACCTGCGTTTTCTCCAAAAGGGCAAAAACGGGTTTTGTTTCCTTTTCCTACAACCGTTGCGGCATTGCGAGAAAAATCTATATTTTTCCATTTAAGCGAACACAATTCGCTAATACGCAAACCTGCACCATATAAAAGTTCTAAACAAAGAGCATCGCGTAAAGTTTGTAATAAATGTTGTTCGTCTGGTTGTTCGTCCCAAGGAGCTTGCAGTAGTTGTGGAGTTTGATTTTCTGTGAGAAACACAGGCAAGTCTTGTTTCATCTTTGGCAGACGTACGGTTGAAAAAGGATCACTATCGGTATGTTGTTTTTGAATTAAAAACTTATAAAATGTGCGTATCGCCGATATTTTATTTCTGAGTGTAGTTGTCTTTAATGAGTTTGAAAGTTGTGCAACGTAGCGTTTTGCTAAACGTCGGTTTGTTTGTATTGGGGATTCAAAGCCATTTTCATTTATGAAAGCAAACCACTCTTCTACTGCTTTTTTATAATTGCGAACAGTGTATTGCGAGTATCGCTTTTGCGATTTTAGAAGTTCTATAAATTCGTTTAACAATAGTGTCATTATTCAAATATACTTATAAAATTTGAAATATAAACGTTCACATATTCTGCCATAAATATGTACACTACTGCTCCGAGTGCAAGCCATGGTCCAAATGGAATTTCTATTTGTGCCGAATTGTTTTGTTTTGATACAAATTGCTTTATTAGAACAATCGGCAATATTATAAAACATCCCAATACGGAACCACCAAAGAGGGCAAATAATGCACCTTTCCATCCACAAAAAGAACCTATACACCCAAGTAAAATTACATCGCCTTCGCCCATAGCTTCACGTTTTAAAATACATTCGGCAAGAAGACGGAACCAGTATAAAAATCCCGATGCCAACATTACTGCTACTATTGAAATTCCCATACTTTTTAAGTGTGCTAAAAGTGGTAGTGTGTTAGTTGAATCAACATCATGTAAAGATGGTATTGATAACGATACCAATATGCCAAGTATTGTACCACCGATTGTGACAATATCTGGTAGTGTCATAGTATCAATATCTACAAATGTACAGAAAATCATAATGCACACAAATATCATGTAAGCAAATGCCACAGCTGGCGTAAAGCTTAACCAAAGCAATAAAAACAAAACAGCCGTTAATGATTCTACCAATGGATAGCGAAACGATATCTTGCTTTTGCAACAGCGTGCTTTCCCTCGCAAAATAAACCAACTAAATATTGGTATATTGTCGTAAAATTTTATGAGTTTACCACATTTGCAGTGCGATGGTGGTTTTACAATAGATTGTCCGTTTGGAATTCTAAAAATGCAGACATTTAAAAAACTGCCTATGCAAGCACCTATGCAAAATATGCACACTTGCATTATTATTGGAAATTCTGATAGTATTTCGAGCATTGTCATAAGCCGAGTGTTGTGTACATTGTTTTAGCTATATCTTCAAAATTATGGTTAGTCCAGATTGATAAAGATTTTGCGCCTTGCCATGCCAACATAGATAAGCCACTTTGAGCTTTTATTCCATATTTTGTTGCAGATTTAACCGAATTTGTTTGTTCACCACGTCTGTAAGGCATATCGAAAAATACAGCAGATTGTGGGACTTTTGAAAAGTCTAAAATTGGCAAGTCGTCATCTTTTAAGCCGATAGATGTACAGTTTATTACTATTGCGTTTTCTGGAATTTTAATATTTTCAGAAAGCTCCAAAGCTTTACATTCAAAACCTTCGGAGTGTATATCGGAAATTAATTTTTGCAAACGCTCTTGAGAACGATTGGCTATCATTAGCGACTTACAGCCGTTTCTCAATAAGTGAAACGATGCTCCTCTTGCTGCACCACCTGCGCCTAATAGAACGATGTCAGCACCTTTTATTGACTTGTTTAATGAGTGTAAAATTGCGTATTCAAGTCCGATGCCATCGGTATTAAATCCACGCCAACCTCCATCGATACGTTGAAGTGTATTACATGCTTTTGCTTGTTTAACCGATATATCTATTTCTTTTAAAAACGGCACTACAACTTCTTTATGGGGAATTGTCAGATTTATTCCTACAAAATTTCTTGAATGAAAGTTATCTAGAACTTCGCCTAAAGCCTGAGCATCGACTTCAAAGGCATAATATTTTACATTTAAGTATTTTTTATCCGACTTTGCTAATTCTGCGAGTGCTTCGTTTTGCATTAGTGGACTCAATGAATGAGCAATAGGCTTACCAAAAACTGCAAATTTTACAGTAGAATTATTAAATATAGATTCCGACAAATCTTTAGGCTGATATATCATAAATAATGCCTTTCGCCAAATAGGAAAGTGCCGACTCTAATCATTGTAGAACCTTCTTCTATTGCAATTTCTAAATCGTGGCTCATTCCCATTGAAAGTTCGGATAGAGATATTGCAAATTTTTCAGAAAGCATATCTCTAATTTCTCGTAAATTTGCAAAGCAACGGCGCGCACTATCTAAATTTTCATCAAGAGGTGCAATAGTCATAAGCCCTTCTACAGTTAGGTTGTTCAGCTGTAAGGCACGTTCTAAAAGAGCAGGTGCTTCTTCTATTTCTGCCCCGAATTTAGCTGGATCTCTACCAGCATTTATTTGCAAAAGAATGCGTTGTTTTTTATCTAACTTTTTTGCTTCGGCATCTATTTTTTCAAGCAGTTTTATAGAGTCTACACTTTGGATACGTGCAAAATATTCAACAGCTTTTTTTGCCTTATTTGTTTGAAGATGTCCGATTAACTCGCAATTTACAGATAAGGCTTTACTTTTTTGAATTTGAGCTTGCTGGATTTTTGCAACTGCTTCTTGCACTTTATTTTCGCCTACTGCATCGAAACCAAATTCAGCAGAATATTCAATAGCTTCTAAGGGATGTGTTTTGGTAACTGGTAGAATTTTTACATCGGAGCTATTGCGTTTACAAGCAGAGCATGCTAATTCTACTCGATGTTTTAATGTTTTGCAATTAGTGCAGAATGTGTTGTAGGGTATCATTTATCTATAATTTTTGTTAGCTACACTTGCCGCAATTAAACGCTTACCAAACTTCCAGAGTGAACCAGTCGGATTTGATGCTTCCGACAATGTTTCATCAAAGGCTTTTACAAACTTATCAACTTCTTCTTCTGTTATTATAAACGGAGGCAACAACTTTACAGCATGAACTTCATGACTTGTAACTTGGGTGATAATCTTGTAGTTATCCATTAGCGAAGTTACAATCATTTGTGTAAACAGTGAATTGTTGGCTGCCTTTAATGCCTTCCATGTAGCTTTTTGTAAAAGACCTTTTGGCTCTTGGAATTCTACTGCAATCATCAACCCCAACCCGCGAACTTCTTTAATATATGAATGTTTTTCTTTTAGTGCATTCAATTTTTCTTTGAGAAGGGCTCCCATTTTTGCACAATTTTCAATCATTCCTTCGTTTTCGAGAACGTGTATAGTTGCCAATCCACTAACCATAGCCAAATTATTTCTGCCAAATGTAGTTGAGTGTTTTACGCAATTATCGAGTGGCGAGAACACACTTTGATGAATATCGCGTGTTGTTATAAAACAACCACATGGCACATAACCACCACTCAAGGCTTTTGCCATTGTAACTATATCAGGTTGTAAATTCCAGTGCTGATATGCAAACATTTTACCAGTTCTGCCAAAACCTGTTTGAACTTCGTCCATAATAAAGAGTGCTCCGTATTTATGACACAGCTCTTGAGCTTTTGGGAAGAAGTCGTCGGTAGGTACATTTACGCCATGACCAATTACTGGTTCTGCGATAAATGCGGCTACATCGCCAGCTTTAAGTTTATTTTCTAAATCTTCTAAATCATTAAATTTGATTGAATCGGTATCTGGTAAGAAAGGTCCGAAGCCTTCTTGGAAGTGTGCAGTTTGTGTTATAGACATTGATCCATAAGTAAGCCCGTGATAGCCTCCATCCATCGAGATAATCTTACTACGTTTTGTATGCGCTCTGGCAAATTTTATAGCACCTTCGTTAGCTTCTGTTCCGGAGTTACAGAAGAAACACGCAGTCAGATTATTATTGTGAAGTTGCACTATTTTTTCGGCAAGCAATCCACTTAATTGGGCGCAGTCGAGCTGAACCATATTCGACAAATCTAAGTCGATTGCATCTTTTATTGCCTGTGCTATAATTGGATGATTTCTGCCCATTCCATACACGCCATATCCCGAAATGAAATCTAAGTAAGCGTTGCCTTCGGCATCGTACAGATATGCACCTTTTGCACTTTTATAACATTTGTCAAATCCGATAGTTTTTAGAACCGTTGCTAATGTACGGTTTACGTATTTTTCGTGAAGTTGATAATTTTCACCAAAACGTGAATCAAGCAAATTTTTTAAATTGAAATCTTTCATTGTTGATAAATAAAATAAATTACTTATATAATTAACGGTAATTTAAATTTCTTCAAACTTTTTATTTTATGAATTCAACATCGCATTATGTAGTAGAGTTCGATCCATTTTTAATCAGGTTTCCAGAAGGTTGGTTCCTTGATGGTATTAGATGGTACGGATTATCGTATATGGCTGGCTTTTTGGTAGCCTTGTGGTTGTTCAACTTGTATTCTGCAAAAGGCAAAAGTCCGTTGAGTAAAGACGACAACGCATCGTTGATATCATATCTATTGTTCGGTATAATTATTGGTGGTAGGTTAGGATATATGCTTTTTTATTCGTTCGATGCATTTTGTGCAAATCCAATTACTTTTTTTGAAGTCTGGAAAGGTGGAATGGCAAGTCATGGTGGCTTTATTGGAACAATAATAGCTTTAGTGTTGTTTGCGAGAGCTCACAAATGTTCCTTTTTGCAGGTTTCTGATTTTGTTGTAGCATCGGCTGGTGTTGGCATTTTCTTAGGAAGATTAGCTAATTTTATAAATGGGGAATTGTGGGGGAAGATTAGCAATGTGTCGTGGGCTATGATTTTTCCACATTCTGCACCAGTTGGAACTGCTATTGCCGATATTCCACCACGCCATCCATCGCAGTTGTACGAGGCTGGAGCTGAGGGACTATTCTTGTTTATTTATATGCAATATCGCCTGTGGAAGTGCAATCTACCAAAGGGGCAAATTGCTGGAGAATTTTTAGTTATATACGGTGTTTTACGAATAGTTTGTGAAGTTTTCCGCGAACCCGATGTTGGTGTTAGTCTTATTTTAGGCTTGAGCAGAGGTTCGTTCTATTCTTTGTTTGCAATTGTAATTGGTATAGGCTTTATAATTTGGGCTCGTCTGAAAAACAAAGAATCTAAGTAATAATTGAATGAAAAGTCTTTAAAATTGGCAAACTATAGAAGAACTAATAACGAACTACTAAGATTTTCAAACCAATATAGATAAACAAAAAGATGACACCCTAATTGGTGTCATCTTTTGTTTTTATGAAGTTATATTTTTTATTCTTGAGGTTGTTCTTCAGCTTGTTGAACTTCTTCAACTTCCGCTTCAACTTCTGTTTGTTCTTGTTCTACAACAGGTTCATCATCTACAACTGGGGTAGGCTGAGCTACTGGTTCATCATTAGTTGGAACAACTGTAGCTTCTGCTGACTTATCTTTTGGTTTTGGCAAGTATGGGTTAGCTTGCAATGTAGTGTCGGAATACTCAACTACATAACCTTCAGAAATCAACCAACTCAATTCACTATATATAGTGTTAAACTGAGCTTTTTGTTCGTCGGTCAATGTTTCTGGTAGAGCTGGAGCTGTTTGTTCTTGTTGTGCTTCTTCTGATATTTCTGTTTCAGTTGCAGTAGCAACAGGAGCTTCTATACCAAGAATCTTATATGGCGCTTCTGCCATTTTTATAGCTGGATTGAGCAACAAGAAATCAAATATCTTTTGTGGAACATCCGATAATGTTTCACCTTCAAACAAGAACTTACGCTTAATTGTTGATACAAATGCAAAGCCTTTGCTACCACGTTTATAAACTGCAAAACCAAATCTGCGTAATTTTCCACGCATATTATTTGCTGTGTTTATAGGGAAGCGTTTTTCTTTGCGTATTGTTTCTTCAATATTTCTGCGAATTCTACCAAATGGCATTAATTCAATGCTACTTGCACTCATGCGAACCTGTTCGTAAACTTTCACAAGCTCATCGCCTTTTTGTTGCAAGATATATGTTTTAGCAGCATCAGATGTTTCAAAAATAACTTCTTCACCTTCAGGAGCATTCTTGAGCTTGAAAATTGTTCGAGTTTTCATTTGTTCAAGCCATGCATTTACATACTCGTCTCCCTTGACCGATTCAATCGATTCTTGGAATTCACTGAAAGGCATTTTAGGATATTTGCTCTTGTGATACTCTCTTACGTATTCATTGTACTTATGCCAATTTGGTGCTCCGAGCAAATCTCCTGATAATGAACAACGATTTATAACTACAAATGAACCTTTTGGTGGTTCGGCTTCAATTTGTTCTGTAGCGAACATATCGTTAAAGTAATAATCTAACGATGCATTTTTTGCTGACTGTTCATCTTCAAATGGAATATTGAGAGGTTGGGCGCAGAAAAGTGGCTTTACTATATTATCTGAATCTGGCAAATTTTTAGCCAACACAACCATACGTTCACGTTTTTCCAAAATTAATTGGGCAATGTCGAAAAGTTGATACGTACGTTTCGATGCTTTTATAATTTCAGCAAGCTTATTAAACGGAGCATCTTCTGGGAATATTTGTACGTCCATTGTAAAGTTAAATGGAGCAAAGTGCTTTTTCTTATCAGATCCCTTTGTAAACTTTTTGAACGATTTTTTCTTGAATGAAGGTTTTTGATCCGAAGAATCTCGGTTGTCGCGACGTTGACGTTTTTTGTCGGCAAAATCTTTTCCTTGTGGCTTTTTACCAAAAGGCTTACGCGACGATTTTGATTTGAAGTCTCTCGACTGTGATGCTTCAAACTTAGAGCTTGGAGTCCATGCTGTAGCAAATTCAAGATTTGCCAATTCGCTCAAATCAACTAATGTTTCATTCTGTTTGTTTTTGTTGTCTTCAGACATTTCCGTTATTTTTTATTGTTAGTTAAAAAGCAAGACATTTTTGGTCGCGCTCGGCACGCGGATGTCGTACTGTGATTTTACGATTAACTATTAAAAGGATTTTTTGAGTGAAAGCAAATTATTTTTTTTTACTTTCGACCGAAATATTTATTGTAAAAAAAAGCTTGATTTTTGTAAAAGTTAGCAAATAATCTTAAAACATAAAAAAGAAATACCCATTTCCTATAAACAAATTTTATAAACAATACAAAAGGTCTAAATATGAAAAACATTCTAAAATATGCTTTAATTCTCGCAGCAGCGTCTTTAGCTGGTGCTGTATATGCTCAAGATGCACAAACTGCAAAGGCAAAAGCTGATAGTGGTTTGGCAGTTTCTACCGCTATTAAGGATGGCGTAATTACTATTCATGTAGAAGGTCAGTGCAAATCTAAGATGGTTTCAGCTAAGGATGAGCTCGAAATTCTTTTGAAACAAGCATTGGAAGCAGTTGGTGCAAAAACGCATTTGGCTCGTGCAGTAGAATCGGCTTTTGCTGCGATCAAGAGTCATTTGGCTGATCCTAACGAACCAGCATTTGGCCCAATCAAGATGCATCTCGTTGTAAAACCAAACGACGATACTGCTGAAATTATCACAGATGGTGATATATTGCTCGCTCGTGAACAATATGTAGCTAATATGAAGTCGACATTCAATGACGATAATACAGTAACAACTACTGGTAATGTTAAGAAGATTTCTTCGAATGGTGGTCAAGAAACATTGGGTACAATTGTTGACATTGACGCTAATGGAAATATCACAACACGTGGTGGTGCAGTAGAATCAACTGATAAGACAGTAGCCGCGAAACAGTCGGACAGTGTTGTAAACCCAAATACTGTTGAAAACCCAGTAGCTCAAGAAAACGCAGGTACAATTATTCCTGATAACACAATTGTTACATCGTCTACAAAATAATTTTGTGAATTGCGTTTTAAAAAAAAGGTTCTCTGTTGAGAACCTTTTTTTGTGCTTATATAAAAAGTAATATGTTTTTTATTGATAAGTTTGTTAAAAAAAGTAGAGTTCTTAAGTGATGAATGTATTAAAAACATTAAGGGCGAAACTTTTTTATGTAATGATTATTTCTGCAACAATTGCAGTGTTGCCATGTTGGAAGGTGCAATCGCACTTTTCTGAAAGAATAAAAAAGAGTTCTATGCAACAAAAGGCAGTTGAATTGTTGAATGCAGTTGCAATTTTTTCTAATAACATATACGCAAAACGCAACAAACTTGCATCTTATGATAAGGCAAGCTTATCAGAGGCTTCTGATTTTTTATCGGATTATTACGAAGTTCATGCTTCGAGCAATTTGAAAATAAAAACGTTGTTTTCAAAGAATGCGTTAAATTCGTTTCAAAATAAAAAAATAAATGAAAGCGTAGTGGCAGAAATGGCATCGGTTATAACCGATAGAGCATCGTTGTTTTCTGATTCTAGAATAGGGATTAGAATACTTATGGAAGTTTCTGGTTCTACTATGCCATCTATTATGTCTGATGTTATGGCGTTTTCTAAGGTAGCAAAGAAAAATATAACCGATAGTAAAACTCTTAGTAATAGTGCTATTTCTTTATTTTCGCGTTTTTCTAATCAAACACGTTCAATGGTTTTCCGTTTAGGTAATACATCAAATTCTACCGATTTTAAAGTTGCACCAGAGATATTTGAAAAAACCAACAGGTTAAATTCAAGTTTAACGCGTATTGATAGGATAATTGTTCAATTCCAACAAGGAACAGCAACTAAAGAGCAATTATTTGAAAGTGTGGATTCTTTCGAGAGTATATTGTTCGATATTTGGAGTTCAGCAAACAAGAATTTATTGTCGATGTTGAGTGTAAAATCTGAAGTTATAAAAGAAGAAATGTTTTACTTTTGGGGCTTTCTTTCTGGGATTATAATTTTAGTTGTGATTAGTTGTTTTTTGATATCGCGTTCGATAGTTGTTGGTATTTTTAGAATATCTAAAATATTAAAATTGGCATCGAATGGCAATATTGGTGGGGCGCGCGAAGCTTACGAAGAAACTGTTTCGAAAAATACCGAATATAATGAATTAAATGAAAATGTGTTGGCTCTTATTAATTACATGTCGGAATTAATAGAAATTTCAAAGAATATAGCAAATATTTCAAATAGGGTAAATTTAATGCTCAATGGTATAAATGCCACAAAAACTCCATTGCTTGTTTCAATAAAAGATTCCTTTTCTGAGGCTAATAAACAAATACGTTCTGATTACGAGTTGGTACAACAAGAAGCTTTGAAATTAGGTGAATGTGCTTCTATGATTACAGAAATTGAACGTAATCTAAAAAGTGCCAGAAAAATTGGTGCTGTAATTAGAGAAAATGTAGTTTCGGTATTCAGTTTTTCGGGGGCAATTTTTAATAGACTTTCAGAGTGTAAAAGTATGCTTGATAAAATATCATCTACTACCGATACTTTGCGAGACTCTGCTGAAAAAATAAATTTATTGGGCTTGAATTTATCGATAATTGCTCAAAAAATGGGGGGGAATTCGGCTGGTGCTGATACTTTGGCATCGCAGATACGATTGGTGTCGCGTCAGATTGCAGTTGCAACAGTTGATATAGATACAGTTGCTACAACATTATCTAAATTTATTAGTGAATCGCAAAGCGATAACGCCAAGATTGGCGAAATTTCTGAGGCATCTAAAAATGCAACCGGACAAATAGATTCGCTTTCGGGCAATTCGTGGAACGACATATCAAATGTAAGTAGTCAGATGTTAGCAGTTGCTACATCGTTGCGAAGTAATGTGTCTTCGTCGTTCGATTCCGATGGTACAATGCAAGACATTGACGATATAAAAGATTCTATAAAAGATATGGCTTCTATCGTTAAAAAAGCTGGTGAGAATGTAGAAGCTTTGCGAGGTCGTATAAAGTAGTATTAATATAAAAATAAAGAAAGGATATCTATATGAAGAAATTGTTAATGTGGGGAATATTTGCCACGAGTATTGTATTGGCACAAGAAAAAGAATTGGTGTTTTTTGAGGATTTTGAAAATCCAGAGATGCCGTCTATTGTAGAATACGCAACTGTTGATACAAGTGGTAAGCATACAACAACTAGTGCAATTACTGGTAGTGGGTCGCTCGAAGTAAACACGTTAGGGAAGTTGGGTTATCCAATGACGTTGAGTTTAGATGCAAAAAAAATCTTGGGTGAAAAATATTCATCGTGCATTGCGTATGTAAGTTTCAAATATAAAGTTTTGGGTGTTGATAAAAATAGAGAACCTCGCAACTACTTCTTGTGCGAAGATTCTAAGCGTCGTATATGTACTGAGGTTTTTGGAGGCAAAGTTGGTGAAACTGGCACCGTAAAATTAGAGGTACGTTTAATTTCTAAAAATAGATATAACTTTTCAATGACTTCGTTAGATGGCATTCATATAGCTATTGACGATTTCAAAGTTGAGCGTTGTCCATCGCCAAAAGAAAGTGAATGGATGTACGAAGATAATTTGTTCATTGGTATGAAGTTTTTGCCAACTCACCCAAACTTTTTGACTTCAACAGCTCCAGAAAATAAGCTTACTAAAGAGCAATTCTTCCCATTTGTAGATAAATTTGGGCAATATAAACATCGCGATTGGGCTACAAAAGTAAAGTCGGAAGCCGATTTTGCTGTTCGCATAAAAGAAGAAGAAGCGTTCAATGCGTCTTTGCCAAAGATAGAAAATCGCGATAATTATTTTGGGTTAATAAATTCCAAATATAAATTTAAAGCTACTGGACATTTTTATACTAAAAAAGTAGATGGTAGATGGTGGTTGATAACTCCAGAAGGAAATTTGTTTTGGTCACATGGTATTGATACGGTAGGTATTGCTTCCGATACTCCCACTACAAAACGTGAACACTATTTTGAAGATATTTCCGATAAGAATTTTACTCATTCT
Source organism: Verrucomicrobiaceae bacterium (assembly GCA_015061955.1). Lineage (GTDB taxonomy): Bacteria > Verrucomicrobiota > Verrucomicrobiia > Opitutales > Intestinicryptomonadaceae > Merdousia. Next base: position 92,376 of record SUVO01000001.1, read on the forward strand.
TACTTTGGAGGCAAACATTCGTATGCAAAAGGTAAGATGTATAATTATGATTTCGGTAATAGAAATTTAACACTTAAGTATGGCAAAAACCATCGTGATAGATACGCAAAGGTAATTGGTAAAAGATTTTCGGCATGGGGCATAAATACAAGTGGAGCATGGTGTTCGTATGCTGTTATGACTCATAGCAAAGTTCCGTACACATTTTTAGGTAATTCAGGTGGTGCAACTAATTTCAAAGGCACATCGCAACTCGTTGAATATTGGCAACCAATGAAAGATTATTTCGAGCCAGATTTTGAAAAAGTAACGCATCAAAACATGGCAAAAAATGCAAATTTGTTGCGTTCGCCATATTGCATAGGTGCGTTTATCGATAACGAATTGCCATGGCAACCTAAAGATTATTCAACTGCTATGCGAATTTTAACTTGTCCTAAAACTCAGAAATCTAAGCAGGTATTTATGCTTATGCTCAAAGATAAATATGTTGAAATTGAAGCTTTAAATACTGCATGGAAATCTAATTATAAAAATTGGGATTCATTCTTAAATACAGTAAATTTTGTTCCAAAAACAGAGCAAGGCAAAGCCGATATGCTCGCATTTGAAATTAAATTTTACGAACGCTACTTTAGTGTGTGTCGTTCGGCACTAAAGGCAGTAGCACCCGATACTCTCTACATAGGTTGCCGATTTGCATGGGGAAATCAAACCGTTGCAAAGGTAGCAAGTAGATATTGTGATGTAGTAAGCTACAACTTGTATCGTGATAATGTTGTAGGTTTTTCTTTGCCAAAAGGCGCAGCAGATAAACCTGTAATTGTTGGTGAGTTCCACTTCGGCAATCAAGATGGTGGTATTTTTGGTGGAGGGTTGCGTCCACGCAAGACTATGAAAGATAGAGTCGACTCGTACGAATCATACGTCATTAGTGCATTGGAAAATCCAACAATAGTTGGTGCTCACTGGTTTAGATGGTTCGATCAAATAACAACAGGCCGTTGTGGCGATGGTGAAAACTATTCTGTTGGTATGGTTGATATTTGCGATACTCCAGTGTATCCAATGATTAAAAAAGCGCACGAACTTTCTACAAATATGTACGATGTTCGTCAAAAAGCATCTACTAAAAAACGTAAAGAAACTGCAAAAACAGTAACATACTAATAAGTAGAATTACATTTTCATATAAATAAAAAATATGACACCAATTATGGTGTCATATTTTGTCTAATACGCTTTTTTTTTGATTGGGAATTAGGAGGATTGTTTGCAACATTACTTTAGTTGTTTGGTAATGTTTCTGCGTATATTTCGGCAACATGCTTTACTGAAATACTGTTGCCTGCCAATGCCAATGAATTAGATACTTGCATCATACATGCCGGACACCCCATTGCTACAACTTCAGCATTACTATTTTGTATGTTTTGTTGTTTCTTGTTTCCAATTTTCTTCGACAAATCATAGTGCGTAAGTGTAAAACTGCCACCACAACCACAACAACGATCGGCATCTTTCATTTCAACAAGTTCATAGTTGCCATTTGCATTTAATAAGGCTCGTGGTTCTTTCCAGATACCGAGCGATTTTTTCAAGTGGCAAGAATCGTGATATGTTATTTTTGTTTTTTTAGAAGATTGCGTATGTGGTGTTAAATCAACCTTCAAAATGTTTACGAGAAAATCGTTTATATCAATGGCTTTTTCTGAAATTTTTGCTACATCGTTTTTGCAATCCATTTCGGCTGAGTGTTCGCGCCAGAAATCTTTGATAGTTTCGGTACACGATGCACATGCTGTAACTATGTAATCGAAATTTTTATTTTTTAAAATTTCTACATTTTGTTTAAGCATTGTTTTAAAGCTTTTTACATCACCCGATGCTAATGCTGGAATACCACAACACGACATATTTGTTGGAATTTCAACACCTACACCATGATGCTTGAAAATCTTTAAGCATGCCTCGGTTGTCGATACATAAACTTTATCGCCCATACACCCAGGGAAAAACAATACAGTTGGTTTTGAGTCTTTTGCTTTTATGTTTATTACTCCATACTTTTGTGTGAAGGTTTTTGAGGGCATTGCTGGTATATGGCGTTCACCCATTGCCAATTTTATCAGAGGCGAACAAACTGTATTTTGTGCGTTTTTATCAGAACTCATTACCAACTTTGAAAGTGGGGTAAATAGCATTAAAAATGAGAATAATTTGGGGCGACACAATAATTGTTGAAAAATTATTTTCTTTATTGGATTTAGACCTAAATATTCTGTACATAATGCACGAGCCTCCATAAAAATTTCTAATATGGATACTCCCGAAGGACATGCACTTTGGCACGAACCACACAATAAACACCGTTCTAAGCGATTGCGAACTCCTTGTGCATCGGTTAGTATTTTTTGCGATAGATTAGCTAACAGTGCCAACTTACCACGTGTAACATCGCCTTCGGCAAGTGATTCTGCAAATACAGGACATACCGATTGACATGTTCCACAACGCATACACTTGACTATTTTGTCGTCTAATTTTTTGAGTGCGTGTGCTAATTTTAATACGTTCGACATTTATGCCACTCCTTTAAAGCGATACTATTTTTTTACGATTGAACAGACCTTTTGGGTCGATAGCCTTTCGCATATTTTGTGTGAACAATATTGTAGCTTTGCTTGTTTCTTTTTCGAGCCACTTCGATTTTGCAGTGCCTATACCATGTTCGCCTGAGAGTGTACCTCCCATTTCTATGGTTCGGTTGAACAGCTCGTCGATGGCTGCTTCTACGCGTGCAAATTCTTGAGTGTCGCGTTTGTCGCACAATATAGACGGATGCAAATTTCCATCGCCAGCGTGCCCGAATGTACCAATGAACAAATTATATTTCTTTGCGATGTCGTTTACAGTACGGACCATATCTGGAATTTTTGAACGAGGCACCGTTGCGTCTTCTAAAACTATTGTAGGACGAAATCTTGCAAGTGCAGGTAAAGCCTTTCTGCGTCCTTCCCAAAGTTTTGTTTTTTCGGCTTCATTTTTAGCAACCACAATAGATGTTGCATTGTTTTTGCGAAGTTGTTTTTCAACCACTTCAGCATCATCTGCAACTTGAGCAGGATGACCATCTACTTCTATCAATAAAATAGCTTCGGCATCGCGAGGTAAACCAATGTTTTCACTATCTTCAACAAGGTTTATTGTTTTCGAGTCCATTATTTCAAGTGTACATGGTAAAATATGCGAAGCAATAATGCCTGCAACAGCACTGGCTGCATCGTCAATACTTTTGAAGATTGCCATCATAGCTTTTGATGCTTTTGGTGGTGGCACCAATTTTAAAGTTGCTCTGCCAATAACACCAAGCGTTCCCTCCGATGCTACCATCAAACCTGCCAAGTTAAAACCACTTACACACTTTACTGTGCGTGAACCAGTTTTTACTAAACCTCCGTCTTTGTCAAAAAATTCAAGCCCCATTACGTAGTCTTTTGTAACTCCATATTTTAAGCCACGCAAACCACCTGCATTTTCGGCAATGTTGCCACCGAGTGTAGATATTGCTTGCGAACCAGGGTCGGGTGGGTAGAAGAGATTTTTTGCCGAAACTTCTCGAGCAAAGTTTGCAGTAACAACGCCAGCTTCTACAATTGCATAGAGATCTTCAGTGTTGATTTCTACAATTTTGTTTAACCCTTGAGTAAGTAGAACTATGCTATCTTCAGAATCTGGAACTGTTCCACCAGATAGATTTGTTCCTGAGCCACGAACAGTTATTGGTAAACCTTTTGTATATGCAGTTGCAACAATTTCACCAACTTGTTCTACCGACGTTGGCTTGACTGCTAAGGCTGGTACAACGCTCTTTAGAACTGCAGAATCGTACGAGTACGAATGTCTGTCGACTTCCGACGAAAATACATTTTCTTTTCCAACTATTTTTTCAAAATCTTGTGCTAATTTATTTCCCATATTTAAATATTTTTCGGGGGATAGAATAGGTATTTTGCGTTTAAAAGAAAAGCTTTTTTTAAGATGTAGATGGTAATAAGTTTTGTTTCAAAAAATAATCTCGACAAATTGTATAAATAAGGCTTTTATACTTGAATATATTTTTTTGCGGACGTAACTCAATTGGCAGAGTGTCAGCTTCCCAAGCTGAATGTTGCGAGTTCGACCCTCGTCGTCCGCTATGTTTTTAAGCTCGCTATTTTTAAGGGATAGCGAGCTTTTTTATGCCTATTTTGCTTGGGTTAGAGCGTTATCAAGTGTACATAACAAGTCTTGCGACGGTACTCCAAGTTTACATTATCAAAGCCTGTTTGCTTGCCATAGATTACTTTCTTATTTTATAGGTTGAAATTTATATAGATTTGCTTTTTATTGTTTTATCTTATTACACAACAAAATAATTAGGCTTTTTATTTCGCTTATGGAAAAATACAGATTGCAAGTTTGGTTTGAAGGTCGTGTTCAAGGCGTAGGTTTTCGCTTTAAAACATCTCGGATAGCCACAGGATACATAGTTTCGGGATTTGTTGAAAACCTCGATGACGGCAGAGTTCACTTAGTTGCAGTTGGCGAGATTGATGAAGTGCGCGCCTTTGTTGACGAAGTAAATGAAGTTATGGATTGCTTTATTAAATCTTCAGAGGAAAAGGCCGATTTTACATCTGATTTGTACAAGGGATTTAATATAAAATTATGAGTAAAGATTGCCCAATTGCAGTTGAAAATCTTACTAAATATTACAAGTACGGAGTTCGTGGAATTTTGGTACAAGCTCTTGATAGAGTTTCTTTTACTCTCGAAGATAACGAAGTTTTAGGGATAATCGGTGCCAATGGTGCTGGTAAAAGTACTACCATAAAAATATTGATAGGTGCTGTAAAACAAAGTTCTGGCGAATGCAAAATTTTTGGTAAAGAACTTTCTAAAAAAGTGCGTCGTGATATAGGTTATCTGCCTGAAGCTCCGTATTTCTACAAATTTTTAACAGGATTTGAACTTGTTACATTTTATGCAAAGCTTTCTGGTATGTCGACTACCGAAGCTAAAAATTCTGCAATGCGTGCTTTGAATTTAGTAGGGTTAGACGATGCTGCCGATAGGGCAATTGGCTTGTATTCAAAAGGTATGGTACAACGTGCAGGGTTAGCTCAGGCAATAGTACATAATCCTAAGCTAGTAATTTTAGATGAACCAGCTTCTGGTCTCGATCCAATGGGTAGTGCCGATATGGCTGAAATCATTAAGCGTTTAAAAGCCGACGGAAAATCAATTTTGTTGTGTTCGCACATAATGAGCGAAGTTGAAACTTTATGCGATAGAGTTGTTGTATTGTCGAAGGGCAAAGTTGCTGCTTGTGGAAGTGTAGATGAACTTCTAACAAAAACAAATTCAACAGAAATGATTTTTAATACTACCGATAATCTCAAGCTTGATGCAATCGAAGCTAATGCAAAATTGCTCGGTGCCGAGGTTGTTCAACGCAAGCCTGCACGCATATCGCTTGCTGAATTTTTTAAATCAAAAATTTTAAAATAATGTTTATAATTTCTTACAATACTTTTAAAGAAGCAATTCGCCAAAGGCTAATTTTGTTTTCGTTATTAATTGCATTGGGGTTGATTGTTGCTTCAAAATATCTTTTACGTCTTGATTTAGGTAATGACCAAATAAAGTTTGTTTTTGATTTTTCATCGGGAGCTTTAAATTTTTTTGGTATAATTATCGCAGTAGTTTCTACCTGCAGTTTAATTGCATCGGAAATCGAAAACAAAACCATAATAACATTGTTATCGAAGTCGGTTAATTCTGTCGATTTTGTGGTTGGTAAGTATTTAGGTATTGTTGGTGTTTTAGGTGTATTCTGCTTGGCTGTGTTTATTTCTGCGAGTGCAATGTTGTGGTTTACTGCTATGTCGATAGATGGAGCAAGTGTGAATTTCTTTGCGTTATTTCTGTATTGCGTTTTGCAATGGCTTAAGTTGTGTATGTGTGTAGGGGTAGCTATTGTTATATGTAGTTTGTCGAAGTCGTTTTTATTTTCCGTTGCAATATCTTTTATGTGCGTTGCAATATGTATAATGGGCGAAACTATTGCAGGCTTAGGTGGTGAAGATAACATAGCATCTATTGTTGCAAAATATGTAATGCCAAATTTCCAACTCTTAGATGTATCGGAAGCTTTTATTAAAGACAACATTACTTTATCTAACTTTGGTTTACTTAGTGCTTATGCTTTGATTTACATTTGTGCATGTTCAATGTTGGCTACGTTCTTCTTTTCAAAGAGAGATTTTTAAATGGAATTTTTGAAAAAGTTTTTTGCGTTTTTTATAGTGCTGATAGTATCGGCAGTGTTAAGTTTGCCTGTAAAAAATGCAATTAGTAATACGCGTGTTGATGCAAGTAATGTAGATTCGCTGAGGGCATCGATTGGCAGTGGTTCTGTTTTTGCAATCTTGGGTGGATATAGATCTATTGTTGCCGATTTTGTTTGGATAAAATCGTATGTAGCTTGGGAAAAATGCGATGTTTCTAAATGTATATCATCAATGGAGTTGGCTTGTGCAATTTCACCACAAGTAATAAGCTTTTGGACAGAAGGGGCTGGGATTATTGCTTACGATGTTCCGCATTGGTTGTGGAAACGTCTTCCAAAAAAAATGCGAACACAAGAACGATTAGAAACTTTTAAACGTCGTCAGGCTACTCAGGCTATGATTTTTATCGATAAGGGTCTGCTGATGTATCCAAAAAATTACAGGTTGCTGATTTGTAAAGGTCAGATTGCAGTGTCGGTAAATAGATTTGTAGAGGCAGAAAAAGTATTCAAAAGAGCAGTTGAAGTAGATGATGGTTTTTATGCTCGCAGAATTTATGCGTCGTTGCTAATAAAAAATGGTAAGATTGCTGAAGGTAAAAAACAACTCGAAAGTATTCTTGCCGATGCAACTCCAGATAATCCAGTTAGAAAACAAATTCTCTATCAACTTGAAAGTCTAAAGCAATAGTACTTGTTTATGCTTGCATATTTTAAGTAGTCGTTATATGAATTTCTTTTATTTTTTATGAATAACTCTAACAGAAATATCGCAAAAAAATTTTCAACAGACCAAACTGTTTTTTCCGTTGAATTTTTTCCACCAAAGACAGAGGAAGGTGCGCGTCAGATTTTGCGTACAGCCGCAAAATTGCGTGATTTAAAGCCTGATTATGTTTCCATAACTTACGGAGCTGGTGGTTCTACGCGCGAACGTACCATGGAATATGGCAGTTTATTGCGCGATATTTTTGATTTTGTTGTAATGCCTCATTTGACATGTTTCGGACATTCAAAAGATGAAATTGCCAATATTCTCAAAAATTTAACAAGTACAGGCTTCAACAATATAATGGCTTTGCGTGGTGATCCTCCCAAGGGCGAGACAACTTTTGTGCCACATCCCGATGGTTTTAAACACGCTTCGGAATTGATAAAATTTATAAAGGCTAATTATCCTAATTTGAGTATAGGTTGTGCAGGTTATCCTGAAAAACATCCAGAGGCTGAATCATTAGATGCCGATATTGATTTTCTTAAACATAAAGTAGATTGTGGTGCCGACTTTATTGTAACACAGATGTTTTTTGAAAATTCGCACTTTTTCAAATTTGTTGAAAAATGCAGAAGTGCTGGAATCGACAAACCAATTATAGCGGGTATTTTGCCAGCGTTGTCGTTAAATCAAGTAATGCGTTTTAAAAGTATGTGTGCTTCGGAAATTCCAGATGCGTTAGTTGCAAAACTTGAAAAAGCTGGTGAATATGGGGCAGATGTTGGTTTAGAATGGGCTCGCAATCAGATTGAAGAACTTAAGCAAAACAATGTTGCGGGTATACATTTGTATATTTTAAATAGGGCAGAAACTGCTCAAAAATTAGCAAATGCCTGTTTTGGAAATAGATGATTTTGGTAAAGTAAAAAAAAAGACATTCGTTAAGAATGTCTTTTTTTTATGAATAGTTAAATTTATTTATTGATTAAGCTAAATTAAATGCTTCGTGCAAGATATTTGCAGCCAAGTCGGCTTCTGATAGCGATATACCTACTGAAATCTTAATTTCGCTTGTTGTGATAATCTGAACATTGATGTTATTATCGGCAAGAGTTTTGAAGAACTTTGCAGCAACACCAGCGTGTGAACGCATACCTGTACCAATTACCGAAACCTTTGCAATATCGCCAGTAATTGATACGCTTGCGCCATCGAGATTTTCACAGAATTTTGAAAGTACTTGTTCTGCTTTTGGTGCATCATCTTTCGATACAGTGAAGGTGAGGTTAGCTTTACCACCACGACTGATATTTTGAACAATCATATCAACTACAATGCCAGCTTCGCCTAAGCATTCAAAGATTGATGCAGCAATACCAGGCTTGTCTGGAATTTCGCTAACTGTTATTTTAGTTTGATTTTTATCTACCGCAACGCCACTAATTACGACGTCTTCTAAAGAGGTTGTTTCCGATTTCACAATAGTTCCTGGTTCGTTGTTAAAACTTGATTTTACTTCAAATATTACATTGTGTTTTTGTGCAAATTCAACACTGCGAGCTTGCATAACTTTTGAGCCGAGCGAAGCCATTTCTAACAATTCTTCGTACGACATTTCTGGAATTTTACGTGCATTTTTTACAATGCGAGGGTCTGCAGTGTAAACGCCACTTACATCGGTGTATATCTGACAGAGGTCTGCTTTGAGGGCAGCTGCCAATGCTATTGCAGATAAGTCGCTACCACCACGTCCTAATGTTGTAACATCGCCATCTCTACCAACACCTTGGAAGCCAGCAACAATAACAACTTTACCTTCGTCTAAGCACTTAGGAATATCGCCACCTGTGATTTCTGTAATGCGAGCTTTTGTATGTGCAAAGTCGGTGTAAATACCTGCCTGAGCACCTGTTCTCGAAACTGCTTTAACACCGAGCGAGTGCAGTGCCATTGCCGTAAGTGCAATAGTTTCTTGTTCCCCAACAGCCAAAAGCATATCCATTTCGCGTTCATCGGGGTTTTCGTTGAAAGTCTTTGCACGAGCAATCAAATCGTTAGTAACGCCACTGCGTGCCGACACAACCACTACAACCTTGTGACCATCATCGACAAACGATTTAATTCTCTTTGCAACATTCAATATTCTGTCGGTATCACCAACAGACGTGCCACCATATTTCTGTACAATTAATGACATTTCCAAAAAAGTTAATCGTACAATTTTTAATTTAAATAATTTTAAGTCAACGCTTTTTTTATTTTTTTACACTTAGAACAGCTCTAATAATCATAAAAAAAGGCAATTCCGAAGAATTGCCTTACAGTGTAAAAATTAAAACTTTAAAACGTTTTTAGCGAGATTGTTCAACAGCAACTGCAACTGCTACAGTTGCACCAACCATTGGATTGTTGCCCATACCAATCAAGCCCATCATTTCAACGTGAGCTGGAACAGACGACGAACCTGCAAATTGAGCATCACCGTGCATTCTGCCCATAGTGTCAGTCATGCCGTACGAAGCTGGACCTGCAGCCATATTGTCTGGGTGAAGTGTTCTACCTGTACCACCACCAGATGCAACCGAGAAGTATTTTTTGCCATGTTCAATAGCCCACTTCTTATATGTACCTGCAACTGGATGTTGGAAACGTGTTGGGTTTGTTGAGTTACCTGTGATAGAAACGTCAACACCTTCCTTAATCATGATTGCAACACCTTCCGATACATCATCAGCACCATAGCAACGAACCTTAGCTCTGTCGCCATTTGAGAATGCTTTTTCGCTTACGATTTTAAGTTCGCCTGTGTGGTAGTCGTATTCTGTTTCTACGCTTGTGAAACCATTGATACGCGAGATGATATATGCTGCGTCTTTACCCAAACCATTGAGGATAACGCGAAGAGGTTCTTTACGAACTTTATTTGCAGTTTGTGCAATACCGATAGCACCTTCTGCTGCTGCGAAAGATTCGTGACCTGCGAGGAAGCAGAAACACTTTGTTTCTTCACGCAAAAGCATTGCACCAAGATTACCATGACCCAAACCAACATCGCGCGAGTCAGCAACTGATCCTGGAATACAGAATGCTTGCAAGCCAATACCAATATTTTCAGCAGCTTCAGCAGCGTTTTTGCTATCTTTTTTCAATGCAATAGCAGCGCCCAAAGTGTATGCCCAAACAGCGTTTTCAAAAGCGATTGGCTGAATGTCTTTAACGATTTTTTCAACATCGATACCTTTTGAGAGGCAGAAATCTCTTGCTTCTTCAATCGACTTCAAACCGTATTCAGCACAGCACTTGTTGATTTTTTCAATTCTTCTTTCGTAACCTTCAAATAATGTAGCCATGATAAAACTCCTTATTATTCTTTGCGTGGGTCGATAACTTTAACTGCATCAGCAAAACGTCCCTTAGTTGAAACGTTCTTTTCGAAAGCTTCCTTAGGATCTTTACCATTGCGAATAGCTTCGAGCATTTTGCCGAGGTGTACTGTTTTGTAACCGATAACTTCGTTATTTTCGTCGAGACCTTGTTCGAGAACATAACCTTCAGCCATTTCCAAATAACGTGGACCTTTAGCCTTTGTCGAGAACATTGTACCAACTTGTGAACGCAAACCTTTGCCCAAGTCTTCAAGACCTGCACCGATTGGCAAACCACCTTCTGAGAATGCTGTTTGGCTTCTGCCATAAACAATTTGTAAGAAAAGTTCACGCATAGCAACGTTAATAGCATCGCAAACGAGGTCGCTATTCAATGCTTCGAGGATTGTTTTACCTGGAAGAACTTCAGAAGCCATAGCTGCCGAGTGTGTCATACCCGAACAACCGAGTGTTTCAACGAGAGCTTCTTCGATAACGCCATTTTTTACATTGAGTGTAAGTTTGCATGCGCCTTGTTGTGGAGCACACCAGCCAACACCGTGTGTCAAACCGCTGATATCGGTAATTTGAGTAGCCTTGACCCACTTTCCTTCTTCTGGAATTGGGGCAGGACCATGATTAGCACCTTTTGCAACGCAGCACATTTGCTGAACTTCGTGCGAGCAATTTTGATTTGGACAACTCATAATTTTCCTGTTATTTTATTTTAGTTAAAAAGATACAACCATTTTTTCAGAATACTATTTCCTTGGCAAGCTTTTTCTAATCAAAAAAGTGTGTAATTTTTACAAAAAAATAGAGATTATTGATAACTCAACAATCTCCATATTTTTTATTTATTAAATTTTAAATTATTCGTCAGAATCAGCGCTTTCAGCAGTTTCAATCTTCGATTTCAAGATATTAGCTGTTGGTTCCATTGCGTTTCTAACATTATATGTTCTTCTGCCACCCTTGTAGCTCGAGAGCACTCCTTCGCCATTGTCGTCTTTCAAGCTTGTGTATGCAACAACGTGAGCATCTGCAAATGCCATTACACCACCACCATCTTTAAATACGCCAGTAGCTTCGTCCCATGTACCATTGCTTTTCAAACCACGTGTCCAAACCAAAGGTCTTTTGTTTGGTTCTTTTACGTTAGGGTCGGTACGATTTGCAACTTCCCAGCTGATTGGGAATGCTTTAAATTCTGCATTCAACTTCCAATTCGAGCCTATTTCGTTCGCAACTGCAACAGGCATTGGAGTACCTGAACCTGTTTTATCCATAACAGCAGGGTCAAATTCCAAGCACCAAATTTTTGGGTCATTAAGTTCGGCGTGTCTTGCCAAAACCATAGCCCATTCGTGAATGGTAGGTCTGTTCAACTTTCTTTGTTGGGTACCTGTTTTTGAGTATGTTAACCAACCACTCGAAATATTACGAGCATTGTTTGTGGCTGTCATTTGATTGCCTTTGCCCATAACGCTTGAGAGTGCTGGGAATATCATACTTGCCAACACACCAATGATAGCAATAACAATCATCAATTCAACGAGTGTAAAACCTCTTCTATTTTGTTTTTTCATATTTTGCATAATTTTATTATTGTTAAAAAGTTGAGAAGACGGGGTTGAAAATATCTTCCTAAGTTGGTTTATATACTTCATTTTTACTGAAAATTTGCAAGCAAAAATTTTAAAAATTTATTCAATATGTTTAAAGATAGACAAAAAAAACTTGAAATTTTGCCAGTAATGTAAATAAAAGAATATGTTTTTATTTTTCGCATGGCGAACGACGAAGATAACATTATTATTGAAGCTCCACTCGAGCAAGGATACTCCTTGCACGACTTGGTCACATTTGCTTCAGACGACGAGCTCGCCAAGATTGATAGTCAGACTCTTGCCGAAACAAATCCTCGTACAATAGCGTTATTTCTCGAACGTATTGATGTTGATCGCCAACGCGAAGTTTTGCGTAGATTTGATCCTGAAAAAGTTTCTGAGATTGTTTCGGAGATGGATCCTGAGCTTTCAGCAGAGCTCGTGTCTGAAATGCGTGAATTTCGTGCAGTTTCGGTCTTGAACGAAATGGAACCGGATGATGCCGCCGACATTGTCCGTGAGCTTGAAGATGAAGATAAAGATCGTCTTTTGAAGGGCATGGAAAGGGCAAATCCTGAATCTTCAGAAGATATTCGTGAACTTCTTGAATATCCAGCCGACACAGCTGGTGCTATAATGAATCCCCACGTGGCAACGTTGCGTACAGATATGACGATAGACGATGCTATTTCAGCAGTACGTCAGATGCGCGACGAATACGAAGCTATATATTACCTGTATGTTATAGGTGATGACGATGTCTTAGAAGGTGTGTTGTCGTTGCGTTCGTTATTGTTGGCACCCAAAGGAGCAAACGTAAAAGATATAATGTCGAAAACTTTGATAGGGTTGTTAGCTCCGACTATGGACCGAGAAGTTGTTGCTCATATAATGGCTGATACTAACTATCATACGTTGCCTGTCGTTGGGGATAATGGTGAATTACTTGGTATTATTACTCACGACGACGTTATCGATATTATGATAGAAGAAGGCACCGAAGATATGCAAAAGCTTGCTGGTGCTGGTGCCGACGAAGGTTTGTTCGACCCTATCGCAACAAGTATGCGTCAGCGTATTCCTTGGTTGTTGGTCAATTTGATAACTGCATTTTTGGCGGCTGCAGTAGTTGGTATTTTCTCAAAAAAAATCGATGTTCTGCCAATACTTGCAGTATTCATGCCTATAATTGCAGCTATTGGAGGTAATACAGGTGCTCAAACTTTGGCAATAACAGTACGTTCGTTGGCGTTGGGCGAAGTTGAAGTATTTGATAGAGGCAGAATTTGTTTACGCGAAACATTAAAAGGTTTTTATAACGGAATTTTCATTGGTTTGTTAGGGGCTGGTATTGCCTTTATTTCAACAGGTAAGTTCGATTTATCGTTAATTGTTTGGACTTCTATGCTAATGAATATGTCGTTGGGTGGTTTTATGGGAAGTTTTATCCCATTCACACTTAAAAAATATGGTTTCGACCCAGCAAGTGGTTCGTCGGTGTTTGCAACAAGTGTTACCGATTCAGGTGGATTTTTTATATTCTTGGGGCTTGGTTCGTTTTTCTTGTCTTAAAAAATTTTATATCTCAATCGAGATATAAAAAAACTTGATTTTGGTAGAAAAGCTAACACACTTCTACTCTTTTATGAAAAGTAAATTGAAAGAGGCTGGAGTGTTCTTGTTAGGTGGTATCGTAATTATTGCGATATTCTTTGTGTGCGAATATGTCATGGGCTGGCTTGGGTTGAAATTTCCACCTTCATTGGTAGCAATGCTAACGCTTTTCTTTCTTTTGCAGTTTAAGATTATTCCACTTTGGTGGGTAGAAAAAACAGGCGAATTTTTATTGAAGTATGTTGTGCTTTTCTTTGTACCTATTTTGGTAGTTTTGCCCGACAGTTATCAGATTGTGAAAAATCATTTATGGGCAATTGTAATAGGTATAGGTTTAGGTGGTGCTTTAACTTTAATAACAACAGCTGTTGCAGTTGAAAAATTACACAAATACCGAAATTCAAAAGGAGAACATGTAAATGAAAACTGATTTATGTTCGCTCACAACATGGCTGTGGGTTTTTGCAACGGTTGGTATTTACTTCTTTTGCTACTGGATTAACTTGTACTTTTACGACAGGTTTCGTATACCTAAGTTTACAAGTTTGTATGTGGCTTCTATAATTATTGCAGTAATTGTTTATTTTTGTGGTGGTAATTATGCTCAATACGACGCTTCTGGCAAAGTTGTGTCGTGGTTATTATATCCAACAACAGTGGCGTTAGCTATTCCACTTTATAAGAATAGATATGAAATTTTAAGAAACTTGCCCGAAGTTGCAACAGCAACGATTGTATCGAGTGTTGTTAGTGTTTCTTCGACATGTTTGATTGCTTATATAACAAATTTAGATGAAGTTTTGAAAAATTCACTACTGTCTAAGTGTGTAACAACACCAGTTGCTATCGAGATAGCCAAAATGGTTGGTGGTATAGAGGGCATAGCAGTATGTTCGGTATGTATTACTGGAATAATTGGTGCCTTCTGTGGACACGCAATCTTGAATTTTATAGGTATAAAGCGCAATATAACAATAGGTTTGGCAATAGGTTCAACAAGCCATGTTATAGGTACAACTCGTTGCTTAGAAAAAAGTCAAGCCCAAGCAGCTGCTGGGGCTTTAGTGCTTATAACAAGTGCCTTGTTTACGGCATTTTTTGTATCGATTGTTTTTTGATTATTTAGATATTTCAAAAGAAAATTCATTTTTAGAGTTGTTGGCACGCGAAATATCTTTTGTGTGCAACGAGTAGAATAGATATGGCGAGAATGTCATAACTTTTATAGTTTTGCCATCTGGTAAAAATTCTAAAACTCTCAACCAACCATCGCAACCATGACCATATGGTCTATTACCGTGCATTGCAAAAACCATAGCGTACACGTTTTTGCCAGCATCGTTAACATCTACTCTGAAAGCTGAATTAGTGTCTAATGTCGGAATTTCTGATGATGCGTGCCCGTTGAGAACTAAACGTATATTGGGGGTCTTTTTCACGAGGTTGTTCCAGACTGTTTCGCCACCTATGATATCTTCAGGATATTTGTGTCGTTTTTTATAGCCTTTGTTTGCCTTTGTGTATTCACCTTTCATATTGATGTAATCGTGTAAAAGTAGAATACAAGTTTTGTTTGCATATTGGGTTGTTGCTTTTTTATGAACCCATTCTAAAACAGATTTTCGAGGGCTAAATTCAATAGAAAACACCATAACGCTTCCCCATTTACCTCCCAAATCGACCTCAAAAACAGCGTTTTCAAAAGTTTGTATTCCTGCTTTGTTCTCACACATACCACGCAACATTTGTGTAGATAGAGGATTGCGATTCTTATTGAAAATTTCGTTGAAACGAGTGTCGCGATTGTCGATGTTTTTGATACCGTAGTCGTGGTTTCCAGTGCAAGCAATATAGGCAACTTTGTTGTCTAAACGAGCAAAGTGGTCCGACACCGATTGCCACATTTGTTCGCTTGTGTGGTCGGACCCATATTTTTCCAATGGGATACCTTCAACATTGTTAAATTCAACCAAATCGCCTGTGAATAAAGCACATTTTGTGTTTAGTTTTTTTCGGTTTTTTGCAATCCAAGCAAACATCATTGATGCAATAGATGCTGATACTGAATCGCGAGAATAACGTTGAATATCGCCAACTAATACTATCGATGTAGAGTTTGGGTTAGATAACTCTGGTTCTATTTTACGAGTGTTATCAGTGTTTTGTGGAGCGTTTTTGTTGCTTTTATCTTTCCCAAAACTATTGAATTTCGACATCAATAATAGAGCAGATGAACCAAAAATTTTTGTAAAACTTCTTCTATCCATAATACTTAGTTTTCTGTTAGTGGTTTGAAAACACAAAAAGTATGTGCAATTTATTTGAAGTCAAGTTTTTTATAAATTGTAAAAAACATCTGTAAAGGGCTGAATTTGTTGTATTTTTGCATAAAATATGCTTGAAACAATGCTGTTATTTTGCGATTGTTTTCTAATTATGTCAGATAAAACAATAGATATTGATTACGTAGCAAAACTTGCACGTATAGAACTCACTGATGAAGAGCGTGTAAAATACTCGGCACAGTTGGAACAAATTTTAGATTATTTTAAAAAACTTTCGGCAGTTGATGTCGAAGGTGTTGAACCGAGCGCACATGCTCATTCTATCTACAATGTTTGGCGTGAAGACGTGCCAACTGCAGGTATGAGCATTGATGATGCTTTGTTAAATGCTCCAGCAAAACGTGAAAATCAAATAGTTGTTCCAAAGGTTGTGGACGACGCTTAATGTAAAAAACATTCAGTAATTATGAGCGAAGAAATTTTTTATAAATCAGTGTCTGAACTCGACGCAATGCTCGATGCAAAGCAGATTTCAGCAAGCGAATTAGCAACAGCATACATCGAACGTACTAAAGCTGTAGATGATAAAGTTGGTGCGTTTTTGTCGTACGATGAAAGTTCTACAATGGCATCGGCAAAAGCTTCCGACGAACGCAGATCTAAGGGCGAAAAGTTATCGGCTTTAGACGGTATTCCTGTGGGCTTGAAAGACGTTATTGCAGTGCGTGGACAAAAGCTTACATGTGCAAGTAAAATGCTTGAAAATTATGTAAGTCCATATACAGGAACTGCCGCAAGAAAGCTTCAAGAAGCTGGTGCAGTGTTCTGGGGTAGACTCAATATGGACGAGTTTGCAATGGGGTCGTCTTGCGAAAATAGTGCATTTGTAAAAACAAGAAATCCTTGGGATTTAGAAAGAATTCCAGGGGGTAGTAGTGGTGGTTCGGCTGCCGCTGTTGCAGCAGGCGAATGTGTAGTTTCGTTAGGTAGTGATACAGGTGGCTCAATTCGTCAACCAGCATCGTTGTGTGGTATAGTTGGGGTTAAGCCAACGTATGGTTTAGTAAGCCGTTTTGGTCTGGCTGCGTTTGCGTCATCGTTAGATCAAATTGGTCCGTTTGCAAGAAATATCACCGATGCTTCTATCTTGTTGAAGACTATTGCAGGTTATGATAATTTAGACTCGACAAGCATAAATATAAACATTCCAGATTACTCGGCAGGCTTGCGTAAAGATTCTCTAAAGGGTAAAACATTAGGTGTGCCTAAGGAATATTTTGGCGAAGGTGTTGATGCTGAAGTTCGCAAGAGTGTTGAAGATGCAATAGCTTTGTGCAAATCGTTAGGTGCCGAAGTTAAGGAAATTTCACTTCCTCATACCGACTTAGCAATTCCAGTTTATTACATTATTGCTACTGCAGAAGCCTCGTCAAATTTGGCTCGATACGATGGTGTTCGTTATACACACAGAAGTAAAGATGCTGATGATGTGTTGTCGTTGTATTTCAAGAGTAGAGCAGAAGGTTTTGGCGAAGAAGTAAAACGCAGAATTATTCTTGGTTCGTATGTTTTGAGTTCGGGTTATTACGATGCCTACTACTTGCGCGCTCAGAAAGTTCGCACACTTATCCGTAAAGACTTTGAAGATGCTTTCCAGAGTGTAGATGCAATTATTACACCTACATCGCCAACAACAGCATTTAAAATTGGTGAAAAAACTGATGATCCGTTGGCTATGTATTTGAGCGATATTTGTACAATAAATGTAAACTTGGCTGGTTTGCCAGGTATATCGTTGCCTTGTGGTTTTACACAAGCTGGTTTGCCAATTGGTGTACAGCTCATTGGAAAAGCTTTCGGTGAAGCAGAATTGCTTTCAATGGCATACGCATACGAACAGGAAGCTGGTCTGTTCAATAAACATCCAAACTTGTAATCGGGAATTTTTATATGGAATACGAAGCAGTAATAGGGCTTGAAACCCACGTTCAGCTCAAGACAAATAGTAAGATGTTTACTTCGGTGGCATACAAATTCGCCGAAGCACCAAACACTTTGACCGACCCTGTTGTATGGGCTTTACCTGGAGTATTGCCAGTTTTGAATTATTCGGCAATTCGCAAAACTATCGAGCTTGGCTTGATGCTCGGTTGCGAAATTCCTGAAATTACAAAATGGGATAGAAAAAATTATTTTTATCCAGATAGTCCAAAGAATTATCAGCTTTCGCAATACGACCAACCTCTTTGCTTGGGTGGTGGTGTTGAAATTGAAATGGAAGGTGCAAATGGTTCTGAAATGGGCGCTCATCGCATTGTGAAACTTACACGTATTCACTTAGAAGAAGACGTTGGTAAGCTTACACACTGTGCTCACGACTCACTTGTTGATTACAATAGAGCTGGTACTCCACTTATGGAAATTGTATCCGAACCCGATATGCATTCGGCTGATGAAGTTTTTGCGTATCTAACATCGCTTAAAAATACAATTTCTTTTGCTGGATTGTCAGATTGTGATATGGAAAAAGGACAAATGCGTTGCGACGTAAATGTGTCGTTGCGCCCGAAGGGTTCTGATAAACTTGGCGTTAAGGTTGAAATGAAAAATATCAATTCAACTTCAAATGTTCGCAATTGTATAAATTACGAAATTAAGCGCCAGAAAGAATGCTTAGAAACAGGTACACCTATTGTTCAAGAAACTCGTCGTTGGGATGCCGTTTTGGGTATAACACAGTCGATGCGCAATAAAGAAGATGCTCACGATTATCGCTATTTCCCAGAGCCAGACTTAATGCCTGTTAAAATTTCAAAAGAGTTGCTTGATTCTATTAAGGCTAACCTCATTGAAATGCCTTTCGATAGACAACGTAGATATATGAGCGATTATTCGTTGCCATACTCGGTTACATCGGTTATGTGTCATGATAGACAGTTGTGCGAGTACTTTGAAAAATCGTTGAAGGCTTACGATAAAAATCCAAAAGCAACTGCAAATATGCTTGTAAACGATTTGTTGCGTGAGCTTTCGGCATCATCTGACGAAGAAACTCAAGATGATTTAGTAAGCTCGTTTGATGCAGATGCTGAAAAACCTGTTGAAAACAAACGCAGATTAGATGATTCGTGCTTGCTCACTCCTGAAAATCTTGCAGGTTTGGTAAAGATTATCGATGATGGCGCTATCTCAAAACAAATTGCAAAAGAAGTTTTTGTTGAAATGTTCAATACTGGTAAAACAGCTGAAGCAATTGTTGAAGAAAAGGGCTTGAAGCAAAATAGCGATTCTAACGAGCTTGAAGCATTCTGTCAGGCAGCAATAGATGCAAATCCAAAAGCTGTTGGTGAATATAAAGCTGGAAACGAAAAGGCTATCAATGCACTTATTGGTCCAGTTATGAAAGCTTCAAAAGGTAAGGCAAACCCGGGAATGTTGTTGGGTATACTCAAGAAACTCATAAAGTAATATGACAGTTGCAATCATTGTTGTTTTAGTGGCTTGTGTGTTAAAAACATGCACAGAAGTTGTACTTGATATGCTCAATTTGAGCTGTGTAAAAAAACATTCTAACGAAGTTCCTGAAGCATTCAAAAGCTTTATGGATTTTCAAACTTATCAGAAAAGTGGTCAATATACTCAAGCAAAAACAAAATTTACGGTACTTGAAAATATTTTTTCTTTGGTATTGTTGATGGCGTTGCTTGTTAGTGGTTCTTTGAGTGCTTGTTATGGCGCGTTTGTTGATATGTTTGGAGGTGGATTTTTTGCACAGGCTTTTGCTGTTGTAGCAGTGGTTATGTTGATTTCTGTACCACTGTTGCCATTCGATTATTATGCGCAGTTTGTAATAGAGCAAAAGTTCGGTTTCAACAAAAGTTCTGTTGGTTTGTGGATTACAGACAAAATAAAAGGAATTTTTGTTTGTATCATATTGTGCGTGCCTATTTTGGCTTTGATACTTTGGTTTGCACAAACATTCTCGAACACTTGGTGGATATGGGGGTTTATAGCAGTTGCAATATTTCAAGTTGTAATGATTATAGTTTACCCAATGTTTATTATTCCATTATTTAACAAGCTTGAAGATTTGCCAGATGGCGAGTTGAAAACAGCTCTTTTCGATTTGGCAAATAGGGGTAAATTCTTTGCCCGAAAAATACAGGTAATTGATGGTAGTAAACGAAGCTCGCACTCAAATGCTTATTTTACAGGTTTTGGAAAATTTCGTAGAATAGTGTTGTTCGATACTCTCATAGAACAGTTGGAACAAGCCGAACTTGAAGCAGTACTTGCTCATGAAATTGGTCATTATCGCAAAGGACATATAATAAAAATGATAATAACATCGTTTGCTATGACTTTTGTAATGTTTGCATTTATGGGGTATATAGCAAATTGCGATTGGTTTTATCAGCAATTTGGTTTCGATAAATCTTTAGGATTGGGTAGTGTAATTTTGATGTATGTTCTCTTTGGTGGTTCGTTTACTTTCTGGATTGCTCCAATTACAAATTATTTCTCGCGTAAAAACGAATACGAAGCCGATGCTTTTGCGTCGGAACTTTGCAATGGTGGACAATCATTGATTTCTGCATTGAAAAAACTTCATAAGAAAAACCTTGGAAATTTAACTCCACATCCACTTTATAGTGCTTGTAATTATTCGCATCCAACACTTGCAGAGCGTATGGAAGCGTTAGAAAAAATAAATGAAAAGTAAAAAAGAAACATCGTCTAAAGAAGTGTTGCTCGAAAAAGTTGTATCGTTTCTCGATAAGCTTTCGTGTAAAAATGATGTAGCTGATTTCCCTGGTTCGTATAACGGGTTGCAGTTTCAAAACTCAGGAAAAGTTAGCCGTGTAGCAATGGCTGTAGACGGAGGAATTGCCGAAATCGAATCGGCAGTGTCGTTGGGTGCCGACTTGTTGATTGTTCATCACGGTATGCTTTGGAATGCTCCAATTCCATTTGTAGATAATAATTATAGAAAAATCAAGACTCTTATCGATAACGATATTGCAGTTTATTCAATGCATTTACCATTAGATGCTCATGATAAAATTGGCAATAACGTTTTGTTGGCACAAGCTTTAGATTTAAAAATAAAAGGACGTTGTTTCGAGCATGAAGGTAAGAATATTGGCGTTTTAGTAGAGTTGCCTAAAGGCGATATACAAGAACTTGAGCGTCGTTTAGAAAATTTGTTTCCGCATACTTATAAAGCTATTCGTTATGGTACTGAAAAACCAAAGAATATTGCAATTTGTTCTGGGTCGTGTGGCGATGTTGTTCCGTTGTTGAAGTCTATGGGTATTGATACATTGATATGTGGCGAGTTGCGTCAGAAACATTTTACAATGGCTCAGGAAATGGGTTTAAATCTGTATCCATGTGGACACTACGCAACGGAGCGTTATGGAGTTATGGCATTGGGTGAAGCCGTTGCTGAAAAATTCAACTTGCCTTGCAATTTTATAGAAATGCCAAATCCTTTGTAAAAAAAGCTTTATATTTTGAAAAAAAAATAAAATAATGGCTCATAAATAAAGTGCTTATGAAAAAGATTGCTGTAATAAACGGAGTAAATTTAAATAGGCTCGGTAAACGTGAGCCAGAAATATATGGTAGCCAAACTTTGCAAGATTTAACAGAAATGTTAGATGCTACTGCAAAAACTTTGGGCGTTGAGCTTATACATTTTCAGTCGAATCACGAAGGCGAGATTATCGACAAAATACAAGAACTTTCCGATAGTGGAGTAAAGCTTGGTATAATAAATCCAGCAGCGTTTACACATCAATCGGTGGCCTTGCGTGATTGCATTGCTGGTTGCGAAATTAAGTTTGTTGAAGTACATATTTCAAACATTTATAAGCGTGAACAGTTTCGTCATAATTCACTTACAGCTCCTGCATGCGAGGGTGTAATATCTGGTTTGGGATTCGATGGATATGTTGCAGCGTTGAATTATTTGGCTCGTTTATAAAATAGTTTATATAAGTGTAAATTCAGTTATTGGCATTTTATGTCAAATAGCATTTTTGTTGTAAATGGATTTAAATATTGATTACGAAAACGAACTCAATGCAGATCAGTTGGGGGCAGTTATGGCTCCACCCGACAGACCTGCTTTGGTGCTTGCTGGCGCAGGATCGGGTAAGACACGCACTTTAACTTATAGAGTAGCGTGGCTCATTTCTGAATGCGAAATATCACCACGCGAGATTTTACTTCTTACATTTACAAATAAAGCTGCCGCCGAAATGCTCGAGCGTATTTACAAACTTACAGAAGTTCGAGCAAGCGAGTTTTGGGGAGGAACGTTTCACTCAATAGGTTGTAAGTTCTTACGCATTCATGCTGAAAAAATTGGTCTTGAACAAAATTTTACAATTCTCGATGCTGAAGATGCTGTAAAACTTTTGAAAGATACAGCCGAAAAAGTAAAGCCTAAGTTCTTTTCATCGAAGACAAATCCTAAAGCTAATTTGTTGTTTGAAATTATTAGTTTTGCTCGCAATACGCAGGCT
This sequence comes from Verrucomicrobiaceae bacterium, assembly GCA_015061955.1. GTDB lineage: Bacteria > Verrucomicrobiota > Verrucomicrobiia > Opitutales > Intestinicryptomonadaceae > Merdousia. Next base: position 114,832 of record SUVO01000001.1, read on the forward strand.
TCAATTTCAGATACAATGATGAATCATTTTTCGTGGATAGAAACTCCAGTTTCGCAAATTGAAGAAATTGCTCAAGCTTACACCAAAGAAAAACGTCAGTCTAATAGTTGCGATTTTGATGATATGCTTGAACTTTGGTACGAGCTGTTGGTTTCAAATCCAGATGTTCTCGATTATTACAGAAGACGTTTTAAAAATATTCTGGTCGATGAATATCAAGATACAAACAAATTGCAATCGGCTATATTAGATTTGATTGCAGACAGAGGTCAGATTAGTGCAGTTGGCGATGATGCACAGTGTATCTACTCGTGGAGAGGTGCTGAAATTGATAATATTTTAACATTCAAAGAGCGCTTTCCTGCGGCAAATATCTATAAGATTGAACGCAATTACAGAAGCTCGGCACACATCTTAGAGTTTGCTAATCAGATTTTAAATCAGATGCCAACAAACGATGATTATCGTAAAATACTTGTGCCTGCTAAACAAGGCGAACATAAGCCTGTTGTTTTAAGTGCGTTAGATGGAGCATCGCAAGGTAGAGTTGTTTCGGAACTAATTCGTGAAGTTGCAGAAGGTGGCGTTTACGATTATTCAGATATAGCAGTGTTGTATCGTTCACATTTTCAAGCTATGGATCTTCAATTGCAAATGCAGTATAAAAATATTCCATTTGTGATAACAAGTGGCTTAAAATTCTTTGAACAAGCCCATATAAAAGATGTAATTGCTCAAATTAAATTTGCTTCAAATCCAAAAGATTTTATAAGCTTTAGCAGATTTGTGCGATTTTTGGAAAAAATCGGTGATAAAACAGCAAGGAAAATATACGATACTGCAGTTGCTTTATCCGAAAAACATAAAATATCGGTGTTTGAAGCTTTGTGTGATAAATCGGTTATAGCAAAAGTTCCTGCTATATCACGCGAGAGTTTCGAAGCTATGGCTAAGTCGATGTTATCGATATCAAAAAGCGTTGCATTTTTAGCTGAATGTAAGACAGAAAACAAAACAACATCAACAAAAGCACAGCCACAACAATTAAGTCTCTTTGGCGATATATCTGAAACGTATTCAGAAAATCCACAACAGCCTGTCGAAGAAAAAATGCCCGAAGAAATTGTAGAAGAAGTATGCTCGGGGTGGTATAAAAACGCTATGATGTGTACTTACGAAGATTATCTTGAGCGTTCTAAAGACTTCGATGCCTTAATGGAGTATGCTTCTAAATATAGAGATTTTGAAGAGTTTTTAGCAAATGTAACTCTTGAAGTTGCCGAAAATAATCAGGAGGCAAACGAGAACGTTGGCAGAGTACGCCTAATGACTGTTCATCAGGCAAAGGGTTTAGAGTTTCCAGTTGTTTTTGTAATTGGTGCAGCAGATGGTTTGTTTCCAACAAATCGCAGTATAGATGATGGCGATGTTGAAGAAGAACGTCGTTTGTTCTATGTTGCCTCTACACGAGCAATGGATTATTTAATAATTACATATCCTAAAGTTAGTATGGTAGCTGGCGAACTTCAAATGCGACCCAAAAGTAGATTTTTAGACGATATTCCTCCTTCTTTTTATTCAACACAAATATAATTATATATGAAACTAAAACTAATTATTGCTTTAATTTTTACTTCTTGCGTAGGTTTGTTTTCAGCGCCCAAAGGATACACTGGAAACCCTATTTTAGCTGGTACGTATGCTGATCCAGCTATGGTTTGTTATGATGGTGTATATTATATTTATTCTACATCAAATGGTTCTGCGTGTGTATGGTATTCTAAAGATTTTAAGAATTGGCGTGTTAAAAATTTGAGCTGGCCTACATCTACAAAACTGCGTAATCAGTGGGCGCCATGTATGCGTAAAATTGGCAAATATTTTTATTTGTTTTACTCGTTAGATAGTCAAATATACGTTGGGAAGTCTGATAGTCCATTAGGACCTTTTAAAAATATAAAAGGACAGGTAAATGGTAAGGAAATTCCTTTCATAAAAAATAGAGAATTTTTCCCTAAAATTCATACTATTGACGCAGATGTGTTTGTTGATGACGACAACAAAGCATATATTTATTGGGGCAGTGGTCTTGGCTTCAAAGACGGTGTGTGTGCGTTTGCTGAATTAAAAGCCGATGTTTCAGGCTTTAAGACAACGCCAAAAGAAATTACACCAAAAGGTTTCTTTGAAGGTTCGCATATGTTAAAGCGCAATGGAAAATACTATTTGATGTATTCCGATGGTATCTATTTTAACGATACTTATTGCGTTAAATATGCAGTTAGCGATAAGCCCGAAGGTCCATTTGTGTATGGGAAAAATAATCCAATTTTAGAAACGCATTTCCCAACACGCACATACGGTCCAGGGCATCATTCAACTATAAAAATTGGCGAAAAGTATTACATTGTTTATCATAAAATGGAATATCCTCGAATGTTTGAGGGGCGTTCAGGTTCTCGTCAAACATGTATTGATGAACTGCGTTTTGATGACGATGGAAATATCTTGAAAGTTATTCCAACTAAAACTGGCGTGGAACTCGATATATTAAAAAATGCAAAATCTGAAAATCAAATATTCCCAATTAAAATTGCTTCCTCAAAATCTTCAGGTAAAACGCCTAATTACTACAAACCTGAATTTGCTTTTGATGATTCTTTCGATACCATTTGGGAACCTGATACTCGCCAAAAACATATTTGGATAGCAGGTGATTTTGGTGAAACTAAAGACATTGTTGCCTTTGAACCAATATTTGCAGAGGTTAGGGAAAACGTAATATATAAAATCGAAACATCAAATGCCAATGTAGAAAATATTGCCGATGTAAAAGATTGGCAGTTATATGGCGAATTTAAAAATGGCGATGTAAAAGAATGGCCACACAGAATACAAAAACCAGTAAAAGCTCGTTTTATACGTTTGAGTGTAATTAACTTTAATTCGAGAGCTGGTATTTGGGAATTTAAAGTTTTTGCAAAGTAAGAAACTAAGTTATTGTTTCACAAAAAAAAGGCAATTCAACGAATTGCCTTTTTTTTGTGATAATTTATAAATATTAGAGCGAATCGCCAAAGTCTTCGCGGAATTTTGCCAAGAGCTTTTCTGGCCAATCTGAAACAGGACCTAAACCTCCGTCGAAGAAACGCAAGATTGGTGGTTCATCAACAAATTTCAAACCTCCAATTAGGTCTCTATTCTTGTACAACCATGTCATACGGTCATGTACATACTTAACTTGCGAAAGCGTGAATACTCTGCGTGGCATAGCCAAACGCAACAATTCAACATCTGCAAGAACATCGTTGCCGTTTTCATCGCGTACGCTCGAAATAGTACCACGTTCCATACCACGAACACCAGAAACAATATAGAAAGCTGCTGCCAATGCACCAGCAGGGTATTGTTCTTGTGGAATATGTGGCAAGAAGCCCATTGCGTCAACGTGGCAACCCAAACCACCAGCTGGTGTTACTACTGGAATACCACTCTTTTGCAATTCCGAAACGAGATATTCGATAAACGATGGACTTTGCGAAATTACAGTGTCGTCGAGTGTTTCACGCAAACCAACTGCCATAGCTTCGATTTCACGAACCGAGATACCACCGTATGTGAAGAACCCTTCGTATACAGGAATAAGGTGCTTCATCTTCTTCAACAATTCTTCGTTATTTGTTGCAATACCACCACCACGCGATGATGAAACTTTACGTGCCGAGAAGTAAACAATATCAGCTAATCCACACATTGTCTTGAGGATTGTTGCAATTGATGTGTTCTTAAATTCTTCTTCACGCTTCTTGATGAAATATGCGTTTTCACCAATCAAGCTAGCGTCGAGAACTATGAGCAAACCATGTTCGTCAGCAACTTTTCTTACTTCACGCATATTTGCAATAGAGAAAGGTTGACCACCAATGAGGTTTGTTGATGCTTCCATTCTGATAAATGGAATTCTATCTGCACCATATTCAGCAACAACTTTTTCAAGCTTAGAAATATCGATATTTCCTTTAAAAGGATTGTCGCTTTGAATTTGTGTTGCGTTATCGTAAAGAATTTCAACAACTTTACCACCATTGAGTGTGATGTGCGCGTATGTTGTTGTAAAGTGGTAGTTCATTGGAACAACCGAATTTTCTTTAACAAATGCTTTTGATAAAATGTTTTCGCAAGCACGACCTTGGTGTGCAGGAAGTACATATTTTTTACCAAATACTTCTTCTACTGCATCTCTAAATTTATCGAAACTTTGTGAGCCTGCGTAAGCATCGTCAGCATAATTCATTGCAGCAACTTGGCGATCGCTCATAGCGTTTGTGCCAGAGTCGGTAAGCATATCGAGGAATACATCTCTTGTAGAAAGACGGAATGTATTGAAGCCTGCTTCTTTCATTGCTTCAAGACGACGTTCTATTGGTACAAGGTTCAACTTCTGCACAACGCGTACCTTGTGAAGTTCAAGAGGAATGTTTTCGCCGCTTGCAAATTTAACAAACGGAGCTGGTGTTTCTTTGTTCATTTTTTTGTATTTAAGATTTTGTTTTATGTATTTTCAAATATCAATAAATTATGATATTAAACAAGCATACTAACACACTCTTTTTTTTAGTCAAGAGAGTTTAAATACAAATGTTATTATTATTGTAGAATTTTTTTTAAAAAAAAGCTTGCATTGTATTTGTTATCCGACAACATATATGTCTTAAATTTTGATAAAGAGTGTATATACACTTGTGCAAATCACTTTAAAAAACAAACAACATTAAATATGGCAGAAGAATCAAAAAAGAAAAATGTAATGGAATTGACATTCGCCGACGCTGAGTCGATGAATCGCTATGTAACAGAAACTGGCAAAATCTTGCCTCGCAAGTTTACTGGTTTGTCTTCAAAGGAACAACGCCACATCAAGAAGACAATCAAGCATGCTCGCAATATGCTTCTTATGAAGTAATATTGGGTGTGTCATTACAAAAAAAATGACTTCTTTCCCTTTGAAGCCGTCGCAAGACTCTCTTGAGACGGCTTGTTTTGTTTCTGAGGAATGCAAAGTGTCGAGTACAGATAACATAAACAAAGTTGCGCATCTTATTTCGGAAGGTAAAATAGGGGGTGTTCCTACTGAAACTGTTTATGGTCTTGCCGCAAATGCTTTAAATGAAGATGCAGTTCGTAAAATATTTCAGGCAAAGTCGCGTCCGTTTATTGATCCACTTATAGTTCACGTTTGCGATATGCAAATGGCTGAAAGTGTTGCAGATTTTTCTGATGATGCTCGCAAACTTGCAAATGCTTTTTGGCCTGGTCCACTTACTATGATTTTACCTCGCAAGAAGTGTGTGCCCGATATTGTAACTGCAGGTATGGATACTGTGGCTGTGCGTATGCCTTCGCACAAGATGATGCGTGAACTCATAAAAAAGGCAAATTTGCCAATAGCTGCTCCAAGTGCAAATCCATTCGGATATGTAAGTCCTACGAAAGCCGAGCATGTTATTGAGCAGTTGGGCGATAAAATTGATTTTGTTTTAGATGGTGGCGATTGTGAGTGTGGGGTTGAATCTACTATTGTAATGCTCACATCTACGCCTAAAAAATTGCTTCGTCCTGGTCCAATAAAGGCATCGGATATTGAAGATGTTTTAGGTGAAGAAATAGATAGAAATCCAAAGAAGAACGAGGCACATCCACAGGCTCCAGGGATGTTGAAAAGTCATTATAGCCCAAAGGCAAAACTTACGTTATTTGAAGATATAGCAGAAATACCTGCCGATTTCTCTGGAGAAATTGTTTTTTTGAAGCGACCAGATAATCCATTGAAAAATCATTATTGGTTGAGTGAAAGTGGCGATGCTAAGGATGTACAAAAAAATCTTTTCTCGCTGATAAGAAGTTTAGATAAAATTTCAAAGAATGGTATTTATTGCCAAAAGCCGACTTCTTCCGATGATTCTTGGCTTGCTGTTATTGATAGATTGGGTAGAGCATCGGCAAAGAGTTAATGTAAAATATATATATTTACAATTAAAGGCGTTCTTTTGGGAACGCCCTTTTTATTGCAAAGCTTCAAATTATCAACATGGAGGCCAACCTAATGTAGTTCCACCTAAGATATGAATGTGCATATGTGGTACTGTTTCGCCAGCATCTTTACCATTGTTGATAACAACTCTAAAGCCGTTGTCTAAACCACATATTTTTGCAACATTAGGAACTGTTAGCATTAGATGTGCAAGAGTGTCGGCATCGGATTGTTCTGCTTTCGAAAGACGTTCTATTGGCTTTTTAGGGAAAAGCAAAACATGAACTGGTGCTTGTGGGTTGATGTCGTTAATAGCTGCACAAATATCGTCTTGATAAATTATTTTTGCAGGAATTTCGCCATCTACAATTTTTTCAAATAAAGTTTTCATAGATTGTATTTTTGCGTATTATTTGTAGGTTTTCAAATAAAAAACACTTCTATATGTGGAAAAGATTTGCGATATCGCATTATATAATCTTCGGTAAATTCAAAGTTTTGGTGTTTTTCGATTATGGCTTTTGTAGTTTTGCGTTTTCCTTTGGGAAAATCAGATAATCCGTTTATAATCAAAATAGCATTAGAGTGTCCGGATAGGCGTTTCATTGCAGAAGATATTGTAGGTATTGCAAACAGTGGATCAAAATAATCGCCTGTAAAATCAAGAAATTCAAGTTTTGCATTCGGATTATACATACAAGCAATGCGTCGGGAAAATTCTTCTAAGGAAACTTCTATTCCATCTTTGATTGCAAAATTTATACCATTGGTAGCATTACAAAATAGCTCGGTATTTACGGGTGAAATACTTGCAATTAGTGTGTTTAGAAGTTTTATTTTGTCGGTTTGTGAAATCATAATAGAGCTTGTTGTGAATCTTGCGATTGATTCGAGTATTTCAACAACCATTCTAATGATACATCTTCAAAACCATCGAATGAACAAATTTTTATGAGTATCAATGCACTTGCTATGGCATCGTACAATGCACAATGATATTTACGCCTATTTGTAGGGCAGTATTGTTGTGCAAATTCATCGAGCTGGTTTTGAAGTTGAAATACATCTATTACATCGGAAAGTTTTGCCGAGTTTAATTTGAAAAGTGTTTTTGCCAATACGCACGAATCTATGTATGGTCCCCAAGTAGAACAGTTGCGTTTTGTAAGAGGATTTTCAACTATTGGCGAGGCTGGTAAGGCATCGCGCAACATGGTATCTTCGGCAATGGCATTGTGTGCCATAAACACGCCACGTTTACGCATATGGCAAAATTGTTGTAGGTGGGTTTCAAAGGGTGGAAACGCTTGGGCTTGGGTTGTAGTGATATCGAATAGTTTTGAATCGGCAATAGATATGGTTGTTCGTGGCGCACAAATACCCGTTGAACACGCCGATATGGTACCATTTGTTATTTCGGCTATACCATATTCAACTATGCCTATTTTCCGAGATCCTTCAAAATCTATTGCAAATATTGGATTTTTTATATTTTTCATCTTGCCCATTTTTTTTTCTGTGTAAGTATTACGAACATGGATACAGATAATTTCAAGATTTTTATTAACGAACTTGCAGATATTAGTGGCGAATATATTGCAAAGTCGTTCGGAAAGAACGTGGGCGTAGATTTTAAATGCGATAATTCTCCCGTAACGGAAATTGATAGAAATACCGAACTTCTCTTGCGTGAGCGTATTCAACAGAAGTTTCCCACACATGGTATAATAGGCGAGGAGTTCGGCAATGTAAACGAAAATGCCGAATTTGTTTGGGTACTTGATCCGATAGACGGAACAAAATCATTCATAACAAAAGTACCATTGTTCGGAACTTTAATTGGTTTGCAGTATTGTGGTAAGCCAATTGTTGGCGTTATAGACCAACCTATTTTAAAGGAACGTATTGTTGGCGATTGTAAAACGTGTACTTTTAACGGAAAACAAGTTAGAACTTCGCAACGTACATCGGTTGATGGTATGACTTTATTGACATCTGACAGCAGATATTGTGCCGATTTACACGGGCATAAAGCTTGGAAAGAACTTGAAAATAGTGCAGCTATATCGCGTACATGGGGCGATTGCTATGGCTATATGCTTTTGTGCAGAGGCTTAGCTCACGTTATGTGCGATGCTCTTTTGGAAGTTTGGGATTTTACTGCATTACTGCCAGCGTTAGCAGGTGCAGGGGCATCGTTTTCTGATTGGAACGGTGGCAACAATATTGGGCATGATGGTGGTTTGATTGCCTCGTGTACTCCAGAACTACACAAACAAGTTTTAGATATAATAAAAATAAATCAGAATTTATAAGTTTATTTTATAACAAAAAAGCAGTGATTATCACTGCCTTTTTTGTTGTTTTATATTGTTCCTAAAAAATCTATTTCAGAATCGGGAGTTTGCTGAATTGCACCGGAAAATTCATATTGTTTACATATTTCTTTAATTTCTTCTGGCGACAATATCATAAATGCTGTCGACATAGCATCAGATATAGCTCCAGATGGTGTAAATGCCCACGTTCTATATGGCATATTTTGTGGAACTTCGCCATTTCTACAATCTATTATATGCGAGCCTAACACTGCCGTTCCCGAAGCGCCTACATAGGCATTATTTAATGGTAGTGAAATGTTTTCGCTCAGATTTATTTGCCAATTATCGCCATTTTGGTCTACGCCTTTGGCAAATATTGAACTACCTCCAAACGACACAAACACATTTTTTATATCCCAATCTTCTGTTAAAATTTCTTCTATGCGTTCAAGTGCAAAACCCTTGCCTATTGCACCTAAGTCTATCATGCCATCTTCCAACTTTTGCACTAAGTAGTTTTCAGCGTCAAAAGCAAATTTGCCCTTACGAGGTGTTTCAATCTTTGGAAAGAATGTATCGTTTTTTGCTTTCAAGAAGTATTCGCCCATACAAACATCTATTACACCTTTCGATATTACTGAGGCATTGAATGCCGACATCAAGCACTCGTAAGTGCTATCGGCAATTTTTACTATACCACCAACGCGCTGTTCGTTTAGCATAGCAATATCGCTTCCTGAACGGTACATACTGATTAAATCTTCTACAATTTCTAATTTACAATAGCAATCGTAAGACGCACTTTTGGCGTATTGTTCATCGATATTTGGCAGAACAATATGCAACGATGTGTTCATTAGTTCGTAATCGAATGTATGTGAAATTTTTTCCATAAATATTTTTTTTAGACTACTTCAAAGAAATTTAGTTGCAAACGCAAGCTTTTTAGTAGATAATACTATTATATATGTTAAAGGAATTTCAAAGTATATTTATTTTTGCAGTATGTTTATTGGCATTTACTGTGATTGTTTTTTATGTTAAATACGAAAATGAGCGTGCTCAGACAAAACTTCTTGAGGCAAAAACTATAGAGAGTGCCAATATGGTTGTTGTTATTGAAAAAGAAGCAAAGGAGGCTCATCGTAGAAGTGTTTTGGCAAATAAGCGTGCGGCAGAAAGTGCGCAGAATGCAAAAAATGCACGCGAGATGTTAGAACAAGCTAAGCTAAAGAGCGAGATGTCGCAAAAAGAAATAGTGGCATCGTTAAATGCTCAACTCGAACGTGAAGCCGATGCTCGTATTGCTGCTGAAAATGCTTCTAAAGAACTTGCTATTGAGCGCGATCGTTTGACAAAGGCTGTTGATGAAACTCGCAAGGCGTTATCGTTATTGCAAAGTGCTAAGAAAACATCTGATTTTTCATCTAATGAAATTGAGAAAATGCGAAATGCTTTGTTAGCGAGAGAAGCTGAGATTGAACGTTTAAAAGAACGTCAGGCTGAATTAGAACGAATGCATCGTGAAGCAAAAGAAGCTCAATTGCGTATAGAGAGTGAAATGAGTCAGAAAAATTACAATATAACTATTCCAAAGGCTAAGCGTTTGATTTTCCCTGTTACAAAATTCCACGCCAATTAATTTTATACACTGATTTTTAAACGTCTAAAATTAAGATAATAACAGCTATAAGATTTGCATAGACATAAAAAAAGATGACATATTAATGTCATCTTTTTTTGTTATTTGAGCGCTTTAAATTAGTTGGCTCTCAAGTATTTTACGCACTTTTCTATTTCAGGAATGTTATTGAGCCAGTTGTCTTCGTACTCGATTACGAAATAACCCTTGTAGCCTTGTCTATCAAGCTCAGCAAGCATACCTTTAACGTCGAGAACGCCTTCGCCAAATGGAGCAGGTTGGTTCTTGATGTTGTTAAATTCGCGTTGGTCTTTAAAGTGTATTGAAGCAATTTTACCATCTAATTCTTTCAACGATTTTACAGGATCAATACCCGAACGCGACCAGTGTCCTGGGTCTGGGCATACCATAATGTTGCTGTAATCTTTAATGCACTTTTTAACCAAGCAAGTATCCCAGTATTGTCTGCCTGAGTTTGTAGCGTGGTGGTGTACACATACAGTTAAACCGTACTTCTTGGCAGCTTTATCCCAAAATCTGAAAGCGTATACTGATGATTCTGTCATGATTTTTTCGCCACCCATTTCTTTTACGAATTGGCAAATCTTTTCAATTTCGTCTTCTTTTTCTGGGCTAATAACACCAAAGCTTACCATTTTCAAATTGGCGTCTTTGAGGAGCTTTTTCATGAAAGCACGTTGTTCATCATTCATGGTATAGTTTACTTTAACTTTTGGATATTTAGCACTGAGGCGTTGTCCTGGGTAGCATTCCACACCATCGAGTTTTAAGTGCTTTACCTTTTCGATAGCTTCTTCAAGAGTAAAGCGATTTAAAGAATACAACTGAACTGCCACTTTGCGTGGTTGTGTAGGTGTATTCTGTTTTTGTGCATTACAGCCACACAAAAGGGCTGATACTAATGTTGCTAATATTATGAGTTTTTTCATACACTACAAATTATCAAATTTTTTTAGGATACATAGCAAGCATATTTTTTACAAAAAAAGCTTTATTTATTGCTGAAAATTCAGTATCAATTAACTTTCAACAAAAAACAGAAATTAACTTATTACAAAATATGGATAGAAGAAGTTTTACAAAAACAGCAGTTGCAACAGTGCTTGGGGGCGTAGTTGCAGGAAATACATTTGGAGTATCTAAGGCAAGCGATATCGCAGAAAGCTCGGCTCCATATAAATCGAAATTTGCTCCACACTTTGGCATGCTAAAAGCCAGTATGACTAAGGCTGGTATCGATGTAAAAAAAGATTTTGTTAGTCAACTTCAGTTTTTCCATGATTGTGGTTTCCGTGCTTTAGAAGATAATGGTATGATGAGCCGTCCAGTAGAAGTTCAAGAGGCAATCGCAAAAAAAATGGAACAGCTCGGTTGGGAAATGGGTGTATTCTGTGCTCATACTGAATGGAAATTGTCGTCTTATTCAGGAAATCGCCTCGATACTAAAATCAAGAAAGCTAACGGAGTTATAGTTCGCAATCCTAAGGAAGTTCGCGAAATGCTCGTAGCTCGGATGGAAAAAGCTATCGAAGTCGGTAAGCGTGTAAATGCTAAATGGTGTACAGTTGTTCCAGGTTTGGAAGACCCAACTTTAGAGCCAGAATATCAGTTTGCTAATGTTGTTGAAAACCTCAGATACATGTGTGATGTATGTGCAAAAACTGGTATTGTAATGGTGCTTGAACCACTCAATATTTTCAATCACTGGAGCTTGTATTTAAAGCGTATTCCACAGGCATACGCAATTTGTAAGGCAGTTAATAGCCCATATTGTAAAATACTTGATGATATGTACCATCAACAGATTACTGAGGGCAACTTAATTCCTAACTTCGATGCAGCACGTAGCGAAATTCCATACGTTCAAGTAGGCGATGTTCCAGGTAGAAAAGAACCTACTACGGGCGAAATCAACTATAAGCGCATATTCCAACATCTTTGGGATACAGGTTATCGTGGTATAATCGGTATGGAACATGGTCAAAGCGATACGTCGATTGAAGGCGATAAAAAGCTCTTGAAAGCTTATCGTTCGGTTGACGTTGCTTAAGATTTTTAAGCGTTTTATAAAAAAAGCCATTCTTGCGAATGGCTTTTTTGTTTTGTATGAAATTTGTCCTACATGAATTTTGGCTTAGATGGCAAAAATTCTGTTCTGTAATTGTACAAACTTCTAATGTATTTATTTGCATCTTTGCAGTTAGTAAATTCCATTTTCGACGAATTGTAATTTAACTTTTCGCCTTGGAAGTTTACCGATACCATACTCAACAAACACATTTCTGTAAATGGAGCAGCGTAGTCGAAGTTTGCCATAGGTTGTTCGCCTTTTAGACAAGCATTTACCCATTCCATATGTGGATTTCCTGGGTTTGTTGAACGCTTAATTGTCTGTTTTGGCAATGCGTTCGACTTCAACATATCACGCATTTTTTGACGTGGATATATCATCGAGTTTTGTCCGTATTCGTTTGTCAAAACTGTTTCTTTTGTTCCAACAATGAATGTGCAGTTTGCATGATGCCATGGATTATTTGGATTTGGCACTAAGAAGCTTGGTTCAACTCTTTCAATTTCTTTTGGACGAAGACCACCATCAGACCAGTGAACATTGATTTTTCCACCAACTCCACGTTTGTTTGCAAATACCATTTCAGTTCTTGCTTGTGCTGGCCAGTTGTAATCGTCTATTGGAGTCGATGTACTTGATATCGATTCTGGACAACCCAATTCAAATGCCGAGTATGGAACATCGAAGAAATGACAAGCCATATCGCCTGCAGCACCTGTACCATAGTTGCGTAATCCACGCCAGTTAAATGGAACAAATTGCGATGAATAATCTTGATGAGGTGCAACACCAAGCCACATATTGTAATCTAAAGAACTTGGGATTTTTTCAGCGGCTGGACGTTTCAATCCACCTTGTGGCCAAATTGGTCTATTGGTCCACATGTAAATGTCTTTAATTTCTCCTAAAATACCAGCTTCGTACCATTCTTTAATTACACGCCAACCTTCGTTTGTATGACCTTGATTGCCCATCTGTGTAATTACACCAGCTTCTTTTGCTAAACGCTTTAGTTCGCGGGCTTCCCAAATTGTACGAGTCAATGGTTTTTCGCAATAAACATGTTTACCTTTTGCGATTGCCCATGATGCAATAGGATAGTGCATGTGGTCGGGAGTTGCTACAACAACGGCATCGATATCTTTATCGAGAACATCGAGCATTTTTCTATAATCTGTAAAACGTGGAATATGTGGAAATCTTTTAAAACTATATTCAGCTGGTTTATACCAATTGAATTTTATGTTTGAAGTTGGCATAACATCGCAAAAACCTACAATATTTACCTTGTCAGGATTTTTTGCAAAGCTACTTACTGCTGATTCACCACGTCCACCAACGCCAACAACTGCAACATTTAACTTGTTATTTGCTTTTTTTACTTTTTGAGTTTGACACGATGGTAAAAGCATCAATGCCCCCATAGCCGAAGTGCCTTTAATAAAGTTTCTTCTTGATAACATATTCTGTACTTTATTTTTTTGTTTTTTGTTAAAAAATTAATAATATCAGTTTCGTTTTATTTGCATCGGTTGTCAATTATAATTTTTTTAATTAAATTTTATATTTATGAATGTTGTTGATAAGTAGAAAATTAGTGTGAACGTTTAACTATAACAGAAAAATATTTTAATTTTTTTTAAAAAAAAAGCTTGCATTTGAAAATAAATAGTATTCTATATGGGAGAATAATCAGCGCCAGCTTAGCTCAGTTGGTAGAGCAGTTGATTTGTAATCATCAGGTCGTCAGTTCAAGCCTGACAGCTGGCTCCACTTTAAAAAGGGTCGTATTTTATGCGACTCTTTTTTTGTTCGTATTTTGTTTGAGTTTTTTTAATTGAATATCAATTCAATCTGACTCCACTCTAAAACGGCAATTTCTTCTGTGAAGTCGTTTCTTTATGGATTTACAAGTTGTGAAAATGATTTGTGCCGTCTGGTTTATGAATTATGTATATTTAAGTTTTTGCTTTACACTCATAATATATTTAGGATACAAATGTATGTACGGTTGGTTATATTACATAACGTAAATAAAATTCTAAATAAAATTATCATATATGAGAAAAGCTATTATCTTGTTAATGACACTATCTATATCTTTGGCTTGTGCTAATTCTTTCGAATTATATAAGCCAGATAAGAAGGAAAATATGGTTGCTACCGTAAAGAATACGGGTGAAAAAATTCTTGTAAATTACGACGAAGCAAAAGCCAATATTTACAAAAAATTAGATATTCTCGATAAAATTGGCGAATCTGGTCGTGTAGAAAATGCAACGCAATGGCTCGAACAAGAACGCCCGAAGGTTATTAAATTCTTAGAAGAAGAATATTATGGTAAACTTCCTCCACGCCCACAAAAGATAGAGTTTAAACTTGTAGAAGCTTCCGACAATGCCCTTGATGGAACAGCGAAGCGTCGTCAATATAAAATCATTTCTACTGATGTAAATGGAACGCATATTTTCAACGTATTGCTGTATTATCCTAAAAATGCTTCTAAAGATAATCCAGTACCAGCGTTTGTGTATCCAAACTACTATGGAAACCACACAACATCAATTGAAAAAGACATACTTTTTCCCGAAGCAGATGCATGGATACGAAATAATAAAATTTGTAAAGTTTCCGATAACAAAGCTCATGAATATCAACGTGGTACGCATATCGACCGACATCCTGTAAAAGAAATAGTAGCCCGAGGTTATGCAGTTGCTACATTCTGTTATTGCGAGTTGTATCCTGATACAGAAACTTATTTCATGCCTGAAAAATCGATATACAGAATTTTCGATAGAAACGCTTTAGATACTCATTTACGTTCAATTCCAGCTTGGGCTTGGGGAGATTGTAGAACGTTAGATTTGCTTGAAAGCTTGCCGTTTATAAATAGATATCGAATTGGTGTTGTTGGACATTCGCGTATAGGTAAAACTGCTATGCTTGCAGGTGTATACGATAAACGATTTGCTTTGGCTGTGTCGAATAGCTCTTGTGCTGGTGGTGCGGCAATGAATCGCAGAAATTATGGTGAGACAATGCAATTTGCGTCGAAGCATTTTGTCTGTTGGTATCAGCCAAAAATGCAACAATATGGTGATAATATTGAAACAATGCCAATTGATGCTCAACATTTCCTTGCAGCTATGGCTCCACGCATGATATTGGTGTTGTCGGGTACTAAAGATTTTTGGGCAGACCCTAAGGGCGAATTTTGGTCTCTTATGGAAGCTGGAAAAATCTATAAGCTTTTCGGTGCAAAAAAAATTCCAACATTTGATGATTTGCGTGTGAACAAATTGTTCGTAGGCGATGGCTTTGGATACGTTTTATGCGATGGTAAACATAAAATAGATATTCATAACTGGAATTATATAATGGATTTTACTGATGCTCATGGCTGGACAAAAAAGTAATTTTAGCTTTTTAAGATTGACAAAAACAAGCGTAAATGTAGGATTTTTAACGATTTTAAACCTTACTAACTTAAATCGGAAAATAAATATAAAAAAATGAACAGAAGAAAATTCATAAAAACGGCTTCAACAGCCGCAGCGGCAGGCTTTGTTTTGCCACGTTTCTCAATAGCTCAGTCGAGAAAATCAGCTAACGAAAAGCTCAATGTAGCATTCGTTGGTGTTGGTGGTATCGGTGCTATGGCTCTCAATGGTATGAAGTCGGAAAACATTGTTGCTCTCTGCGACTTGGATATGAAATATTCGGCAAGAAATATCAAACGTCATTGCCCAAATCATAAAGCTCAAATTTTTACAGATTATCGTGAAATGCTTGATAAGTGCAAAGATATCGATGCCGTTTGCGTATCGACACCAGACCATTCGCACTTCAAGATTACAATTGATGCAATGTCGGCAGGTAAACACGTTGCAGTTCAGAAGCCATTGGTACATAATATTTGGCAGTGTCGCGAGCTTAAGAAAGCTGCAAAATATCACAGCAAGCTCAAAACTCAGATGATGAATCAAGGTCATGCTACCGAGCAAATCAGAATGCTCAGAGAATGGTATGAAAGTGGTGTAACAGGTGGCGTAAACGAAGTTCACGTTCTTTGTGGTGGTCCATCGTGGTGGCAAGGCAAGGGAACTCCATACTTTGTAAAACCAAAGGTATGGCCTTTGACAAAAGATACTCCACCAGCTGACTTCAATTTTGACCTTTGGTTAAATCAGGCACAAGAAGTGCCATTCCACAGAAATTATCACCCATTGGCATGGCGTGGTTTCTGGGATTTTGGTACTGGTATGCTCGGCGACTGGTTCTGCCATACAGGTGATGCTCCAGTTTGGATTTTAGACTTGAAAGCACCAAGCAAGGTTGAACTTATCGATCGTAAGGGCGATTTTGATCCTAAGGTATTTATTCCAGATACATCAATCGTAAAGTGGACATTCCCAAAAACTGATAAGCGTGATGAAGTTGTAATGTATTGGTACGATGGTAATCGTCCATTGTTGGAATCGTCGCGTCCAAAGGATTGGGATATGCCAAAGCTTCCAACTAAGGGTATGCTTATGATTGGTAAAGACCACACTATTTCAACAGGTGTACGTCCAAACTTTGAACCACGTATTTGCGATAAAAAGTTCTTCCGTGAATTCTTTGTAAATTATAAGAAGAACAATAAAAATCCAATTCCACGTGTTCGTGAACATAGCATTTTCTGCGAATGGATTGATGCAATTAAGGGTAATGGTCCAGATTGTCAGGGTAGCTTTGACTACGCTTCACAACTTACTGAAGTTGCATTGTTGGGTTGCTTGGTACAGCGTTTTGGTGGTTCAATTGAATGGGACGATGCTAAAATGTCGTGTAAGGGTCGTCCAGAACTCGACGCGTTCATTAAAGAACCAGAACGTAAAGGTTGGGAAAGCTTGGCTCAACGTCCTTGGGACGAACAGAAACCTTGGTGGAAATTCTGGGGTAAATAATAATTGTATAACTTTAAAAAGTGCCATATTTCTGTGGCACTTTTTTTGTGAAAAATTCGTAAAAAAAGGGGCATAGATTGCATAAAAAGAATTGACTTTATTGTTGGTTTTTTCGAGTATATAATTGTTAAATAAAACGTAAGAAATTTCATTATGGCTCTCGTAAAAAAACTTTCAGCTCGTCTTCAAAATCACCCTAAAAGAATAGTTTATCCAGATGGTGAAGATTTGCGTGTAATAAAGGCTGCACGCCAATTTGCAACACGAAAATTAGGTGTTCCTATTTTACTTGGAAATAAAGAAAAAATACTTGCACTGGCTTCGGCAAATCAAATAAGAACAGATGGTTTTAAGATTATAAATCCACCATTGGCTGATGATTTTAAATCGTTGACAAAATTGATGGGTGGTTTGCCTACGTTTAAAGAATTTGATGTCGAGGCTATTGAAAATATGGTTGCTCAGCCTTTGTATTTTGCTCTTTTGATGTTGGCAACTGGCAGATGCGATGCTATGGTAACAGGGGCAACTAGTGCAACTACTAGTTCGCTTCGCCCAATATTTCAAATTATATCGAAGCAAAAGGGTATTTCAACTGTCAGCTCTATGATGGTTGTTTCAACTGGTTTTGAAAATTTAGGTATAAATGGTGACTTGTTTTTGTCGGATTGTGGAGTGGTTTCTGAACCAAACGAAAAAGAACTTTGCGATATTGCAGTTACAACAGCAATGTTGGTAAATCAATTTACGTTGCAAACACCTAAAATTGCAATGCTTTCGTATGTTTCAAAGTCGCCAAATCCCAAGAGTGCAAGCGTGTTGAAAATGCGTGCTGCAACTGCGTTGGTTCATGAAAAAATAGTGTCGGAAAATTTGAAATTTGAAGTCGATGGTGAATTGCAAGTTGATACAGCACTTCGCCCAGAAGTTGCATTGCAAAAGGGTATTTCAAGCTCGGTTGCAGGTAGAGCTAATGTTTTGATATTTCCTGATTTGAATGCAGGTAATATAACATCGAAAATGTTGCAAATTACATCGGCAGATGTTCGTTGCTATGGTTATATTTTGACAGGGCTTACAAAACCAGTTGGTGAAATATCTCGAGGTGCAACAGAAAGCGATATTTTTGGTACCAGCGTAATAGTTGCAGCTCAAGCAGTCGATAGACGTTTCTTGTCGCTAGAAGAGCAATAATAATTGCTCTTAAGAGAGTGTGTCGTAGCGAGAAATGATTGAAATAAAAAATATATCGCTTGCTTTCGGAGCTAGAAAAATATTCGATTGTGCAAGTGCAGTTATAAATAAGCACGATAAGATCGGGCTTGTAGGCTCGAATGGTGCAGGTAAGTCAACTTTGTTGAAAATACTTGCAGGTATCGAGTCGGCAGATTCAGGCGAAATTGCTAAACCTCGTTATGCAACTGTTGGATATCTTCCACAAGAAGCGTTGGTTTCGGGTAGTAGGCCTCTATATGAAGAAGCTGAATCTGCTTTTGAAGATGTAATAACAGCACGTCAAGAGTTAGAAGCTGTAAATGAGGTTTTGGCAACATCCGAAACAAACTCGCAAGAATATGTAGATGCACTCGAAGTAATGGGCGAACTTCAGCATAGGCTTGAAGATTTACAAGAAAGTAAATTGCGTTCTCGTGTAGAGACTGTGTTGCAAGGGTTGGGATTTAAAATGAGTGATATGGCTCGCCCGTGTTCTGAATTTTCAGGTGGTTGGCAAATGCGTATAGCCTTGGCAAAAATTTTGTTGCGTTCGCCATCGCTTATTATGCTCGACGAACCGACAAATCACTTGGATATTGAGTCGGTTGCGTGGCTTGAAAGTTATCTGCAAAATTATTCTGGTGCGGTAATAATAGTCAGCCACGATAAAACTTTTTTAGATACTTTAACATTGCGTACATTTCATGTGTCAAAAGGGCGTTTAGATGTGTATGCAGGTAATTTTGAATTTTATTTAAACGAAAGTGCAAAGCGTTTAGAAGTTTTGCAAAAAGCTGCTGCTAATCAACAGCGCGCAATCGCAAAAATTGAACGTTTTATTGAACGTTTTCGCAGTAAAAATACCAAAGCTGCTCAGGTGCAAAGCCGAATAAAAGCCTTAGATAAAATAGAACGTATTGAAGTTGAAGACGATTATGATGGCGAAATAAATTTTACCTTCCCCGAAGCAAAACGTTGTGGACAAGTTGTGTTAGATATTCGGAATGTATCGAAGTCGTTTGAAACAAATAAGGTATTAGATAATATATCGTTTAAGATTGAACGTGGCGAGCGTGTAGCTTTGGTTGGTGTAAATGGTGCAGGTAAATCGACATTGGCAAAAATTATTTCGGGCGAGTTGTCTGCCGATAGTGGAGAAACGGCGTTGGGTACAAACGTTGAAATGTCGTTTTTTGCACAGCATCAGTCTGATAGATTAAACAAAAATAACGATGTCTTAACAGAAGCATCTGCTGATATTTCTTTTGAACGCAAAACAAAAGTGCGTGGATTGTTGGGGTCGTTTTTGTTTTCGGGCGATGATGTTTTTAAAAGCGTTGGTGTGTTATCTGGTGGCGAGAAAAACAGATTGGCGTTGGCAAAGATGTTGTTGAAAGATTTTAATTTTCTACTACTCGACGAACCTACAAATCACTTAGATATAAATTCAAAAAAAGTTCTGCAAAATGCTCTTGCAAGTTTTGGTGGAACGTATCTGATTGTCAGCCATGACCGAGATTTTCTCGACCCAATTGTCGATAGGGTAATCGAGCTTAGTCAGAATGGTGTGCGTTTCTTTGAAGGTAATTTGAGCGATTATGTAGAGCGTATAAAAGCTGAGGGCAAAATAGTTTGTGCGTCGAAGCCACAAGCTAAAGTTTCTGATTATAAACTTAGAAAAAAACAACAGGCAATGGAGCGTCAGGAACTTTCTCGAAAGAAGAAAGCCGTTGCGATGGTCGAAGAAAAAATTCTTGTTGCCGAAGAAGAATTAGCAAAAATAGAAGCCGAAATGGCATCGCCCGATTTTTTTAAAAAGGGTACACAGTGTGCATCTACAACCGAAAATTATAACTCTTTAAAAGCCGAGCTACAACAACTCTATTCGCAGTGGGAGCAGTTGAGTTCCGAATTAGAACAATAATAAATTAAATTATGAAATATATGAAAACAAAAATACTAAGTTTATTGTATATTGCGATGTCATTTACGTTGTTTGGTTGTCAAACAGAGAACTTAGCAAAAATAAAAGTTGCAAGTTTTAATATTCAGTTGGCTCCAACTCCAGAAAAAAATCATTGGCAAAATTCACGAAAAGAAGCGTCAAAAGGTTTGATAGCCTATCATGGTTTTGAAATTTTTGGTTGTCAGGAAACATATTTGCATCAGATAAAAGATGTTATTCCAGAGGGATATTCATTTATTGGTGTAGCACGCGATGATGGAGCAGAAAAAGGCGAGTATTGTCCAATTCTTTTCGATACATCAAAATTTGAAGTTCTAAAATCCGACACATTTTGGATTTCAGAAACACCTGAAAAAGTCTCAAGAGGTTGGGGTGCAAAATGTCGAAGAATTTGTACATGGGGCGAATTTAAACATAAGCCAACAAATAAAATTTTTTATTTTTTTAATACTCATTTAGACCATAAATCGTCTAAAGCAAAACAAGAGGGTATAAAGTTGCTATATAAGAAAATTAATGAAATTGCGGGCAATAATACATTCTTCCTTACGGGTGATTTTAATGTTTATGCTGAGCATGATTATTTTAAGCCGATGTTTAGTGATAATAGATTTAAGCATTCTCGCGATATTTGTCAAACAAAGCCTTATGGACCAAGTGGTTCGTATCATGCGTATAAGGGAATTGTTAATCCTAAACACCGTTTAGCTGATTTGATAATAGTTTCTTCAAACGTAAAAGTAAAAACTTTTGCAGTACTTACAGATAGAATTGCAAAGTTTGCGTACGATGATAAGCTCTCAAAAAATAATCAAAAAGATTTCGATTATGTTTCAGACCATTTCCCAGTAACTGCCGATGTTGAATTTTAATTGAAAGGTTAATTATATGAAAAATAAAATTATTAGTATTATGTTTTTTTTAATGGCTTTTACATTTTGTAATGCCAAAGAAACGCAAACAGCTGAACAACCTGTAAAAATAAAAGTAGCATCGTTTAATATTCAGATGGCTGCAACACCAGAAAAAGTCTATTGGCAGACTCGTAAAGATGCTGCAAAAAATCTTTTGGCATATCATAAGTTCGATATCTTTGGTTGTCAGGAAACATTTTTGCATCAGATTAAATATGTAATACCCGAAGGCTATGCTTTTGTAGGTGTAGGGCGAAATGATGGCGTAGAAGCTGGCGAATATTCTCCAGTAATTTATAATACAGCAAAGTTTGAAGTTTTAAAATCGGGCACTTTTTGGATTTCAGAAACTCCTGAAAAGGTATCAAAAGGTTGGGGGGCAAAACATTTCCGTATTTGCTCGTGGGGTGAATTTAAACATAAGGCAACAGGTAGAACTTTCTTCTTTTTCAATACTCACTTAGATCACCGTGTTGTTAAGGCTAAAGAAGAAGGTGTAAAGTTGCTCAAAAAGAAAATAGAAGAAATTGCAGGTGATAAAACGTACTTCTTGACGGGCGATTTCAACATTCTTTTGGGCGATGAAAAATTGAAGCCTCTCGTAGAAAGTCCTGAATTTATCCATGCAAAAGATATAGCAAAGTTAGTATACGCTCCAGCTGGTGGAACGTTTCATGCCTATACAGGTATAGCTCGTGCGTTTATCGATTACATTTGGGTATCAAAAAATGTAAAAGTAAATAAGTATGCAGTTATTACTGATAGAATTGGTAAGATTAAATACGATTATTCATTGGCGAATAAAAAAGAACGTCAAAAGGATGTCGATTACGCATCAGACCATTTCCCAATAGTAGCTGAAGTAGAATTTTAATTGTTAAATAATATTATGACACCACAACATCTTCTTGCAGTATCAACTGCATTAAACATTTCGTCGCATCAGGTTGAAGCGACAGCTAAATTGCTTGAAGAGGGAGCAACAGTTCCTTTTATAGCTCGATACAGAAAAGAGGCAACAGGTTCTCTTGATGAAGTTCAGATTGCTTCTATCAGAGATGAACTTGAGCGTTTGAAAGCTATCGATGAACGCAGAGCATCAATTAAAAAATCTTTGCAAGAACGCAATTTGTTGTCGGCAGAATTAGAAGCCAAATTAGATTCAGCAGAAACTCTTTCAAAGCTCGAAGATATTTATCAGCCATTCAAACCAAAGCGTAGAACAAAGGCAACTATCGCAAAAGAAAAGGGGTTGGAGCCTTTGGCAACTTTCATTTTTGAAAATCAAGATGCCGATTTTGCTGAAAAGGCAAAGGAATTTGTTAATGCTGAAAAAGAAGTTGCAGATATTGAAAGTGCATTGGCAGGTGCTAGAGATATTATTGCCGAGAATATTTCTGATGATGCCTCGGCACGTAGTTCGTTGCGTGAATACTTCGATAACAATGCAGTAATGAGCTCAAAGGTAATGCCAAATAAAGAAATCGAAGGAGCAAAGTATAGAGATTACTTTGAGTGGTCGGAGTTGGCTAAAGATGCTCCTTCGCACAGAATTTTGGCAGTGCGTCGTGGTGAAACAGAGGGGTTCTTGATAATGCGTGTTATCCCAGATGAAGATGGGGCTGTTGCAATTCTAAAAAAATTGTTTGTAAAGAATGCGTCGTCGCCATGTGGTAAGCAAGTTGCAATGGCTGTTGAAGATTGCTATAAGCGTTTGCTTTGTTCTACAACAGAAACGTATATGCGTTTAGAAATTAAAAAACGTGCCGATGAAGAAGCTGTTAAAATTTTTGCAAACAATTTGCGTGAGTTGTTGATGTCGTCGCCATTGGGCAGAAAGAATGTTTTGGCGATAGACCCTGGATTTAGAACAGGTTGTAAGGTTGTGTGTTTAAATCGTCAAGGTGATTTACTTTGCAACGATGTTATTTATCCAGAGCAATCGGCTATGCGCGTAAAAGAAGCCGAAGATAAAATCAGAATTTTGTGCAAGCAGTTTGAAATTGAAGCCATTGCAATAGGTAATGGTACTGCAAGTAGAGAAACCGAAGCGTTTATCAAAGGCTTGGGCTTGCCAGCTACAATTCCAGTTGTAATGGTAAACGAAAGTGGAGCATCTATTTATTCTGCATCTGAAGTAGCTCGCGAGGAATTCCCTAATCACGATATTACTGTTCGTGGTGCAGTTTCCATCGGCAGACGTTTAATGGATCCTCTTGCAGAACTCGTGAAAATTGATCCTCAATCAATCGGAGTAGGGCAATATCAGCACGATGTAAATCAAACTATGCTCAAGCGCTCACTTGATGACGTTGTTGTAAGTTGTGTGAACTCGGTTGGCGTTGAAGTAAATACAGCAAGTAAGCAGTTGCTTTCGTATGTATCTGGTTTGAATGCTACTACTGCTGCAAACGTGGTTGCATATCGCAACGAAAACGGCCCTTTCAAAACTCGTAAAGAACTTCTTAAAGTTAAGGGGCTTGGTGCTAAGAGTTTTGAACAAGCTGCTGGGTTCTTGCGTATCAACGATGGCGAAAATCCTCTTGACGCAAGTGCAGTTCATCCAGAACGCTATACTTTAGTTGAAAAAATGGCATCAGATATTGGTAGCGATATTAACACACTTCTCAAGGATTCATCAGCTCGTGCCAAGATAAATTTGGCATCGTATGTAAGCGATGAAATCGGTATGCCAACACTAAAAGATATTATGCAAGAACTTGGCAAACCTGGTCGCGACCCTCGTGAAAAATTCGAGGCATTCTCGTTTGCTGATGGTGTAAGCAAAATAGAAGATTTGCAAGAAGGTATGCGTTTGCCTGGTATTGTAACAAATGTAACTGCGTTCGGCGCGTTCGTAGATATTGGTGTTCATCAAGATGGCTTAGTGCATGTAAGCGAATTGTCCGACACTTTTGTTCGCGATGCAAACGAAGTTGTAAAACCTCAACAACGCGTAAATGTTTATGTTCTTGAAGTTGATGTTCCAAGAAAACGTATATCGCTTTCTATGAAATCTAATCCACAAAAACGAGTTCGCAGTGCAGGTGAAATGGCGCAACGCAATGCTCCTCGTAAAAACAACAATGGTGGTGGTTTTAGAAGCTCATCGTCAAGTACGTTTGGTAATTCGTTTTCTGACGCATTTAACAAACTTAAATTTTAAAACATAGACATATTTCCTTAAAAAAAGACGTTTTAGAACGTCTTTTTTTTTGTTAAATAATATTGAAAGGTGCTCCTTTTTTATATAGTTATTACGCTTATTTATATAAGAAGAAAGGGAAATATGAAAATACGTTTATATCCATTATTATTTGCGTTTTCTATATTAGCAGTATCATGTGGAAAAAATGATTCTTTGAAATATCAAACTTCAGCTATAACAGAAAAAGATGTTTTGGAATTTAAAAATCCAAAGAAAGAAAATTATCCTGAAACATGGTTTCACTTTATTGGGGGAAATGTTGCTAAGGCAGGTATTACAGCCGATTTAGAAGCAATAGCATCGGCAAAGATTTCTGGTATTCAGTTTTTTCATGGAAAATTCGGAGGCGAGTGGCCAAAGGTTGAAGAACAAATTCAATGTTTAAGTCCACGTTGGGAAGAATTTTTGACATTCACAGCTGATGAATGTAAGCGTTTAGGATTGAATTTCACAATGCAAAATTGTCCTGGTTGGGCAATGTCAGGTGGACCATGGATTACTCCTGAAAAAGCACAAAGAGCTTTGGTGTATTCGCGCACCGATACAAACAAGGCAATCGATAAAGTTTTGCCAATACCACGCACAACAAATGCGCGTCCACAAATGAAACAAAATGAACAACAGCGTGATTACAAAGATATAGCTGTTTTGGCATTTCCAACTCCTGAGGGCGATAGTGGTGTTCCATTAAAAGTAAATCCATTAAGCTACAATAAAAATGCCAAGTGGGATAGAATTTTCGCTGGCAAGAATATGATGTTGCCAGCAGTTAAAAAAGGCAATTGCAATTGGGTAGAAGTTGAATTGCCAAAGAATACAGTTTTGCGTACACTTGAACTTCCGTCGGTTCAAAGTATGGGGCGTCCGTGGTGCTACGATTCTAAAGTTAAGGTAAAAGTAATTGGAATAACCAAAGATGGCAAAGGTAGAATTTTAGCAGATCTCATAACTCCAAGTTCAACGTGGCAAGATTTATCAACATTTTCAATAGCTTGCAATGAGTTTGCCGATTGCAAAAAAGTGCGTATAGAAATTTCGAATCCGTATGAAATTCTTTTGAATTATATGAAGTTCTATTCGTCGGCACGCAAGCATAATTACGAAAGCGATGCTGGTTGGGTTCTTCGTAAAATTGAGCGTTCAGCCGATAATGTTCAGCAGTCGAAGAAAGCTTATATAAAGGGTTCTGAAATTTTAGATATTTCAAAGTATATGTCGGCAGATGGTCGCTTGCAGTGGACTCCACCAACATCGCAAACTTGGACAATCTTGCGAATTGGTCATATCAATAAAGGTATGATAAATAAGCCTGCGCCCGAAGAAGCAACAGGTTGGGAGTGTGATAAACTTTCCCCAGAAGGAGCCGATGCACATTTTGCTGGATATATCGGTAAACTTGCAAATGGAGCTTTAAAAGGTAAGAATTTGAAGCGTTTGCTTTTGGATAGTTGGGAGTGTAGAACGCAAACTTGGACATCCAATATGGAAGCTTATTTTAAAGCTCACACTGGCTATGATGTTCGCAAGTGGTTGCCAGCAGTTTTTGGTTATGTTGTAGATGATGTTGAAACAACTACAAAGTTTTTGTACGACTGGCGTTCAAATATAGGTTCGCTCTATAGTAAAAATTTCTTTGGTAGAATGGTTGAGCTTGCAAAGGAACAAAATCTCGAAGTTCTTTACGAAACAGCTGCAGGCGATGTTTTTCCAGCCGATATAATGGAGTATTTTAAATATTCCGATACTCCAATGTGCGAATTTTGGCAACCAATTACAGAAAGTTTTGTAGGTTCGCTGAACTTTAAACCAATTAAGCCAACAGCATCTGCAGCTCGTTTGTATGGCAAAAAGCGTGTAGCCGCAGAAGCTTTTACATGTATGAATTTGTCGTGGGACGATCACTGGCAAGCTTTACGCGAAGTTGCAAATGTCAATATGATTGAAGGGGTTTCGTATATAGTTTTCCATACATATACGCATAATCCTCAGGTAAACTTTCTCAAGCCGGGTACATCGTTTGGACATAGTATTGGCACTCCGTTCTTGCGTGGTCAAACTTGGTGGCATTTAATGCCTGAGTTTACAGCATATTTTGCACGCACAACGCAAATGCTCGAACGTGGTAAGTCGGTGTCGGATATTCTTTGGTACTTGGGAGATGAACAAAATCATAAGCCTGACCAGCTTTATCCATTTCCAAAAGGCTTTAAGTACGATTATTGTAATCCAGATGTTTTGTTGAATAGACTCAGCGTTTGCAATGGCGAGCTTATTACTCCTGAAGGCTTGACCTACAAGGCTTTGTGGCTAAACGATAACAAACGTATGCGTGTTGATACTCTTGAAAAAATTCTCCAGTTAGTTGAAGAGGGTGCAACAGTTATCGGCAATGCACCACAAGATATTGCAACGCTCAAAGGTGGTGAAAAAGCCAAAGAACGCTTCGATTATCTGGTAAAGAAAATTTGGGATAAACGTGGCGAAAATAAAATCGGTAAAGGTCGTGTAATTTCAGAAAAACCTTTAGATGTTGCAATTGCGACACTCAAATATAGGCCTCGTGTAGTTGCCGAAAATTTGCCAATGTGGCTTTGCCGAAAGACTCAGAATGCTGATATTTTCTTTGTAGCATCGCCACAAGATACATCGTACAAAGGCGATGTGAAATTTTTGTCTTCTTACAAAAATGCAGAAATTTGGAATGCAATTACAGGCGAAGTTGAAGGTGTAGTTTCAAATCGTACGGGAGATTATATGTCGGTAAATCTCGGCTTGGCAAAAGCAGAGAGCGTTTTTGTTGTCTTTAGAGACGATGCTAAAAAAACATTGCCAGCAAAGGTTCTTAAAGAAAAAATTGATCTAAAATCAGATTGGAATTTGTCGTTCCCTGATGGTTGGGGTGCTCCTAAATTGTTGAAATTAGATTCTCTAAAAGCATGGAAGGATTTACCAATATCTGTCGAAGCTAAAGCGTTTTCTGGTACTGCAACTTATACAAAATCATTCAATTTGAAAACAGTAAATAAGAAAGCCGATTACATCTTGAACTTGGGTAAAGTAGATATGGCAGCTAAGATTTTCTTGAATGGTAAAGAACTTGCAGTTGTGTGGTGCGAACCATTTGAGGTAAAACTAAACGATGCTTTGAAACAAGGCGAGAATGAACTGAAAATTGAAGTTACAAGTACTTGGTTTAATCGTTTGGCTTACGATGCAAATCTGCCAGAAGCACAACGCAAAACTTGGACAATTGCAGGTCCAAAACCAAAATCAGCATTGCGTGAAAGTGGTCTGTTAGGCGATGTAAATATAGATATTCTTCAGTAATTTTTTACAAGAATTAAAAACGGTACCTTAAAAAAGCAATTGAAGAGTACCATTTTGTTTTTTATAATAACATATAAATAAAAATAAAACCTATATGAAAAAACAACTTACACTTCTTTTGTTATCTACAACAATCGCAATGGCTCAAATGCCTCTTGTTAACGAAAATTTTGACGACGCTAACGTTTCAGAAACTTTTCAAAAATATTTTCATATAGATGTATCGAGAACATCTTTTGAAAATGGCAGAATGGTTTTAGACTATTCCGACTATGAGGGTGGTTGGGATAAAGCGTTGGCTTTCCCTAAAAAAAATAAGGCAAAGCTAACAGGCAAGTCTTATAAAATATCGTTCGATTATGAGATATTATCTCGCAATGGTAGTGGTTGGTGGACAATGGCTGTTCAACGTAGAAAGGGTAGAGAAATTGTAAACGATTCCACAAATTATTTCGGCACATATGTTGGTCAAAAGGGCACTGCGATGGTTTTTTCTAATGCAAATCCATCGATAGAAAAAGGCGAGTTTTTTTTAGCAGCGCGTAAAACAAAATCAAAAATTGCAATCGACAACTTAAAAGTTGAAGAGGTTCAAATACAAGATTGGTTTTTTGAAAAAGATATTTTTTGGGGTATGAAACAAACTCCATTAAATGGAAATTTTATTTCGCAAAATTTACACTTGTTAAAATTGTCTAAAGAGGAATTTTTTCCATTTGTAGATAAGTTTGGGCAGTTTAAGCACAAAGAATGGGCAAATAAAATTCATTCTATTGAAGACCTTAAAAAACGTACTAAAGAAGAAAAAGCTTTCTATAAGAAAATTGGTGAAATTCCCAATCGAGACAAATATTTTGGTTATATAAACGAAAATTATAAATTTAATGCTACTGGTCGTTTTAGAACTGAAAAAGTAAATGGACGTTGGTTCTTTATTACGCCAGAGGGAAATTTATTTTGGTCGTTTGGCGTAAATGCAGTAGGGCTTTATCAACCATCGCCAATATCAAAACGTGAGCATTTCTTTGAAGATATTGAGGGTAAACAATACATAAAATTATCTAATCAAACTCGATTGATATTTAAAGAACCATACAATACATTTGCATTCGAAGAACGTAATATGAACTGGAAATATGGGAAAAATTGGCGCGATACATATTGGCAAGTTGCCGATACGCGTGCTAAATTATGGGGTGTTAATACATTTGGTGGTTGGGCTCAGCCATTTGTATCGAAACATAGCAACGTTCCATATGCAGAAATAACATCGGCTCCAGTTAGAATGGTTATAAAATCAAAGGCGAAACTTTCGGCTTATTGGAGAGATGTTCCTGATTATTTTGATCCTAATTTTCGCAAGCGTACGATGCGACATTTCCAAATTTTAAAACCAAGATTTAATAAGCCACATTGCATTGGAGTATTTGTAGATAACGAACTTCCATGGCAAAGCGAAAATTTAAAACTTGCTCGTGGTATTTTGTGTGCTGGTAAAACGCAACATGCAAAAATAAAATTTGCTGAAGTATTAAAAGCCAAATATGGCAATATAACACAACTTAATAAAGCGTGGAATTCTACTTATAAAAATTGGTCAGATTTTCTCGAAGTCGATACATTCGTACCTCAAACCAAAAAAGGCGAAACCGATATGCTAAAAATCGAGGAACTTATGTATAGGGAATATTTCAGTGTTTGTCGCGATGCATTAAAGTCGGCTGATGCTAATGTTCTATTCTTAGGTTGTCGCTTTTCTTCGCACAATCCATTGGTTCGCAAAATTGCAACAGAGTACTGCGATGTTGTTTCTTATAACTGGTACAAATTAAATACAGATGATTTAACTCATCCAGAAGGCTCGATAGATAAACCTATCATTGTTGGAGAATATCATTTCGGTAGTCAAGATAAAGGTACTTTTGGTGGTGGATTGCGTTCATGCAAAACTATGCAAGAACGAATTGCGTTGAATAATGCGTATGTAAACAATGCTTTGAAAAATCCGAATGTAATCGGCATTCATTGGTTCCGCTGGGCTGACCAAATAACATCAGGACGTCAAAACGATGGCGAAAACTATGGTTGTGGTATGGTCGATATTTGCGATACGCCAGTGTATGATTTCGTTATGAGTGTTAGAAACCTTTCCGAAAAAATGTATAAAGTTCGCTTAAGTGAAAAGAAATAGCTTATAATCAAAAAAGAAGGGACGTTTTTTACGTCCCTATTTTTGTAGATATTAAACAAACATCAAAATTAACAATTGTGCTGTAAGAACTCGCAAGAACATTGAAAGTGGATACACTGTTGCATAGCTTGCAGCAGGAGTGTCGTTAGGGGTTGTTGAGTTTGCGTATGCAAGTGCTGGTGGATTTGTGCAAGCTCCCGATATAACACCTATTGTAGTGTAATAATCTAACTTTAATATATAACGACCAATAATCATTGCTATTATTGTAGGTACAAGAGTTATAACACTACCAACTAATACCCATTCTAAACCATTTGCCGAAAACACTGTATTGAAAAATTCTTTACCAGCACCAATCCCAACAGCAGCTAAGAATAACGATATTCCTAATTCTCTAATCATAATATTTGCACTTGTTGTAGAGTAGGTTGTAAGTTTTAAACGTGGACCAAAATAACCTATTAAAATCGATACTACTAAAGGACCTCCAGCCAACCCCAACTTTACTGGTTGAGGAATAAACGGTAACGATATTGGAATACTACCAATAATAATACCAAATACAACACCCAAAAATATAGGTAAAAGGTTCGGGTGATTGAGCTTTGCAATAGAATTTCCGACAATTTTTTCAACGCGTGCAATTGCTTCTTTTGTGCCAACAACTGTGAGTTTATCGCCTGTTTGTAATTTGAAATCGGCATGAGCTACAAGTTCAACACCAGCTCTATTTACTCGCGTTACATTGAAAGCAGCTCCACCATATAAGCCTAATTCAATCAAAGATTTTCCCTCTAATTTAGGATTACTTACCATGAATTTTGCGCCTTCAATTTGAGTGTCGATTTTTCGCCATTCAAAATCAATCTTTTTACCGACAAAAGCAGTGAGCATAGGTAAATCGTCTTTGCCAGCTATGAGCAAAATTTTGTCGCCTTTGTCTAATGTCATTTCTGGACTTGCAGGTGATGGTAGTAGTTCATCATTTTTACAAATTCGCGATATTACAAAATGTTTTTCAAGAAGCATATTGTGCAGATTTTCTATTGTTTGTCCGAAGATAGCTTCGTTATTAACTTCGATAGATACTCGCGATGTTTCCTTACCAACGTTGCGTCCAGATGATATGATTTTTATTCCAGAAAATATACTTTTTAAAAAAATCATTGTACTTATAACTCCTACAACTCCCATCGGATACGCTGCTGCATAGCCGAGTGCTATTGACGGAGCATCGATTTTTTTCATATCGAAGAAAGTTTGAGTTGCAGCACCTAAAGCAGGCGTGTTTGTAACTGCACCAGACATAATACCAACAATATTTTCTATTGGTATATTTAAGGCATATTTTAAGCCTATTGTAGTAATTACTCCTGTTAATACAACTATTACGGCAAGCAAATTCAACTTTGTTCCACTCGATTTAAACAACGAGAAAAAACTTGGCCCAACTTGTAATCCGATTGTGCATACAAACAGAATAAGTCCCATTTCTTTTACACAATTAAGGGTGCTTGTTGGCAATGTAAATCCAAAATGTCCGGCAGCTATACCAGCAAATAAAATCCAAGTAATTCCGGCACTTACACCTGCAATTTTTATACGGCTAAACCAAATTCCTATGGCGATAACAACAGCCATTACTAAAATTGAATTTGCTACCGATTGTTGAAAAAATAGTTTATCTAACCAATCCATAATATAAAACTTATATTTAAAATTAACCCTTAGATAGCCGAATAGTAGAATACATAAAGCATATAAAATCAATCTTCTTTTTTAGATTTTTTGTAATCGTAAAAAACTTTAAAGAAATAACTTGACGGATATGTTGCTTTTGCTACAATACAGCTAATTTTTCATTTAATGAAAGATATACTTTAATAGAAGGAGGTGAATTAGAATGCCAGTAGAAGTTAAATTACGCAAGGGAGAAGCTATGGAGAAGGCTTTGCGCCGTCTCAAGAAGAAGCTCGACAGAGAAGGTGTAATCAGAGATGTACGCCAAAAGCGTTATTTTGAAAAGCCATGCG
The DNA here is from genome assembly GCA_015061955.1 of Verrucomicrobiaceae bacterium. Lineage (GTDB taxonomy): Bacteria > Verrucomicrobiota > Verrucomicrobiia > Opitutales > Intestinicryptomonadaceae > Merdousia. The sequence goes on from SUVO01000001.1 coordinate 146,727, forward strand.
AAGTTAAGCGTCGCAAGCGCAAGGTTGCAGCATTCAATAACATGCTCCGTCAACGTTACGAAAATCGTTAATTGAGGCTCTGTTAAAAAAAGGGGATATTGCTTAGGCAATATCCCTTTTTTGTGTATGTTTTAATTTGTTTTTTATAGATATACTGTTTTACCAGTCTTTGCTGATTCATCGGCTGCCAAAGCAATTGCCAAGCTATTAACAGCGTCTTGAATATGTTGAGTGAGGTCGCTGTCGTTGACGATTGCATTATACAAGTACAACTGTTCTCTTGCGCAGAGTTCATCGTGTGTTGGTTCATCGGCATTGTCAATCCATTCGTCTGCATTTGCGAATTTGCCATCGGAATCGAGTTCTGAATGGTGCAAGCGAATTTTTTCTGTTTTGGTGTGCGAGTCGATGTTATCAGAGCTCTTGTCTGAAGAAGCTTTATCTGCACAAATGGATGCGCAACCCTTCGGACCAATTACGTCTTTTACAAAGAATGCGTTTGTTGACATCATTGGACCCCAACCAGCTTCATACCAACCGATAGAGCCGTCTTCAAACTCTACTTGTAACTGACCATAGTTGCGTTTATCTTCACCAATTTCGTTCGACAATCTAGCCGATATACCACTAACGCGTACTGGTTTTGCTTCTGTCATTTGGCACATAACGTCGATGTAGTGAACACCACAGTCAACTATTGGAGTGAGAGCATTGAGCAAATTCTTGTGTGTTGCCCATGTTCTTTCCGATGATTGTTGATTTAAGTTCATACGCATTACCAATGGTTTGCCCAACGATTTTGAAACTTCAATAAATTTCTTCCAAGATGGGTGGTGGCGTAAGATGTAGCCAACAACAACTTTCTTGTTGTTTTTCTTTGCGCATTCTGCAACACGACGAGCGCCTTCAACTGTTGAAGAAATTGGTTTTTCAACGAAAACGTGGCAACCAAATTCGAGTGCCTTAGTTGCGAGAGCTTCGTGAGTATCAGGATATGTGCAAATTGCTACTGCATCGGGCTTGACTTCGTTGAGAGCTGTGTCGAAGTCTGAAAAATGCTTGTAATTGCCATTTACGCTTTGATTGAAAGCATCAACAGCTTCTTTGCGAGCATCTACAATACCACAGAGCTCAAATTCTTCCAACTTGTTATATGCGCGAGCATGAGACGAACCCATATTTCCGCAACCTACTACTATTACTTTTATTTTTTTCATATATTTGTTTTTTGTTAATGTTTATAAATTAGAGCCACTTATTCCATTCTGGTTTTCTGTCGTATACCCAGCGATAATAATCTTTGAGTTTTAAAAGCGAGGCAGCTTGTTCATCGATTAAGATTTTTGCATGCTTGTGCATTTGCAATACACTAGCTGGTATGAATGCTGATAGTGGTCCTTCAACTGTCTGCGAAATTGCGTTAGCCTTGCTTTTCCCAAATGCTAAAAGCAGAACATTTGCCGAATCCATAACAGTACCAATACCCATTGTTATAACGTGGCGTGGAACTTTGTTTTCGTCATTATCGAAGAAACGAGCGTTGCTTTCAATGGTGTCGTGGGTGAGGGTTTTAATGCGTGTACGAGATGCAAACGATGATGTTGGTTCATTGAAGCCAATATGACCATCGTTGCCGATACCCAAAATTTGTAAGTCGATACCACCAGCTTGCTTTATTTTGTTTTCGTATTCTTCGCAGAAAGCCAAAACATCGGTAGTCATTCCATCTGGAATATGGATATTTTCTGGCTTTACATTTATATGGGAGAACAAATTCTCGTGCATAAAGTAGTGGTACGAACGTGGGTCGTTATTGGGTAAGCCCAAATATTCGTCAAGATTAAATGTAACTACTTGCGAGAAATCTAAGTTTTCTTCTTTGTGCATTCTGATTAACTCTTTGTAGAGGGCAAGAGGTGTGCTACCTGTTGCCAAGCCGAGTACGCAATTTGGCTTTCTTTTTATTACGTCGGCTATGTATCGAGCCGCCTTTTTTGATGCCGATTCTGCATCGTGTGAAATTATAACTTCCATTTTTTACTCCTTATTTTTGTAGCATTATTTCTGTAGGCATAATGCAGTAAGTGAGCCTGCAAATTTAGTATAAAAAAATATTTCAGTCAACAATTATTTGATAATAATTTTTCAGATTTTATTATTAGGATCATTAAAACACAAAAAAAAGGGCTGTTGCCCTTTTTTTGAAAATTGCTTTTGTTGTTAAAAAATATTGGTTGCGTTTTCTTGCAATGTTAAGAATTTGCGTTCAAACATTGGTTTCCACACGCCATTTGTATCTCGTTTTAGAACATTGTAGAGTGTCGCAAAATTGAACTTGGGCGCTGCCTGACCTTGACCACCAACAAGTTCTGCACCTCTGCGTACGTTATCGCTCATCCAGGCTGGCAGACGCAAATGGTAATCGTTACGTTCGACCTCTTTAACATGGCGAGCCAACGCTTGCATTTGGCATGCAATATATTCTTCTGAAGCTTCAACCATTAGGTTTGCTTCTTTTATTCCACCCCAGTACTCAGTATTTATTACAATGCCATCATACTTTGCTTTTTCGGCTGCATCGCCTACTAAGTACGATGTTCCTATATGAGTTGCGTTCCAGTCGTCTGTATGTGGAACAAATATAGCAAAGGGTTTATACTGATTAAGAATATCGGCAATTTCTTGCACACAGGTGTTCCAATATTGCGAGTCGTTGCGTTTCGTTGATAGACGAACGTTGTCGAAGCCCTCTTTCCCACAAATGTGTATGCCCCAGTGTAGGTATTTACAAGCATCGGTAAGTTCTTGACGACGTTCTTGACGACGTTGCAAGTTTGACCCTAATGTAACTGCAACATCTATAATATTTGCGTTGGCTTCTGCCATTAAACGCAAAGGTAAAAGCCCCATTATACATTCATCATCAGGGTGTGGGGCAAATATCAAGATATTCTTACCCTCAAGTGAATTGCCTATAGTTTCTTTTAAAGAGTCGAAAACGCTTTCATCTGTTTTTAGAGGGAGTTTATCGGCTTCTTCAAAATTTTTAACTAAAGTCTTTACGAAATCTGTGTAATTTTTCATAGATTTTCCAAATTTATTAGAATATTTTGCGCCTCGTACGTGGGAGTGTCAATTTAAAATATTCTAAAAAAAAGTTGAAAGATTTTTTTTATGGAGTAAATTTACAGTCTTACTATATAACACAAAATATTAAAGGAGTTTTATAATATGAGTATGTCTTTACGCTTAAAATTGAGTGCAATGATGTTTTTGCAATTTATGCTTTGTGCTGTGTTTTTTCCACAATTAGCGGCATATCTTACAAACATAAAAGTTGATGGCTTTATGTTTTCGACAATATTGGCAACTATGGCTTGGGGCGCATTGCTTTCACCAATAGTTGGTATGTTTGCCGACAGAATTATGAATGCCGAAAAGGTGTTATTTTTGCTCAATGTATTTGTAGCAGGTATGTTGTTTTTAGCAGGTAGTACTTCCGATCACACAATGTTGTTTGTTTACTTGTTGTTAGCTATGGCTGCCTATATGCCAACGTGGGGGTTAACTTCGGCTATTGCTATGACAAACAGTACTCCAGAAGCATTTCCAGGAATTCGTGTATTTGGATCGATAGGTTGGGTATGCGCTGGAATTTTTGCTTTGTTAGGAAGTTGGTTGTTCGATTTTAAAATCGATGGTACTAACATTCCTCTGTATTGTGGTGCAGGGGTATCAGCTGTTGCTGCCGCAGTAGCATTGATTCTCCCAAAGACAAAGCCAGCTGCAAAAGGTCAACCAATGTCGATTGTCGACGCATTTGGTTTGCGTGCATTTTCTATGTTTAAAGATAAGAATGTAGCAGTTTGTATTCTTGTTTCTTGTGCATGGATGTTTGCATTTGTTATTTATTGGTTGTATTTTGCAAAGTTCCTTTCTGAAGGTATGAAAGTTGAAGATATAACTTTAACTATGAGTATTGGTCAAGTTTCTGAAATGGCATTTTTGGTTGCTTTGCCTTTTGCTATAAAATTCATAGGCTTAAAATCGACAATGCTTTTAGGCTTGTTGTTTATGGTTGTTCGCTATGTTTTGTGTGCGTTTGCTCCAGAAATTTTTGCATTGGGCATAGTTGCTATCGCAGTTCACGGCATAATATTTGGCTTTTTCTTTGTTGCAGCACAAATGTACATTGCTAAAAAGGCGTCGGCAGAACTTCAAAATCAGGCACAGGGCTTATACTTTTGCTTGGTTATGGGTGTGGCTCAATTAATTGGCTCGTACTTTACTGGTTGGTTGTTGGGTGTGTTCACTCAAGAAAAAGTTGTTGACTGGAAATCTTTATTCTTGTGCGAAGCTGGTATTTCGCTTGTGATAGTTATTGCACTTGCATTATTCTTTAAAGACGATACAGCAAAAGAATAAATAACATTTTTTCTAAATACAAAAAAAGACGCATAAGTGCGTCTTTTTTTTACTTATAATTGAACTACTTTACCATCTAAGTATCCTGCAATATAGCACGATATTTTTTCTTGGTCTAAATTTAAAATATCGGCTACGGCATTCTTGTACTGTATTAGTTGGCTTTTGTATTTTTCGATATCGTTTGTGTTTGGTTTGTAATCTATAACAAAAGCTTTTTCAAAACCAGATGTATTTTTTATAGCTACAAGTCTGTCAATTGTACCAACAATTTGTTTGTTGTTTTCTATGCGTGAAAATGGAATTTCATTTTTTTCAAAGGCATTTTCATTGTCGAAGAATTGTGTAAATTGTGGATTTATAAATAATGCAGACAAGCCTTTTACAACATCGGGATATTCTTCAAAAACGTTTTGAACTTTTGTTAAATCTACATTTTTTATAGACGTTATTTGTTCTAAAAAGTCGTGGATTTTTATACCCAATAAAGCTTGTTGTTTATCTTGATTGATTGTTTTATTTGCCGATGATGGTGCGTAGGTTTCAAACTCTTCAACGGGGGATACATTTACAGCTATTTCAGGTACTCGTTGTTGTTGCGTTGGTTGTGTAGGTGGTAAATCTTTGAACCAATTAGCATTGCCCATATCTAAGACGCCTCCACTATTTAAAATATCGGCATACATACCTTTTGCATCTTTAGGTGCCGAATAATTTTTTATTGCAGGGTAGAATGCCTCAAGAAGTAAACGTTCAAATGAGATATCGTTTTCTTTATCCTTTTTAAATGAATCGTCTTTGAATTTTTTAGCAAGGATATATAAGGCACGTTCTGGACGTGTCATAGCAACGTATTGTTTACATATGTTTTCAAATTTATTTATATCTTTTAATTTTTCTATTTCGCATTGTAAATCTTTGTTCATCGATGCTAAGGTAGCAGATGGGGCTATCATAATGCTATCTCCAATGCGTATCATACCATCTCGATGTTTGTTTTCTATGCTTATAGGTAGTATAACCATACCAAAAGCTAACCCCTTTGACTTGTGGATTGTCATTACTTGAATTACGCTTTTGCTTGCAGATGTATTTATCTTGCTTGAGTTGATATATTCAACAGCTTCGTCTATGGAATATACTCCAGATTTATCAATATCATTGCATATCGATGTAAGCCAAGCGTATTCTATTGGAGTTTCTTTTGTTTTGAATTTATTACGCATAAATATTTCGTAATCGGTTGCAAAACTTTTGAAACCCTCTGTGTAAATTTTTAATATGCTATTTTTTACAAAATCTTCCGAAAAATTGCAGGTGAAATCGCTTATATCAGCCATATTGCAATAAGCGTCGGATGCCGTATTTTGAGGATGTGCCAGTCGGCGTAAAATTGCTGTAAACAACGATACTATCGGACGATCACTAGCAATTTCAACAGCTAATTCACCAGAAGCATTGTAGCCGTTTTCTTTCAAGAAATCTACAATGTAGTTTGCTTGTTCATTTTTATTTACAAGAATTGCACAAGTTGTTCCATTTTGTATAGGATTGGTTTCTTGAAGAATTTCTAAGATTTTTTCGCATATATTATATGTTTCTTCAATCTTTGAACTTTCACCATCATAAAATGTCAAGCGCGCATACGATGGATATTGTTTTTTCTTGTTCAATGATTCTGCTGAGATATGTTTTTGAAAATCGTGTGAAAATATTTTTGCAGGTTGTTCTCCAAAAACGCGTTTCAACATTTTTTCGTCTTCAAATATTTTATTTACTGCGTCTATTACATATTCGCCAGAACGCCACGATACTGTGAGGGGTTTTGCGTTTGAAATTAGTTGTGTGTTTTGGTTGTAATAATTGAAAATACCGTTGAACAACTCAGGCGATGCACCTCGCCACGAATAGATTGATTGTTTTACATCGCCAACGTAATAGAAGCTTTTTTCTGAAGATAAAATGGCTTCTTCTACGAGATTTTTAAGGATATTCCATTGGTTATACGATGTATCTTGAAATTCATCAAATAGCCAATGATTAAATTTTGAGTCTAATTTATACTCTATGATTTCTTTTTCAGTCTGACGTTCATCATCTGATAATATAAAAGGTATATCGCTAAATGTAATGTTGCCTTTGCTACGAATGTTGTTTTCGTATTCTTTTTCATAGAGCGATGCAATTTTCCACATAGCTTTCGATGCGTCGGACAAACGGGTGAAATGCTCTGTGAAAATCATATCTAAGATTAAATCAATTTCTTTGGCACATGTAAGAGGCAGAGTCGATTTTTTATATCCTATAGAAGTAAGTGTTGCTAATGTGCCATTGAGCTTGTGTTGTAGAATATTGTCTAATATAGCATTTGTGTTAGTTTTTAGATTTGCACGCGTGGGGTTATCGATAAATTCTAAAAGACATTTAAATGGATCTATGCCAGAAAGAGTAGATTCTACAATAGCCTGATTGCGAGTGTATATAGCTTGATTGTAAGGGATATTGTTAAATTTTACATTCGATAACTCTATATTGCCCCATACCTCTTCATCTTTGTATCTAAAATATGTGTGATGTGCCGATTGTAGAATTTGTTTTATTAAATCGCAGAATTGTTTTTTTTCTTCTTTGAACGATGCTCGTTTTACAAGTTCAGCAAATATTTTTACTTCATCTTCGTTTATGGCATTATTATTCATCATATGCGAGATGCTCTCTAACATAAAATGTTGCGTTTTTGCGCCATTTTCATCTTCGATAGTTATTGGAGCAAATATTTTTAAAGCATTTGCATTTTGACGAACTATTGTCGAGAAAAACGAATCTATTGTACTGAGATGTAATTTGTTGATGTCTTTTACGCACAATTTTAATATTTTAGCAAACGACTCTTGTGTGGGCAAATCATTTGCAAGCGTAGGTATAACTTCAATAACTTCTTTTGATAGAGCTTGAGCATCGTTTTCCGACAACACTGCATTGGCGAGTCGTTTTATAATATTTACTAAAAATTCACCTGCAGCTTTTTTTGTGAAGGTAAGGGCAATTATTGAGAATGGGTCGAATTTATTATCTTTACCTTTAGCACAAGCTAACGCAATAAAACGAGTTGTTAATGAAAAGGTTTTTCCTGAGCCTGCCGATGCCGATGCTTTTTCGTTTGCGAAGAAATGTTTTGTAGTATTCATAATTAGCAGGTTTTTGTTTTTTCCATTCTTATGAGTTTATCGAATGTTTTCTTTTTCAGAACAAACGTATTTGGGCATATATCGTATTGTGGTGGTTGGTCTCCAATAAATATATTTGCTTTTATACTATTGATAATTTCTCTGATTTTTTCTTCAGCTGATTTCAATTCGGTGTCAGATATATCCCAGGTGTCAATCATTGTTGTTGCTGTATCGTTTGGCGACACAAAAAACGCGCACTGACTTTTCACATTCAGCTGTTCATTTAATGCTATTACATATAGAGGCATTTGAAGATTTAACCAATTAGGGAAACCATTTTCATTTAGATTTTTAAAGTGTTTTTCACGCGTTATATTTTTTTTGGACTTTGAATATGTTTTATAGTCGATAACCATAAATTTATCTAAATCTTTGTTGTAATCTACGCGATCTATAGAACCTGTAATTTGCATAGAATTTATTTCTATGTTGAATTTACGTTCTGGGGTTTCAAATATTTGCCAACCTTCTGATGCCCATTTTGCTTGAACTTCGGCAACAGCTGCAAGTTTCTGACGCATTGCATGAAGTTGTATTCGTACTTCAGCCGACAATGCAGTACCATATTCTCGATGTTCGTAGGCTTTTGCACAAGAGTCCATATACATAAATATTTCTTGTGGATCTTTTGAATTTTTGTATTTCGAGATTGCAAAACTTCGCATTACTTCATGGAAAATTGAACCATATTGAAGAGCATCGAGTTCTGTTTTTTCTGGCGAAACTTCTTGGGCTTTCAAAATGTAATTTACATAAAACTCAATTGGCGAATTTAGATATGTATTGAATTTTGACGCCGACATTTTAAAGCCTTCGGGCAGTTGTTCTTTTATTTTTAAAGGCAATAATGTTGGTGCCGATAATTCAAGTTTATCGATTTGAGGTTCGGTAAATAGATGTTTTACACGCGATGCTATTTGACTATCTTCAGCCTGCATTAGTATGCGCGATGGTATTGTTGGTGATTGCGATAAATCTTTTAACGAGTACAAAATTTGTACGTTATTACTGCGCGTACTTAAGAGTGTTTCAAGCATATAAGCATCGCGAGCACGTCGTTGTTGCGAATTTGAAATGTTCAAGCGCTGACGCAATGAATCGGTTAAGAATTGATTTTCCGATTCCATTAAAGGCACAATGCCATCGTTCATATCGCACAATAACAGGTTTGGTTTGTTGCTCCAAAAAATTTCAATCCAATTGTTTAGAGGAATTGTATCTGGTGTAGAAGTGCTTTCAGAACTTGGTTTTTCTAACGAATTTAACAGTATTTCTGCAATTTCGCTTTGAAGAAAATTGAAATTTGCTTGTTCAATTTCTTTAGCACAATTTTTTACAGAATCTAATGCTTCAAACTCAAATTTAGCCAAGCTACCTAACATTGGTTCGGTAGTTGATAGAATATCTTGTAGGGTGTTTACTACCTCATTCAAATTGGTCGATAATATTGAATATATTGAGTTGCGAACAATAGTGTACGCTTCGAGATATTCTGTATTTGAATGTTCAGCTAAAATTGTCAAAAGGGCTTGCGATGTTTGTGGAATATATGTTTCTCGCAAAATATCAGCTTGGTTTTTTAGCTCGTATTGCGAAATAGCAGTTTTTTGCGAAACATATTGACTCATCAGTGGATTGACCAATACTTCAAAAAATCTGGCAAACGAGTCGTTTTCTACGCAACTTGCACAAGCTTTAATCAACTTGTAAAGCATACTTTGCGATAACTTGCGTGCTTCGGGAATGTCGGCTGAAATTCCCAATTTAGCCATTTTTTCTTTGAAAATATCGGCATTTTGCGTTTGCTCGCACGATATAGACAATGTTTGTTTTATTTTAGGTGCATAGGCTTGGGCAATTTGGGCAACGCATTGAGCTTCATCTTCTACCGAAGCAAATGTAAACGTGTTATTTGGGGTTATGTTTATAGGTTTTGTTGTGTAAACTTCTGGACGTGGTCTACCAATTTCATCAAAATCTTTAACAGATGCATTTGTTGCAATAAGTATGTATGTTTCAGCTGTTTTTTGCAGATTTTCAAGCAATAATTTTAATGATTGTGGCACGTTTATGTTACCGGCTATTGCTATTTTTGAATAAGAAGTTTTTATATTTTTTATACCATCTATTAAGACCTTATATTTACATTTTTTTTCACCCAAAAAATGAGTATAAAGCATTTCGAGTTTTTCAAGCTCACCCCAAAGTGATATTTCATAAAAATTAGAAGCAGGCGAATTTTTTATAATATTGTATATGTCGGAAAATGAAGCTGGTTTTTCTGCTAATAAACTCTTTAAATGTTCAAGTTCTTTTGCAACCATTAAACATGTATTGCGTGTAGGTTTTCCATTAGAAAAAATAGTAGAGCTTTTAAATGATTGAATTGCTTGTAGCCATGCTGATAAGCGATCAGGCAGGGTGGCTGAATTTACTGAAATGGTAATTTGAGTTATTAAATTTTCAAGAGTTGTTATTCTCATACCCGACAACGCATTAACTCCGTTTTGCGACAATATTTTTAGCATTTCTGTTCTGAGATTTCTTATTGCCGATTTTGTTGGTACTACTACGAGCGAGTTCCCAAAATATGCAGGTATGTTGCTATCGGCAAAGTTGGCGCATAGCCATTTTGCGATAGATGCTGGTACTGATTTTTCGACTGGAATACTAATAATTTTTGACATAACAAATACTAAAATCTACTCTAATTTATATTCGTCTTATAGCAACATTTTTTATAAAAAATTATTTAAAAGTGGTCAATATTGTGTATAAAAGATTTATGAATTTTTTTAAGATATTATTATCGTTAGTTTTATTAGTAGTTATGGCTTCGTGTAAAACCGATGTCAGCTTAGATTTTGAGCGTCCTTTTGAAAAAAAAGTTGGTATTGTGTTGCCTTTGTCTACAAATCAATCGGCTCGAGATATTGCCGATGGAATGGCTATGGCTGTTGCCGAATTTAACGCATCGCAAGGTAAAGACGGCATAGTTGAATTCTTTTTTGAAGATATTGGTGAAAATAAAAATAAACCTTTAAATGCTATATCACGCTTAACAGAGAGAGGCGTTAGGGTTTTTTGTGTTGGTTTTGACAAAGAAATTATAATGCAACATAAAATGTTTTCAAATTTTAGTGGTGCGTTTTTTAATTTTTTTATGAGTTATCCACCAGCAACTATTCAAGGCTCTAATAATAGTACCAGAATGTTTTTTAATGTGGCTCAAGAGGCTGATATTATGGCTGAATACGCTTTAAAGCAAAAAGGTAGCAAAACTTATGTAATATTGTCGGAGGATAGTGCGTGGGGGAAGTCGGCTGGAGATTTCCTAAATTTTTCGGTATCGGCGTCTGATAGAAAAGTTTTTCGCGACTATTTTACAACTGGCGAAAAATCGTTCGATATTTTTGCAAAGCAAATCTTATATCAAAATCCCAAAGCTATTTTTTATGTTGGAGATGGTTGCGAATTTGAATATCTTGAGAATGCTTTAAAAAGAGCATCGTTCAAAGGTATTCTACTTCGCAATAGAGGAATGCAGTTGAATGTAGAAAAATCATCGTATAGCAAAGTTTGTTTAACAAAGTTTGAAACTTGCAATACCGATAAAATCAAGAAATTTAAAACCGATTTTCAAAATAAATTTTCACGTCAACCATCTATCTTTTCTGCGTGGGGGTACGATTCTGCCAATCATTTAATTCAAGCAATGTACAAAACTAATTTTATTTTGAGTAAAATGCGAAAACAGTTTTGTAATGTGGAAAAAAATGGCGTAGTTGGAACTCTCAAATTCGATTCATCTGCCGATTGTACAACTGATTTAACTTTGAAATGAGTAAATTTTTCAAACGCAGTTTTTTAGCGTATCCAATATTCCCATATTTTTTAGTTGGTATATTTGCAACCGTATTGGCTTGTGAATATGATAGCTTAAGGCAATATTGGCAAATATTTGCTTGGGGATGTGTTGGTTTTGTTATTGTAGATTTTACAATATCGCTGTTTTTGTATTGTGGATTTAGTTTTGCTTGTATTCGTATTGTACAACGTTTTGTTCGCATTTTTGCATTTATGCTTTTTTGTATTTGTTTGTTTTTCTTGCGTGTAGATGAAAACAAATACCCAGATTTTCCACCTACAGAAACCGAGTTATCGGGTGAAATTTTAGAATATTCTTGTTCGGCAAAAGGGTCGGCATATGGCGTTTTAAAAATCAATGAAAGTAAACTTGAATTTTTGAAAGATAACGAAGTTTGGTTTACTTTTGCAAATCATAAGCGCGGTCAACAGTATATACTTCCTGTTTTAAAAAGAGGGGATATTATAAAAGTATTTTGCGTAATTCGTTCCATAAAAGAAAATCCTCCGTCAACGTGGGGATATGTAAAAGACAAAAACGCACAAAGATCTTTCGATAAATATTTGTTGAGTCGGTTTATATATTTTAAAATGTTTGCAAATGTTGGCGATGTATCGGTTATTGATGTAGCTAAAAGTTCTTCTTTTGGTGAAAATATTGCCAAGTTTGTGAAAGGCAAACTTTCAAAAACTTGTTTTTTAAATGCAGAAAATTTGGCTTATACTGGAGCTTTGAAGGCTATGATTTTAGGCGACAAATCTAATTTAACATCAGAACAAAAACAGATTTTTAAGAACACTGGTACAATGCACGTTTTTGCTGTTAGTGGATTACATGTAGGTATAATTGCGTTGTTGTTATTTTATATATGTTCGGTTGCTTGTGTGCCTATGTATTTGCGAAGTTTTATTGTTATACCTTTGCTGTTTTTGTATGTTTTAGCTTGTGGTTTGCCAGCGTCGGCAGTGAGAGCTTTTATTATGGTTGCAACATTTGTTTTGGCGTTGTCGTTTTCGCGTGGTAGCCGACCAATAAATGCACTTATGGTTTCTGCCGTTATTGCTATTTTAGTTTCGCCTAAGGTTATATTTTCGGCAGGTTTTCAGTTGTCTTATGCTGTTGTTGGTTCGTTATTGTTGTACTCGAGTGTATTTGTAAAGCTACAACAGAACTTTTCAGCCAAAATTTACGATGTTAAGTTTGCTAAATTTTTCAATTTGTTATTCAAATTTTTTGTTGGAGGTTTGTGTGTTTCGATTGGTGCTTGTTGTGTAGCTTTGCCAATAACAGCATATTGGTTTGGTAGCTTTTCAATATCGGGAATTTTTGTTTCACCAATTTTTGTATTGTTGGCGTCGGTTGCAGTTGCAACTGGCATAATTGGAGCAATTTTGCCTTCGGTTGTGGGGGGTATTTTTAACGATATTGCTATTTTAAGCGTGAAATATATGAGTTTATTAGCTGAATTTGTTTCAGATAACTTTCCAATGCTTTTGCATGTAGATATTAACAATGGATATTTTGTGTGTATTATTGTGGGTGGAATTTTATTGTTAGCTAGTTTGGTTGAAAATGTGAATGTTTTGTTGCGTTTTATTTTAGTTCCGTTAGTATCGGGTTTAATAATGTTTTTTATATGGATATTGTAATAAATGATATAACTTTTGATGTAGATTTAAATCTTCGTGCTTTAAACGAAATTTCTGCATATATTGAAGAAGGCGCATGCGTTGGTGTTGCATGTTCGGGTGGGGCAGATTCTGTGTTTGCGCTACTTAGTTTACTTGATATTTTTAAAGGAAATCGCGATTCTATAAAAGTGTTGCACTACAATCATAAAGCTCGTATTTCTGCCGATAACGATATGGCTTTTGTGAAAGATATGTGCGAAAAACTTGGTGTAGATGCTTATTTTGGCGAGCCTGAAAATCCACCAGAAAAACATTCTGAAGATGAGTTTCGCAAATTGCGTATTAGTTTCTTTGAAGATATTTGTAAGCGTGAAAATATAGCTATAGTAGTGCAAGGGCATCATTCTTCAGATGCATCGGAAACTGTTTTGATGCGTTTGTCGCGTGGTAGTGGGTTGGAAGGTTTGTGTGCTCCAGCTCCAATATCTGATGCTTTTGGCGTAAAGTTTGTGCGTCCGTTGTTGGAAGTATCTAAGGTCGAGATAATTTCAATACTTCGTTCGGCTGGGGTAATGTGGTGTGAAGACGAAACAAATGCTCAAAATTCTTATTTTCGCAATCGAATACGCAACATTGTTTTGCCAGTGATAGAAGAAGTTGCTCCGAATTTTTATACTGGAGTACGCAGAACCCAACGTTTGTTAGCAGAAGATTTACATGCCTTAAATTCTGCTTTTGAAGATATTTTTGTGCCGATAAATTTAAATTTAGGAACAACTGCACGCTTGTGTGCTGAAATTGTAGGTTGCAGAAGTTATCTTCGTAGGGCTGTAATGCGATTGTTAGCTCATAATAATGAACTTGAAAATATTCGTTCGCACGCAGTTGATAAATTTTTAGACGATGTGTACGATTCCTTTTTGAGCGAATCTACAATATCTGTGAAAACACCCGTAGGCGATAAAATTCTTGTGTATACTCCACGTTCCTTTGAGTTGGGGCTTTACGATTCAAAACCTGTTGACGAGTTTTGTATAGAAGCCGGAATCGGAACTCATATCTTGCCCGATGGTAGAGCTTTACGAATCAGAAAAATCACTCTTGGCACCGAAAAACGTTTGGCTATTTTAAATGGAGAAAATGACGATTCTACAAGAGCTATTTTAGATGTATCTTGTTTTGGCGATATTAAAAAAGATACTTTAACACTTCGTACTCGTCGTGAAGGCGATGCATACGCTCCGTTGGGTAGAAGTACACCTAAAAAACTAAAAGATATTTTAAATGCAAAAAAAGTACCAATTTTGAAACGAAAATCAATTTTAGTTGTCTGTAATAAGAATGGCGAAATTCTTTGGGTTCCACCTGCAGCACCTGCCGACAAATATAAAATAACAAATTCTTCGGTTGCAATTGAATTGACCTTAGAAGAATAACAAGTTTTAATCTATCGCTAATGAATAAAAATCAAGATAAAAGTTTTTTTGCTAAACCTTACGTTGTTTGGTTGCTTATTGCAGCAATTGTAATAGCGTTGGTGTCGTTGCCAGAGGGTAATGGTAATCAGTTGCAAAAGTTCGACGTTAAAAAACTCGCTACTGCTGTTGATAACGATGCTATCGTTAAAATGTCGGTACGTGGAGATCCAAAATCTGGTAAGGATTGGTATTATATAAATGGTGAAGTTAAAAATCCGCTGTTCGATATAAAGTCGGAATCAAAAGACGTTCCACGTACATTGAAGTTTACATTTGAAGGCAGAGTAACAGAAGATCTTTACAAAAAGATTTCTAATCCAAATTCTCCATGGGAAATAAAAGAAGAACCTGCAAGTTCATTTTGGAGTGATTTGTTAATTAGTGTGCTTCCTATCGTTTTGATAATGGCGATAATATATTTTGTATTTATGCGTCAGTTTAAGGGGGGTACAAAAGGAGCTTTAGATTTTGGCAAAAGCCGAGCTCGTTTAATTACACCAGATGAAAATAAAACCAAGTTTTCAGATGTTGCTGGTTGCGATGAATCTAAAGAAGAAGTTTCAGAAATTGTTGAATTTTTGAAAAATCCTAAGCGTTTTAATGATATTGGTGCAAAAATTCCTAAAGGTATCCTTATGGTAGGGCCTCCTGGAACGGGTAAAACATTACTTGCTCGTGCAGTAGCAGGCGAAGCCGATGTACCATTCTTCTCAATAAGTGGATCGGATTTCGTTGAAATGTTTGTGGGCGTTGGGGCAGCTCGAGTAAGAGATATGTTCGACCAAGCAAAACGTAATGCGCCATGCTTGATTTTTATTGATGAAATTGACGCCGTTGGACGTCAACGTGGTGCTGGTATGGGTGGTGGCAACGATGAACGCGAGCAAACGCTCAATTCATTGTTGGTTGAAATGGACGGTTTCGATGCTCATAGTGGTATTATTATTATTGCGGCAACAAATAGACCAGACGTTCTCGATAATGCGTTGTTGCGTCCGGGGCGTTTCGACCGACAAGTTGTGATTGATTTGCCAGATATTAAGGGCAGAGAAGAAATTTTAAAAATTCATGCAAAGAAAATAAAGTTAGATGAATCTGTTGATTTAGCTAAGATTGCAAAGATTACCCCCGGCTGTTCTGGTGCCGACTTGGCTAATTTGTTGAATGAATCGGCTATAATTGCGGCTCGTCGTCGTTCTGAAAAAGTTTCTAGCAACGATATCAGTGAAGCTCGCGATAAAATATTCTTTGGTAAGGAACGTAAGAAGTTGATGGACGATGACCAAAAACGTCTTACAGCTTATCACGAAGCTGGACATGCGTTGGTTCAGGCAGTTTTAGACGATGAGGGTAAAATGCCAATTCATAAGGTAACAATAATTCCACGCGGACAAAGTTTAGGCTCAACTATGTTTATTCCGGCAAAAGATGAATATACGTCATCGAAAAAATCTTTGTTGCGTTATATTAGTATGTGCTTGGGTGGTCGTGTTGCTGAAGAAATTATTTTTGGCGATATTACAAATGGCGCAACTGCCGATATTAAACAGGCTACTCAAACTGCACGCAAAATGGTTTGCGATTGGGGTATGAGCGAACTTGGTCCTGTTGCGTTGGGTGGTTCGCAAGATCATATATTCCTTGGTAAAGAAATTGCTCGCGATAGACCAATAAGCGATAAAACTGCTGAGGCAGTTGATGCAACAATTCGCAATATTATTGAAACTCAATTGCAGTGTACTCGCGATATTATCAATGAAAATCGTGCAAAATTAGATTTGATTGCCGAAGAATTGTTAATTCGCGAAACTATTGATGGTGAAGATGTGTACTCTATATTAAAAGGCGACTTTGTGCCGACTAATAAAGATGAATGGGAACAATTGCAAAAGCAAAAACAACAAGAGCTTGAAGCAAAGAAAGCCCAAGAAATTCAGCAGTCATCTTCCGACAACGATGCAATGACCAATGAAGGTGGGGCATTGCCAACTGCGTAATATTTTAAAATATTTAAGGCGTGTTTGTTTTACAGACACGCCTTTTTTTTATTTAGAATAAAACTTGTTTTGTACCTTCAAAAAAATCTTTTGGTACATCGTTCAACCAATTATTTATGGTTAAAAAGTGTAGGGCAAAAGGATATTCGCGTATGATAGATGGATTTGGTCTACCAGCAAATTTTAGTGCCGCGTAAAGAGCTTCTATTGTTGCCAATCCATTGGGGTCGGCGTGCATTTTTGATACTCGAGGGTATCCTGTTTTTATGCTTAGAGGTAAACTGCGTGGTACAAAGTTCCCATACACTTTTGCTCTAATTTTTGGCAATAAATGCCATGTAGAATCTAACAACAAAATAGGGCGTTGGGCATCGGCTTCCGACATTGTTGGAGCATCAATTTCCAACAAGGTATATCCTGTTGCATCGAAGGAAAATCCATCAACAGCATTAAAGAACTCAAACTCTGGGTGTTCGTGTAGATGTCGCAAAGAACACTTTTGGCGATTTTCTTTTGGATGCCTTATTACTGCAGTTTTCATTTTATTCAACAGTGACAGCCTTAGCCAAATTGCGAGGCTTATCGACATCGCAACCACGTTCTAATGCAATGTAATATGCCAAAAGTTGAGCAGGAACTGTTGCTACTATAGTACGTACGCAATCGTGCATTTTGGGTAGTTGAATTATGTCGTCAGCCAAGCCTTCAAATGCTTCTGGGAAAGATGTTATAGCTATAATTTTTCCTTTTCGAGCTTTTATTTCTTGTGCATTCGATACTACTTTCGATAACACATCTTCTGCGTTCGCAAAAATTACCGATGGACACTCTGGGCATATCAAGGCTATTGGGCCGTGTTTCATTTCTCCAGCTGGATACGCTTCGGCATGAATATACGATATTTCCTTTAACTTTAATGCACCTTCAAGTGCTATTGGGAATTCATCGAGACGTCCCAAAAATAAAAAGTCTTCATTAAATGCGTATTTCTTTGCAATTTCTTCGATATGTTTTGCTTGTTGTAGGGTTTCTTCAACAAGGTTGGGCAATTTTTTTATAGCTTCAACAATTTCCTTACCAGCTGTATATGATAAGTCGCGCATTCTACCTATGTGTAAGGCTATTAACAGGCAGATTACCACTTGCGATGTAAAAGCTTTGGTTGATGCTACACCTACTTCTTTCCCTGCATACTGATACAAACCACCATCTGATTCTCTTGAAATTGTTGATGCAATGGCGTTTGTTATAGCCAGTGTTTTAAATCCTTTACGTTGCGATTCGCGTAGGGCTTCAAGGGTGTCGATTGTTTCTCCACTTTGACTCAGAACAAAAACAAGTGTGTTTTTCTCGATAGGTGTATTGCGATAACGGAATTCGCTTGCGTATTCAACTTCAACAGGAATGCGTGCGTATTTTTCGATTAGTTGTTCGGCAACTAAACAGGCATGCCAAGCAGTACCACAGGCACAGAATATAATACGGTCTACCTGTCGCATTTCTTGTGCTGTCATATTTAACCCATGTAAGATAGCTGTTGAGGCATCGTCTGAAATTCTACCTCTTATGGCATTTTCTATTGCTTTAGGTTGCTCGTAAATCTCCTTTTGCATATAGTGTTTTGCACCTGCAAGGTCGGCATTTTCAAGTTCCCAGTCGATTTCTTTAACTTTATATTCTATTGGTTTATTACCTATCGAAATTATATCGCAATTATCTATTGTAATGCTGGCAATTTGACCATCGTCTAAGTAAATTACGTTGTTTGCGCGCCCTGCAAAACCAAGTACATCGCTCGATACCAAACGCTCATTTTTACCTATACCAATTAATAATGGCGAACCTTTGCGTGCCGCTACTATTTCGTCGGGCTTTTCTTTTGAAATAACAGCAATACCATACGTGCCTTCAACGTGAATTAAAGCTTTACGAACTGCTTCTAAAAAACGATTTTCCAACGATTCGTCTGTTCTGAAATCGTAGTGATAAGCTATCAAATTTACCAACGCTTCCGAGTCTGTTTGGCTTTTAAAAGTGTAGCCTTTTTTTGTTAAAAAGGTTTTTATACTTTCAAAATTTTCAACGATACCATTATGTACCAACGCAAATTTACCATCGCTCGATACGTGTGGGTGTGCATTTGCATCAGTAACGCCACCATGTGTTGCCCATCGGGTGTGGCTTATACCTAAGTTTGCCTTAAAAGGTTTTTTTGAAATTTCTTCTGCTAAAACATCAACGCGACCCTTCTTTTTGCACACATTCATTTTGCCATTGTCTAACAATGCAATACCAGCTGAGTCGTATCCACGATATTCTAATTTTTTTAATCCTTCAATTAGGATTGGTGTTGCGTCTCTTTTTCCTATATATCCAGTAATTCCACACATATATTCTTTTATTGAGATTAAATAATTAACTAAATTCTTTCATATACTCAATTTTTATGCAAGCATTTTTAGGATGTTGCGTAATAAAAGGCTTGTAATAGTTTTATGTGTAGATATAAACTTATGGAAAATTTTCACTTTAAAAGAAATTATTATGAAAAAATATATACTTTTTACAGTTTTAGCCACTCTTTCTATAAATGCGTGGGCGCAGAATAGCACCATATTGATTGATTTACGTCAGGATGTAAATCTAATGCGTCGCGAAGTTGGTGAACTTCGCTTAGAAGTAGAACAATTGCGTTCTGAAAATGAACAACTAAAAAAATTGGTTGATAAACTTAGATCGTCAAGTATTGGTAGCGAAAGTGTGCGCAGTCAGGTTTCTTCGGTGAAAGCTTCGGTATCGGCTCAGAACGAGGCCTTGAAACGCGAGATTATTGCTCGTGTAAAGAAAGACATTGATGCTCTTGCCGAACAAACTAATTCAGCTATTCAAAAGTTAGCAAAAGCTGTATCGGCTACTCCACAAATTGCAACTCCAAAAACATTTAGTGATAATTATCCAAAAACAGGCATAACATACAAGGTTAAATCGGGCGATAGTGTTTCTAAGATTGCTCGTGCAAATGGTTCGCGTATTCAATGGATTTTAGATGCAAATCAAATTGGAGATCCTAAAGATTTACGCGTTGGTGCCGAAATTTTCATTCCACAAAAATAGGACTTTTCATTATGGCTCAAAAAAAAGCATTAGGTAGAGGGTTAGGTGCTATTATATCTTCGGGTATAAAAGCCCCTACATCAAATAGTGGACAATCATCAAAACCTGTTGCAAGTGCATCTAAACCTGTTTCCACAACAAAAATTCAGTCGTATGGGCTTTTTAGCGAAATTTCTATAGATAAAATTGTTCCTAGCCCATATCAAGCCAGAAAAGAGTTTACTGAAGAAGAAATAAAGCAACTTGCCGATTCTATTGCATCGGAAGGCTTAATTCAACCACTCTTAGTTCGTCAAACAAAAGAGGGGTACGAACTTATTGCAGGTGAACGTCGATTGCGTGCTTGCAGACGATTGGGTTTGAAAAAAGTAGTAGTTGTTGTACAAAACGCAAGTGATGCGTCGGCTGCTGTTAAAGGTTTGATAGAAAATTTGCAACGTTCTGATCTCAATCCTATTGAAGAAGCTCGTGGTATTTCTAATTTGATGGAGAATTTTCATCTTACTCAAGATGCTGTTTCGCAACGCATTTGTAAACCTCGCTCAAGTATTGCTAACTCTTTGCGTTTATTGAAACTTCCAGAAGAAGTGCAAGGTTACATTTCTAAAGGTCTGATTAGCTTAGGACACGCAAAAATCTTAACAGGTATCGACGATTCTGCACATATGCTGATAATTGCGCGTCAGATTATTGAGCGTGGTTTAACTGTTCGCAATACCGAAGATGCTGTACGTCGTTTGAAAAACGATAAGGCTAGAAGTACTGTTGGTACATCAATTTCTACCGCAACCCAAAATGCAGTTATACGCGACATCAAAAATAAAATTGAAACAAAACTTAACGCATCGGTTGCTATTCAACATACGGGTAAACGTGGAAAGATTGTAATTGAATATTTAGACAACGACGACCTTTCTCGGATTCTTGAAAAAATGGGCGTGAAAATTTGATAAAAATTCGCACATTTTTGTATCTTGTTTTTTCTGCGGTAATGCTTGCATTTCCGCAGATAATGTCGGCACAGGTAAAACCTCACGATTATTCAAGCCAAAACAAAACGCTTCCCAAAAAAGATATTCCTACTAAAAGTTGGCAACAGGGGAATAAACAAACTTCTATTGGCGAAAAAACTTTTAAAACACACGAGTATAAAACGCCTCAAAACGCATCGAATTTAGTAGAAAAAAACTTCTATATCGACAACCTTACATCGCCATTTTCTCCAGAAAAAACTCACTCGAATTCCGATAAAAAAATTACTCAAAAAGACTTTTCACCAAAAAAACAAAATTGGGTAAACTCGGAAAAACAAAGCTCTCGTTTTGATACAAATCTTGATATCACAAAAAAATACAAGGGTAAAATCGATATTGAAAAACGTGCTATCTTCGATACCGACTACCTAAAGCATATATACGAGGATATGCAAGAACGCTCAATGCAAGATATAAATAAATATCAATTCCGACGTTCGCATCCAACAGACCCTGGTATTAAAACTGTCCGTGCTGGCGAACAAGTTATTGACGATAATTCAAGTTTTCTTGATAACTTTTCTACTCGCAAAAAAATAGATGTTCAATCTCCATTGGCAACTTTCAAGGGAAATTTGGAAACTCATTCTGCAAATCGTGCAGAACCTGCACAGAAAGTTTCTGAGGCAAGCAACATAACAACAACGCCATCAAACTCTTTAGTAAAGAAGTCGGAAACAACGCATAAAGGCAAAGTTCAATCTATTGAATATATTGACTCTGAAAAATCCAGCAAGTTCGACTTCCTAAAAGTTCCAAAGGGTATGAAAGCTAAAGGAAAAGCTGTCATAAAAGTCGAAACCGAGTAAGACGTGCGAAGATTGTCTCTATTACAATCTATTTATATAATAATTATCAAAGGGCAAATTCTATCAGAATTCTAAATGTAAAAAACTCGGTGCTACAATTTGGTACGAGTTTCTTTTATTAATAGTGTATATCGATAAGCTACAATTTATATCTAACCAAGATTTTAATTTTGCAAAATCTTTTAATTTAAATGATGTTTGTTTATTTTTTATTTCACATTCTTCTTCTATGACTACAAATTCATCTACTATTTTATTATTAGAGTATAAAACTATCATATAGTTGCTCGTACAATAACATTGATTTACTTTTTTGCTGTCTTTAATTAGGTTTTTAAAGTGCTGTATTTCTTTTTCATTTATTGTCGAAAAAACGATTTGTTTTTGTTTTTTTGATGGGCAATACAAATATTCAATCTTATCTATGTTATTTATAGTTTTGGCAATTTCATTTTTATGTATTTCTTGTGCGTAAAGAACAATACTTGCATACATTAATAATACGAATGTTATTCTAATCATAAACTACTAATTCGATTTTAAATTATTATTTTGATTTATATCTGCGATTGCAGGGAATTCTCTAATCAGCAATTCTCTCCAAAGGTCTTCTGGATTAGTTTCAAAGATTATATTCATATCGACATTCGATAGAAACCAGTATCCATTATTTATTTCATCGCGTAATTGTTCGTAATCCCAACAAACGTATCCCAAGAAAGCCATTGGTTTTACTACATAGGGGCTTTTTATGATAGATTCTAATCTATTTGGTGGTAAGCCATAATGAAACGAACCTACTTCGGTATCGTTCAACACAAACGATGCAAGTTTTAACTCGTTTATGCCTACTGGGCCTCCATCAAAAACTTCAACTTGTCCAACTTCGCTATCAAAATTTAATTCTGTAAAATCAGAAATTTCCTTATCTAATGGTCTGTTCATTATTACACCTAACGATTTTTCGGGAGTATCTTCAATCAGAAAAATTACAGAATTTCTAAAATCACCAGACTGGCATGTTGGTGACGATACTATGAAATTCCAAGATAAATCGCTATGATAAGTTCTCATTTTAGTTTTGTTATTTCAACAGAAGCATTTTTTGCAAGGTCGAAAACCAAATCATCATTATGGTAATCATGCAAGTACTTTATAGCTTTAATACCCGAAGAAATAAGCAATTTTGCACAGTTTATACATGGGAAATGGGTTATATATGCTGTTGCTCCGTTTAACGATACTCCTCGTCTGGCAGCATCTGAAATTGCATTTTGTTCGGCATGAACTGTTGCAATTTCATGGCCATCTCGAATACACGATGTATGGGGTGCTCCTGGTAGAAATCCGTTATAACCAGCTGCTATAATTCTATTTTTATGTTCGTTTGCGCTTACTATAACGCAACCAACATTTAAACGCGAGCAAGTTGAACGCGACGCTATCAAAATTGCTGTCCCGATAAAATATTCATCCCAAGAAGGTCTTGTACCTTTCCACGATGCTACTAAAGAATCAATGCTTTCTACAATATCCATTTTTATACCTTAACTACGCACGAAAACAATATAGCAAAAAAGTGCATAACAGTTCCCAATAGCACAAAAACGTGCCATATTGCGTGCGAATACATCAAATTTTTCTTTATATAAAATATCACTCCACCCGAATAAAACAAGCCTCCAAGTACCAAAAATATTATAGATGTTGCCGATATTGTGGTAAATAGTTTTCCCGAAACTACAACTACAAGCCAGCCCATAATTAAATATAGACCTATCGACCATATTTTTGTTCCAGATGGTTTTGAAAATATCTTCAATAATGTTCCTATCAATGCTAGGCCCCAGATTATGCCAAATATCCACCACGACAATGAAGAACGCATTGCCACCAGCATAAATGGAGTATAGCTTCCTGCTATCAGATAATAAATTGCAATATGGTCGAGTTTTTTCAACATCGATTTTGTTCTTTGCGATTGTACTGCATGATACAACGTCGAAGCTGTGAAAACGCCAAACATCGACGCACCAAATATAGAACAAGATACAATCGACCAACTATCTGCATAAAAGCACGACAATATAACCAAAACACACAATGCACAAACACTAAATAGCATACCTACTATATGGGTTATAGTGTTGCATATTTCTTCTTTTATTGTGTAAGGTCTACATTGTGTTTGCATGTATTTAAATTAAGGCATTCAAGATTTTTTCCGCAACCTTTTTTTATTTATTTTTTTTAGGAGGAAACATTTTTATCAATTTTTTGAGTATCTGATTTTGCTCTACTGGGGTAGTGGAGTTTAGTAAGACTTTTACGAAATTTAAAATTTTTGTAGATGTATCGTTATTCTGTGTAGTCTTTTCATTTGAAAATACTGCATTGTGGTTAGGCGAATTTAATAATTCACTTTTTGAAGTGCCAAACAATTTTGCAAGTTTGGTTAGCAATGTTTTATCTCGGGGTATGCGTCCTCGTTTCCAAGTGCTGAGCGTACTTAAGGGGATATCAGTTTTTTCTGATATTTCTTTTAATGTTAATTTTTTTGAAAACATCAGAAAGTTGAAGTTTTCTGCAAAAACCTTATTTTTATATAATTTGATGTTTTTTTTCATAATGTAATGTAGAATTATTCTATCTTTTATCTTGACAATTATAATTAAAAATAATGATATTATTAATTATATATAATGTTTATTATTATAATAAATATTATATTTAAAGTAAAAAATATTTAAACGCTACATTATTTATATAAATGAAAACAAATAAGTATTTTGAAAACCAACCAGTTGATTGCTCTTATTTTTCTGGATTACTTCCAGAAGGGCAAGATTGGTTTAGCCCAAAAGAAATCGGTGCAATTATAGGACGTTCCGATCAATATGTACGCAATACCTTTTATAGTGGTAAAATTTTTGGACATTTGTCTAATGGTTTAGCTAAAAAAGGTTTTGAAAAAAAGACATATTTGCGAGTTCATCGGAGCGCTATTGCTTTATATTTGGCTCAGTCGGCAAATTATTCAACCGACGACTTAATTGAGGCATTATCGCAAATAATTGTAAGATTGTCGGATTATCAACTAATGCGATTAGACAAAGTTATAAAAGATGTTTCAAATGGAACTTCGTCTAAAAAGACTTACAGAAAATAACTTTTTTACAAGAGAACGAAATTTCGTTCTCTTTTTTTGTTGTATATGAGGCTAAATAAGTTTTGAATATCTGTCTAATGAAAGGAAAAATAATCGGAGGTATCTTAGGTTTTTTTATTGGTCATGGCTTATGGGGGGCATTGACTGGATCTATTGTTGGGCATTTTATTTACGATAAATTAGTCCAAAGAAAAAAAGAGGCAAAAAATATTTGTAAACACTTGAGTATGGCTCTTGTAAAAATTGCCAAAGTAGATGGATCTGTAAATCAAAACGAAATTAACGAGTGCGAACGAATATTTGATGCATTGCATTTCTATGATGATATGCGTAAATACGCTATTGAATGTTTTAGAAATGCAAAAAACTCATCAGAGAGTGTAGAAGATATTACGCGTGCATTTGCTCGTGAATTTAGAGTGTTAGCACCACGTCATATATATATGTTGTGTTTGTGTAGGGTTGCATTAGCCGATGGTAATTTAGTTGAATGCGAGTTTAAGGCATTGCAAAATGTTGCCAACGTATTGCGTTTGAATTTGTCGGATTATATTGATGGGTATGATTATGGTAATTCATCTGAAGAAAATTCTTCATCAAATAAATCAGAACTCGAAAAAGCTTATGAGGTTTTGGGGGTTGCAAGTTCGGCAAGTGATGATGAAATAAAAAAGGTGTATCGTCGGAAATGTAAAGAATTGCATCCAGATGTTCTTGGTAGTAAAAATTTGGGTGTTTTGGCAATGGAAATTTTAGAAACAGAATTGAAGCGTGTAAACAATGCTTACGAAACAATAAAAAAATACAGGAGATAACTTATATGTTAGATAAAATTAGATCGGCAGCTTTAGAAGGCTATGTAAAAAATAAATTTAGTTCTTATTTTGAAAATAAAGATTTTTCAGCAGATTTAAATACAACGGATTGTTATTTAAATATATCGTGTACTCTTGCTGGCGAAGATTCGCAAACTATCATAAATATTGAAAAATTTGAATTAGTAAAAACCGATGATGGTAAAGATTTGATTGTTCGTAAAATAACATCGAACAAATTGTGGATTCAAAGATTGGCAGAAGATTATCTTTTGAATAAGCCAGTGTCGTTGCCTTCGTTTATTGCAGGTGCATTGTAATTTATATAAAATTAAAAGAGAAAGAAATCTATGGAAAGCCAGAAAAACACTTGTTCTCGCAGAGAATTTATGAGTACTACTGCTATGGGTTTGTTGGGCTACTCGCTTATGGTTAGTGTAGATGCTGACGCTTCAACATTGAGCGATGCTCAAGAAATGAAAGATAAATCTGTTGGTATGATGTCTCGAGTAAAAGAAAATCCAAAGCCTTCGTTTTCGCAACCAAGTATGGATAACGTTCTGTTAGATTGCGATGTATTAGTTGCTGGTGGTGGATTGTCGGGAATATGTGCTGCTATTGCGGCTGCACGTGAAGGTGCAAAAGTTGTGCTTGTTCAAAATCGTTCTCGTTTGGGTGGCAATGCAAGTATGGAAGTAAAGATGCACCCACTTGGTATAAATCCACAAAATGTAGGCTTTAGAGAAGCTGGAATTTTAGAAGAATTAAAGCTGAAAAATTCGGTAGAAAATCCTGATCATAGCTGGGCTGTGTGGGATTGTATGTTGTACGATAAAGTGCGTTGCGAACAAAATATAATCTTGCTTTTAGATACAACTGTATATGGTGCCGATGTCGAAAATTCTTTGATAACTAAGGCATATGCTCGTTGCGATTTATCGTTAACTAATTACATAATATCGGCAAAACAATACATAGATTGTACAGGCGATAGTCGTTTGGCAATTGAAGCTGGTGCAGAAGTTATGACGGGCAGAGATGGTTCTGAAAAATATGGAGAATCGTTGGCAGGGCATTTTACTAAAGACGAACATTTGTGTTGCTCGATGATGTTTACATCGGTTGATGTTGGTCATGAAGTTAAGTATACGCCACCATCGTGGGCAAAGAAGATTACTGCCGAACATTTGAAGTTTAGAGACCCTGCAAAGTGGGGCTTTAATTATGGTTATTGGTTTTTGTCGTTTGGTGGCAAGCTCGATACTGTTCGAGATATGGAAGTTATCCGTAGAGAGCTTTTGGCAATTTTGCATGGTGTTTGGAATTATGTTAAGAATGTTGCAAAATATCCTGAAGCAAAAAATAGAGTTCTGGATTTTGTTGCTATGTTCCCAGCACGCCGAGATACTTATCGCATAGCAGGGTACGATATATTTACGCAACACGATATAGAAGGTAAATGGGCAGAGCGTAGCGACCAAATTATAACTGTTGGTTGGCCAATGGAAGATCAACCATCAGATGGTTTCTATTTCAATGGCAAGCCAGCAATCTATGGTGGAACAACGCAGTTTTATAATTTGCCACTTACAGCGATGTATTCAAAAGATGTAAAAAATCTCTTTATGGCAGGTCGAAATATGAATACTTCGCACATCGCATTTACATCTACCCGTGTTATGAATGTTGGTGCATTGGCTGGAGAAGTTGTGGGTAATGCCGCTGTAAAGTGTGTTCGTGAAAATATAAATCCACGTCAGTTGGGTACTGATGCAACAAAGCTTAACGAACTTCGTCAAAAACTTCTGAAAAACGGTAACGTATTGGTAAATTACAAGAATGAAGATCCGGACGATTTGATTTTGAAATCTACTGCATGGGCGTCTGATTGTGCAAATTCAACATCTGCCGATAACGCTAAAAATGGTATTACTTACGATTTTAAAGACGAAGTGAAAAATCGTTGGCAAGGCGATATTTCAAAACAACCAGAGCTCACTTTCTCTTGGGACAAACAAGTTGAAATTTCGCAGGTGCGTTTGAATTTAGATACTGGTTGTCGCTTCTTAACACAATCGGAAGAACGTGGTATTGTGGCAAAAATGTTGGCAGGTGCTCAGCCCGAAACTTTGCGTGATTTTGATATTATAACTGTTGATGAAAACAATGCTCAAAAGCTTGTTGCAAGTGTTCGCGATAATTATCAAAAGCTTGTAGTTTTAGACTTTAAGACTGTAAAAACAAAAACATTAAAAATAAAATGTTTGGCTACAAATGGCGATGCAAACGCTTCTATATTTGAAGTTCGTGCATATTCCTAATTTTAGAAATACGGAAGAGATGTAAATATGAAAAAGTTGTTTATAAAAAGTTGCATTGTATTACTAAGCGTTTTGGCGTTGGGAGTGTCGGCAAATGCTGAATATAAACCAATGGATGTAAAATCGGCAGAATTTGTAAAAAGCCGAATGAGTCCGTTGCCTAAAAAAGTAGAGCTTTTCAACGAGTATTATAACCTTAAATCGAATGAAACAATAAATGTTTCAACGCCAACATCACTTACCGATGCACAAAAGACAAAACTTGTAGATACTTTGAAATTGTATTTTGGCTTGAAGATAAATTTGGTAAATTCTGTCGACGAAGCTAATTCGCAGTTGGGTGAAGAAGGATACACAATTTCAATCAATGCTGATGGTATAAAAATTGCAGGTAATGGTTTTGTAGCAGTGCGTCAGGCATTGAAGACTGTTCGTCAAATGTCGGAAGTAGC
>SUVO01000018.1 GCA_015061955.1 Verrucomicrobiaceae bacterium
TTGGAATGCTCTTTTTGTATAAGATCGCAATCGAGGCACCTCACAGCTTATGACGCACTTTTGCTTCGACTCACGACCAAAGGTCGCTCACGCTCGCAAAAGCGACGTCCTAAGCACGTGCCTCGCACGTTTTACTTCTTACAACCTATGTTGGTTCTAATCCGATTTTTAATAAATATAACCACCACCAAAGCAATCAGTTTGACTTCTAAAAACGTGCGAGAGCGCATTTTCTTTGATGATGAGTTTTAATTTACACCATAAGGCACTTCGATGAAGTGCCTTTTTTTATTAAATAAACTCATCAAAGAAAACGCTTTCGGCTGTTATTTGGTTTCGTATCGCCTCACGTACATAGTACGCTACGGCTCACAAAACACAAATTCCAGCTCGAATCTCGCACGTTTTATTTCTTGCAACCTATGTTGGTTCTAATCCTGTGTCAGAATTTTTCTAATAAAAAGCAGAGCCACATGCGAAGCATTGGCGACGGTGCCCAACATATAAAAACACGTTTTACTTCTTGCAACCTATGTTGGTTCTAATCCGATAGCGAATTTTTTATATAATAAAGATAAAAGGCAATTCTTTGGAATGGCTTTTTTTATTTGACAAAGAAGCGTAGCCAAGCAATTTCTATTGCTTTCATACACAAAAATTTCACTTTACGGCACATAAAAGCATGGAGAAATATTTAATTGCTAAATATAGGGAATTTTTTTGTTGCAAATGTGTAGAAAAATGCTTTCATTACATATTTTATAGAATTTAAAACTTTTCATACATAAATATATAAATCATGGCAAATAAGAAATCATCGAAGAAAGACATTCGCAGAATAGCTACTCGTACAGCTCAAAACCGTACAGTTCGTAGCCGTATCAAGACATTGGCTAAAGCAGCTGCCGCAAGTACCGACGCTGAAGCTTTGAAGAAATCAGGCGCAGAACTTGCATCAGCTTTGGATAAAGCAAGCAAGAAAAACATTGTTCACCCTAACAAGGTTGCAAGAGTAAAAAGTCGCTTGGCTAAGGCCGCTGCTAAGCTTGCAAAATAAAAATGTAAGTAGCGCGTTTTTCATATTAACTTTCGGTTTTTTTGCCGAAAGTTTTTATGTTTATATAGAGGACATATAAATGCAGGACACTGATTACATATCTGTTGTTCCGTTGGATATCCTTCCTTCTCCGTATGGGTGTTCTGTTTTTTTCAAAACACCTAAGAAGGTTTTTGTCGTCAATATGGACTCAACTAAGTTCGACAATATCAAGTGGGCTTTAGACGATATTGTATGTGAACGTCCGACTACCTTTGAATTTATACGCAGTATGCTTGAAGGTATGCATTGCGATTTAACGCGTGTAGATTTTTACAATGAAAAAGATGGTGTTTTTTATACTCGCTGTACATTTGCAATTCAAGGAACTTTTGAAAGTAGAATTGTTGAAATTGATTCGCGCCCGAGTGATGCCATTCCACTTGCATTGCGTTGTGGTACATCGATATTTATTGATGCAAAAGTGCATCAACGTTTAAAAGACGTAAGTGAAACTTACTATAAATTAAAAGAGAGTTTGTAATGGGGGCACCTTTTAAAAAAGGCGATTTTGTAACGTTTTTAGCTCCCATGCAGGATATTACTGATGCTGGATTTATGCGAATTGTATCTGAATTCGGATCGCCAGATTTTTTTATGGCTGAATATTTCAGGATACATGAGTATTTTTACATCGACCCATACGTTCTTGAAGCCGTATTATCACGTCCAGCTGGCAGACAAGTTTCAGCTCAGTTTATTGGCGAAGATGAGTATTACATTTGCAAGGGTATAGAAGAGCTTTCAAAATATCAGCAAATACAAATGCTCGATTTAAATGTAGGTTGTTCGGCTCCGAAAATTTACAAAAAAAATGTTGGTGGTGGTTTATTACGAGATGTCAAAAAAATAGCATCTATACTAAAAGCTATGCGTGGAAATTGGGACCGATGTTTGAGCGTAAAAATGCGTTTAGGGTTTGAAAATGACACTCAGTTTGACGATATTTTACAAGTTGTATTAGATGCTGGTGTTGATTTTATAACTGTACATGGTCGTACGGTACGTCAGCTTTATAGAGGTGAGGCTTCGTATGAAAAAATTGCAAAAGCTTCATCAAAAACAAACATTCCAATAATTGTAAATGGCGATGTAGATACGGCTCAAAAGGCGTTCTATATTTCAAAAAACACAGAATGTTCTGGTATTATGTCGGGGCGTCATGCAGTTAGAAATCCGTGGATATTCCGTCAAATAAAAGAGCGATTATCGGGAAAAACTATTTTCGAGCCAACATTGGCTGATGTTAGAATTTACGTTGATAAACTTTGGCAGAATATTTGCCATTATGCACCTCGTATCAAGTTTGCTGATTCACGATTAAAAAAATTCTTGAACTTTGTAGGAGTTGGTGTTGATAGCGATGGGAAGTTTTTATATGAAATGCGTAGGGCAAAGGGGATTGACGAGTTGATGAAAGTTTGCGATACTCACTTAACTGGTCAAAATGCTAACGTAAAATTTAATTGTTTGGGATACGAAAATTTGTGTTCACGACCTAATCACGAAAAATGACAACTAAAGAACAGATTAAAATTTTATCGGCGCATGTGTCGGAAAGTCGCTTTGCAAAAATGTTGAGAGCAGTTAGTTATAGAACGCGTAAATTAACTGTTGTATTAGAAGACATTTTTCAACCACATAATGCGGCAGCAGTGTTACGTAATTGTGATGCTTTTGGGCTTCAAGAAGTGCATTTAATTGAAAATAAATTTAGAATGCCAATAAGCTCTAACGTAGATATGGGGGTGTCGAAATGGCAAGATATTTACAAATATACATCGCCATATGCAAAGGTGCAACGCAATGGTATGCCTAAAGATCACAATGTGTATCCGGAGGAAGTTGCAAATACGCAGAATGCGTTGAAATCGTTAAAAGATAGGGGCTTTATTTTGGCAGCATCTGTTCTTGGTGCAAAAGCTTCTATAAATGATATTCCTGTCGATAAACCAGTAGCACTTTTAGTTGGTACTGAGCTTAAAGGTTTAAGTAAAGCTTCGCAAGAAATGGCAGATGTTTCGTTTTCAATGGATATGTTGGGGTTTGCACAGAGTTTCAATTTGTCGGTTTTTTCGGCTTTGTGTTTAGCAAATTTAAGTGAACGCATGCGTGCCGACAACTCTTGGAAATTATTACCAGAAGAACAAGACAAATTACTTTTGCAATGGTTGAAAGTATCGGTTAGCGATTGGCAAAAATATATTTAGTTATTTGCGTAGCGAGTAATTGCCACCAGCGTCTTTGATTATCAGACGTTTTATTTCAAGCATAAGTAGAATTGGTAGACAACGCTTCATTTCAAAATTAGATAGTTCGCACAGCGTATCTATATGGATTGTTGTTTCGCGTTCTATAATTTTGTAGATTGTAAGTTCGTCGTTGCTTAATTTAGGAGTATTTATAGGCTGTTCTTGAGTACTGGGTTTTTGTTTTGGTGTTGGCGTTGGTAATTGTGATTGCGTAGGTATTGATTGCAGAGTGTCGAAAAGCGACATTTGTATAGGTTTTGCAAAATTGAGTGCGTCTATAATATCTTCGGGTGTTGATGCTAAAATTGCACCATCGCGTATGAGTGCATTGCAACCTCTACTTAATGGGCTATCAATTCTTCCTGGGATAGCAAATACGTCTCTGCCATACTCCGAAGCAACTCGGGCAGTTATCATACTTCCACCTTTTATATCGCTTTCTACTACGAGCGTTGCCAACGACATTCCTGCAACAATTCGGTTGCGAATTGGAAAGTTTTGGCGATCGGCACGCGTTCCCATTGGAAACTCTGAAATTACAGCTCCCGAAGCAATTATTTTTTGGTACAAATTCATATTTTCAGATGGATATACTACATCTACACCAGAGCCTAAAACAGCAATAGTTTTTCCTCCTACTTCAAGTGCTCCTAAGTGAGCCATTGTGTCGATACCTCGAGCCATTCCACTTATTACAGTGTACCCAGCTTGTGCAAATGCTGATGCAAAACGACGTGCAACTAATTGTCCGTATACAGTACAATTGCGTGAGCCTACAATAGATATAGCTGGTGCTGAAAAATCTACATCGCCAATTGCATAAAAGCCAACTGGTTTATCGGGCAGGGAATTTAATTGTTTTGGGTATGATTTACTTTTGAAATTTATATAACGTGCGCCAACGCGATTTATAGCATCGAGGATTTTTGAAGTGTCAACAAGTCCTCTATTTTTTATTATGGTTTCTGCTGTTTTTTCTCCTATTTTTTCAACTTGCATAAGTTCGGTTTTTGAAGCTGAAAATATTGCATC
The DNA here is from genome assembly GCA_015061955.1 of Verrucomicrobiaceae bacterium. Lineage (GTDB taxonomy): Bacteria > Verrucomicrobiota > Verrucomicrobiia > Opitutales > Intestinicryptomonadaceae > Merdousia. The sequence goes on from SUVO01000018.1 coordinate 4,381, forward strand.
GGGTGTGCCAAAATGATTTAGCAAACGCATAGCAGTAATTGAGCCAACTTCTTTTATGGCGCAAAGTTTTATGTAAGAGATTGTTTCGGAGTCTGTCATATTTAAGATATTGGCTTATGTAGAAAATTTATTATATCCGATGTTGCAAGAACGTTTTCAGTATATTGGTTTGCTATTAGTTCCGATGTTTCGCCTAACCATTGTGTAGCTATTGATGCTATTTTTTGTGCTACTATTTGATTTGTGTCGGTTGGTGTTATTATTGAAGATAATAAGTGTTTGTTTGCTAATAAAGATCCCATTAAAGCGCAGAGTATATCGCCACTTCCAGCTCTTGCAAGTGCTGGGCAACCACGAGTAGACAGTACAATTGACTGTCCATCGGATATGCGTGTTATGTTTGATTTTAATGCAATAGTACAAGAATATTTTTTAGCAGTTTCAAGCAGTGTATTATCTGATACATCGGTTGCTATTCTCAAGAACTCGCCTTCATGTGGAGCTATTATCACAGGCGCAGTATGTTCTGTTATATTTTCGAGAACGTCTTTACTGATTGCATCGGCATCTAAAACGGTTGGCAGATTTTTATTGTTCTTCAGTATTTCTTTTACAAGAGCTATTGTTTCTGGAGAATTTGTAAGCCCAGAGCCTATCAATATTGCGTCGGCTAATTTTGCTAATGCGTTTATTTCTGAAAAATTTTCTAATGCAATTGATCCGTTTTCATCGATTGTACAAGCATGCCAAATTACAGATGGTTCTGATGCACAAAATGCTGGTTTGAAATCTTCTACAATACATGAATACACAAAACCTGCACCAGCTCGTATTGCTGTTTTTGCATTGAGTAGAGATGCCCCTGCATATTTTTGAGAGCCAGAAATTATTAGTAAACGTCCAAACGAACGTTTGTCTGACAATGTTGGACGCAACTTTTTTAGTACGCTCAACACTTGTGGGTTTATCACATATTTTGATGATGAACATTCTTGGTTATCATCGAAAAATCCAACGTCAATGTAGCGTATGCGTCCTACAAATTTTTTGTATTGTTGATTGAACAAGCAGTGTTTTGCTATGGCAGTTGCATACGTTATATCGGCTTGAAATATTGGTGCATTTTCTGGAGTATCCGATATGCCAGCGGGGATGTCTATCGATATTTTTATGTCGGTTTCTAATGCGTTTGCAAAGTTGATTTTTTCTGCCATATCTTCTCGCATTGGCGGTCGGTAACTCATACCCGAAAGTCCTTCAAGCACTATGTTATATTTTAGTTTTTTTATGTCAGAAATATTGTGTGTAATTTCAACATCGCCTAAGCTGAAAAACTCGTCTAAAATTTTTTGAGTGTTAGAACGCAATTTTTCGCGAGGTGGTATTAGTAATGTTGTTTGCAAATTTTTATATTCTTTTTTTAGCTCAATCAACGTTGCTATGGCATCGGCTGAATTGTGTCCTGATCCCAATAGTGCAAAAACAGATATATTTTTCTTTAGAAATCTTGAAAATTCATTTACAAAACATTTGGCAATTTTGGCTCCTACTTGCTTTATAACCTGATATTCCGAACGATTTGTACGAGCAAAATAATTGTTTTCAAACAATGAAGCCTGCGTGTTTTGTAAAATTTCGTGAAAGATTTTCATTTGCTCAAAATTGCTATTGCTTGTGCGTAATCTTTTAAGTGCGTAAGGCTTATTAACATTTTTGTTGCACCAAGTTCGTTCATACGTTTTGTTGCAAAATTATCTAAAACTGCGATTGGGGCAGAGGTATCGGACTGATTTTCAACCGACACGCTCTTCAATGTAATGTTGCCAACAAAACCAGTTCCCAACGCTTTAACCATAGCTTCTTTTGCTGCAAAGCGTGCTGCAAAGTGTTGTGCTTGGTTTGTAAATTTTTTGCAGTAATCAATTTCAGCTTGTGTAAATGTACGTTCAAGAAAGCTTTCTTCGTGGTTCAACAGAAGCTTTTGAATTCTTGCAACATCAACAATGTCGATACCAACTCCGACAACAAAGGGTATGTTATTTAGATTATCCATTTATTAAAGATTTCATTTCTGCAACAGCCTTTTCAATGCCAACAACTAACGATCGACATATTATGGTGTGTCCGATATTCAGTTCGTTGAAATTGAATGCACCTAACAGTTCTTTTACATTTTGATAATTTATACCGTGTCCAGAATTTACTGTTAAGCCAATTGATTTTGCAAATTCGGCAGCACGTTTTAAACGTTCGAGTTCTATTAAGCGTTTTTGTTTGTTTCCCCAAGCATTTGCGTATGCACCAGTATGAAGTTCTATTACTGGAGCATTCATTTTTTTGGCGTATTCGATTTGTTTTTCATCGGGATCTATGAATATCGAAACTACTACGCCCTTTTCTGTTAGTGCATCAGATACTTTTTTAGTTTTATCGTAATTTGTTATAACGTCTAAACCACCTTCAGTAGTTACTTCGGCTCGATTTTCTGGTACTAAGCAAACGTAATCTGGTACAACATCTAATGCTACATTCAAAACATTTTCGTTGCATGCCATTTCAAGATTTAGTTTTGTTGTTATTTTTTCACGCAATGCGTAGATGTCGGCATCAACAATATGGCGTCGGTCTTCGCGCAGATGTGCTGTTATAGAGTCGGCTCCAGCTTTTTCGGCTAAGAGGGCTATTTCAATAGGATTTGGTTCGATAATAACTTCTTTATTATCGAGACATTCACGATAACGTGCCTGACGTAATGTTGCACTATGGTCAATATTTACACCTAATTTTGTCATAATAAAATTTTTATTGTTGAGAAATGTTTTTTACTGCGTTGTCGTATTGTATGGTATTAGGTATCCACCAAAGCGAACGCCAGTATTGTTCATCTAAATCGTAGAAATTTACTTTAGAGTTATCGTTGTGATTTTTTGGTAGAATACCAAAAAATTTCATCCAATGTATATAGTATTGTTTTGGTTGATAATCGGGCATTTCTATACGTTTATATTTGTTTTGTCGCTCTATTGTTTTTTCTATTTCTGCACGAACAAGTTTGTAATCGGGGTCTTCTTTCGATTCAAAAACCGAAACTTCGTTGCCTTGTTTATCTTTACACCAATTGTACCCACCATCTTCTTTAGCTAATGGTGCTCGTAAGAAAAGGGAATTATCGGGATTTGTTAAATTGAAAAGAGTCAGACTATAATTTGGATTATTCATGAAATCTGGTGGAACACTTTTTTCCCAAGTGTTGTTTTCTTGTTCAAAACGCAAACGACCTAACTTATACATATTTTCATGGCACGAATAACAACGACGTTTTGCTACGCTTTCCATTGGTTCTGCAAGTTGAGGTTTGCGAAACGAATTAAATGCAGTTTTCTTATTGCCATCGCCAATGTTAACGCCTTTATGAATTGCAAATTTTGCACCAACTTGATTTTCAAAATTATTATGTGTGGCGTATGTTCCAGTGTAATGAGCACTCGATTCTATCCAACAGCGTAGGATATCGTATTCTTTTTGCGATAATTTCACACCATTGTGCGAACCATCTATTTTTTGCATTAGTGGACTTGCACCTGTGCCAAATTCGTAAGAACCACGATTCCCAAATTCTCGCCATGGAGTTGCACGAGATATTTGTTTAAATTCATAGAGACGGTCGTAACTAACAGTTCGCCATTCAGTCCATTCGTCAGAAAGAATAACTTTTGCAGTAGGATTATCATGGTTATGGCACTTTAAACAATGTTTATCTAAGATTGGTTGAATATCACGCAAAAAACGATAAACTTCTGGAACTCCATCAATCTTTTTAGGGATAGATGGTGCTCGGCGCACTGCCATAGTTGATTTACCTTTAGCTATTATGCTCGATGTTGACCGATTTTCATGACAACCTACACAGCTTTGAATTTCGTTAGGCATTACTTGGGTGAAATTTTGCATGCGTTTTACAGCCTTACCATTTTTGTCTAATGCAACAAAGAATACTGCACGCAAAGCTGGAACTTCAAAATACGCACTGCCATCGGGTTCTACTGGTACTTCTCCTAAAATTCTATGTAGCGATATATGTCCACCATGTTCGCCACGCCAACCATGGCGACTTGCGTTTTTAGGTAGATCTTCCATTATTAAAAGTTTCTTGATTGTACCACGCTCAATGCCTTTCATATTTCTACTTTGATAGACATCGGTTACTATGAATTGTCCGGTTGTTTTTGTGATATCTATTTTGCTTGCAATAACAGGTTCTTTGGGGCGTGGACGCAACGCACGAGGATCGTGGACAATTTCACTATCTTCGTAAATCTTTTCCATATTACCATTGTCGTCGAGAACAAAAATAGATTTATTTTGTGCAACAAAATGGCAATTTTCTGCAAGAGGGTAAGGGTCTCGCAAACCAATTAAGCAACGTTTACCTCCATTGCCGATACTCCAACCAAGTTTATCTTCAATATATTTTGGAGAAATCATTTTTTCAGTACCACCAAATTGTCCGTCTTTTAGATTTATAATCATTACCTTGCCCGCATTTTCACGATAACCAAAAGCTGGTGAGAATACGCATACTATTTTGTCTGAATTTGGTATGGGCATGGCATCACATTCTGCGAAGAATTTAGGATACGGAATTGGATGTCCACCGAAGGCTACCATTTGACCTGTGCCATCGGGATTCATTGTCCATAAATCTCTGAAATTTTCTGTTGCTCGGTCTACATAATCCCAGCGAGTGTAGAGTATTCTTCCATCGGGAAGTACTGTTGGTCTATCTTCAAGTAAAACGTTAGATGAAAGTGGATATATAGTTTTTCTATCGGCTTGCATTTTGTACATTATCGCAGTGCGAACTCTATTGCAAGGCGTAAATCGTCGACAACGTGCCGATGAAAAGACAAACGAGCCATCGGGTAAATAGGTGGCATCAAAATCGTCGTGTTCGCCATCGGTTAATTGAACTACATTTGATCCATCGGCATTCATTTCATATAAATGATAAACCGAGTTTTTCTTTCGCCATGCAAATAGAATTTTCTTACCGTCGTACGAAACTCGAATATCGCGAAAAGAACCAGTTTTATCTTCTAAAATTGTGTGAACTTTCCCAGTTTTTAAGTTTAAAGCTTTTATTGTAGAACCACCTTTAGGATATATTTCAACATTGTATTCATCGGCATAATTACCAAATGTAGCATACATTAAATGACAATTTGCCAATGGCCGTGTACAAAAAACTATTTCATTGGTGGGCGAATTTAACAATTTTAATGCTCTGTCTTTTAATTGTCTAGCATTGGCAACAAAAACTGTAATTAAAATTGTTAAGATGAATGTTAGTTTTTTCATAGTTGAAAATATTACTGAAATTTTTTCCAGAGCGAAGGCATAAACAACACCAATACAGCATATATTTCAAGACGTCCCATAATCATGAGAAATGCCAACATAACTTGAGATATATCGTTGAGTACTCCATAGGTTGAATCGCAACCAATTTCTGCAAAACCTGGACCAACATTACTTAATGAAGCCAACACTGCAGTCAAATTACCAGTAATACTCAGTTTGGGTTCAAACAACGCAAGCACTGTTATGGAAAACGATGCTATAAGCATGTATAACACGAAGAACGATAGAATATCGTTAGCTTCTTCTGTTCCAATTGTTTTCCCGTTTACAAATACATTGCGAACAACTCTTGGGCGAAACGATTTTTCAACTTCGCGTTTACACAAACGAAACGATGCCAATGCTCTTGAAATTTTCAAACCACCAGCAGTCGAGCCAGAACAACCACCAAGTACAGTTAGCAATACTAATACTATTTGTGCCGCAGGGAGCCACATCTGATAATTTTGACTTGAAAATCCCGTTGTTGTTATAATTGAAACTACTTGAAACACACTATGCGTAAAAGTTTCTAAAATACTTTTATTCGATGTATAGGCAACTGTTGTAAATACTATACAAACAGCTGTAAAGATTATTATTAAATATGTCCAAAACTCTGAATTTTCAAAAAGTTTTTTGAATTTCAACTTTGCAACAGCCAACATCAATGCAAAGCTTGTACCACCTAAGAACATAAATATTATGGTTGTCCAAAGAATCCCCAATCCGTAATTTGCAAAACTATTTTCGTGGGTAGAAAAACCACCTGTTGCCACAACTGAAAATGTATGACATATTGCATCAAACGTCGACATATCAAAATATTTATATGCACCAAAACAGCATATCGATAACACTAAATAAAGTTTAACTATACTCCAAATTCCACTTTGAATACGTGCTGCTTCAAAATCGGTAGAATCGGCACTAGCTTCGTTTGAATACAAGAATTTTCCAGCAGCTCCTAAAAACGACAATATAGCTACGAAGAACACAACTACTCCTAATCCACCAATCCAGTGCGACAAACATCGCCAGAACATTAAGCTTGGTGGAAATTTTGCAAAACTTGAAAACGCACTTGAGCCTGTTGTTGTTATTCCACTGGTAGATTCAAATAATGCTGATGCCACAGAACAATCTAATATCATCACATATGGAATTGCTCCAACAACCGATGCTAAAATCCACGCTATGCCAATTATGCACATTGCTTCTTTTCTGAACAAACGTTTTGGAGCTTTTCTACTCGGAATATAAAGTGCAAATGCTGTCATTATAGTTAGTGCAATAACGCAAATCCACGATTCCAACGCGTTAGCCTCGAGTGGATTATTTGAATACCAACACGATACCCCTGCACATGTGGAAAATGCCAAAGCCATAATCCACATAACTGCCGACAACGTTTTTAATATTATAGCGTAATTCATTGTTCTATGAACATATCAACAACCTGACGTACATTCTTTTTTTCAAGAATTATAATTAAGCGATCGTTGGCGTTAATAATATCGTTTGCACCAGGAACTTTGGCATTGTTTTTATCGTCGACAATTGCCGCAATTATTGTTGCTGGTGGCATATTTAATTGATGCAATGGTTTGCCTTCGCCCCAAGAATTTTCCGATACTTTTACTTCAATAAATTCGATATCGCCATTTTTTAGCGACCCAGCAATCAGATAATCTTTATTTGTTATGTATTTTCTGATTTCAGCAACCGAACTTTTGCGAGGTGAAGCTGCCGAAGTTATGTTTAGAAAACCACTGATATTCTGAATTACTTGTTCGTAGTCGGGCTTATTTATTACAAGTTCTACATGTTTTGCACCAAGTTTTTTTGCCTGTAAGCAAGTCATAACGTTTTCTTCGTCGTCTTTAGTGCATGCCACAAAATAGTCTATGCTTCCTATTTGTTCCTCTTCAAGTAGGCGTAACGATGTTGCACTTCCATTTATAACCGTAACGTTGGGGAATTGTTCGGCAAGAGTTTTACACTTTTGCAAATTAGGTTCAATAACTCTAATCTTAAAACGATTATTATTTAGACGACGAATTAATGCAACCGATGTTTCAGTAGCTCCGTATAAAACAATACGCAATACTTCCGATGAAATTTCTTCTGAAAACAAGTGTGCATTTTTTAGAAGTATTTCTGGCGAGCCTAATATAGTAACTTTATCGCCAGCTTTTAATTCGGTAGAAGCTGTTGGCACTGTTAATACGCCATTGCTTTCTACATAACCAATTTTTAAGCCATTTGGCAAAACCAAGTCTTTTAAAGGCTTATTGGCTACTTTTGCATTTTTCGATATTTCTATTTCTTGAAGTTCTATTTGTCCTCGTGCGAAATCTTCAACTACAAAACGTGCTGGATTACGAATGTATTTTGCAAGCTCAACTGCTGTTAATGCTTCGGGATTTATAAGAATATCGAGATTGAAATGACGCTGATAATTAAACAGTTCGGTATCAGTATAAACTAAATCGTGTACACGAGCTATTGTTTTGCGAGCACCAAGTTTACTTGCTATTGCGCACGATACAATATTGAGCTGGTCGTGCTGAGTCATTGCTATGAGATAATCGCACGACTGTGCTCCTGCAAGAGTTAGGTGTTTAGCCGAGGCTCCATTACCTTTTACAACTCTTACATCGAGGTTTTCTTCAACTTCTGTAACGGTTGCTTCGTCGGATTCTATAAGTGTAACAGAGTGTCCGTCTTCGCTTAGTACTTTACAGAGGTATTTGCCGACATCGCCAGCTCCTACTATTACAATTTTCATAGATGTTATTATTATTGATTATGTAAAATTTTAAGTCAACCTTTTCTATCTCGATAAATAATAGTTAAAATCGGTTGATTTTTCAAATTGACAATACTACTTTTAGTAGTACATTTTGCAAAAGCAGTTATGATAGTAAAAGATTTTTTGAAAAACGCTTCGTTTAAGCATAAAGACTTGATTTCAACTCAGGCTTTATCTATTGACGATGTAAATGAAATTTTTGCTCTTGCCGATATATTTAAGGCATCGCTAAAAAACGATAAGACAAAGCTTCCTTATCTAAAAGGTAGGGTTGTTGTCAATTTGTTTTTCGAGCCAAGTACTCGAACAAGAACAGCCTTTGAGATGGCAGCTCATAAGTTAGATGCCGATGTTATAAGCATTGCGGCTTCTGCTTCAAGTTCTGTTAAAGGCGAAACTTTAAAAGATACTGCAAAAAATATTCAGGCATTGATGGCTGATATGATTATTGTGCGTCATAGTTGTTCGGGTGCTGCAAAATATTTGGCTGATAGGCTTGAAATACCAGTTTTAAATGCTGGCGACGGTGCTCATGCTCATCCAACACAAGCGTTGCTTGATGCGTTTACAATGCGTGAGAAATTTGGTGGTAATTTCAAAGGTAAAAACATAACAATTTTAGGCGATATTCTCTTTAGCCGAGTTGCACGTTCAAATATACATTTGCTCAATAAATTAGGTGCAAACGTTACTTTGGCTGGACCTTCGACTCTCGTCCCTGAAGAATTTGAAAAAATGGGAGTTCGCGTATGCTACGATTTGCGTGAGGCTATTTCCGATGCCGATGTAGTAATGCTTTTGCGTATTCAACACGAACGTCAGAGAGCTACGTATTTCCCGTCCATATCTGAATATGCTAAGGTTTTTGGTTTGAATGCGTCTCGAGAAAATCTATTGAAGAAAGATGCTTTTATAATGCACCCTGGTCCAATTAACAGAGGGGTAGAACTCGATTCGTTCCTTGCCGATTCAGGTAGATCGGTTATTTTAAATCAGGTTACAAATGGTGTTGCTGTTAGAATGGCGGCAATGAAATTGTGCATGCAGGCAAAATTTGGAAAGTAAGAAATGAAAAAAGAATTTATTGTAAAAAATGCCAGAGTTGTTGATCCATCACAAAATCTCGACAAGGTGTGTGATGTAAAAATATGTAATGGTAAGTTTGTTGAAAGCGTATCAAAATCGGCTAAAGTTATTGATGCTAAAGGGCTTATTTTAGCTCCTGGTTTTGTTGATTTACATGTTCATCTTCGTGAACCTGGGCAAACTTCAAAAGAATCGGTTGCAACAGGTACTGCGGCAGCTGCAGCTGGAGGCTTTACATCGATTGTTGCTATGCCAAATACATCGCCAGCAGCAGATAATCCTTCTACTATTCGTTTGATAAACGATATTATTGAAGAAACGGCAGTTGTTAATGTGTATCAGAGTGCTTGTATAACCGAAGGGCGTCAGGGCGAAAAGCTTGCTCCATTAGGCTCGTTAAAAAGTATGGGAGTAAGAGCTATAACCGACGATGGCTCGTGTATTCAGAGTGCTGAAATTATGCGTAATGCTATGCAGTATGCAAAAATGTTCGGCTTGTTTGTAATGGATCATTGTCAGGAAAGTACACTTACATCTTCGGGGCAAATCCACGAGGGAGAGTGGTCGGTACGCTTAGGATTGGGTGGTTGGCCATCTGCGGCAGAAGATATTATAGTTTCGCGCGATATTATTTTGGCAAAATACACAAATTCGCATATTCACTTGCAACATATTTCAAGTGCTTATTCTATCGATTTAATTCGTCAAGCAAAGAAGCGTGGAATTAGTGTATCGGCAGAAGCTACACCACACCACTTAGCTTTGACCGATGCATGCTTAAAAGATTTCGATACCAACTACAAAATGTGTCCACCGTTGCGTTCAGAAGAAGATCGCAAAGCTCTTATAAAGGGAGTTGTTGATGGCTCTATTGAAGTGATTGCAACCGATCATGCTCCACATACAGAAACCGAAAAAGATAGAGAGTTTAATTTAGCTCCGTTCGGTATTACTGGTTTTGAAACAGCTTTCAGCGTTTGCCACGATGTATTGGTACGTTCAAAGAAGATTGATATGCTTAAACTTGTAAAGCTTATGTCGACACGTCCTGCCGAGTTGTTGGGTATCGATGCTGGTACGCTAAAGGTTGGCTCGCCTGCCGATTTTGTGCTTATTGATGAGAATGCCGAGTATGTTTACAATTCTCCAGTATCTCGTTCAAGCAATTCGCCATGGTTAAATAAAAAACTAAAGGGTAGAGTTGTTCAAACCTTTGTTGGTGGTAAGTTAGTTTACAAGGCATAATGGCTTTCGAGGAAGCAGTATTTACTTTAGTATTCAGTTTTGCTGTTTTCGGATTATGGCAAATATGGGAACGTGCTGGCAGTGTCGGCACGTCTTTTTGTGAAGATAAACGAAATCTTTTAGCCGATGCAATTTGTCTTAGAGCAAGTGATTGGATGCTTTTTTTTGTGCTTGTGTGTGTTATTATGTTAACAAGCATAGAAGTTTCTAAATTTTTGCAAAATGTATTTGGTAAACAATCACCTAATGCCATATTTGTTTACGCTGTATGCTTTCAGTGTTTGATATTACTTGGTATTGCCATTTTCAAGAAGTTGTCGGTAAACTTTGGATTTGGCTTTACGATGAACGCCAATATTCTTTTTAAAACAGTAAAATATTTCTTTTCATTGCTACTAATTGTTATGGGAATTGGTTGTTTGATGAATTTTTTAATTTTTCAATTAACCGGTTGTTTTCCCGAAAAACAAGATATTATTGGATTTTTCAACAAAGCCGAAAATCCTTACATAATAGGTATAGCTGTTTTTAGTTTTTTAGTTTTAGCACCTATCGCAGAAGAATTGTTATTTAGATGTATTTTGTATCGAAGTTTAAAGGGCTTGTTTTTACAGAGTATAAATGTCAACTATAGTCGAGCTTTTGCAGCTGGGGTATCGTCTATATTATTTGCGCTTTCGCACGGAAACGTTTTTGCAATAGCTCCATTGTTTGCTTTTGCTTTAATTTTAACAACATTGTACGAACGTACTGGTTCGATAATTGCTACTATGGTTTGCCATAGTGGTTTTAACTTATTCAATGTAATCTTTATTGTGTTAGCAAATGAATATATTTGATTCGGATTGTGTAAGTAGCTTAGGCGAAAAATTATTGATTGCCAGAATGTGTAAAGCTTTTGGTAGTGTCTGTCCACAAACTCCATACGGCAGTGGCGATGATTGTGCCTTGATTGAACGCAATTCGTTGCAAAAACACTTGTATACAACAGTAGATTCGCTCATATATGGCAAGCATTTCGATTCATCTACATCGGCACTTTTAGCTGGCGAAAAACTTTTGAAACGCAATATCAGTGATATTGCAAGTATGGGGGCTCATCCAGTTAATGCAGTTATAGCTGCAGTAATATCGGGCGATGTATCGGTGTCGTGGCTTGAGGAATTTGCAGTTGGTGTAAAAAACGTGGCAGAAAAGTTCAACACAAAAATCATTGGTGGAGATTTTGCTGATAGTGGTGTTGAAAAGTTCTTTTCAATGTCGTTGACATTGCTTGGTGAGTCGGAATATCAGCCTTTGTTGCGAAACAAGGCAATCGAAGGCGATTGCATTTATTGTACCGGCAAATTAGGTTTTTCGTTCGAGAGCAACAGACATTTAACTTTTACTCCACGAGTAGCAGAGGGCGAGTTTTTGGCTAAATACAACACTAAAAATATGGCTCGAATTACATCGTGTACCGATATTAGCGATGGTCTTGCGTGCGATATTGATAACATTTTATCGCCATCAACAAAGGCTGTACTAGATTTTATTCCACTTTTTGAGTACAATGGCATTACTTCGGTTGAACATGCCTTGTGTGATGGCGAAGATTATGAGCTTTTATTTAGTGCATCGGGTAATGCACAAGCCTTGTCAGACTTTGAGCAAACTTACGAAGATGTGTTTGGTTGTAAATTGTATCGTTTGGGCAACGTTCAAAAAAAAGAGCCTTCTTCCGAAAGCTCTCTTTGGTTAAATTTTGATGGAAAACCAACACCTTTTTCGGCATCTGGTTTTGAACATTTTGCGTAATTAGAGATTCTTTTTGAACTCTTTTGGTGCTAATGTAAATGAGTTTTTACGCATTTCATTTTTAAGCTCGGTTTCAAACATTTTTGCCAAAGCTAAATGTAATCCAAGGTCGTTGCGTAGATTTGCGTAAACATCGTTAGTTTTTATCTGCGAAAGTGGACGACGCAACAAATTAGTAAGTGCTGAAACAAACGAACGATATTCAACTTTTATTTTTGATATATCCATGCGTGTTTCTAATACTTTCTGATACTTTGTTGCAATGCTCGCAGTCATTTGACTTTTCGTTCCTTCGCTAAGCGAACCTGAAATCAACGAAGCCAACGCAAAATTTATTTCTTTTAATTGTTCAGCAGCCTTTATTTGTTTCTTCATATTTTGAAGATTTACTGGAACCCACTTAATTGGTATATCTGTTCTAAAACCACTCATATAACGAACTTCTTTGTTGAGCGCACGTTCGAGTTCGTTCTTGAGACGATTTGATGTCATATTCAACTGTGGTACTGATTTTTCAGGTTTTAAGCATATTGCAACAGGTTTGAAAGTTTTTAACGAAAGAACCAATGTACCTTCGTTATACGAGTGCAATATTGGGGTTTGTGTTCTAATTTCGTCATCAACAATTTTTGAGAGCTTCAAATTTACAGGACGAATCATTTCACCAAAATAACCAATTACAGCAACGTCGTTGCTGATGCAATCGCGTAATTCTTCGTTAGTAGCAAAATTAATTGGTTCTACTTTAAATGGCAAATCTTCCAAGAATGTAAGCATTAATGGTGCATTTTTTGCAGAATAACATTTTTTTAGTGATATTTTAGCTTCTTCGCCAGACAAACTTGATGCAGAAATACCATCGATTGAATACAACACAGCTGGAAATATTAAAGCCAATTGATTGTTTATTTTAGTGACTATACCAGTTGCAGTTTTATTATTGCCACTTAAAATAAGAGTGCTTTTTTTGAAAGTATCTTCAACTTTTGCCATTATTTCAGTTTTAGAGGCAGTTTTAGTTGTTTCTTTTTGTTTTTGAGCTTCAACTACGCTCTTTGCATCTTGAACGGTGTCGAGCATTTTCTCTTGTTTTTTTAGAGCTTCCAGTTGCTGGTTGTAGTCGAATGGAAATTGTTGGGCAACAACTTTTTTAGTGATAGCTAATGTTGTTGCATCCATACCATCTATTGCAAATTGTTTTACTTCTTCCTTGAGGTCGTAAATATTAACAAGTGATTCAGCTATAAGTTTATAATTGTTTTTATTTTCTTCGCAGAGCTTTTTATAGATAGCTTCAAATTCGTCTTTTTCAAAGTTCTTTTTAAGCTCGTAGACTTCTATAAGTGCTTCTGATTGTTCAATTATAAAGGTCTCTTGTTTTGTGTAGTGATAAGGGTGGTTTTTTTGAGCTTCAGCTTTTATAGAATCAGTGTCTTTTTGTGGAATAGGGAATTTTGTTGAATTTATTGATTCCCAAGCTTCAACTTGGCGTTCTATCCAAGCTTCTGTTTTTTCGGCTGACCAACCTTTTTTTGCTTTTGCTTTGGCTACTTCTACAATTTTAGTTTTGATATCAGCTGGAATTTCTTGTGCAAAAATTGAATTTGCACAAAGTGTAGATAAAGATAGGGTTAAAATAAATATAGTCTTTTTCATATGCAGTATATGGTATTTTTGAGAACAATAGTGTCAATTCTTTTTTGCTTAGTTTTAGCTTGCATAGAAAGTTTGCCAGTATATGGTCTTGAATACATGAAAATTATTAAGAAAATATTGTCGTGGGTAGGATTTAGCGACAGCAATGGAAGTTCAAAAAAAATATCGACTTCCAAAAAAAATAAAAAGGTCTCTTGTGTAAAATCATCGACAAAGAACCACCAACCAAACAAAGTTAGTTCTACTAAGAAACAATTGTCTATTTCTGAATCTAAAAAAACGGCTCGAAAAGAAAATAGTAATAAGGGTAATTTACATACAAATTCAAGTGTGCAATCTCGAAAACCTAAAAAATTACCTTTGCCATATCAACGCGATGTATTGAATGCCGATGTTCCTGAATTCGTAGCTTGGGGATTAACTGATGAAACATTGTCGGCTATAAAAGATATGGGATACAAGAAGCCTACGCCTATTCAAGAAAAATCGATTGGTGCAGTGTTGTCGGGGGGCGATATTATCGCAACGGCTCAAACAGGTACTGGTAAAACTGCCGCATTTGCGTTGCCGATTGTAGATAAGATAAAAAATTGTACAGAAAATGTTAGTGTATTGGTGTTGAGTCCTACTCGTGAGTTGGCATCGCAAACTAAAGAGGCTTTTGATAATTTTTCAAAGTATGCCGATGTGAAATCGTTGTTGGTTCAAGGTGGAGTATCTATGAATAGGCAAATTGCCGAATTGCGTTCTGGGGTAGATGTTGTTGTTGCAACTCCTGGGCGATTACTCGATTTATTGAAACAACGTGAAATATCGTTGGCAAATCTTAAGTATTTGGTGTTGGATGAAGTTGATAGAATGTTCGATATGGGATTTATTGAAGACGTTTCTGCAATTATAAGAAGATGTCCTAAAAAACGCCAAACCTTGTTTTTTTCGGCAACTATGCCCGATGCTGTATTGCGTTTATCTTCGTGGGCTTTAAATAATCCAGAAAAAATCGATGTAGGTATTGTACATAGTCCAGCCGATACAATAGAGCATTATGTATATCCTGTTGATGCTATACAAAAGTACGATTTGCTCGTTAAACTATTAGAAGATTTAACATACGAAAGTTTAATTGTATTTACTCGAACTCGAATTGATGCCGACAGAATAACACAATGGTTAGAAAGTCATAAATATAACGTTTCTACCTTGCATTCTGATAGAACTCAGAAGGAACGCGATAGAGCATTGCTCGATTTCAAACTTCACAAAACTTCAATCTTGGTCGCAACCGACATTGCATCTCGAGGCTTAGATATATCGGGCGTTGGTTGTGTTATAAATTACAATGTTCCAGAACATGCCGAAGATTATGTTCATAGAATTGGGCGAACGGGCAGAGCAAATACAGAAGGTTTTGCTATAACGCTTTATTCGTCAGATGAAACATCTTTCTTGAAGAAAATTGAAACTTTTATAGGCTCGCGAATTGAACGTAGAAAGTTAGATAATTTTGATTATCGAACTCCTCCACAGGTTGAAGAACCTGTAAAACGCCCCCGAAAACGCAACAAATAGGAAATTTATGTATAAAATAGTAATTCTTTTGTGTTTGTTTTTGGTTAGTAGTGCTTGGGGAAATAATAAAGTATGCTCGGGTGTAGATACTCATTGTTGTGGTGTTGACGATTGTTCAACCCGACAACTTATGCTTGATAAACAGGCTCAAACAATGTGGAACGTAGTGTGGAATTTGTTCTTTAGCCCCAAAACAAATTTGTTTTATGATTTTGTAAGTTCTTACGAAGTAGGTACGCAATTTAATCATTTACCAACAAAACAAGAGGCTTTAGCGTGTTTTCCAAATACCAGTGGAACTGGTACTGGTATGGAAGATAGTATGATTTTAGCAGGTTTGGTTCTTGATGCCATAATTTATAAATACGATATCCACAAAGATTCTTCGTTAAAACAATATGCCGATAAAGTTTTAGATGGTATAGTTCTGTGTGCAACTATTCATAATTCGCAAGGGTTTATTGCTCGGAGCGTTAGCGCTTTAGATGGTAAAACAGCTTACATAGGAAGCTCGCGCGACCAATTTACGCAGGCAATCTATGGTATGTGGCGTTATTATAATTCGCCATTGTGCGATGATATTGCTAAGGTGAAAATAAAGCGTGTTATGTTCGATGTCGGGGAACGAATGCTTAAGTATATGACAGCAGAACATAATTACGATTATGGATTAGCTGATGGCAGAAAGTGTCCGGTGGGGCTTTCTAAAATGTGGAATGTAATGCCACACGAGGCTGCTCGTCTGCCAATGTTTTATGCAGTAGCTTGGCAGACGACGGGCGATGATAGATTTTTCAAAGAGTATCGTAAATTTATAAAACCAGCAATTGAACAGTCTAAAAATTTTGGCAAAGGCAATCCAGGTTGGGCAGATATGCAAATGATGATGTCGTTGGTTTTACTTTGTGAAATGGAAAACGATGTTGCTATAAAAAACGATATCAAAAATATAATGGCAAAACTTGGCAAATTAGATAATGGTAAGTGTGTGTCGAGATGTCAGAGATTTTTTAAGGTGGCAAAAGATTTTGATATGTCGATGCTTCCACCAGATTGGCGCAGACCAGTAAGTTGGAAATTTAGAAAAGGAGTACCTCATTATTTTACACCAGATTGGGGTGATTACCATAAAGTGTGGTATGCTGGGCGAGGTGTGGGCGAGTTTGGGTGGTCGGCTATCCACTGTGGAATTAGCAAAGATGCTGTGCGTAAAATAGAAGATGTTATTTTGGCAAGCGATTATAAAAAGACATCATCTTGCTCAATAATATATCACTTGGCATGTTATTGGGCTTTGAAAAATCTACAACAATAGAGTCGAAAGTATTTGCTATTTTTGAATTTCTTTTGCGATTTTTTCAGCAAGCAATTTTGCGCCTTCTTCGTTCGGGTGAACAGCATCGGGAAGATATTTGCGTTGTTTTTTGAAGGTATAGAATAAATCAATTATTTCCAAAGAATGTTTCTTAGCGACTTTTTTTATCAAAGGAATTATTACATTTTGCAATCTGTCGGAATTTATACCACTACCTTTGGCAAAAGTATCAATGGGTATGCAAATATATATCTTGGGGTTGCTCGATAAATTTTTAAAAGCATTTACTAAGGTATCGTAATCGTTTTCAAAATCTGCAACGTGTTTTATGTTATACGATTTTGTATCGTTTGTACCTAACTTTATAAGAACAATATTAGGATTAAACGCCAACGCTTGCTTAAACTGACCTGTCTTTAAATATGGGTAGTCGGCTTTTGATAATACGGTACGGCCACTAATTCCGAAATTTACAACTTCGTATTTACTTCCCAAGATTTTTGAAAGTTGTGCTGGGTATGAGTGTTCTTTTCTATTTTTTATAGTAGCACCATACGTTATAGAATCGCCAACGCAAGCAACTTTGATTTTGTCGGCGCCAAAAGCAACCGACATAAGCAAAGCACAAAAACAAGTACAAATTGTTTTTCTCATATAAAAATATTTTATTTTGTTATTTCAGAATAAAATTTTGAATCCAAATATTCTTCATCTTTGTTTTCAAAAATAGCATCAAAGATTATTTCTGAATTTTTAAATTTCTTTAAGATTTCAATCAATTTAGGATTTTTATTTTTATAAATTGGATATGTTATAGATTCTGTTTGTTCAAATGCGTCTTTAGAAATATCGGCAACAACAAGTTTAATTGGCAATCTTGTCAAGAAATTCAAGTGTGCATCTGATATATTATAGTTTAACAGTATAGCAGTAGATGGGGCAAATTTCAGATTGGGTTTATTGAGGTTTTTCAATCTGCTTGCTAAATCTACTACATTTTCAGGCAATCGCCAAATTTCAGTTCTTACGAGCAATGTCATATTGTGCGATGCACAATAATCTGCAATTATGCCAATATTTCTGATGTTTTCTTCGGCTACTTTGATTTGCTTGTTTGGTACTATTGATGGTCCGTGTGGAGCAATAATAACTTCGTCTACACCCAGAATACTTGCTTTTTCGATTACGCTTTTAATTCGTTTCATACTTTCTTCGTAGCGAGGTTTGTCGTCTTCTATAATACGCAAATCAGGGAAACGATTTATACCCGACGAAAAGTCTACTGCAATTTTTAACTTGTTGCGTTTGAGCCAGCCACTTTCAGTTTTTAATGCTGATTTTGATTTACGTTCAAAATACTTCCAATCAACAACAACTCTATCGAAGTGCTGGAAGAACGTCGGACGTGCCAAAATTTCTGTTTTAATGTCTAAAGTATCTCGCAGTGTCAACGCTCTGCCTACTGGATTTTTCTTAGGTTTAACTTCGTCGATAGCAATTGTTGTAGGATTTTTTATTTTTACCGAGAACACGCGCAAGTCGCCA
Source organism: Verrucomicrobiaceae bacterium (assembly GCA_015061955.1). Taxonomy (GTDB): domain Bacteria; phylum Verrucomicrobiota; class Verrucomicrobiia; order Opitutales; family Intestinicryptomonadaceae; genus Merdousia. Next base: position 22,809 of record SUVO01000018.1, read on the forward strand.
CCTGCTATTGTTGTTGCTGTGTTTTTACCGAGATTTTCGGGCGATATAATTTCTGGTGTATGCCCAATTTTACCGACTTCGGTTATTGGTACAACTAATTCTTTAATTTCGGCAATCTCACCAATTTTTGATTTTATTTCAAATGGTTTTGCTTCCCATTTATCGTTTGAAATAAGCACGGTGTACTCGTTGTTATTCTTTGCACATACTACCATGCTCAATTCTGGATTTGTTTCAAATAGCATACAATTTCTGTATTCTTTGTCCAAAATTGCAGAAACATATTTCAACATAGGGTATGGTGTTGGTAGTGTTCTACCAACTTCGCCATCTTTACCGATGTTTTTGCGAGGCGTATGATGTTTTGTATAATCTTCTAAATTTTTAATTTCGCCTTTTTCACCAAACCCGAATGGAGAGGCTATAACAATAACTTCGCCTTTCCCCGATTTTACCGAAACTGCCGCGGGAATATTGCCTACTTTAGCAATTACATTTGCGTTTTCGGGCAATATCAATTCGCACAAGTCGAACTTTGTATCTTCGGCAATATTTTTATCTTCAAAAACAACTGCCTTGTTTAAAGTTTTTACGCTACTACCAACTTTAACGCCAGCAATACCATTTTTCATATTTTTGAGAGAACCAGCTGTAATAACTAACTTACCCCCATTGTTTACATAGGCATTGAGATTATCGTTAACTTCTGCCGATGGCTGAATTTCGTTAGCTATTACTAAGAGTGGATACTGTTGTAATACCCAAACTGGAGCATCTGAAAACAACGCATCAACTGAGTCTCCGTATGGAGTAGGTGTTATGTATCCACGTTCGTTTTTGAAATACGAACAATCTTGATACGATGGGTAGAGCTGACGGAACACGTTGTCCATTAAATAGTCGCCATCTTGATACGATAGATTTCCCCATACTTTGAAAACTTTTCCTGAATAAGCGTGGCGTGGGAATGTCCAACCACTGTAAAAGTCTGTCATAACAGCGATAGGTGTTTGCATTGCTCCAACATAGCCGTTGTCGTTGCTCCATTTATGAGCAGTTTGCAAAATTTCGCCAAGTGGACTTAGCTTTCCGTTATGGTCGTATAGGCCCAATTCGAAACCAACTGCCAAGCAATTATACATAATGTGATTGTAAATTAAACGCTTGTGTAGGCTTAACGAAGTTCCCTTTGTTGCTCCAGCTTTTTTTGAATTTGATTTCGTATATGTTTTCCAACCCCAACGATTAAATGCCGAAGCATTCCCGAACCAAGGCACACCATATTGCTTGCAAGCTCCTCTGATAAACGAATAGTAAATTTGCGAATTTGGCAACAATTGAGCAGTTTCAGCGCCAATCATTGTGTAAAGCCCTTCTTTTATGAAGTAATGCCCAAAATTGAGCGATACTAAAGTTGCCATTTTATTGCCTAACTCATCGCACAATTGTTGAAAATGGTTTTGAAAGTTTAGATATTGATGGAATTTATCGGCACCATAGTCATGTTGTCTCGATGAAAATGCTGCAACATATCTACCATCTTGTTCGCCATTATCCATACCTAACCAACGATCTCCAAGTTTCTTTTCGAACATATCGAGAACGCCTTCGGGTATTTTAAATTGTCGCCAATCTCCTGTTTCAGTTCCAACTGAGCCTGGAACGTATCCCCAAATATCGAAGAGATAGTAATTGCGTTTTGCTATTTCGTCGACAACTGCTTCTAAATCTTTGCGAAATAAAAATCCGTATGAGGGCCAAATTACATTGCCAAGTTTATCCTTTTCAATGTATTGATCCATGCTTGCTTTGAAGTCTTTTTTGCTTATCGAACGAAGTGCAATGAAGGCAGTTTTATTTCCGAAAAGTTCGGCAGTAGGTGGTCTTACATGATAGCGATTGTAATCTGGATGATTTTTTGGATTCATCAAATGTGGATAAATCTTTGTTTGTGCAATTGCTGAACCCACCAGTAAAATTGATATTAAAAGCGATATTGTAGTGTACTTTTTCATAATAGTATTTTCATTGAATTGGATTGAAAGGCTATTTCTTGCTGTTTTTTTGTCAAGTAAAAGCGTGTTATATTTAAAATATGTTTTGTAATGTAAAAAAGCTTTTTGCCTGAAATTTACCCTCTATGGCTCGATAATTTATGTATGTAAACTGTTAACTAAAAAAAAGTTTTTATTTCTTGATACGTACAACTAAGATAATATGATCTATTTTGTTTAAGGAGCATTTATATGAAAACGAAAAATATGAAAACGAAAAAAATTATTACAACTATAATTGCATCGATAGTGGCATTGTTTGCAAATGCTGATGTTCAAAAGGCAAAAGTTTCTGATAAACTAAGAGCGCTTTGGAACGACCCTGTTTTACAGGAGCAAATTGAAACAGGCATAAAAGCAAACAGAATGAGTGATTTCTTCTTAAAGTTTGTCCAAAAAAACGAGTTGTACCCTAAAAAAGGAAAAAGATACGAAGATGTAAATGTGTCGGATTTAAAGGTTGAACAAGTTAAGCACGATTTTCTTTTTGGTTGTAATGCCTTCTTAATTGATGCCTTTAGAAATGCCGACGGTACTATAAACCAAGCAGAATGCGATAAATACGGCGAGGTTTTCTCTAAAATTTTTAACTTTGCTACTCTTTCGTTCTATTGGAAAGATATTGAACCAGAAGAGAACAAATGGCGTTTTAGTAAAGATAGTAAATTTATCTATCGTCGTCCTGCTGGTGATGTATCGGTTGAATTCTGCAAAAAATACGATCTCGTTATGAAGGGGCATTGTCTTGTTTGGGGCGTCAACAAGCATTGGGGACAACCCGACTGGGCAACACTCAAACGCGATACAGAAGCTTTTAAATCGGCGATAATGCGAAATATGCGCGAAATTGCAAAACGTTATGGCGAAGACATTAAGATTTGGGATGTTATAAACGAGTCTGGTTCGTATCGCAATATAACATCTATGATGTTTGACGATTACATTTACGAAGCTTTCAAAGAAGCCGAAAGAATTTTTCCAAGAGAAACAATCCTCATCAATAACGAAACCGATCGTGCGTTTACTCAACTCAATAACGATGATTACACTGGGCGATTCTTCCAAACAAATAATTATCTAATATCTAAAGGGGCAAAACTCGATGCTGTTGGCGTACAATATCACGTTTTTAGAGAGTATCGTTGGAAAGATATTTTGGCTGGTAAAATCGAAACTCCCGAGTTTTTCTTAAATGCTCTCGATTTTCTCGCAAAACAAAATCGCCCAATTCACATTACCGAAATTACAATACCTGGCATGGGCGAGTATGGCGAAGATAATCAGGCATTTTGGATTGAACAACTTTATAGATTGTGGTTCAGTCATCCAAAAGTTGAAGCTATAACTTGGTGGAACTTGGTTGATGGTATGGCTGTTGCAGGCGAAGATAAGTGGAAAGGTGGTCTTGTATATCGCGACTTTACTCCGAAGAAAGCTTATAAAGTACTTGATCGTCTTATCAATAAACAATGGCGTACAAATATAAATTTTGCTGGAGAAAATAACAGAGTACATTTTAGGGGCTTTTACGGAACATACAAGCTTACTTATAAATACAATGGCAAGACAATCTCGCAAACAGTTCGCTTATCAAAAGGTACAAGAGAATGTTTGGTTGAAGTTGTAGAGTAATTTCAAGTGCAAACTTATTGACTACAATGTACCGATATGATAATCGGTACATTATAATAACCACATCGAGAAAGTACAAAGATTATGAATAAGTTGTTTCTATTGTTTATAGCATTGTTTTTTGCTACATTTTCGTACGCATCTAAAGATATAAAACCGGTGGCATTTAATACAGGCTCAAACGTATGTTTTGTTGGCGATAGTATAACACATAGTGGAAAATATATAAAAAATATAGTTCTCTTTTACGCCACACGTTATCCTTCCGATAAAGTGAATTTCTATAATATAGGTATTGGTGGCGATGGTATTAGCTATGTAAACAGACGTTTTCAAAAAGATGTTCTATCGCATTCGCCAAACTTCGCAGTGCTTATGATTGGTATGAACGATACTGGCACGTTGAAAGAAAATCCAACCCATTTAGATAGAAGTAATATCAAAAAAAATCGAGAAATGTATGTGAAGTATCTCGATGAGATTATCAAAAAAGCACAAAATGCAAATTGCCAACTGATACTTTTTGCGCCTTCTCCATACGATGAAAATGCAAAGTTGAAAAATGTACCAGTGCGATTTGGTAAGCATAAAGAGCTTGAACATCTTTCTGATTTGTGTCGCCGTATGGCATTCAAACATCGTTTGCCACTTGTTGATATGTGGAATTATATGATGGATATCGATACCATAGTTCAAAAAGAATATCCTAAATTGACAATGGCTGGAGGTGATCGTATTCATCCAAGAGATATGGGTGGATACGTTATGATGGCAAACTTTATACGTACTCTTGCCGAGCATAGAGACATATCGACAGTTGAAATTGATGCCGAAAAATCAAAATTAGAATTTTCGTATAATTGCAATGTATCAAATTTAAAAGCAACTAAAACAAGTGTAGTTTTTGATTCTTTGGAATATTCTTTGCCATTTCCGTTGAATAACGATACTAAATTTATAGAAAAATATATACATTTTGTAAAAGATTATAATCGCCAAATAATAAAAGTTATGAATTTGCAGAAGGGCGATTATAATTTGATAATCGATGGTAAAATTGTTGGCAAATATTCTTCAGATGAGTTGTCGAAAGGCTTGAATATTGGTAATAATCCCAAAACTCCACAGTATGCACAAGCTATGCAAGTAGAAAAGGCGTCGTTTGAATTTCGTGATTATTGCGTAATGTTGCGTGAAATTGATGCTATTGAACGTTGGCAAAGCCTTTATTTGATAGATTCAACTGAAGATCGAATAGCAAAAGTAGAAAAAGATTTAAAAGAAAATAAAATTACCAGACCATATATAAAAACAAGAGCATTGCTTTATAAAGAACGCAAATTGAAACAAGCAGAAATGTTTGAAAAATCGCGTACTCTTTTCGATGAAATTTATAAAGTTGCAACCCCTCAAAAACATACATTTGAGCTGAAGAAAATAAGCAAATAAAAAATAACAAATGTAAAAGATTTTTATAAATTAAAAAACTCTTGATTAGGGATTTTTTATTTTCATCATATCTTAGTAAGATTTTGCTATAGGAAGTGGTGCAATATTGTTAGAGGTATTGTTATTATCTGTTACTAAAACAGGCGTAGAAGTGCCTTTATTCCATTCTTTAGCTGACTTAATAAATTCTACAGTTAAAGATTTTAACTTAAAAACCTTATACGATTTTTTAAGTCCATCACTAAAGAAGACTCTATATTTATATTCAGGTTTTGCAGCATTGTTATAAGTTAGAACTTTTGATAATATTTGCATTGTTATTTCTCTTTCTTTGTTAGTTGTTTTTGTTAGCAACTTAGAGAAAAGAAAAACTACATTTTAACTGCAAAAAGTGTTACTAAGTGTTACAGACAGCCTTTAACAGACCTCTAAAAACAAATTAAGCAATTACTAATTTCGTAATTGCTTAATTTTCAAGTAATTCTAAATGGTGGGCGATGCAGGATTGGATTGCCCGACTTGGTTTTTGCTTCGCAAAAATCCTCGTCGTTGCAACCCTCGTTTTACTTCGGGCAACTTCGCATTGCTCGTTGTCCTCGCCAAAAGCTTGCTTACGCAACTTTTGTCGTCGAACTGCGTTCTCGTCCTGCTAGGTTATTTATGAATAAAAAAAAACGAACAGCTTCTATGATTGTTCGTTTTTTCTAAATGGTGGGCGATGCAGGACTCGAACCTGCGACATCCTGTGTGTAAGACAGACACTCTAACCAACTGAGTTAATCGCCCTTAAAACAATACGCACCATAGTGCCTATTTTTCGATTCAATGCAAGCTTTTTTTTTACTTTTTTTTACTTTTTTTACAAATATTTTTTATCTTTCAACCTATAAGCAATTTATATATTTACATTCTTATACAAAAATAAGCCGAAAATTAATTTATTTATGCAATCCACAAAAACAAGTATCTCTTTCTTTGGCAAAGTTTCTCACAAAAGATCTCTTTGAAACTTTTATGACGACGATCATTTCTCAACAAACAAAAAAGCACTCGCCTTATCGAGTGCTTTCTTTTTGGAGACGATCGGGTTCGAACCGACGACCCCCACAATGCCATTGTGGTGCTCTTCCAACTGAGCTACGTCCCCAATCAAAATAATAAAACAATTACACTATCTTTTACTTTGAACGTCAATATTTTTTTTACTGCACTTCAATTTTTACATCAAACTTATCTACGCTAGTTTTTTCCCATGCACGTTTATACTCGAATTTTACAACAGCCAAGCCTCTATTGATACATCGGAATACAAAGATCTCTTCATTAGCTTTTCCTATTAACAATTTTTCTCCATCTGTCTGTTCAACATTTCTACTTTCAAGCAGAACTTCTTTATCGGCTCCACTTACATTCCATTTATATCCTGTAGATGCATTTGTTTTAACTTTCACGACAACTGCATCTCCTATGGACGCAACTATCGGGCTTGGCGAGGAATTTCTATTTATTATAAATTCTTTTGGTTGTGGATATGTTGCACAGCCAAAAATATAAAATACGACAACAAGAAATTGTATATTGATAAGTTTCATCGACAATGTATTACATTTAGCCTGAAAAAACTTCAAGACAATAAAAAATCTCTTGCGATGATTCTTATAAAAGTGTACCATTCAAGACAATTCTATTTAAAATTATGACAAATATTTTCAGATTATTAATGGTATCGGCAGTTGCTTTAGTTATTGTAGCTAGTATTTCGATATTTGCTTTCGGCAATTCTGATTGGGCATATTCAGAATCTGGTTGTTTTGAAGTTGCACAAGATATAATATTATGTTTTGCCCTTATTGTTTTTGTTTTGGCATCGCTTATGAGAGGCAACAGGCAAGAAAAGCTCATAACTGTTTTTTTTGCGATACTTACTTACACTTTCATTTTGCGTGAGCTTGACTTTGAAAAAATGGGCTTACCTGATTGGTTAGTATTTTTGTTTCACGGAAAAGGCAGAAATATTTCAATAGCTATTGCGTTTATTATTGTTGGTATACTTGCATTACGCGACTACAAAAACTACATTGCAAAATCAATAGAGTTTATGTTGTCGAAACGTGGTGCGTTGATGATTATTGCAGGTGTACTACTGCTTGCAGGTGGACTTTTTGACAAAATGGACAAACTGCCAAACAACGAATTTTTTGAAGAAGTTTTTGAATTGTCGGGATACTTCGTTTATACTTCGGTCGCAATAATGACTTACAAAAAATGTAAGAAATAAATACTAGCTTTTTGCGTCTTTTGTTGTTTTATACTATTGGTAAACTGTTAACCTTTTTTGTGCGAAAATTAGGTTGATTGATTATATTAAATGTTTAAAGATTTATTTGGTATGAAAAAATATATTATATCCTTTTCAATTTTATTGTTAGTATCTGTTAGTACTTCGTTTTCGCAAGAAGGTCAGCCCGACAATACATGGCGTAAACGTCTACCTGCTATTCAGGCTGAACTAAAAGTAGATTGCTCAAATTCTGAGGCTCGTAAAATATCAGATGATTTAAAGCAAGCTGTAATCTATCAGTTATTTATGCGTATGTTTACGCCAGAAGGTACAATTAAGGCTGCAGAAAAACGTTTGCCACATTTGAAAGAGTTGGGCGTTGATATTATTTATACTTGTCCGATAGTGCTTGCTGATGATGATTCAGATAGAACATTTTGGAGTCGTCGTCAAAAGATGCTCACTAACCCTAAAAGTCCGTATCGACTAAAAGACTACTTTGAAATAGATCCTGAATATGGTACAGAAGAAGATGTAAAAAGTTTTGTTCAAACAGCTCATAAACTTGGTATGCGTGTGATTTTCGACCTCGTTTATTACCATTGTGGTCCTAAGGCAAATCTGTTGAAGATGAATAAGGATTTCGTACGTCGTGATGAAAACGGGAATGTTATAAACGGGCGTTGGAATTTTCCTGAGATAAATTTCGATAATAAAGAGCTTTGTGAATATCTTTGGGGCAATATGGAATATTTTGTAAAGAAATTCGATATTGATGGATATAGAACCGACGTTGAATATTATGTACCGCTTAGTTTTTGGGAAGAAGGTGCTCGTAGAATACGCAAGATAAAGCCCGATGCAATTATGCTTGCTGAAAGTGTACGTCCTGCATGTCAATTAGAAGCTTACGATATAAATTACGGTTGGAGAACTTTAGATGCTTCAAAGAAAATTTATGTAAAAAAAGAATCGGCAAAGAACTTTGCTGAATTAGATTCAAAGTTGAAAGAGCTTTTCCCAAAAAACGCACGTTTATTGCGTTATTATGAAAATCATGATGAAGCATTCAATTATGGGAATGATCGTCCAGATAGAGTTTGGGAAGAGGGTGCGTATGAATCTTTGTTGTTTGCTCTATTTACGTTAGATGGCATTCCTATGATTTACAATGGTGTTGAAATTGCCGATAACGCATTGCATCATATTTTCTCAAATAGAGACCATGCAAAAATGTGCACAGATTGGTCGAATATGGCAACAGAGCGTGGTAAAAAGCGTTTCGCATTTATGAAGGAACTTATAAAACTTCGCAAGGAATTGCCAGCGTTGGTAAATATTTGGGCTACATACCTCGACAATTCTGCATCAGATGACATAGTAAGTTTTGCACGTGTTCACGATAATCAAGTTTTGGTAAGTATTACAAATACACGAAATACAGCTAAGAAGTTTACTGTTGATGTTTCTAAGTTCAAAAATCGCAGTTTGTACACAGCTCATATTGAGCGAGGCGCAAAAATCTCAAAAAATGGCGATAAGCTTGAAGTAGAATTGCAACCATTTGGTTTTGTTCTTGTAGAGCTCCAGTAAAAAGTTATTGAAAAAATACTTGTCATTGCTCGGTTATGTTTAGATAATCGAGCAACATTTTTTTATTTATGAATAATCAATTAGATAGTTTTGCACAAAATGCCGAAGTATTTATCGGCGCTGAAGATTTAAAAGAAAAACTCTCGCGTGGCGTTAAGTTGCGTGTAAAGCTTGGTGTTGATCCAACACGTCCAGACCTCACATTCGGACATATGGTTGTCTTTAACAAGCTTCGCCAGTTTCAAGATATGGGGCATCAGGCAGTTCTCATTATAGGAGATTACACAGCTTGTATTGGCGACCCAAGTGGAAGAAGCGCACTTCGTCCAGTGTTGACACCAGAAGAAGTTAAAGAAAACGCTAAAACTTATCTTGAACAGGCTTTCAAAATTCTCGATAAAGATAAGACAGAAGTTCGCTTCAATAGTGAATGGTTTTCAAAGATGTCGTTTGGCGATACTCTCGATTTGGCTCGCAAGATGACTGTTGCTCGTATGCTTGAGCGTGATGATTTTGCTAAGCGTTATGCAACAAAAACCCCAATCTCGATTGTTGAATTTTTGTATCCACTCGTTCAAGGATACGACTCTATTATGGTAAAGTCAGATGTTGAGTTAGGTGGTACCGACCAGCTTTTCAATAATTTAGTTGGCCGTGATTTGCAGAAAGACGCTGGCTTCGAGTTTGGACAGGCTGTTATTACAATGCCATTGTTGGTAGGGCTTGATGGCGAAAAGAAAATGTCGAAGAGCTATGGTAATTACATTGCATTCAACGATACATCAAAAGATATGTTCGGCAAAATTATGTCGATTAGCGATGAAACAATGTGGAAATACTACCAGTACTTAATGCTTTATTCACCAGCAGAAATTGCTTCGTTGAAAAACGAACATCCAATGAAGTGCAAAAAAGAACTAGCATGCAAGATGGTGGCTCGTTTCCATGGTGAAGAAATAGCAAAAGCAGAGCTTGAAAATTTTGAGAAAGTTTTCTCGAAAAATGAAATTCCAGAAGATATGCCCGAATTTGAATGGACTTCGCTTTCTGAAAACGATAGCGATACTATAATAAATTTGATGGCAGGTACAAAGCTTTTCCCAAGTAAAAAAGAAGTTCGCAGAATGATTGAACAAGGTGCTGTGAAGTTGAACGGGCAGAAGGTTTCTGACGTATTTTCAACACTCGAACGTAAGGCTGGCGAAAGTGTAGTATTGCAGTCGGGCAAACGTATTTTCTTGCGAATTAAATTCTAAATTTTTCACTTGTGGCATCGACGCTTTTATGAGTGTTGGTGCCATTTTTTTGTTTATGAATACACGTTCACATGTTAAAGATTTGGAAACGCATAGCATACCAATGCTTATGCTTAGGTATTCTATACCAACTATTCTTGCAATGACAATTCATGCAACGTATAATGTTGTTGATAGAATTTTTGTTGGACGTATTTGTGGAGAAGATGCGTTGGCTGCGATAACTGTGTGCTTTTCACCAACGTTGTTTTTCTTGGCTATATCTATGACAATAGGTCATGGTAGTGCGGCAATATTGTCGATATATTTGGGTAAAAAAGATTTTCGTTCGGCAGAAAAAATATTGTCGCAAAGTATATTTTTGTTCGGGGTTTTCTATTTGATTGTTGTTGCGCTGATGTCTATTTTTATGCGCGATGTACTGATGATGTTTGGTGCTACCGAGAAAATTATAGACGATGCTTGTAGTTATTATCGAATAATTGTAGCAGGGCTAATTTTTGAAAAACTATCGGGAGGAATGACTCATGTAATAAGGGCAGAGGGACGTCCGGCTTATGCGATGTCGACGATATTTGTAAGTTGTTTCACAAACATTGTGTTGGATTACGTGTTCTTGTTTGCCTTTGAAATGGGTGTGTCGGGGGCAGCATTGGCTACTATAATATCGCAGGCAGTTGGTGTTTTGTGGGTGTTCTGCTTTTATTTTTCGGGACGGAGTTGTTTGAAAATTCGTTTGAAAGATTTGCGTGTGCATAAAGGGTTGTTTGGGGCTATGTGTTCTGCTGGTTCGCCATCTTTGATAATGCAGATTTTTGCGAGCTTAGGTGTTGCGTTGTACGTTATGCAGGCGCGTAAATATGGATCCGAAGCAACAATAGCAGTTGTTGGTGTGGCAATGGCAATTACAACGTTTATGTTTTTGCCAATAGTAGGTTTGAGTGCAGGTATGCAACCAATTATTGGTTTTAATTGGGGAGCAGATAATATGCAACGTGTGCGAAAAACATTGTGGTACGGAATGGGATTTGCAACATTGATATGTGTTTGTGGTTTTGCGATTGGAGAGTTGTTTCCGGATTATTTGTATATAATGTTTTTGGGGAAAGATTCTAATTTAATTTCGGTTGGTGAAAAGGTGTTGCGTATTTTAATTTTCTGTTATCCATTGATAGGCGTAAATATTGTAACTTCGGGATTTTTCCAGTCAACAAAGCGTCCAGTGTACGCAATAATTGTGACAGTTATGCGACAGGGTGTGTTTTTGATACCGTTGTTGTATGTGTTGCCGAAATATTGGGGGCTTGATGGGTTGTGGTATAGTTTTCCGATGTCTGATTTTGCTGCGTTTTTGTTAACGTTGGTGTTTTTGCGTTTAAAAACGTCTAAAGAAGTTGTAAAGTAGAGTTTGTGTAAAAGTTGTAAGCGATTGATAGATAGTTTGAAATTGGCGATAAAGAAAAAATAAGTGATTTTTTTGTATTTTTTTCTTGCATTAAAAAATTAAATACGTTTAATAAGAGGCTTAAATTAATTGGTTATGCCTGACTAGCTCAATCGGTAGAGCAGTTGACTCTTAATCAATTGGTTCAGGGTTCGAGTCCCTGGTCAGGTAAATCCTTGCAAATCAACAACTTGCAAGGATTTTTTTGTGTCTAAATTTTGCGATTTTTGAAATTTTTACACATTTTTACACACTTTTTTACACAAATATCATTACAAAAAAGAGTTAAATTTTATATATGAAATACATTCAAAGCCTAAAAAATGGTTATATGTGTGGAGGTGTTCGTCCGTTGGGATATATTTCTGGGGCAAAACCAGGGAGTGCGATTATAGACAAGAAGAATGCCCCCATAATCAAAGACATTTTTAAGTTTTGCCTAGAAGGTTATCGTCCATCCGAGATTGCGAATGAAATGAATTTTAAACATCATACAGTTCCAGCACGAAAACTTCGCGATGGGAGTTTAATAGGTGGAGGAAAAAGTTTCTCTGAAAACTATATTCGCACTGTTATTTTAAATCCTTTTTATTGTGGTTATGTTTATGCAACGCTTGCAAATCCCAATAGTTTACAAGTTGAACATGAACTCTTTGACGGTAAACACGATGCCATTATCACGAAAGAAGAATGGCAGAAAGCAGTCAACTTGCTAAAATCTTACAATAAAGAGGGGCACAATTACCCTCAAATAAGAGACACGGGAAAATATCTTTTGAAAGGCGTTCTTCGTTGTAACTGTGGAAGTTTTATGAGTGCGGCTTCAACTGGGAAAGTAGATGATAATGGCGAAAAATATCGGGCCAGTGAGGTTCGAATTGAACTCGCATTTTTTTTTCAAAAAAAAATGTCTCGCCCTAACGGGTAAATGCTTCGCATTTATTCTACACGCAAGCGTGTTCACTTCGTTCGTTCGAACCTAACGTATAATAAGGATTTTCGGGCCAGTGAGGTTCGAACTCACGACCTTTCGCACCCCATGCGAACGCGCTACCAGACTGCGCTATGGCCCGTATATATATCTTCAAGTTATCTCATCTTTTACTTTTCTCTGCAAGCTTTTTTTAGAAAAAATATTGTCTTTTATTTTTATTTTTGTTTATATAAATTTACTTTTAAACACGATTTTTTATAAGTAGAAATTTGTTGTTTTCTGGGGAGTTAATCACTATTAAAATAAAATATGAATAGACGCAATTTTTTAAAAAACATTACAATATCTTCAACTGCTACACTTCTGAGTACTTCAGGTTGCTCTAAATGCGATGTGAAAGCTAAAATTGTTGTAGTAGGTGGTGGTGCTGCTGGCATCGATGCTGCTGCTCGACTTATGCGCACTCTTTCAAATCCCGATATCACGCTTATCGACCCAAGTCAGCTCCACTATTATCAACCAGGTTTTACCTTGGTTGCCAGTGGTGTGTATTCACCAGACGAAGTTTACATGCAACAAGCCGATTGCATTCCAACTGGTGTAAAATGGGTAAAGGATTCTGCTATTGCTGTTAATCCTGATAAGAAGTTTGTTACAACTGCAAATAACGGAAAATTTAATTACGACTTCTTGATTCTAACTCCAGGTTTAGTTCTCAATTGGGATTTAGTTGAGGGTATCGATGAAAAATCTATCGGGCAGGGCGACGCATTTTGCTTATATACTCACGAAGGCTCCATAAAAACGCGTCAAGGTATTCTAAAATTTATTGAAAAGGGTGGTCGAGGTGTTTTTGCCGATACATACACAAAGCATAAATGTGGTGGTGCTCCAAAGAAAATTTGCTTGCTTACAGAGCATTTAGCACGTCAGCAAGGTGTCCGTGAAAAAATGAAATTCGATTTCTTCACAGCTTCAAAACAACTTTACAATGTTCCATATTTTACGCCTCGATTGTTGGAAATTTACAACGAACGCAATGTTAGTGTAAATTTGAATACTCATGTAAAAGCAGTCGATACATCAGCTAAGAAAGTTACATTAGCTATTACTAAAAGATCAACAAAAACTCTTGCAGATGGATCGAAAAAAGAAGTAAAAGAAATTTCTACTCGTGTAGAAGATTACGATTTTCTTCACTTTTTGCCACCAATGGGGGCGCCAAAGTTTGTTATAGATTCAGGGCTATCTATTAAAAGTGGGAAAAATGTTGCTGAAGGTTGGATTGCTGTCGATAAGGATACATTAATTCATAAAGAATATAAAAATATAATAACTTTTGGAGATGCATCGGCATTGCCTACAAGTAAAACATCGGCAGCAATTCGTAAACAGGCACCAATAGCTGTTGAAAATTTGTTGGCTATAATGGAGGGCAAAGAACCAACAGCAAAATATAATGGATATGCAGCATGTCCTATAATTACAGATTACGGACATGTTTTGATGTGTGAGTTCGATTATGAAAAACGCGAACAACGTTCATTTCCATTGTCGCTGTTGGATATGTCTAAAGAAAGCCGTTTGGCATGGTTGCTGAAAGTTTATGCTCTTAAACCTATGTATTTCTATGGAATGCTGAATGGTTTAGTATAAGTTCGGGGTAAGGAAAAAACGACAACTTAGGTTGTCGTTTTTTTATTCTCACCAAAAAATAGAGCCGACATAGTCGGCTCCTTATTTGGTGGATTAAAATTCTTGTTAACGGATATGTACAATGTACAACAGAAATAAATCCTGACCTGTCAGCTAATTGCGGTTGTTTATCTAAGAGAATGTAGCATTGCCATTCAGTAAAGTTATCGTATTTGTCGCATTTATCAGCGAGTTGAGGAGATAGTACACCAAGTCTGTATAGTAAATTCATTCTACTTATTGAACTTGTCGGCATAGTGTAAAAGACTATCAGGTGAATGATTTACTGCATATACTTGGAACTGAGGTTGCGATTTTAAGAGCTTGCACCAATTTTCAGAATCCATCTTTTCCCAGCCATCGTATTTATTGTATTTATCGACAAATTGAGGTTGTGATTTTAAAAGATCGCGCCAATTCCATCCATCAAAGGCTTCCCATTTATTACACTTGTTGGCAAATTGTGGTTGGAATCTTAAAAGATCGACCCAATCCAAAGAATCAAACTCTTTCCAACATTTGCATTCTTGTGCAAGATCAGGTTTTATTGCTAAAAGTCCAGCCCAGCCGTGCGAATATCCTTTTGCTTTGTCGATAAAGTGAGGTTGGTTTTTTAATAGATAGTTCCAACTTATAGCATAAAACTTTTGCCACAATCCGAGTCGGTCAAATTCGAATGCAAGAGTGTTATCGCTCATAAGAGCGTTAAGCAAGTCAGCTGATTTCATATTTTTTAGCGTTTCTTCAGTCATAAATAAACTTTTTTGTATGTCGTTATAGTGTTTGTTGTTTTTCAAATTCTTCGCCAAAAATATTACAAAATAGGTGCGACTAAATATGACATGGCTTTATTTGAAGGCTATATCGATTCAATTTTTAAACATCAAACTCACGCCAACTTTCAGAATCGGTTTCGCTCCACTTAGAATGATTCACGCAGATTTCTATAAAAACAAAAAAATGGCAAGATCAATGTATCTTAATTTAAATAAAACATTTGGAACCTTTGAAAATATAGAGTAAATTGTGTGCGACATATTTTGTCGCAGTAGTGGTGTATCGTGGTTTCATTATGAATACTACAAATTACACACCACAGATTATCGACTTAAGTTTTTTGGCTTCAAAACAAGGGAAATCAAAGGCAGATTCTCTTGCTGATTTGCGAGAAGATATGCTTTGCAATTCTAAATTGCGAGACAAGGCTGGTATTGAAAATCTCGTCTTTGGCAACGGCAATCCAAACGCCGATGTCTTCTTTGTTTACGAAACTCCAAGTGCAGAAGAAGAACGCTCACGCCTTGCAATGTCGGGGCAAACGGGCGACTTCTTCTTTTCGCTTTTGGAGAAAATTGGAATCTCTCGCAACGACGTCTATGTTGCACCAATAATGAAATACCGAGTCAAGAGCGATTTTACTCCACGCGCGCCTACAATCGATGAAATGGCAGAATGTTTGCCGATTCTGAAACGTCAAATTGAAATAGTGAAACCGAAGCTTGTTATCGCTCTTGGTACGACATCTTTTGGTGGACTAATGGGAGAAAACTCGACCCCGACAATAAAAGACTTGCGTGGAAAAATCTTCAAATTTTGCAATAGAGATTTGATGATAACCTACCACGCATCATTTCTCACCTACTACGCAAATGCAACCCACCACCAGCAATTCTTAAGCGATATCACCAAAGCAATCAACTATATCAACCTCACTCCACTCCAAAAAATCCTATTGAAACTAAAACGAAAAATGTTAGGATAAAAATATGAAAACAATAGAGTTTTATAAAACAAGAGAAAATAATTCAAAGCAAGAAGCGTATTGGAGATCTCTTGAACAAATATATAATTTATTGGAACACGCTAACAAGTATGTTGATGCATGGTATTGTGACGGTTTTTCCGATAATCCCAATATTCCTACAATAAATTATTTGGAGGCTGTTATTGAATCTTACAATAAAGTTGAAGTTGAATATCTTCAAAATGGCGAAAAAAGAGATTTATGGATATGTAAGAAGGAAATCTCATTATTAGATGTCGATGAAACTATAGAATTGTCAAATGAATTTTCATATGTAGAGGTTTCTATTACTGGTGAAGATAAGAAGTTGCATTTTTCTTCAATAGAAAATGCTTATAATTATGTTATCAATAAGTATAAAGGTAAAGGCACTTGGAGATTTATAGGTAAAGACGAATTAGAAGTTTCGTTGCAAGGAGTCGTAGAAAAAATCATAAACAACGATACGTTCAGTTTGCAAATCGTCAAAGAAAACGGTGTCATACCGGTATCTTTTATCAAAGAAAATGTAAATATTCAGCAAGAATTAAAGGGATAATAAGAAATGGGAGATAATATAAGAAAACTTTTAGAAAAAGTATCTACAAAGATAAAATACGAAAACAAAGAGAAGCAAAAAACTGCTGAAGATTTCAATATATTTGAAATTCTTGGAGTAGCTCATTTAGAGGTTTCAACACATTCGGCGTTTATTGCAAATTTGTTGAATCCAAAAGGGTCGCATTCGCAAGGAACAAAATTCTTAAAGACGTTCTTAGAATTTATAGGTGTTGATGTTGAAGGCTTCAACCTCAGTTTAGCACAAGTTGAAGTTGAAAAACATATTGGTGATTTAGGGCGAATAGACATCTTCATAACCGACAATACAAATTGGGCAATAGCTATCGAGAATAAGATTTACGCAGATTTAGGCGAAGAACAACTTGGTCGGTATATGCGTTTTTTGAATAAGGATTATGAGAAACTTAATAAGAAACTTGTTTATCTAACGCTACAAAATGAATTTGAGAATATAGATTCGGAAGGAATTTTATTAAAAGATCAAGGCGTAAGCAAGGGCGACCGTGATAAATATCATCATATAACATACGATAGTCAAATCATAGAATGGCTAAGTTCTATTGTTAATGAGGAACCGAAACTTCCCATCAAAATTAGCGAGATTATAAATCATTACATTCAAGTTATAAAAACTTTAACAAATAAAAATAATACAAATAAAATGAATAATGAAATTAAAGACCTAATAAGTAAAAATGAAGAATCTTATAATGCTTATAAAGTTATAGTAGATTCGTTTTCTGACTTGAAATTAGAAGCACTTAACGGTTTATATAAAGATTTAAAAGATAATGCAGAGATCTGTACCCTTATAGGGGAAAAAGAAAATATTTCTTTAAGTGAAAAAATTATTATAGTAAAGTCAGATAAATTAACGGAAAAGAATATTGAAATCAGGATAGAATTTTGGAAGCCAAACACTTTAGGAGCGTTTTCTATTGGATTGCGAAAGAGAAAGATAGATGATACGAGCGAGAAAGGTGTTTTACAGGATTGCGGAAAATTGATAGAAATTTGGAGTTGGGGAAGAACACAACCACATCATTATTGGTATTATTTTGCATCACAAATTGAAAAAGGTGATATATTAGAGGCGATTTATTTTCACAAAGATGATGTAATTAATAAAATAAAAGAAACTATAAAAATTTGTTCGTCATAATTTGTCGCACTTTTTTTTATACTTTAAGCATGGATATAACAAAACTGATTTTTATGAATAAACAAGATTTAACAAGTATGACATCTTGCGAGCTTGTAGAAGCTCTTATAGACGATAACGCACTCTCAGAAGACTTCGATCGATTAAATTTGTGGGAAGAGTTTGAGGATTGGGATTGGAGCAGCCTCTTATCCGCACAACCACAATTTGTTGACAAGTGCGATGAATATAACGGCTGGGAAAACCTTCATTCTTACACTTGGCGCAGCCTCTTATCTAAACAACCACAATTTGCTGACAAGTGCGATGAATACAAAGGTTGGGAAAAGTTTGATTCTAATGATTGGTACGACCTCTTAAAATCCCAACCTAAATTTATAGGAAGAGCCAAAATATATTTACGAGGATGGTTGGCTATTTTACGAACAAACCCGGAACTTGCTCTTGAATTCGATAAGTGGAACGAATTTGATGCTCGCTATTGGATCTACCTCTTATTCGTACACCCTCAATTTGTTGACAAGTGCGATGAATATGGTGGCTGGAAAAAATTTGATTCTAGCAATTGGAGCTACCTATTAAAATTCCAACCACAATTTGCTGATAAATGCGATAAATGGAACGAATTTGATTATTATGATTGGATCAAACTCTTATCCGTACACCCACAATTTGTTGACAAGTGCGATGAATACAAAGGTTGGAAAAAGTTTGCTTCTAAAGATTGGCGCGACCTCTTATCTAAACAACCACAATTTGCTGACAAGTGTACTAAATACAAAGGCTGGAAAAAGTTTGCTTCTTGGAGTTGGATCGACCTCTTATCCGCACAACCACAATTTGCGGACAGGTGCGATGAATACAAAGGTTGGGAAACGATTGATCCTTCCGATTGGAGCTACCTCTTATCCCTCCAGCCTCAATTTGCTGATAGGTGTAAAGAATGGAGATGGTTTAATTCTTTGGATTGGAGCTACCTCTTATACGCACAGCCTCAATTTGCGGACAAGTGTTCTGATAAAATGTATGATAAATTTTCTCAAAAAGTATGGTCTGAACTCGAAGCAACACACCCTAATGTTTTTGAAGAAAAACACATGCTTTCAAACCACCGCAAATTAGCAAAGGATTAATTTATAACAGAGCAATTTTCTTGAAAGAAGTTGCTCTTTTTTGTAGATATTTATATATAACAAAACTGATTTTTATGGCTGAGTTATTGAGTGCTGTAAGAAAATTATATACCGATAGAAACGATACATTTGAACAAACCTACTATAAGTTATGTTTCAACAATGAAGCTATAAAACCTAAACCTTTAGATGCAAAGGGATTTTTGAGTAGAGAAGCAATCCGTTCATTAGATGATTTTGTAAACTGGATCTTAAAAAATCCCCAAACACCAAAAGAAGTTATAGGAAGAATTAATAGTTTTTTTTAAAAGAAAGATTTATATATGAATAAAGAAGAAAAAAGCATTCCAAATTTATTTTCATATGCAACGTCAGAATTGAGTCAAGATGCCTTTTTTGCGTGGTTAATGCAATGGGCTGATTCTTCTTATAAAGAATTAGACGAGAGTTTGCATGTAGTGGCTCAAAATTTTATACGATTATTATTGGATGATAATAATTTTGAAACAAAGAAGATTTCAATAAAAAAGCAGTGGAAAAATATCGATATATTAGCGGAAATAAACGATGATACCATTCTAATAATTGAAGATAAGACCGATACTTCTGTTCACGATAAACAACTTGAAAGATACAAAAACACAGTTGAGAAAGAATATAAGGGAAAAAATATAAAATGTGCGTATATAAAAATAATAAATGAACCTAATTTAGTTAAAAAGAATATAGAAAGCAAAGAAAGATACAAATATATAAGTAGACGCGATTTGATTGATTGTCTAAATACCTACAAGGGAGAAAATCAGATTTTAAAAGATTATTTGGAACATATATCGAAAATAGAAGAAGCTACACAAGTTTATAAAACGAAACCTATATCAGAATGGGGGAATGACGGTTGGAAAGGTTTTTATAAAGCATTGGAGGATGCTGTAAATGATGAAGAACCAAAGTGGGAATATGTTCCAAATGGGACAGGAGGATTTCTTGGATTTTGGTGGTACTTTAGAAAAATTCCAGAAGGGAAAATTTATCTTCAATTTGAAGAAAAAGACGATTTACGTATAAAAGTTTATCATGCTGATCCTATTTCAACGCACCAAGATTTTAGAAAAAAAGTATGCAATATTATAGAAAAGAAGTTGGGCGATATTAAACCTGACCGTTTGGGGACTGGAGTGACAATGACTGTTGCCGTTATAAGAGATATTGATATTAAATCAAAGCTCATTAACCTAAAAGACTTTATTGAAAAATATGAAAAAATAGTTGATGATATTGCTTCAGAGCTGAATAAGAATGTAATAGCGTCATAATCTGTCGTGGGATCGTGCTATGGTTTTCTTTTGATTTAACAAAGGGAAACTATGAAGATTTTTAATTGCAGTAGGAAGTATGTTTTAGAACATAGAGCAGAGATTGAGGCAGAGGAATCGATTTTTGTTATCAGTATAAATGGATTTTACAAAGATTTTACTGGCGATATCAAAAATGACGCTCCCCCAATCTCTAATCGCAAAGGGCTTATCATTTATTTTGATGACGCAACTTTAGAAGACATCGGCAAGCCTGACATCGTAAAGATTTTCGACCACAAGCAAGCCTTGTGTATATTTGAGTCGGTAGAGGATGCTTTTAAATCGGGCAAAGAGCGAATTCTTGTTCACTGTGGAGCTGGAATAAGCCGAAGCTCTGCAATCAGTCAAATTCTCAACGATTTTGTAAATACCATTTTATCAGAAAATGAAGCCGACTGGGAATACAACGCAAAGTATGGTTTTGAAATTCCACCTATCCCGAATCAGCATGTAAAGTCTGTAATGCGTGATGTTCTCTACAAAGAAATTTTAGCTAAATAAAATCAACAAATATATTCCTTTCTTTTTCAGTGCGACGTAATTTGTCGCACTTTTTTCTTATATTTTTGGCATGGATACATTTCTTTTAATTCTTTGTTTTGTAGTAGTTATACTCATCTATTTTTTTCCAACTATCATAGCTTTTGGCAGAAAACATAATTATAAATGGTTGATTTTAATTCTCAATCTTTTTGGTGCTACGGGGATAACTTGGCTAATTGCGTTAGTGTGGGCTGTGTGGCCAAGAGACGATTTTTTGAATTAGTTTTTTCTGTAGTCTTAATTTGTCGTTGCAAATTGATAGAATAAAATCGCCAAAACAAATTAAACAGAAAGGACAATTATGGCAATTTGGACACTCACAATAAAATCTACAAAAATTATGAATGGCGTGCGTCTTGAACGTGGAATGCGTGTGCAAGTTTCGTCGCTGTATCATCCAATAGGCTACAACAATGGCGAGGCTACTCGAGATGCTTTTATGCGTGTGTATGGCATTGATTTAAAGAAAGCAGGTGCTTTGCATCCAGCCTATTTTGATATAGAAAAACGCAACTAACCCCACAACAAAGGCAGAGAAATTACTCTGCCTTTTCTTTTTTATCGTCTTCAAATTCCTCTTTATATTTTTCAAAGTGCATTGGATGCAACTTGAATGTATCGACATACCCTTTGGGATAAAACTGAGCATTATCGACAATATGCGAGATATCGTTTACATCGTCAATTCCCGAGCTTGGCTCGTCAAACAAACTAATAATACACGAACAGCCAACCATTATAAGCGTAGCAATTTCTTTCATAGTTTTATGTTAAAAATTCTGTGCGACTAAATAGGTCTTTGTAAAATTTTTCAAATGTAGCGACGTATTTTGTCGCTTTATTTTTATAAAGTGTTTTTATTGTAATCAACAAAAGGAATTTTATGCCAAAGCAGAACAACAATAATTCACTTGCACGCCAATGGGAACTTTTGCGTTTAATACCCACACGCAAACCTGGTATAACATCGGCAGAACTTACAAGGCAGATTGCCGACAAAGGTTATGTTGTAACAAAACGCACTATTGAACGCGATTTGCGAGACCTATCAACTCTTTTTCCACTTATGGCGAATGAAGACTCTGCACCTTTTCTCTGGTATTGGCTTAAAGATATATCGAGCGAGTTTGGTGGGATTGAAGTTTCAGACGCTGTCTCTTTAACTTTAGCAGAAGATGTTTTGAAGTCTATCTTGCCAGTGTCGATGCTTGAAACGCTCAAGCCAAAGTTTGAGCTTGCTCGCAAAAAGCTTGCGACATTAGAAGATTTACCAATTTCAAAATGGAGCTCGAAAGTTGCGTTTATTTCAGACTCGTTGGCGTATCAACCGATAACTACACGCACAGACATTCTTGAAGATATTCAAAGTGCGTTAGTTGACGGACTTCAAATTGAAATCAAGTACGACCCAGTTAATAAACCAACAACGAAGTATATTTTAAATCCTTTAGGATTTGTTCAGCGTGGTGTTCGCAGTTATTTGGTAGCAAGTAAGGTAGGGGAGTCGATGCCAATTCTATTTGCAATTCAACGTTTTCGTAGTGTCGAAATTTTGGAAAGTAAAATTCAAAAGCCAAAAGATTTTACACTAAAAAAATATATCGAAAGCGGAGCAATGGATTTTGGCGATGGCGGAATGATTAAGCTTAAGGCGATAGTTTCTGACACGCTTGCAACGTATTTGAATGAAGCTGCAATTTCACCTGACCAAAAAATCAGCTATAAAAACAACGCTTGGCAATTAACAGCAACGGTTCGTTATTCCTGGCAACTTTGGTTTTGGATTCTCTCGCAAGGATCCGACATCACAGTAATTCAGCCAAAGTCTTTGCGTAATGATATAGTCGAAAGCTTAAAGGTATCGCTTAAAAATTATGAATAATCTGAAAGATTTTGTATCGATAGATTTTGAAATTGCAAATGTCAACCGAAGTAGTGTTTGTAGTGTTGGTGTTGTAATTGTGAAAGATAGAAAGATTGTCGATACATTTTATAGTCTTATAAAACCTCGACCAAATTATTACTACTGGAAGTTTACGGAAATACATGGTCTTAATAAATCAGATACCATAAACGCTTCAGTTTTCCCTGATGTGTGGGCTGAAATTGCTCCAAAATTACAAGGCTTGTCACTTGTTGCACATAATGCGACTTTTGATGAGAGCTGTTTGAAAGCTGTTCACGAATATTATGGAATGTCGTATCCAGAATACGAATTTCATTGCACTTGTTGTGAGGCTCGTAAATTCTTCAAAACGCTTCCAGAAAATATACGCCCGCAACACGCGTCATTAGATTGCGTTTGCGAGTTTTTCGACATCAAATTAGATAATCATCACAACGCAATCGCCGACGCAATAGCGTGTGCGCAAATAGCTTTAGCAATGTAAAATCAAGCACGACGCACTTTGTCGTACAAATTTTTTAGAATGACGCTATGCACTCTTCTATCTCACATAACTTAAAAAATACGTTAAAAGATAAGTTTCTTTTACCTTTGGGACAAACGGATGAAGGATGTTTGCAAGTGGCAGACTTTTTTGAATTGGAGCATATTTTAATTGGTGGAGATAAAGACAAATTAGAATCATATTTAAAGTTTATAATACAAAAATTGTCGTCAAAATATTCATCTGAAGAATTGCAATTTATAATAAATACGCATGACAAATCTATATTTTGCGAATTTGAAAATCTTCCACATTTATACAGAGGAAAAATAAATTCAACTATGCCAGAAATTTTGAGCAATGCACAAAATCTCTATCGCATATATAGAGATAGGCATGATTTATTGGCAGCGTCAAATATGGATTTTTTCAAATATAACGAATCTCGTATTAGCGAGAAACTTCCGCTAATTGTTGCAATAACTCACGATTACTCTTTGCTGAAAACTTTAGAAGAACATCATTTGATTTGTAATTTGGCAAGCAAAGCATTCTATGCAAAAAATACTGGTGTATTTTTGATAATTTCTACCTCAAATTATTTTGCGACATCCTTTTCAAAAGAATTTTTCGAGGCATACTTTTCTACGAGAATAGCATTTTTTAAAAAGGTTACTCCTAAAAGTAGCGTATTGATAAACTCCAATGCAGATAAATTGCTTTTAGGAAATCAACTCGTTTTTCAACATATAGATAAATCTAAACAGCAAACAATTCAAAAATTAAGAATTCTAAATTATGAAAAATAAAAAACAAATCGAAGGTAAAAAGTTAGAAGAAAAACTACGAAAACGCAAATTTATGCTCGATAAGCAATTTCATTTTACGCCCGAAAGCATCGAAAAAATCAAAGATTTTAGCGAAGCTTTATTGCGAAAATCGCACGAGCTATTTGATAAAATAAACAACATAAAACGTAATTTCGATTTACAGATTAGAAGTAAAGATTATTCCTGCCTAATAGATGAACAATATTTTATTTGTGGCAATATTTCTATCGATAGCGATAAACAAGAGCTTTACGATGTTGTGAATCGCCAACAACCTTACTCGATTAGCACAAGTTCTGGTGCTGATAGTTTCGATAGAGTTTCTACATTGTTGGAATGCGATAATTGGGATATCGAAAATTTACAACCACTCAATAAATATTCTGTTCATATCTGTTATGCAATGCACCACTTCTTCACTGATGGTCTATTTGCCTTAAGCGACATCTTGCTTTTGGATAAAGACGATATTCAACTTTCAATTTCAATCGAATTATAAAAAAGGAATTTTCATGAAAAAATTTGTAGAAATATTTACGCTTGTACTTGTTCTTTTATCAGGGTTTTACTTTGGCACAAAATATAATCAAGAAGAGAGTTTGCCTGAAAATGAACGCAAATTCGAGCTTTTTGCCGATGTAAATTTATTTCAATTTACTGGCGAGAATCTAACGCCAGCACAGCTTCAGTTGAACAAAGTTTTGTTAGATATTCGCGAAAAGATTGTTGGCGATTTTTACGATGAAATAAAAATTTTCTTCGAGCCAGATTTTGAGGAAGTCCGTAATTACATAAGTGGAGTTGCACTTAATTGTAAGGTGGTGCAAAACACTGATAAAATCTTTTCGTGCGAGATTGAAACCGAACAATATCATCATGGTGCTAATGGTTGCCATTCTGGTGTGATTGGCGTTAATTACGCTTTAGAAAACGGAAAGATTAGGAAGATAAAATTTGCAGAGTTATTCAAATCAAAATCCGATAAAATTGCGTTTCTAAAAAAAGCTTTAAGCGATATCAAAAAGCAAACTACAGGATTGTTGATTGAAATCGATACACTATCAGAAAAAGACTTAGAAGAAATCGAAAACCAACTTCAATTTGTTTTTAGCGATAACAAAATCAAAATTATGTTTCCACCTTATACAATCGCATGTGGTGCATGTGGTGTATTAAAATCAGAACAAAACTATACGAAAGATTAAATTATGTCATCAAACAAAGAATACATTTTTCCTTCATACGATTTGTTAACGACAAATCAGAATGTAGATTCACCCGTTGAGAATCACACTGAAACAATGAATCAAATAGTTTCGCTATTCGCAAAATTTGGCATTGAAGTGCGTTCCAAAAGATTTTCGTCAAATGGCATTGCTGGGCGTTATGTGGTAGAACTTCTAAATGGAGTTAGATTCTCTAAAATAGAAGCATTAGAAGATGATTTTGAGTCTCATTTAAATGAACAAATACGCATTCTAAAAGTAAACGAGGCAAGTACGTTTGCCGTTGAAATTCCATTAAAATACAAAAAATTTTTATTTTTAAAAGAAGTTTTTGAGTCTCCCGAATGGAAAGATAACAATACTATTTTGCCTATTGCATTGGGTAAAGGCATTGAAGGCAATACAATCGTCAAAGATTTAACAAAGCTCAAACACATATTGATTGGCGGACTAATAGATACTACAGCTACTATTTCTTCTATCATAACTTCTTTGCTTTATAAATGTACGCCAACTGATTTGCGTTTTATAATGCACGACCCGAAAACTGTAGAATTACCAATTTATAACAAACTTCCTCATATGCTTTCCCCTGTTATAACT
>SUVO01000019.1 GCA_015061955.1 Verrucomicrobiaceae bacterium
GTGTGTGGTGTCTGCTAAAAGAGATGTTTGCGAGTTGGTGGAGCTGTGCTACGCACTGCCCACCCGAGCAGACGCTCTTTTAGCTACAAGCACCACTTTGCGAATTTAAATAAAAAAAGTAGGCAATATATTGCCTACTTTATCATTATTTAAATCCTTATTCGCAAAGTGGTGCGTCCACACACGTTTTAAAACGTGCGAGGCACGTACTTAGGGCGTCGCTTTTGCGAGTTTTTTACCTGTTGGGCACCGAAGGTAATTGCTTTGCAATGTACCTTTGCCTAACTAAATCAGATTAAAAAAAGTGCGTCATAAGCTGTGAGGTGCCTCGATTGCGCTCTTATCTCTATATAAAATATTTTTCGCAATCGAGGCACCGACCTCGCACGTTTTTACATCATGCCACCCATTGCTGGATCCATTCCTGGTGCGCCAGCTGGAGCCTTTGGCTCAGGGAGATCTGTAATCATACATTCAGTTGTCAAGAGCAAACCTGCAACTGAAGCTGCATTTTGAAGAGCTGAACGTGTTACCTTAGTTGGATCAACTACACCAGCTTTGATGAGGTCTTCAAATTTGCCAGTAGCAACATTGTAGCCCATGCCACCCTTTGAACGAAGAACTTCTTGAACAACCAAAGCACCTTCTTCACCTGCGTTAGCACAAAGCTGACGAAGTGGAGCTTCGATAGCACGACGTACAATCTGAGCACCAACAGCTTCATCGCCTTCGAGTTGGAGAGCATCAATAGCCTTAGCAGTACGGAGCAATGCAACCGAACCACCAGCCGAGATACCTTCTTCAACAGCAGCGCGTGTAGCATGCAATGCGTCGTCAACGCGAGCTTTCTTTTCTTTCATTTCTGGTTCAGTAGCAGCACCAATGTTGATAACTGCAACACCACCAGCGAGCTTTGCCAAACGTTCTTGGAGCTTTTCGCGGTCGTAGTCAGACGAAGTTTCTTCGATAGCCTGACGGAGTTGCTTTACGCGAGCTTGGATAGCCGATGATTTACCAGCACCTTCAACAATTGTTGTGTTTTCCTTAGAAACAGTAATGCGTTTTGCTTTACCGAGGTCAGCCAATTCAATGCTTTCGAGCTTAATACCAAGGTCTTCAGTAATGCAACGGCCATTTGTAAGGATAGCGATATCTTCGAGCATAGCCTTTCTTCTGTCGCCAAAACCAGGAGCCTTAACAGCACATACATTGAGTGTACCACGGAGCTTGTTAACAACTAATGCTGCCAAAGCTTCGCCTTCAATATCTTCTGCGATAATCATCAAAGGTTTGCCAGTTTTTGCAACGAGTTGGAGAACTGGTAAGAGTTCCTGCAAGTTCGATATTTTCTTTTCGTGAATGAGGATATATGCGTCTTGGAGGATACATTCCATTGTTTCAGCACTTGTTACGAAGTAAGGCGAGAGATAGCCCTTATCGAATTGCATACCTTCAACAACTTCCAATGTAGTGTCGATAGACTTAGCTTCTTCAACAGTAATTGTACCATCTTTGCCAACCTTGTCCATAGCTTCAGCAATGATATTACCGATTTCAGTATCCCAGTTAGCCGAAACTGTTGCAACCTGACGAATTTCTTCGCGATCCTTTACTTGCTTTGAATTTTTCTTCAATTCTTTAACAGCAGCTTCTACAGCTTTGTCGATACCACGCTTGAGGAAAATTGGGTTCGAGCCAGCAGCAACATTGCGCAAACCTTCGCGATAAATAGCTTCACCGAGAACAGTTGCAGTTGTTGTACCGTCGCCAGCGTTATCAGAAGTTTTGTTAGCAACTTCTTTAACCATCTGAGCACCCATATTTTCAAATGGATCTTCAAGCTCGATTTCCTTAGCAACTGAAACACCGTCCTTAGTGATGAGAGGTGCGCCATATTTCTTGTCGATAACAACGTTTCTGCCCTTAGGACCGAGTGTTGCTTTAACAGCTTTTGCCAAAATAGTTACGCCTGCAAGAATCTTCTTACGTGCTGCTTCGTCAAAAATGATTTGTTTTGCCATAATTATTTATTTCTTTCCTTGTATAAGTTATATTATTTCAAGATTGCAACGATATCTTCTTCGCGAAGGAGGAGATACTTTTCATCACCAACAGCAACTTCTGTACCACCGTATTTCGAGATGAGAACTTTGTCGCCAACTTTTACTTCAAAAGCTACGCGTTTGCCATCACTTGCGAGCTTTCCGCTACCAATAGCTACAACTTCAGCTTCTTGCGATTTTTCCTTAGCTGCATCAGGAATAATGATGCCACCACGAATTTGTTCTTTTTCTTCAATCTGTTTTACGAGCACTCTATCGCCCAATGGTTGAATTTTTACTTTTGCCATAATTTTATATATTTTAGTTTTGTTGATTAGTGTTTGTTAAAAAAATATTAGCGCAACATTATGCACAAATATATTTATAGTTAAAGTCTTTTTTATTGATAAATATCATCGTGGTTGAAAATATTCAACCACGACAAAATTATTATCGCTTATTTTTTAGGTTCGTCGTCTACAACTTCAAAATCAGCGTCAACTACGTTGTCTTTATTTTTCTGCGAAGCACCCGACTGCGAAGCACCACCTTGAGCTTCAGCACCTGCTTGTGCATTACCTGCTGCTGCTTGCAAGTTTTGAGCATTAGCTTCTACAAGTTTCATCAAAGCGTCTTTAGCCGAAGTTAATTCGTCTTTAGATGCATCTTTCTTATCAAGAACTGTTTTACATTTTGCAATTTCGCCTTCCAAAGCCGACTTTGTATCAGCTGGAATTTTGTCGCCAACTTCTTTTATTTGTTTTTCGATACCATATACCATGTTATCGAGTTCGTTGCGAGCTTCAACAGTTTCCTTGCGAATAGCGTCTTCAGCAGCGTGTAGTTCAGCTTCTTTACGGAACTTTTCAACTTCATCTTTGCTCAAACCACTTGAATTTGTAATTGTGATATTTTGTTCTCTGCCAGAACTCTTATCTTTAGCGCTTACTTTCAAGATACCATTTGCATCGATATCGAAAGTTACTTCGATTTGTGGGAGACCACGAGGTGCTGGTGCAATACCGTCTAAACGGAAATTACCAATCAACTTGTTATCTCTTGCCATAGGACGTTCACCTTGCAACACTTGAATATCAACAGCTGTTTGATTATCAGCATATGTTGAGAAAACTTGTGAATGTTTCTTTGGAATTGTCGTGTTGCGTTCAATCATTGGAGTAGAAACGCCACCTGCTGTTTCAATTGAGAGTGTAAGTGGAGTTACGTCGAGCAACAACACATCGCGAACATCGCCTTGCAATACGCCACCTTGAATTGCAGCACCACGAGCTACAACTTCGTCTGGGTTTACCCCTTTGTGCGCTTCTTTACCAGCCAATCTGTCGGCGAGTTCTACAACCTTTGGCATACGAGTCATACCACCAACGAGAACAAGCTCGTTAATATCGCCCTTGCTCAAACCTGCGTCGCGCAAGCAATCTTCAAAAGGTTTTACTGTACGATTGATAAGATCGTCGGTAAGTTGTTCAAGCTTTGCACGTGTAAGCTTTACATTTAAGTGCTTTGGACCAGTTGCATCAGCAGTAATAAATGGCAAATTGATATCTGTTTCTTGTGCCGACGAAAGAGCAATCTTAGCTTTTTCTGATTCTTCCTTCAAGCGTTGCAATGCCATTGGATCGTTACGCAAATCGATACCATTATCTTTTTTGAAATTTTCGATAAGCCAGTTCATAACTGCTGTATCCCAGTTATCGCCACCAAGCTGTGTATCACCATTAGTTGCTTTAACTTCGAATACGCCATCGCCAATTTCGAGAATTGAGATATCGTAAGTACCACCACCTAAGTCGTAAACTGCAATAGTTTCGTCGTTTTTCTTATCCAAACCATATGCCAACGATGCCGCAGTAGGTTCGTTGATGATACGTTTTACATCCAAACCTGCAATTGTACCAGCATCTTTAGTTGCTTGACGTTGCGAGTCGTTAAAATAAGCAGGAACAGTAATAACAGCTTCTGTAATTTTTTCGCCCAAATATGCTTCGGCATCTGCTTTCAACTGTTGGAGAATAATAGCCGAAATTTGTTCTGGCGAGAAGCGTTCAGTTTTACCACCTACATCGCATTCAATCATAACACCACCATTAGAAGCTTCTACAATCTTGTAAGGAAGTTCTTTTGCAATATCTTGAACTTCAGAATACTTTCTACCAATGAGACGTTTTGCCGAGAAAATAGTGTTAGCTGGATTTGTAATAGCCTGACGCTTTGCAGCCTGACCTACCAATCTTTCACCTGATTTTGTGAATGCTACAACCGATGGTGTAGTTCTGCCACCTTCACGATTTGGAATAACTGTACTTTCGCCACCTTCCATGACAGCCATGCACGAATTTGTTGTACCTAAGTCAATACCTAATATTTTACTCATAAATTTATCCTTTATATATTTTGTTTATTATTGTTAGTTTTAGAAAATTTTGTATTTGCTTTTATTAGTAGCATATTCTATGCCACTTTTTGATATTCGTAAAATATCGACTAATTATAAGCTACTTATAACAGTATTTTAAGAATATGCCTCAATAAAATGAATTTGATTGCACACACGAGTGTGTCAAAATGTCCCACTCCGACACACTATGTCGCACATATATACCCAACTGGCACACTTTTTTGGCACAAAAAAACGGCTACCTTAGCAACCGTTTTATTAAATAAAAAACAATAAAGCTTTTACTATTTACCATCTTTTAGCAAAACATACTTCATTGGCTTTACTGTTTTACCTTTATATTCAAAATCTTTATCAGTATAATTGCTTACAATTTCATCGCCATTTGCCCAACGTGTTACGAATACGTCTTTAGCAATTTCTTCGTGCGAATCCATAAATTCAAGTTGAAGATGCTTGAGCGCACTAAATTCATCCCATGCACGCTTGAGGGCTTCAATACTATTATCGAATTCTTCTTTACTTTGGCAACGAAGATCAATATCGCCCATCCAATTGCGAGCTCCAGTTCTAAATGCTGAATGATAATAGAATGCTGGGCGACCACCAAACTCGATTTGCTTAAGCTGTGTCTTGGCATCTTTGAGAGTATAATTTGTTGTCTCAGCTGTTGGATTACTCAAGATTATACCATTGTAAACAATCTGCCAAAGTGGAACTACTCTGTCGGTAACTACAGGTTGCTGTCTCATTAAATTAAATGAAGTATAAAGTACATAATCTAAATTTTTTGCAACGTGGTCGTAAGGCCCTTCGGAAGCAATACCACCAAATAATCCACGAGCATAGCTCATTATAGTATTCATATATGCACAATATTGCTTTCTATTGAGTGGATGCATAGAATCATGACAATCGTATGGAGGAACGTTAGAAACAACATCTATATAATACAAGCCATCAAAACCAAGATCACGAACTTTTTTGAGGTCGTATTTTGCGTAATGATTCCATGCTATTTGAGCGCAAACATTGTGCATTCTGCCACCACTCCATACAGCATTTTTCTGAAGTGATCCATCTACATTCTTACAAACTATATTTTCGGAGAATGTATCAGCAATTGTATAGCTGTCGGTACTATTTGTATGACACACTATTAAATAACCTGCCTCTTGAGCTTTCTTAATTAGCTTACGAAGTTTTTCTTCGCCACCAAGCTTTGGCTCAACTGGGAAAATTTGTGGATAACGACCATCATGACCACTAATATTCCAACCTACCAAGCACAATTCTGCCTTTTCTACTCCTTTAGCTTTTAAAGCATCTATAATCTCGCAAACTCTATCAAAAGTTACATAAATACCAACTTCTGGTTCATTTTCAACTGTCTGATATTCTACTTTTGGAGGCGCTGGTTTCCAAGCCTGACGAATACGAATTTCTGGTGCTTGATAAGCATATTTCAGATGTGGATAAGCTTTCATACGCTCCTTAATTGGCTTAACTTCGCCTCGCTGAAGTTGATAATTGCGATACGTTCTACCAATTCCACTATAATTTGCATCATTACCAGTGAGCGTATAGTAGTCTATAATAATATCTTCGTACGGAGCAAAACCCATTTTAGCAATTTCGTATCGAGGGAAAATCTCGTAATTGCCATTTTTTACAACAACATTGAGCGAATATTCAAATTTCAATCCCGTTGCAATCGCTGCAATAGTCTTCGACTTAGTTTTTACACCATGAACATGAAGTGGTTGGTGGCGTCGCGAATATTTTGCGTTGTCTAAACGAAACGAACCAATCATACCATTTGGGAATACCCAATAACCTTCATCTCCCTTTTTAGCTTTGGCATATTGATGAACCACATCTATATGCTTAGTATCGATAGGAATATCGCGAATTGGAATTTCCAAACGCTCAACACCTTTACCCACATCTTTTAACTCGACAGTTTTTACGTTAGTCTGCCCTTTTTGATTTGTAATTCTTATTTCAACTTTATCGGCAGCAAAAGCCACAATAGTTGAAAACGCAACAATAATAGATAATAACTTTTTCATAAATTGAATGTAATATAGATATAAAAACAACTTTATATTATACAACCAAGCTGTAAAGCTTTTATTGTATAATACAAAAAAAGAGAGAGAAAATGCTCTCTCTCTCTTTAAAAAATCTAAAAAAGATTAGTTAAACAAACGTGTAAACCAGCAACCACCACGAATGAAAACATACTTCATTGGCTTTACTGTTTTACCCTTATATTCAAAATCTTTATCAGTATAATTGCTTACAATTTCATCGCCATTTGCCCAACGTGTTACAAAAACGTCTTTAGCTATTTCTTCGTGCGAATCCATAAACTCAAGTTGCAAATGTTTGAGATTGCTAAATTCGTCCCAAGCACGCTTGAGAGCATCGCCACTTTCATTAAGTTCTTTTTGTGTTTGGCAACGGAGGTCTATCAAACCCATCCAATTTTTACCATCGTCTCTGAAAGCCGAGTGATAATAGAATGCTGGGCGACCACCAAACTCAATTTGCTTGAGTTGTGTCTTGGCATCTTTGAGAGTGTAGTTTGTTGTTTCTGCCGATGGATTGCTCAAGATTATGCCATTGTAAACAATCTGCCAAAGTGGAACTACTCTGTCGATAGTTGGATGTTGTTTGCCCATTACATTGAACGAAATATACAATGCATAGTCCATTGCGCCAGCAACGTGATCGAATGGACCTTCCGAGGCAGAACCACCGAACACTTCACGGGCATTTTGCATCATCTTATAAACATACTCTGCATTTTCTTTGCGATTGAGAGGATGTTTTGGATCATGACATGCGTCGGGCTCAATGCATGAAATAACGTCGATATAATGTAAACCTTCAAAACCGAGATCACGAATTCTCTTGTGGTCTTGTTTTACATATCTGTGCCAAATTGGTTGAGCGCAAAGAGCGTGTGTCCAACCACCTGCCCATTTGCCACGATTTTGAACTCTACCATCAGCAAGCTTGCCTGTGATGTCGAGCGAGAATGTATCTGCAATAGAGTAGCCGTCTGTATTGTTTGTATGGCAAACTATCAAATAACCTGCATCTTGTGCTTTCTTGATAAGCTTACGAAGTTTTTCTTCGCCACCAAGCTTTGGCTCAACTGGGAAAATTTGTGGATAACGACCATCATGACCACTAATATTCCAACCTACCAAGCACAATTCTGCCTTTTCTACACCCTTTGATTTGAGTTCATCAATAATTTCGCAAACTCTATCAAAAGTTACAACAGGCTTCATTGGAGGCTCATTTGCAACAGTTTGATACATAACCTTAGCTGGAACTGGTTTCCAACCCTGACGGATACGGATTTCAGGAGCTTCTGAAGCATATTTCAAATGTGGCTGATTTTTAATACGTTCTTTGATTGTCTTTACGGCACCTCTATCAAGCTGATATTTACGATATGCACGAGCCATGCCACTATAATTTGCATCGTCGCCCTTCAAATCGTAGAAATCCACAATAATTGGGTCGTAGAGATGATACCCCATTTCTTTGAGATTGTAGCTTTGCACAATTTCGTATTCGCCATTTTTTACATCTACAATCAAATCATATTCGTACATCATACTTTTTACGATTGCTGCAAATGTCTTATTCTTAGTTTTTACCCCGTAGAGCTGAAGTGGAGTTTTATTGAGTTTATAATGGCTCTTGTCTAAACGGAAAGTTCCCATTGCACCATTTGGAAAAACCCAGTAACCTTCGTCGCCTTTTTTGGCTTTGCCATATTGATGAACAATATCAATTTTAGTGGCATCAATAGGAATACAACCAGCGTCTATATGTAAGCGTTCTATACCTTTGCCCATGTCTTTAAGCTCGATAGTTTTTACGCTCTTCTCGCCTTTTTGATTTGTAATTCTAACCTCAACAGTATCTGTTGCAAATGCAACAGCTGCCGAAAACAACATTAATGTAGTGAGTATTTTCTTCATAAATTCTAAATAGATAATTTGAAGTATACATTATTATTGAAACTAACAACATTGTAAAGACTTTTATACTCATATAAAAAACACAAGAATAAAATAAGTCTAATTTCACTAAAATAGTTTTATTTTATCATGGTAAAAATCTAAAATATATGCTATACTTATTAATCTGTGATATTAATTAACGTATAAAAATAGGGAAAAAGGATACTACTATATATGAAAAAAACACAAATACTACTAAACGCCATATGTTTTATATTTTGTGTACTTTTATGTGCTTGTGGATCATCAAAACAATCTAAAGACATTGTTATGCTTGATAACCCAAACACATCAGTACAACAAAAAAAGTATTTAGACATTACTGGACAATGGGATTTAACAAACAATCTCGAACTCGTTGCTAATGTTGAAAATTTATCAGACAAACACGCTGTTGTAAGTTTTCGTTTTGCCAATATAGGTGAAAATATAAAATTGAAAGAAGACAATCGCTCGTGGTCGATGTATATCCCAGCAAGATACAAAGGTGAAGTATCGTTAATGTTGCCTCCTCCACCAAAGGACAAAACTATTGTGCCTCAATTAATCAGAATGCGTACCGATCCATTCCACAATGGTGACAGAACTAAGCATATAGATTTTTCAAAAGTTAGCAGAATAGTTATGATGGGTCATTGGTCAAACAAAGGCAATGTTCCAATAAAGGTAATCAAACTTGTTGCAAAAGATACACGAAATGTAAGATTCCCTCAATATTACTCTATGAGTGCCAACGAATTTTTCCCATTCATAGATAAATACGGACAATTTAAACACACCAACTGGAAACTAAAAGTACACTCGGATGCAGATATTATAAATGCAGATATTGAAGAAGAAAAAGATCTCGCAAAAAACAATCCAAAAGGTTGGAACAAGTGGGGTGGTTGGGCTGATGGACCTACACTCAAAGCAACTGGACATTTCAGAGTTGAAAAATATCAAGGCAAGTGGTGGATTGTTGATCCAGAAGGAAAATTGTATTGGTCGCATGGAGTCGTACGTGTAAACCCATCTGGTAGCGTTACAACCCTCGATAACAGAGATAAATATTTTGAATGGTTGCCAAAAGAAAATACACCAGAAGCAATTTTCTATAAAACAGAAGATGCAATCTTGGGAAAACTATCAAAAGAACGTGGCATTAAACGCAACTTCGACTTTGGTGGTTCTAATCTCTACATAAAATACGGAGAACAATGGAAAGAAAAATTCGCCGACAAAGCACATCGTCGCTTAAAAAGTTGGGGCTTAAACACTATTGCAAACTCATCGGCTACGTACATTTCAATGCAACGCAGAACTCCATATATTGATAGAATTGAAGTTCAAGGCGAGTATTTAATGGGGTCTCAAGGCTATTGGTATCCATTTAGAGACCCTTATAGCAAAACATTTAGTCAAAGTGTTGTAGATGCCCTCAATGATCACAAAGAACAACTCGACGATCCTTGGTGTCTTGGTATGTTTTGCGACAACGAATTAAAATGGGGCAAACCTGCCGACCTCGCTAAATGGACAATTCAATCGAACAAAAATTGTGCAGCAAAAAAAGCCTTTGCCCAAAAGTTGCAAAAGCAATATGGCTCGATTAAAGCCCTTAATAAAGCTTGGCAGACAAATTACAAAGATTTCAACGACTTCTTGAACTCCACAAAACTACCGAAGAATGCTTTACATAAAGATCTCGTTGATTTTTCAAAAGATATAACCGAAAAATACTTTAGCGTAATTAAAGAAATCTTCAATAAAATGGCTCCAAATAAGTTGTATATGGGTTGCCGTTTCTCAGGTTTTAACGAAAACATACTTCGCATTGCAGGTAAATATTGCGATGTAATTAGCTACAATATTTATTCGCAAGACTTAAAACACTTCAAACTACCAAACGGAGTTGACAAACCTGTAATTATAGGCGAATTCCATTTTGGCTCGTTCGATAGTGGCTTGTTTAATCCATCGTTAGTGTTCCGTCCAAACCAGAAGCTTCGTGCACAAGCGTACGAAGAATACGTTGTAAGTGCATTGAAACACCCTAACTTAGTTGGTACACACTGGCATCAATACACTGACCAAGCAACAACAGGTCGTTTTGATGGCGAAAACTTCAATGTAGGATTCTTCACCATTTGCGATATTCCCTACCCTGAAATGCGTTCAGCTGTTCGCAAGGTCGGGTACGATATGTATAATATTCGCCTAAACAATGAATAAGCAATTTAAAACTTAATTAAGGAGCTTGAACAAGCTCCTTTTTTTGTGCATTCTAAGTTGACTATTCAATGTGTTTTCTATTGAATTTTGAACTTATTATAAACTCATGTTTTTACGTTATTTTAAATCGAGCATTTGGAGGAACCTTGTAGCAATATTTTTTGTTGCCATGGATATATCTCTTTGTGCTTACGCTCAAGATTATTATAACGAAAAAAATCTACTCGACACTCTTGTAGAACATAGAATTTTAACAGAACAAGACGCATTGCAAACGCGAAAACTGATGGTAAACACATCAGATATAACAATGCAAAAATCTCTGGTAAAATCATTTAATTTAGGAGCTTATACTCAATTTAGATACCAGTTTTCGCATCAGAAGGCAACGGAAGGTAATATTGAAAAAACTCGAACTGCTAATGGCGAAACTATACGACGTGTAATCTTTCTATACAATGCACACTTCAACGATACTTCAAATATGATTGTTGTTCTCAACTTAGTAGAACCGTCGCCATTTGATTCGTTCTACTTCAAAAAGACCGTCGATTTATCTATATTCAAAGGGGCAATTCATTTCGGTGTAATGAAACCAGAATTCAATATGGAATACACTGCTGCAGCCAAATTAAAAGTGCCTGAGCGAAGTATTGTAAATTCGTTTTGGGGTGGGAAAGATGTCGGATACGATGATTATTATCATGAAAGTAAACCAAATCAATGTTTGGCTGGAAATCACTTAGGGCTTTATTGGAGAGGCAATATGCCTTTTGATGAACGCATTATTTATGGTTTATCAATTACAAATGCTAAAAATGCTTACTGGTATAAATTAGAACAAGATTTAGAATTAGCTTACTGGTGGAATATTGGCTACGCTGTAAAAAATGACAAACATGACTTTCAAGCAGGCTTAAATTTTGGATACACACCAAATGCATCATCGGCATACGATTCAAATACACACAATGCAGTTAAGTGCGAGTGTATAGGCTCGGTAGCATATTTTATCTATCAAGGCGAAAATCTATTCATACAAGGCGAATTTGCTATAACTACATCGGAACATGGTAAAACTATGTCAGATGAACATGCTGTATATACAACAGATTCTCGTAGTGCAACACCATTTGGTGCATTCTTAATACTTGGATACGCCTTCGACTTGGGATCGCTCGGTATATTTGAACCAATTTGCCGATACTCTTATATCGATACTGATGGCGCTGGTATTTCTGAAAACAACGTTATTTACTCTATTAAAAAAAGCTTGAACGGATATTACAATAAGGTAGACTCGTACTATGTAGGTTTTAATTGGTATTTAGACAAGCAAGAAAGACGTAATTGGAAAATTGCTACGGGACTTGAATATTACCACTTTTACGATAGCCCAACATCGATAAAATCAAAGAGTTGCAATGTAAGTGCCTTTATAACGCAACTGCAAATATTATTTTAAAAATAAAATATAATTAACATGAAAAAATCATTATTAAAAATATCTGTATTATTAGCTATAAGCATTGCTAATGTTTCGACATTCGCAATCGATAGCGAGGACACTGCTCATTGGCAAAACGAAAATGTTTTTGCTGAAAATAAAATGCCAGCATGTGCAACAATTAAAATGTATAAATCGCAAAGTGATGCTTTAAATCAAAGCGACACATCCTCTATGGAAATATCGCTAAATGGAATGTGGAAATTCCGTTATGCAGGAACACCACATTTACTACCCAAAGATTTTTACAAAATGAATTTCAGTGTGGCAAAGTGGAACGATATTAAAGTTCCATCAAATTGGGAGTTGCAAGGTTATGGAACACCTCTTTATACGAACACTAAATACCCGTTTAATCCAAATAATTATCCAAGAGTTATGGATGAACCATCTGATAAACTCTTTACAAATTATCCAAAGTTGCAACGTAATCCAACTGGTGCATATGTACATACTTTTAAAGTACCATCAAGCTGGATTGGTTCGCAAATAATATTGCGTTTCGATGGCGTTTCGAGTGCATACGAAGTATGGCTCAATGGTAAAAAATTGGGATATTCTGAAGATAGCCGTTTGCCATCAAGCTTCGATGCAACTAAATATTTGACAGCCGGTATGAACAAAATAGCTGTAAAGGTATACAAATACAGCGATGGGGCTTTCTTTGAAGACCAAGACTTTTGGCGCTTAGCAGGTATTATTCGCGATGTTTCAATAATACGTCAGCCAAAAATTCGCATAGCCGATATCTTCAACAAAACTCTCATAACCGACAATTATACATCGGGAACATTAAATACAGAAATCACATTTGAAAACACACAACCTTCTACACAAATTGCAACAGTATCAGCAAAACTTTTATCACCAGAAGGTCAAGTTATTGCAACAGCACAAAACGATGTTAATTTAGGGCAAGAAAAATCAGTAAAGTGCAAATGGGTGTTCCCAAAAATCGAAAATGTAAAATTGTGGAGTGCCGAAGCACCAAATCTCTATAAATTAGCATTAGAAATAAAAGACGGCTTCGGAGAAACAACATATACATCGTTCAACGTTGGGTTCAGAAGTGTAGAACGTTTAAATCAACAAATTTTGGTGAATGGTAAGCCAGTTCTTTTTAAAGGTGTAAATCGCCATGAACACGATTTTCTCTTGGGACAAGCTATTTCAAAAGAAGTAACTTTGCGAGACCTCCAAGAGATGAAAAAACTAAATATCAATGCAATAAGAACATCGCATTATCCAAACGCAACTAACTTCTATGATTTATGCGATAAAATGGGCTTTTATGTTATCGATGAAGCTAATATTGAAATGCACGAACTCGACAAATTAAAAGCGCCACATCACCCAGTAAATTTACCATCGTGGAAAAATGCGTTTGAAAGCAGAATATTAAATATGGTTGCTCGCGATAAAAATCATCCTTGTATAATATTTTGGTCGCTCGGCAATGAAACAAAAGACGGTGAAGCATGCAGAACAGCTTCAGAAAAAATCCGCGATATAGACCCAACCCGACTCATACACAACGAACGTAATAACAGTTTAACATATAGCGATGTATATTCAACTATGTATGTATCGCCAGAACGTGTTAATAATCGCTTACAATTAATTTCAAAAAAGATAAAAGAATTACGAGTACCAGCATTATCGTGCGAATATGCCCACGCAATGGGAAATAGTGGTGGCTATATAAAGCCATATTGGGACGAAATTCGCTCAAATCCATATTATCAAGGTGCATTCATCTGGGACTGGAAAGACCAAGGCTTACTCGCAACACGCGAACCAATAGTAAAAGTAAAAGACGATGCTATGCCATCGCGCGATGTAGCAATATTCCCCGATGGCACACGTTCAAATATACTCGAAAACGCATCAGCTGTAGTGTATCCATCGGTTTTTGAAAAGCCTACAAATTCATTCACAGTTATTGCAAATATCAATAAATATGGCTTTGAACCTAAACAACCAATCAATAATACAGATGGACCTAGAAAAAATCTTTTGGGAGAAAAAATAACATCAAAAGATGAAATTATAGCAGAAGCTCAAGGTGTGTTCTCGCTCAAATTCCACGAAGATCGCAATATCTTGGCTTTCTCGGTTTGGAATGGCTATAACTGGGAACGTATTGAAGCTATTGTAGAAAAGCCATATAAAGTTGCTGCCGCAGCTGGCTATGGAATGCTTAAACTTTTCTGCAACGGAAAATTGGTATCGCAAAAACAATCAACTGCTACCAAGTTCACAACAACAGCACCATTAGTATTGGCTGCAAAATACAAATTGAATAATTCGCGTCGTTTAGTATTTAATGGTGCTATCGAAAAATTTGAAGTTTACAATCACTATATAGTAAACGAACCATTTGTAGTTCCATCAAGATTAAAACCAACTTGTTCGATTAATTTTTCAAAGTTTGAACAAATTAATACAAACAAAAAGTTCTTTGCATATGGTGGCGACTTTGGCGACTTCCCCAACGATGGCTCGTTCTGTTGCAATGGTATAGTTCAACCAGACTGGAAACATTCGCCACAGAGTGTAGAAGTTGCAAAAGTTTACCAAAACATTCATACAAAACTAACAGCTTTCAAAGATAACATTGCATCGTTAGATATCTATAACGAAAACTTCTTTGAACCATTCAAAAACATAAAGTTGATTTGGTCGGTAGAACGTAATGGCGAAGAAACTACAAAGGGTGAAGTTGTATTAGATAATCTTTCGCCTCAATCAACAGCTACAACTGGTATCGAAATACCAGCCGAAGCACTTTCGGGCGATGGAGAGTTTTTCTTGAATGTTCAATATCAACTTACAGAACAAGCCCTAAACGCTTACAATAAAGGCGACACTATTGCTTGGGAACAATTCAAACTCAAGGGTAATTATGTAAAAACGTATCCTGAAAATCAAGATACATATGCTCTCACACGCGAGTTGCGTGCAAACGCTATTGTAGTTTCAAACAAAATGTTCTCAGCAGTATTCGACAAGCATACAGGATTGTTAGCTGAATATACTTACGATGGCGATAAGCTCATAACATCGCCAATGTTGTTGAACTTTTGGCGTCCACAAACAAATAACGACTCTGGCAGAGCTAAAGGTAGTCCAAACAGAGAAAAGCTCGCAATTTGGGTAGATGCTGGCTACAGAACAATAGCCGAAAAATGTAAATCTACAATTTCTGGTAAAAATGTTATTGTAGAATCCAGCTTGTTGATACCTGCAAAAGAATCTAAAGCTAAAGTTGTATATACAATTAAACCTACGGGTGAAATCGATGTTCAAGCCGAAATTGAGTTGTCGGCAAACTTGCCATCGCCACAACGCATAGGTATGCAATTTACAACTCCAAAGTCTTTAGATACACGCCAGTGGTATGGTAAAGGTCCAGATGAAAATTACATCGACCGTTCGTATGGTTGCAGAATTGGCAACTTTAAAGCTAACGTAAACGAAATGTTCTTCCGTTATATCGACCCACAAGAAGCAGGTAATGTAACACAAGTAAGAAGCGCATCGCTTTACGGTAGTGGAGCAAAACTCAACTTTGTTGCAAATTCAGAAAACGATTTCTTTGAAATGTCGGTATATCCATTCTTGCCCGAAGATATAGAAATAGCACGTCATCCACACCAATTGCCTCAACGCAATTTCAATGTTGTAAATATAAGTGCTAAAAATTTAGGCGTTGGTGGTAGAGACTCGTGGGGAAGCGTTCCAGAAGATTACGCGCAAATTAAAACTGGCAAAAAATATAAGATGTCGTTCTCCATCAGAGGCGAGTAATAATGACAAAAAAACAACGTGCGGAATTTGTAATGCGTCAGTTGGATACCCATTATCCAACTCCGCAAATTCCTTTAAAATTCAAAAATACATTTACGTTTTTAGTTGCAGTAGTATTGTCGGCACAGTGTACCGATAAACGTGTAAACGAAGTTACCCCAAAACTTTTTGCAAAAGCCGATACACCACAAAAAATGGCAAAACTTTCGCAAGAAGAAATTGCCGAAATAATAAAACCTTGTGGCCTTACAAAAGCAAAATCTGCAAATTTAAAAAGTCTGTCGCAAACTTTGTGCGATAAATTCAACGGCGAAGTTCCACAAACATTTGAACAATTAGAGAGTTTGGCTGGTGTTGGACATAAAACAGCATCGGTAATAATGTCGCAAGCCTTTGG
This sequence comes from Verrucomicrobiaceae bacterium, assembly GCA_015061955.1. Lineage (GTDB taxonomy): Bacteria > Verrucomicrobiota > Verrucomicrobiia > Opitutales > Intestinicryptomonadaceae > Merdousia. Next base: position 16,439 of record SUVO01000019.1, read on the forward strand.
TAAGCCAGCGTTTCCTGTCGATACACATATACATCGCTTGGCTAAACGCTGGGGATTGTCGAATGGTAAAAGTGTAGAACAAACTGAGGCAGACTTAAAAAAAGTTTTTCCACAAGAAGCGTGGCATAATCTACATTTGCAGTTCATCTATTACGGTAGAGAATTTTGTAAAGCTCATACTTGTAAAACACCACAAACACGTTGCCCTATGTGCAAAGCATTATCAAAAAAATGAACAACGTACTGATAATAAGTGGTGCAACTTGCACAGGAAAAACTGCATTAGCTATCGACCTTGCTGAAAAACACAATGCCGAAATAATATCGTGCGATAGCGTACAAATTTATAAAGATGCCGATATCGGTTCAGCAAAAGCTACACTTCAGGAACAAGCACGCATAAAACATCATCTAATAGATGTCGTAAAAGTAAATCAACCTTTCGATGTTGCAAGTTATGTAGAATTGGCAAAACAAGCCTTTAACGATATTCGCAACCGTGGTAAAAATGTAGTTGTTGTTGGAGGCAGTGGATTTTATTTAAAATCTTGGTTTATGGCTGTTGCCGATAACATAAGCATTCCTAAAGAAATTAGCGAATTTACATCTAAAATAGAACGTGAAGGTGGCGCTGAGGCCTTGGCAAAAGAGCTTTTGAAAGTTGATGCACAAGCATCGGAAATTGTAGATATGAATAATCCTCGTCGTACAAAGAACGCGTTGGAACGTTGCTTAGCAACATCAAAATCGGTGCGCGAACTTCGTACAGAATTTGAGAAATTGCCCTGCCCTATGGGAGAATTTCCACGCAAATTCATTTTAATTGATCGTCCAGACGATGAAATTTTAAAACGTATAGAATTACGAACACAAATAATGCTTAAAACTGGCTTAATTGAAGAAACCAAAAACCTCATCAATAAAGGTATTTTAGAAAATCCATCACTTAGAAATTCAACTGGCTACAAACAGACAATCGATTACCTTTTGAGCAATTCAACAAATATCGATAAATTAAAAAGCGACATCGTAGTTCAAACAATGTCGCTCGTGCGTAAACAACGCAAATATTTTGCTACACAATTACGCGATATACCACGTAGTCGAATTTAATTTTCTTTTGGCAATACTTTGCATGCGCTAAATTCGTTTGGTAAAAACCAACGTGCCTTGTATATTTTTGAATTTGGACACGTTCCAATTTTTGTAAGCTGACCATTACCAGCAACAACAGAGTCGCTCCACCAACGCTTTGTAGCTTTCAAATATATAACCTGCCCATTATCTGCCATAGAAATACTCTTTATATGCTTAACTTGACTAATATCGCGAAAGTGTCGAGTTTGGGTATCGAATAGAACAGCTCCAAGTGTGCCTGTTGCAAACAAATATTTTGTGTTGGGAACAGGATATAAATCGTGCCCACACTTTGCCATTTCCGGAACTTCGTAAGTAAAGACCTTCGTAAGCGCAGGAGCCTTCTTATTAAAGTTGTATTTGTAGCCCACAATACTTTGCATACCCAAGCCCCACAAGATTTGTTGGTCGTTGTCCCAAACTATGCCATGTGCAAATTCAAGTTCGTAGCATGTAAAGTTTCTGCATGGTTGCCCTTGCTTGTAGTTTGAAGTATCGAACAACGTAAGTTTGTTGTCGGTAGAAGATACTGCAACTACATTGCCGTCTGGCAACAAACACGCCGAATGTGGATTTTGACCAGCATGAGCAAAGAATAAAACTTTTTTGTCGCTCATTCTAATAATAGCAACACCACCATGCGATGCAGTTACAATTATGTGCGAAGTGTCGATGATAGGCTTGCATTCATCAATAAATCTGAACCACTTTGCATATTCGACAGGCATACCATTTGCCTTTGTTGGATTCCAACGCCAAACTTCTGCATCAGAACAATTCCAGCTCTTGTTAGGATTTAACATAACAATGTTATTGGTTGATTGCTCGGCAACAATTATGTTTGGAACACCTTTTAAATCTGGAGTATATTGCGATGCTAACTTATGACGCAATTTGTCGGCATAGTCATTAAACTTTGTGTCTTTTTCTGAAGCAAAAGATAACGAACTAAAGATAATAAATACGATTGGTAAAAATAATCTAAACATATAACTTTTCATAGATTAGTGTATAGTATCGTAAAAAAACAGGTCAAACAAAAAGAAACTTAAAAAAATAATAAAAATGTGCTTGCAACCGATAAATAAAACTGCCAAGATATAGTCTTTAATAATGGGCCGGTAGCTCAGGGGTTAGAGCAGGCGACTCATAATCGCTTGGTCGGGGGTTCAATCCCCTCCCGGCCCACCATTAAAAAAAACGCAAACAAGTGTTTGCGTTTTTTTGTTTTTTAAGATGTAAGACGTACCATTATTCAATTCATTTTTATCTTGAAAAAGAAGTTATAAATTATACCCTTCTCTTAAAGGATAATTATTTATGAGCTTTGAAAAAGAGTTATTACAACGCTTACCAAAATACGAAGCCGATGGACTAATCGACAATCAGTCAGCACTACGTTTAAAAGAACACTTAAAACTTCAGGTATCGCAAAGTACTTCAATTTTCAAAACTAGTTTATACTTTGCAGGCTTTTTGTTGATAATAATTGGCTCGTGTTTATTTATTCGTAATCTTTGGGATTGCCTAAGCATTACAATTCGCCTTTGTTTAGCGTTTGTTCCATTATTGATGTCGGTTGCATTAGGAATATTTGTGTTGTACAAACAAATGGGAAATTTAATGCGCGAACTTGTAGTATTGGCAAATTATTTAGCAGTATTTGCAATGATATCAATAATATCATCTACACTAAATATAAATGGTAATTTATACGATTTTTGCCTTACAATGATATGCCTATGTTTACCAATAACATTCATATTTCGCTCATCGACAGGCTCTGTAATTTCACTATTTCTTCTGTTGGCAATTAACAGCGAGCATTGTTCGGATAGGTATTTCGACTTGTTCTTCAATTATGCAATTCTTGCAAGTATTGGCATTTTCCTGTTTTGGAAATTTTATTCGGCAAAACCTGTACTTGGCATTATTGCATGTTGGATATTTTGCATATTGGCTCCAATAATAATGGGCAATTCGATAGGCAATTTTATTTTACATTCATTATTTTATCAGACGAATCAGTTCAATCCTCCTAATGAATTAGGTATGATTATTGCAATGGGATTTTTATCGAGCGTACTTTTGTACTCAGCAACATCAAGAGCCTCAAAACTCCCTTTCTGGAAAAATCCATTCTTATTATCTGGTGTAGTTGGGATATTGATAACTACAACTCAAATGAATACTATAAAGTTGAATTCGCATTTCTTTAATAATATGTCATCACTTTGCAAATTTTGGGAAACAAATAATGGAGATTTCGCAATTGCATTTACTTTTGTAGTTATTGCTTTAGTTGTTTGGCTACACCTGTTTGTAAAAGCATTAAGAACGTATCCACAAATATGGGGAAGCATTGTTGGAGCAACTGTTTTTATATTGTACACAACAAACTTTTTCGTAGGTGGACAATATCTTATATACGTTATACTATCAAATTTATTGATGTTTGTATCAGCCTTTCTATTTGTCTATAAAGGAATTAAAAATAAAAGCTATTTACTTTTAAACGTGGGTATACTTTTGTTGATATGGCAAGCAATAATACGTATGTTTGTATCGGACTTAGATATGTTGCTACGAGCAAGCTTATTTGTAATATTCGGAGTAATTTTAGTTACAACAAACTGGTACATAAATTCTAAACGACAAAATCAAAAATGAATTTTAAAAAGCTTTTAATATTTGCATTTTCAATACTTGTAATGCTTCAAATCATAGCAGGCATTTATATGATTTACGACGCCATAGACATTACTGAAAATGCACAACCAATTAAATTCAAATGTTCAATTCCGTCATTGTATAGAGAAGATGGAAGAATGCACATATACACACATGATATAAAAATCGATTACACCAAAAATATTCCTCTAATAGACAAACACCTATCAGAAAAATCGAACAATAAAAACAATTTACATTTTTTCTTAAAACTTAACACAAATATTGTTTTTACTACCGATAAAAATGGTTTTGCACAAATAAAAGATTACTACCCATATTCAACAAAATCCCCTGATAAATATGCAGTAAAAGAAGTACACATAAAACGTGGTTTTTATAAAAATAAAGAAATAACATATTATAAAACACCTAAAATAGAATTTCCCTCACCAAATTCTGAAATGTATTTTTCGGAAGATTCTGCAAAAAAAGTCAAAAAATATTTAGATTCAGTCAGAAAGAAATATCAAGGCAAAGAACAGTCTGAATTATCTTACGTTGTATACAAAATGAGAGGGAATAAAGTAATTACAATCGACTGCGTTGTAGATGGAAAATCGTTGAAAGAAATAGCTAAATCTAAGCTCTAAAACACATACATTGTAAATGCTACAATCATAGCAAAGCAACATATTACCTTAAACACCATTGCAATAATTCCACCTAAAAAGGCACCCCAACCTGCCTTCACCGATTTATTAAAATCGGAACACGCTATGTATTCAAAACCTAAAGCAAAAATAAAAGGAAAAACAAATATTGTTATAAATTGAGGTGGAATAAATATAGCAACCACCGAGCCTATCACAGCACCAACAGCTCCTCGCCACGTTGCACCATATTTTTTTGCTCCTAACCACGACAACAGAAAATCGCCTACTTGAGTTAGGCATGCAATTATCGCACAAAACACAACGACTCCCCATGGCAAAATTTCAGAAAAACAAAGTTTGTGAATTAAAACCATAACAGCAAGCATTGTCGGACCAGGAATAACAGGTATTACGCATCCAATTAAAGCACCTATAAACACAACAACAACTGCCATGTTTAAAGTATACAAATATATATCATTAAATTCCATTTAAAACTTGAAAATAAAATTCGATTTTGTTTTTATAGTGTAAAACAGATATACATTATGGAAAGCAAAAACAACAAAATTTTAGAGATTATTAAAAAGGAAAAATTCTTATCGTTTTTCGATTTGAAGAAAATAGGCGAAGACGGAGAAAGTATTTTAGATGGCCTCTGTAAAGTAGCATGCCCAGCAAATAACGATACCTTCAATTATATATCGCTCACATTTATATTCGATACCCCATCTGAATCGGCTTCGTTGAATGCTAAACGTATTATGGCAAAAATAACTTCGGAAGAAATAAAACAAGCAATTCCATCGGCTTATACAACAACATCTATACCTGCAACACAAAGCCCCGAAGGTAGCTATATTCATCAAATAGACGTTATCTTTAAAACACCATTACCTGAAGATAAAAAAGAATTCGTCAACAAGTTAGTGTATTTGTTGCGCAATACAATTTTATTGAATGTTGAAGCGCCTCAATGGTGGGACGAAGATTCAGCCCCAGAAGCAACTGAAGCCGAAAAATTAAATTGGTCGGCTAGATTGATGGCTTTCATTGGGCTTGAATAATAAATTTTAATTCACGCCGTTCCAATTAGGAACGGCTTTAGTATATTTTATAAATCTTTAAGATTTTGTTTTTTCAAGTACTTATTTAATATCTTAAAGCTTTAAACAATTTAACAAATAATGTAAAAATGAATATTTGGTTTCATCCTGCAAAAGAATTCGACAACATGTTGCGCAACGCAGCAAGTAAAATTCAGTTGGAAAATTTTGATCCACAAATGCGTACAGCAGATCCACGTTTTGGCGATTTCCAATCGAATGGTGTTCTGCCTATGGCAAAAATGCAAAAGACAAATCCAAGAGCTCTTGCACAAACTTTGGTAGACGAATTAAAGAAAGACGAAAACTTCGACGAATCGTTAGTTGAAGTATCGATTGCTGGTCCAGGGTTTATAAACTTTGCCCTTACTAAGAAGTTTTTGAATGCTTGGTTAGCTAAATATAAGGGCGAAGCCGAACTAAAAAACGCTTCCAAAAAATTCTATAATGGAAAAAAGGTAGTTATAGACTATCCATCGCCTAACACTGCAAAACAAATGCACGTTGGTCATCTTCGTCCGATGGTAATTGGCGAAGCTGTTAAACGCCTATTGAAATTCTGTGGTGCCGATATAAAAACAGATAATCATATTGGCGACTGGGGTACAAATTTTGGCATACTAATCTATGGTATAAAAACACAAAACTATAAGCTTGATCCAAATAACGAAAACTCGCTTGAAGAACTCGAGCAAATGTACAAGCGTGGTAGCGCCCTTACAAAAGAAAATCCGGAAGCTGCCGATGCTGCTCGTGCAGAGCTTGTAAAATTGCAAAATGGCGATGCCGAAAACGTTGAACTTTGGAACGAAATCAATAAAGTAAGTACCGTTGCATTTGAAAGAATGTATAAGCGTATGGGGCTTACAATCGATATGACCTTAGGCGAATCGTATTATCGCGATAAAGTAGGCAGAATTTATCAAGAACTTTCTGAAATTGGCTTGGCTGAAGAAAATCAAGGAGCATTAGTAGTTTTCCACAAAGAACACGAACGCTTTGCAAAACAACCTTTCATTATTCGTAAAAGCGATGGGGCATCGAACTACGCCTCAACCGACTTGGCAACAATTCTAAATCGCGTAGAAAATTTAGATGCTGAAGAAGTTGTGTATGTAACCGATGGTCGCCAACAAGACCACTTCCAACAACTCTTTATAACAGTTGAAAAATGGTTTAAAGCAAAGGCCTATAAACTTCCACAAATGCGACACGTTTGGTTCGGTACAATCTTGGGTGAAGACGGCAAAGCTATCAAAACAAAAAGTGGTGAACCTATTCGCCTTAAAGCCCTCTTAGATGAAGCTGTAGCAAGAGCTAAAGCATTGGTAAAAGAAAAAAATCCAGACGTATCGGAAGACGATGCAAATAAAATAGCCGAAACAATTGGTGTAGCAGCAATCAGATATTCCGACCTCGCACAAAATCGCACTGGCGATTACGTATTCTCGTGGGATAAACTTTTGGCGTTTGATGGCAATACTGCACCATACTTGCTTTACGCTGCAGCACGCATTCATTCAATCTTCAGAAAAATTGGTACTTCGCCCGATTGCAACTTCCCTGAAGCATCGGAACTTGAAACCGAACAAGAAATTGCACTTGCACGCAAACTCATTGCGTTGCCATCGGTTTTCGAACTTACACTTTCAGAATTGCGTCCACATTTCTTATGCACATATTTGTATGAGCTTGCTGGAATATTCTCTACATTCTACAACGCAAACAAAGTTATTGTAGATGACGAAGGTACAAAACAGCGTCGTTTAATGCTCTGCGCACGTACATTGCGTGTTCTCGAAGCTGGATTGCGTTTGTTAGGTATAGAACCATTGGAAAAAATGTAATGAAAATATCGACAAAAGGTGGAGACAAAGGCTCAACATCGCTAATGTTTGGCAAGCGAGTGTCGAAGGCATGTCAGCGTGTGCGTACATACGGAATGGTTGATGAACTCTCTGCCTCAATAGCATTAGCACGGGCATTTGCAACCGATTTAAACTTGAATAAGGAGCTTCTAAATATACAAGAAAACTTAGTTTTTTTAATGACAGAGCTTGCCACTGCAAAAGAAGATTTCCCTAAACTTGCTGAAAAAAATATAAAACTATTAGACGAAACTCATCTAGCAGAAATAGAATCGAAAATTGACGAAATTGAAAGCAAAGGCAATGTATTTAATGGCTGGAAGCAAGCAGGCGATACACCTATATCGGCAACCTTAGATATGGCTCGTGTAAAATGTCGAGCAACAGAACGTGAAATAGTTGCCCTAAACGAAGAAGAAGGTTTAGCGCGCGATTTTCCATTGATATATATAAACAGATTGTCTGATTACATCTATCTGTTATCAATAAACTAATTTAACTAAACACACAAAAAAAGGCATTCCAAACGGAATGCCTTTTATTTTTCTAATAAATCTTAGAAAGGTTTCGGAATAAATACCGAACCATCTGGATTTATTAAAACATAGCTCATTGGATTTACTTCAACGCTCTTATTGCGACGGCTAGTCTTTGCAGATGCCTTAGCATGAACATTTTTAATTGATGATTTTGAAGTAATAGTAATGCCCTTTAATGGATACGAAGTGTTATTGTAATTACTAATAATCTTTGAACCATCTTCGTACACTGTAAGATATACATTCTTGGCAATTTCATCGTGTGAATACATCAACTCAAGTTGTAAGTGGCGAACTGGTTTAAATTCATCAAAAGCTCTTTTGATATATGGAACATCACGCATATGACTCGTATAGAAAATTGGACGTCCACCAAACTCTACAATCTTGAGCGAATTATAGATATCTGTTATACCATCGCCCTCCATGAAACGCAAGTCGGCACTCGAGAGATTTTTATACTTAGCTTTACCTCTTGTGTGATTTTGAACCAAACGGTCTGGAGTACCCAAAATAAAACCATGATAAACAATTTCCCAAAGAGGCACTACACGCTCTACCATAGGATTAGGTTTATTTTTTAAACCACGCATAGAAGCCGATACATAATTACAATAGTCCAGCTGAGCACCAACGTGGTCATAACCACATTCTGAAGAAAAACCTCCGAATAAATCAACGCAGAACTTAGCAATTTCAACTTGAAGCTCGCCCATTTCTTTTCTAGTAGCTGGGTGCTTAGGGTCGCAACAGAAGTTTGGATATACTGCCGAAAATACATCTATGTAATGCGAACCATCGAAGCCCATTTCTTTTACTAAGCGAAGTTGGTCACGCAAGCACATCTGCCAAATACGTTTTGTGCATAAGTGATAAGATCTGCCACCACTCCAAACTCCACCACGTTGAAGCGAACCATCGGGATTTTTACAAACGAGATCTTCACTCCAAATATCTGCTACTTGATAACAATCAGTACTATTTGTATGACACGAAGCAGGAACACCCATATCCCAAAGAGCTTTTGTCATAGCTTTTAAACCTTTTTCACCGCCAAGCTCTTCATTAATAGGAAACAACTGTGGAAAACGACCATCGTAACCTCCCGACTGCCACCCAGCCGAACATACTGCAATTTTATCAACACCAGCATTTTTGATAGCCTTTACGAACTCAACAGTTTTATCGAAAGGCATAACAGGAATCAACTTAGGTTCATTTTCTTTAGTTTGTGTTACATCTTTTACCTTATCAGCATTCTTAGCACCATGGAATTGGATTCTGATAGGAATTGCATACGCCATAGTTTCTAACCACGGACGTGTTTTCATACGTTCTCGAATTGTCTTAAATTCACCAGTTGCAAGTTGCATTTTTCTGTACAAACGTCCTACTCCTGAATAGTTTGCATCTTTACCTTCAAGTTTGTAGAAGTCGATTATAACATCATCATACGGTGCAAAACCCATGCGGTTTAATCTGAAATTTGGATACAATTCATATTTGCCATTCTCTGCTTTTACAACCATTACCAACTCGAAACGTAAGGTTTTTACATATCCCATGTACGTTCCAGCTTTCGATTGCATTGCATAAATTGGAGTAACTAGATGATGTCCCATTGAAAAAAGGCCCTTTTGTTGAGTAAATTTACCCATTTCACCACGAGGGAAAAGCCAAAAGCCTTTGTCGCCTTTTTGAGCTGTCATAAATTCTGGAATAACAGCCAACTCTATAGCATCTTTAGGAATATCGTTCCTAGAGAATTTAAAACGTAAAGAGCCATCAGCGTTCTTTGTTAAGGCAACTTGCTTTGTGGTTATTTTTTTATCCTTGCCCATAATTCGTATCTCTGCATTTTGTGCAAAAACAAACGAACAAGCAAAAATTACTGCGAATGTTAGAACTTTTTTTATCATATTTATTATCTACTTTATTTTGGTAAGAATGTATTTATTTTTACAATCACGAAAGATTTTTATCGAAAGTGTTTTAAAGAGTCAACATTTATTTAACCTATGTTTATTTATGAATAATGTATAAATTTAATTATAAACCAAACATCTTTGACAAGTCGGCATTAGAAATCTCTTTTATCGTAGGGCGACCATCTGGAGATGTGGCATACGCCTCGCAAGCTAACAACTCACGCAATAAACAAGTAGCAGTTGCTTCATTACAGGTGAACCCTACCGACGTTGCCTTAGCCGATGCAACATAAGCAAATGCCTCCACCGACAATTTTCGAGAACGAATAGTTTTAGATTCTTCGCGTGCAGTCTGTACAAAATCGGTAATAAATTCTGCTATTTTCGAGAACTCTAACCAAGCTGGAGCCGAACTTACCCTGTAAAAATTTGCACCAAATTCTTCTATTTTAAATCCACATTTTGCAAAGGTAGACATGTTTTCTATCAACGTCTCAGTATCGGCTCTATCAAGCTTTAAATTTACGGGAATAAGAAGAAGTTGGCTGTTAGGTGTTTCGCCATTTAAGTTTGCAATAATCCGAGCATAACGTATACGTTTAATAGACGCAGAAATATTCAACAATTCAAGCCCTGTCTTTGTTTCAAAAATTGCGTACTTTTTGTGAAAACAACCAATATATCGCCAGCCTTCAATAGAATTTTCAGAAGCTGGCATCTCTTTTATTTCAACAATATCGTCTGAAGATACATCGAACGAATCTGATTGAATTTCAGAAGAATGCAAAATTTCATCAGCACTATCAGCCACACTTGGCTTGAATGGATAACGCACTGCGATAGATTCTATTTGTGGACGTTTTTTAGGCGCACTTTCCACCTCTACTTTTGTTGGAACTACCGACAAATCGGCAGGAGTAAAAGCTGGTTTTAATACAAAATTAGCCGATGTAGAATTGTTGTTAGCATCATCAATGCTGTTGTCATTAACACGTTCGTTGCGTGTAAAATCGGTACGTGTTGCCAAAAATTCGCTCAAACGCGAACTCAACGCATCTAACAGAAAATCACGCACAGCAAATTCATCGCGCAAACGCACCTCGCGCTTAGCAGGATGCACATTTATATCGACACTTTCGGGTGGAACTTCTAAAAATAAAAATGCCGATGCAAATCTGCCTTTTGGAACATATCCTGAATACGCCTCTTTTATCGCAGAAAAAACAGCCTTGCACTCAACTGGACGTGCATTTATAAAAGCACAAATATTTCTGCTTGTTGCAAACGATTCTGCTGGCTCTAAAATAGCACCATACACTTTCATATCTTTACGTTTGCATTCGGGCAATAAAACAAGCTTATCGGCTATCTCTGCACCAAAGATACGCTTTACACGTTCAATCATTCCAAGATTTCTATCGCTTCTAAAAAGGACTCTTGAATTTTCAATTAATGTTATTGCCAAATGAGGCAGAGCTAGAGCATACAAACGACATAATTTTATTATGTGCGATGCTTCAACATTATCGGTCTTTAAAAATTTTCTGCGAGCAGGTACAGAACAAAATAAGTTTTCAACAACAATTTCCGTCCCCGAAGCCATACCACATTCTTTTATGTTTTCCACCTTGCCAGAATGAACCAAAATGTGCGTTCCCAATGCTTGTCCTTCAGGCTTTGTCTTTATAGAAAATGAGCTTACACTTGCAATAGATGTCACAGCTTCGCCACGAAACCCATAACTTGAAATTTTAAAAATATCGTCGGTATCACGAATTTTACTTGTTGCATGAAGTTCCAAACTCATAAGAGCTTGTTGACGTGTCATACCACAACCATCGTCTGAAACTTTTATAAAAGTTTTTCCACCATGTTTAAATTCTATATCGATACGTGTTGCACCAGCATCGATTGAATTTTCTAACAGTTCCTTCACCACTGCCGCCGGACGCTCAATAACTTCACCCGCTGCAATTTTGTTAGCAACGTTTTCCGAAAGTATTCTAATTTCTGGTGGCGATTTTTTCATTATATGAATAAAATTTATCTTAAAACATACTTGTCTATCAAGAAAAAATTGACTTCTTTTTTACAATATCAATACTTTAGTAAAACATATATCGATATGAAATTTATTCCTTACATTTTCTTTATAATCGTAACTTCAATACTTTGTGCTTCTGATAAAATAACACAACCAAAACTATTTTCTGGCAACGAAAAATCACTATGTTTTGTGGGCGATAGTATTACACATCATGGTTTTTACCCCAAACATATTGTTTTATATTATGTTACAAGATACCCACATTTACAAAAAGATTTCTTAAATGCTGGCTTTGAAGGTGGAAGTGCAAACACAACAAACTTACGTTTCAACGCCGATATTGCTCCAAAAAAAGCACAAATTCATACTGTAATGCTCGGAATGAACGATGTACGCCATTGGAATTTTACAGAAAAAGCCCTCGCCGATAAAAAGACACACGAAGCCAAAAAAATTGAAAATTTTGAAATCTACAAACGCGATATGACAAAGCTTGTAGATTCGTTGCAAAAAAGTGGAAAAGTTGTTCTGTTGTCGTCGTCGATATACGATGGTATAGGCGATATTCTCGACCCATATTCAGTAATGCGTAATGCAGAAATTATACCTATAAAACGAAACAAAGGCCTTGATTTTGTAAATGATGAACTCAACCGATATGGTCAATGGTGTGCAAAATTAGCAAAAGAACGCAACCTGTTATTTGCTGACCACTGGCGCGAAACTAATTTGGCAAACATAAAAGTTGTAAAAGAAAATCCACATTCATCTGCAATAGGAAGAAATCGCGTTCACCCATTCGACTTTGGTGGATTTTTTACAGCATATGCTTTTCTAAAAGATTTAGGTGAAACAAGCACCGTATCAACAATGGTTATAGATGCTAAAAATTGTAAAAGCGTTGTATCAAAAAATGCAGAAGTATCGTCTATTAACAAAAAGAACTTTCACATACCATTTTTATTAAAAAAATATGAGTTGTCGTTTAAAGTCGAAGAATACGCTCTGCCCTACCCTCTAACCGACAACACTCATGCTTGTACAAAATATTGCAATTTTAATTACGATTTAAATAGACAAATGCTCACTATAAAAAATTTACCTCAAGGCGATTATCAGTTAAAAATCGATAACAAAATAGTAGGCTTTTATAAACACAACCAATTAGCAAATGGTATAAATTTAGCTGCAAATATTCTGACACCACAAGCCGAACAAGCACGACAAGTTGAGCAACAAATTGAAATTTGGCGTGAACGCACACAACGTGTACGCGACTTATTTGGTACTGAATTTATAATGGGCGTTTACAACGACAACAACTCGCCTGAGCGCAACATTGAAATAGCTAAATTGTGGATAGAAAAAAATAAAGTAAGCAAAGTATCAAGAAAATCGTTCTTTTGGTACGTTGAAAATCGCTTCAATCAAGATAAGTTTCAACAACAAGCAAACGATGCTCTAAAAAAAGCATACGAACTTGCAAAACCAAAGTCTCACATATATACGCTCACAAAATTAAATGAACCTGTATATGTATCGCAAAAAAATACAAAACCAATAACTCCACAAAATGTAGAAATCGTAAGCAACATAAAATATTCAGAAGCTTCGGATAGAACAATTGATTTGTATTTACCAAAAAACACAAATGTAAATCACCCATGTGTAATATTGTTCCATGGTGGTGGTTGGATTAGTGGAAAAAAGACTGATATGCAACCAATGGCAGAATTTTTAGCAAGTAAAGGCTACGTTGCTATATGTGTGCAATATGCTCTTGAAAAACAATACAACGAAGCACTTGCCGATCAATTCAGAGTATTGAAATGGATTGAAAATAACGCAAAGAAATATGCAATAAACACAAATAAAATTGCCACCTGTGGTGGATCATCGGGAGGTGTTATGGCAATGCAGTTGGCAACTATTGCAAATAATCAGCAAGCGTTTAATGCAACAATTAAAGATACCAATTTAAAACCTCAAAAAACAAAACCTATCGCCTCGTGTATAACAATGGCATCTGGACACGATATGACACATCCACGCAGATTCAATCTGATGTTTGCTTGCGACCCCGAAAAAGCCACAGCCTATTCAAGTTATACATATCTTTCAAAAAATAATCCCCCAACCTTACTAACACATGGGATTTTCGACAATGTAGTTACATCGGCTGAAACTTTAAAAATGTCGGAAGCCTTAAAACAAAAAAATATTGAATTTCAGACAATCTTCTACAATACATCTATACATGCCTACTGGCAATTAAACGGAGGCAACTTAATGCAAAAAGCTTGGGAAGATGTCGAAAAATTTTTAAGTAAAACTTTAAAATAAATACAAAATGAAAATATACTTTATAGGAGTCTGTGGAACAGCAACTGGCAATGTAGCCATACTAATGAAACGTTTGGGGCATACCGTAATGGGTAGCGACAATGGAATGTACGAACCCATGAAAAGCGCCTTAGCAAACGCAAAAGTCGATGCTCAAGAAGGCTGGGATAGCAAACGTTTAGATGCTTTTGCGCCCGATTTAGTAGTTGTGGGCAATGCTATCAGCAGAATGAATACAGAACTTGAGTTCGTGTTAGCATCGCGCAAATACGCATACACCAGCTTGCCTGAATTGATTGGCTCGCAGTTAATCGGCAACAGAAAATCGTTAGTAATTAGTGGTACACATGGTAAAACTACAACATCTACATTATCGGCATATCTTCTGCGTGAAAATGGAGTTGATACAGGCTGGTTGATAGGTGGAATACCTGCAAACCTACCAGAAGGTGGTTCAAATTTAGGTGCGTTAGATGCTCCATTTGCGATAGAAGGCGATGAATACGACAGCGCATTTTTCGATAAACGAAGCAAGTTTATACATTATCGTCCACACATATTAGTAATAAATAATATTGAATTCGATCATGCCGATATTTTTCGCGACTTATACGATGTAAAACGCACATTTTCGCATGTGCGCCGTATAGTAAATCCACTCGGTGCTATTGTGGAAAATGGCGATGACGAAAATATAGCATCGCTCGAAGCTACACCATGGACACAACGCATATCGGTAGGCTTAGGTGATAACTGCGATGTTAAAATTAAAGATTTCTCGCAAAGTGGTGAAAGTTCGTCGTTCAAACTCGTTCATGAAAATACAGAAAAGTTTATTGAATGGCAAATGCAGGGAATTTTCAATGCGCGCAATGCTGCAATGGCTATTGTAGGCGTAGCACTTACACTCGGACGTTCCCCATTAGATATAAATGTTGATTGCCTAAAAAATTTTACAGGCGTAAAACGTCGCCAAGAAATAATAGGTAAAAATAAAAATATAACAGTTGTTGAAGATTTTGGACATCACCCAACAGCAATAAAGCTCACGGTACAATCGTTGCGTCAAAAATATCCGAATGCAAAGATTTGGGCATGTTTCGAGCCTCGAAGCAATACAGCCAAAACAAATGTTCTTCAACCTCAGTTTGAAGAAGCCTTAAATACAGCCGACGCCATCTATTTGGGCTATGTAAACGCATCAAAAGTATCTCCTGAAAAGAAGTTCGACACATCTGCAGCACAAGCTCGCAATCCACAAAAATTCAAGTGTTTTGTATCAAATAAACAACTATTAGCAGAACTTGAACAAAACATATCAGAAACCGAAGAAACCGTAGTTGTATTCTTCAGCAATGGTTCGTTCGATAACATTCACAAAGAATTTGCCACTAAAATTTCTGCAAAATAAAAAATATGTTTTTCCATAAAAAAACTCTCTTTGTAAATAAGAAAGCAAAATCGGTTCACCCCAAAGATCCACTGTGGGAGTTTAAAAAATCCACCAGAGGCGAAACAGGTAAATATGCCATCGAGGGAGAAATATGGCGTTCTGTACGCAAATTGATAATGTTGGCATTAGGCTTAATTTTTATCTACTTCGTATACGAATGTTGGCAATCTTGGAATATTTTTCAATAATTGTAAAAAAAAGTTGAAAAAAATACGCTCCTAAGCAATTATTTATTTATTATGAGTAAAGAAATAGAAGACGGATTAAATCTTACATTAGACTTCACTAAGCTTAAGAAAATTGCAAATTGCTCGGAAGATGTTATTCCAGCAATCGCTCAAGATGCAAAAACAGGCGAAGTGCTCATTGTTGGCTATATAAATCAGTTAGCTTTAGATACAGCTATAAAAGAAGGTATGGCTACATTCTGGAGTACATCGAGAAATGAACTCTGGATAAAAGGCAAAACAAGTGGAGATTATCTTGAAATAGTTGATATTTTGGTAAACTGCGAACAAAATTCTGTTGTTTACAAAGTAATTATGAAGGGTAAAGGTTCGTGCCATACAAAACGCAAAGACGGTGTTGTACGCAATGGCTGTTATTATCGCCGTATAAAGATTGCCGATGGTAAAGCACAAGGCTTAGAATTCCTTCCAGGACAAGAATAAGTAAAATTTTACAAAATTATGAACTCAAGTAAAAAGACAAATTGATTTGTCTTTTTACTTTTTTATGAAAAAATCTAAAATTTCAATGGATAAAAAATATAAAAATAAGTTTGCAAAGAATTATCAAAACTTAATTTTTTGCTGGATTTTTTCATTAAAAACATATAATCTCGCGTTATTAACATACAATATTTATGAAGTTTAAGATTAATAAAGAACATTTTTCAACAGGTCTGCGTCAAGTAATTAACGTAGTTGGTTCAAACAATCAGATTGCCGTTCTTAAAAACGTGCTTTTAAAAGCCGAAGGCGATACTGTTATGCTAACAACAACTAATCTCGATTTAGCCATTAGATGTGCAGTTAAGGCAGAAATTGAATCATCTGGCGAAATTACGCTTCCTGTAAAAACTTTGGCAAAAATTATAATGTCGGCACCAAAGCAAGAAATTACAGTTGAATCGGCTGATGGTATGTCGGCAAAGATTAGTTCTGGCGATGCCACATATAAGTTGCATGGGTTGAAATCTGAAGAATTTCCACCATTGCCAAGTTTTGTTGACCAACATAATTACGAGTTTAATCCACAAGAGCTTTTCAATATGCTTTCTTCGGTGTCGTACGCAAAGAGTACCGACGAAAATAGATATGTTCTCAATAGCGTTTATTTCAATTTTTCGGAAGATAAACTCACACTTGTTGCTACCGATGGTAAACGTTTGGCATTGATATCTCGCGAACTTAAGCTTGAACAAGAAGAAGATGGTAGCATTATCTTGCCAGCTAAAACTGTTACAGAACTTGAAAAACTTTTAACACAAGGTGCAGCAGTAAAAATTAGCTTTAATAATCGTCAGGTTGCTTTCGACATCTCTGTTGGTGAAGAATCAGCAAACAATGGTTTAACAGGCTCAATATATTTGGTATCGAAAATTCTTGAAGGTAATTATCCAAACTATAAACAAGTTATCCCTAAAGAAGCCGAACAGCGCATTAAGGTTGAACGTGAATTGATGCTTGAAGCAGTTCAACGTGCATCGTTGGTTGCTAATGATAAACAAAAGTTAGTTCGCCTTAAGATGTCGAAAAATTTGTTGGAAGTATCGTGCCAAAGTGTTGAGCTTGGTAATTATAACGAAACTATCGAGATTGAATATGATGGTCCAGAAGTTCAGATTGGCTTTAATCCAGAATTCTTGCAACATCCTTTAAGCAAGTTGACAAAAGATGAAATTTATTTTGAGTTTAAAGACGAAAATACCCCAGGTGTTTTCAAAACTCTTGATAACTTCTTGTGTGTAGTTATGCCAATGCGTTTATAATTACAATACAAAACTTTTATACAAAAAAAATCCAGCCAATCGGCTGGATTTTTTGTTTTATAGAATAATGAATTATTTGAAATAACGGTTGAGTAAACCTAAGAATGCCGAGCCATGACGAGCTTCGTCTTTGCACATTTCATGAACAGTATCGTGAATTGCATCGTAACCCAATTCTTTTGCACGTTTTGCCAAAGCTAATTTACCAGCAGTAGCACCATGTTCTGCATCAACGCGAACTGTAAGGTTTTTCTTAGTATCGGCATCAACACATTCGCCCAATAGTTCAGCAAATTTTGCAGCGTGTTCAGCTTCTTCAAAAGCAATTCTCTTGTAGGCTTCAGCTACTTCAGGATACCCTTCTCTATCAGCCTGACGGCTCATAGCCAAGTACATACCAACTTCCATACATTCACCATTAAAGTTTGCGCGCAAACCTTCAACAACTTCAGCATCTAAGCCCTTAGCTACACCAATGCGATGTTCATCGGCCCATACCAATTTTTGCGATTCATCAACAGCCGAAAATTTTGCCTGTGGTGCTTTACACTGAGGACAAACTTCTGGGAGATTTTCAGAATCCATTACATATCCACAAATTGTGCATACTACTTTTGCCATATTATTTCCTTTTTTATTTTGTTTTAGTTTTAGAGAAATTATTTGTTTTTCATTTGCTTAGCATGTTCTACAACCTGCTCAATAACTTTATTATAACACTCTGCTGGCACAGAATGACGTGCTTCTGGATTTGTTATAAGAGTTTTAGGAGCAGATATATTTGAATACGCAGCAAAACACGATGTTGGCTCGCAAGTTGGGTCGGCGAGGTCAACTACAAAGATTGTCGGCGCCTTTATCATCGACGAGAAATTCATAGCATCTATATATCTAATAGCTTCGGCAAGCTTCATATTTGGATTTTCATAAACACCATCTTTGTTAGGTCTTATGTAGTGAGGCCAGCCATTTATACGCTTTACCATAAATCCAGTTTGATCGCAAATAGCAGGAACAAACGAACAAACCATAGTTACTTTATCGTTGTACAAGCCACCTGCACCAAGTGCTTGAGCGCCACCTTGACTTGTGCCAAAAACTACGAGCGTTTTACCGTCCCATTCTGGTTGAGCCATTGCAACATCCATAGCTCTGCACAAACGCAAATACATAGTACGGAAGAAATTTGTATCGCGATTATCAGCGTTCTTCTGAGGATAACCACGATAAGTTTTTATAAAGTTTTGAAGTTGATCTTTTGCATCGGAATCAAGACCTAAAACATTGAAATCGATTGCTAAAAAGCCACGCTTAGCCCATGATGCCGCACCAAAATTTCCAGCATATCTGCTAAGTTTTACACCTGCGCCATGTGGAAGAATTATTGCAGGCAACGACTTTGGCTTAGCACCTTTAGGTTTTGTCAAATACGCATCGAGTTTTCCGTTGAAAGTGTCGGCTTTAACTATATACATATCGATTGCGTTTATTACATCGGCAGGAACTTTCTTTTCACTGACAAGTACATCGTTGCGCAACTGCATATTTATGTTCAATGGAATTTTTTTAAGAATTTCTTTTTGTACATTCCAATACGCAACAAAATCATCAGGTACAGGTAAGCTTGGCTTTATGTCTAAAGGATTAAACCCTGCGCCAGCAAGCATCGACAACTTTCCCTTTGCATCGGGAAACGATACATTAACATTACATTTTATAAAACCAGCCTCTTTTAAAGAAGCCTCAAACTTAGCAACAGAACCAATATTTTTAGATCCTTTTATGTATGGAGCAACTCCATCTTTAGAAATTAAATATTCGATATTTGCACCTGAAAATGCTTTTCCATTTTTTGTTACAGTCAAAACAAACTCAGCAGTATCGCCAATCTTGTAAATGGCGTTGGGCTTCGATGCTTTCAACGAAACAACATACTCACCCATTTTTTTAGTTTCGGCAAATACGCTCGACATAATCTGCGTAAACAGAATTAATACAAATAACTTTTTTAGAAAATTCATAATTCAAAATGATGACAATTTTCCTCAATTTTTCAAGTCAAAACAAACCAATAAAAAGCCTAATCTTATACAATGCTTGACAATATTTTTTATAAATAAACAATAGAAACACTTAATAATTCAGAAAAATGCAAGCAATAGTTTTTCCACCTTTAAACAACTCACCAAAACACGAGTTATCTGATATTCAGAAAAAAATTCTCGATGCCAAAAAACGTAAAAATGCAGTAATTTTGGCACACAATTATGTGTGTAGAGAAATTCAAGAAATTGCCGACTATGTTGGCGATTCGCTCGGTCTTTCGCGTCAGGCAAAAAAAACCAATGCCGATATTATAGCTTTTGCAGGTGTTGATTTTATGGCTGAAACTGCAAAGATACTAAATCCATCAAAAACAGTAGTCTTGCCCGACCACAATGCTGGTTGCACTTTGGAACAATTGTGCGACCCAATAGAACTTGAAGCGTTCAAAAAACAGCATCCCGATGCCATTGTAATATCGTACATAAACTGCAGTGCAAAAGTAAAAGAACTTAGCGATATTATTTGCACAAGTGGCAATGCGCTCGACATAGTAAAACAAATTCCACCAGAGCAAAAAATAATATTTGCTCCCGACCAAAACCTCGGCTCTTGGATTATAGAACAAACCGGTCGCAATATGCTTTTGTGGAACGGCTACTGTGCAGCACACATGCAGTATAAAGCCGAAGATTTAAAAGCGCTCAAAGATGCCTTTGTAGGCGCGCCATTGTTGGCACACCCCGAATGCCCTAAGGCTGTACGAGATGTTGCCGACTGCGTATGTAGTACCGAAAAAATGATTTCATTCTGCAAAGAAAGTAATGCCGACAAATTTATTGTAGCAACAGTTGTTGAAATGATTCATCGTTTGCAAAAAGAAATTCCCGACAAAACATTCATTGCCGCAACAACATCAAACGAACCAGCTTTGCATTGCAAAAATATGCAAATGAATACACCCGAAAAACTCTTAGCATGTTTAGAAAACCTCGAGCCAAAAATTGAGCTTTCTGATGAAACCATAAAAAAATCGTTAGCACCAATCGAAAAAATGCTTGAAATGTCTAAATAACAAAAAAGCCGTTTGATTTTTTCAAACGGCTTAAATTTTAATTGAACGACGATATTATATAACGTACCGATGCTTTTCCTTGTTTATCGCCCGTTAAGGTAGATTCGGCTACTGCTACATAAGGTTCAAGTTTCGCCAACAAGCTTTCAAACTTTGCAATAACATAAAGCTCTTGAGGTGTTGTTGTCAGAATTATTTTATTAACCTTAAACTCGCCAACAGGTGTTGTAGTTACATTCGATATAGAATAGTCGAGTTCGGCTTCCTTTGCAGCATTTTCAATAGCTATTTGCAAATCATCTGGAGACAAAGTTTTGGTTTTATCGATCTCGGCTTCTAACTTTTTAAGACGCTCAACAATGTTTGCTTCCATCTTTATAGCAGTCTGAGCAACTAACATACGTTTATCTAAATCTATTTTCTGTATATCAATTTCAGAACGCCTTGTCATCATAGACGATGCCCAAATTGCCAATGCACAAAATAAAATGCCCGCCATCATTATGCGTTCGCGTTTATTTCTTGAAGATATGAAATTTTTTATCTTTTTCATTTTCTAACGGCGTTGCAAAGTTATTGTAAAACGAGTTTTTCCTCGCGATGTATCGCTATCCATTTTTGCTGAAAACGTACCAGAGTTGTTTATGGTATCAACAAATGTTTTTACACTTGTTATTGAATCAGCAGAACCAGCTAATTGCATACTATTTATATTTTCCTGCGTTACTCGTTCAAAAAATACATCATCAGGACGCATCGAATTTACCAATGCCAAAGTCTCGATAGGACGCATTTTTTTACCTTTAAAAGTTGCAAGCTTTGCAATTTCTGCACTTTGTGCTTCTATCTGTTTTGCGCGAGGTTCTATTTTTTCAAGCTCAACTGCTAAATTATCAAGCTCGCGTTGTTCTAAAATAAGTTTACCCTGATACCCAATCATAAACAAAACAACAACAGGAATAAGCCATGCAAAGAAATTTTTAACCACTCTATTTACCATGGCCGAACGCACACTCTTTAGCTGTTGAGCATCGCGTAATTCTGCTGTTGCATATGCTGAAAATTTTTGTGTCAACGAAAGAGTTTCAAGCGTATCGCCATTATCATCTAAGCATAACAATGTTGCATTAAGCTTATTGAACGAAGATTTTATTGACTGCAATTTATAACGCTTTATCTCTGCACTACTATCTATACCTGCCAACAAGAGAGCATTAGAGATTGCTGTTTTAAAATCATCGCCTAAAACACTACATGATGCTATGTTTTTTACCGTACCATTTTCGAATAAAACGGCGCATACGCTAAATTCATCTTCCAAAACGCAAACGCCTTGTAAATCGAAAGAACAAAAAACTGCAGAAGCTGGAACTATCAACTTTGCACTCGAAATTTCTTCTGCTGAAATATCATCGAAAATGTTTTCAGCAGATCCTGCATATAAGCAAACAGATGTTCCCTTTTGATAAAACGAGAAAGATTTATCGGGTGTCCACAACGGAGTTGATTCTATTTCGTTTTGTGCAAATTCAACCACATCAGAACTCGACAATTCTGACGGGACCTCTACCACCTTGACAAACAGGCGACTATCATCTACTAAAATAACTGACATCATTTTTATAAACGCAAAAAAATATTAAAAGTTTCCAAAATTATTATTGAAAGAAAAAAAAATCGCAACAGTCTTTTACATATGGCACTAATAGTATATTCAGGTGGATTAGATTCAACAGTACTTCTTCATTTGCTAAAAAGTAAGAACGAAGCAACCGAAGCATTGATTGTTGACTATGGTCAGAAACACAAAAAAGAAATAGATTTTGCTATCAAAAATTGTCAAAACCTAAATGTACCCTACAATGTAGCCGATTTATCGACTATAACTCACCTATTTGGCAACAGCTCGTTGACAAATAAAAATGAGGAAATTCCAACTGGCAATTACAACGATTCTAATATGAAATCGACTGTTGTTCCGAACAGAAATATGATTATGATTTCAGTTGCAACAGCACGAGCCATTGCCATTGGTACAAACGTTGTAGCTTATGCAGCCCACTCGGGCGACCACGCAATATACCCCGATTGTAGAAACGAATTTACAAATGCGCTCGATTCTGTACTACGCGTTTGCCATTACGACGAAATAACACTTTATCGCCCATTTATCGATTTAAACAAATCCCAAATTGTAAAGCTTGGTGCAGAACTCGGTGTTGATTTTAAGCAAACATGGTCTTGCTACAAAGGTGAAGATTTGCACTGTGGCAAATGTGGAACTTGCATGGAGCGTAGACAAGCATTCCAAGAAGCCAACATACCCGACCCTACAATTTATCAGCAATAAACTTAACGCACTTCTAATATTTCTCCGTGCGACAACAAAACTTCTCTATCGGTAATCTTTGCAAAATCTGGATTATGAGTAATTAACAAGAGTGCAGTATTATTATTTTTACAAAGCTCAAGCAACATATTCATAACAGAATTTGCAGTATCTTCGTCTAAATTACCAGTAGGTTCATCGGCAAGCATAACACTGGGGGAATTTATTATGGCTCTGGCAATAGCAACACGCTGACGCTCACCACCCGACAAACGATTTGGCAGATAATTTAAACGAGCACTAAGACCAACTGCATTTAACAAATCCTTTGCTCTATCAATTTCTTTTCGAGAACACTTTCCTAAAATTCTACTTGCAAGCAATACATTTTCTAATGCAGTAAGTTCTGGCATTAGGCAATAATTTTGAAACACAAATCCCATAAAGCCCGAACGCAATTTTGCCTGAGCTGAATTTGATAAATTATCAACCCTCTTACCCAACCAAAAAACCTCGCCCGAAGATACGCTCTCCAAACAAGATATAATATTCATAAAAGTAGTCTTACCCGATCCACTTTCACCACGCAATGCAACGCTTTCGCCTGCTTTTATTGATATAGTTGCACCACGCAAAACCTCGATTGAATCTCCATCGGGCGTTTTGAAAGATTTCTTTACATCAACTGCCGACAACACTAAGTCGCTATTCATTACGCATTGCCTCCGATATTTTTAAACGTGCCGCACGTATTGCTGGGAATAATCCTGCCAAAGTACAAAGTACAATTGCAAAAGTACATGCCCACATTGCGTCGTTTAGCTCGTATTTTACTGGTAGATGAGCAAAATGATAAAATTCAATCAACGCTTCACGCCCTACAATCAATTCTACTAAAGATTCGCGAAAATGCAAAATAGTCATTGTAAGCACTATTCCGAAAAGCGAACCAAAAACACCAATGAACAACCCTTGAAAACAATACGTTAGTGCAATCTGATACGGACGCGCTCCCATTGCGCCACTCAAACCAATCTCGCGAGTCTTACGCAATACCGAAGTATACAACGATATACAAATAGAAAATGACGCCACTATAATAATCAAAAATATTATTAACGACATCATTACTTTTTCCATTTTTATCACACGCAAAAAGCCTTCGTTTGAGGTCAACCACGTTGAAATTCTGTATGGTATTTTTCTATCTGAATATAATTTTGCAGAAAATTCATTACAGTTTGCACCATCTTTAAGTGCAACAACAATAGAATGAACGCCATCGCCCAAGTTATACAAATCGCGCATTCTACGCAACGACACCAACGCTACATTTGAATCAACTTCAGAATAATCTGTACACA
This sequence comes from Verrucomicrobiaceae bacterium, assembly GCA_015061955.1. Taxonomy (GTDB): domain Bacteria; phylum Verrucomicrobiota; class Verrucomicrobiia; order Opitutales; family Intestinicryptomonadaceae; genus Merdousia. Next base: position 40,990 of record SUVO01000019.1, read on the forward strand.
AAAGCCCAACTACTTCAAGTGATGAAGGCATTGGAACTTCGTCTTTCTTTATTTTATCAAGCATAGTTGGTGAAAATATTTCTACTTTATCGCCAACCGATATTCCATTTTGCGCTGCCAAACGTTGCCCTATTATTATTGAATCGTCATCTAAGTCTTCAATAAAGCCCATTTTGACGTAGTTTTTTTGTTTGAGAGGCAAGGCTGTCTCATTTTTTACAGTATCATAACTGCGCAACATAGGAAATATTGGAACATTGCGATGAAGCATCATAACAGGCCCCTTAGCAACAGTTTCAACCCTATCTACCTCTGGATATTTACGCAATCGCTCACAAATAACTTTATGATTATATATAGGCTGACCAAAATTGCGTATAATAATATCACCTGTTGTATCGCGTAATTTTTCGCCTATCTGGGCATGAAAGCCGTTCATAACGCTTTGTGTACCGAACAGCCCCAAAATACCCAACGCAACGCCCAATATAGACACAGCTGCAAAGAACGAAATTATTTTTCCGCTCGGAAACAACTGTTTAAAGGCGATGTACAACCACCAAGGCATTCTTATTCTGGACGCAACGATGGGAACAAGATTGTATCTCTAATATTTGCTGCACTTGTCAACAAGATTACCAAACGGTCGATACCAATACCCATACCACCTGCTGGTGGCATACCATGTTCAAGAGCAACAAGGAAGTCTTCGTCCATTTTCTGAATTTCTTCACCAACTTGGGCTTCAAACATTTCACGCTGAATAAATGGATCGTTTTGTTCAGAATATGCTGGTGCAATTTCTTGACCATTTATGCACAACTCAAACACATCGAGAACACGTGGATCTTCTTTATTGAGCTTTGCTAATGGACAAAGTTCACGTGGAATGTGCATTACAAATGTTGGCTGAATAAGATTTGGCTCAACAAGTTTACCATAAACATTTTCAGTAACTTCGTAATCGTCAAGATTTGGATCAACCTGAATACCAAGCTTTTCGCATGCAGCAAGTTTTTCTTCCTTAGTGCGCGAGAACCAATCTTTATCGCCAGTAGCTTCGAGAATTAAGTCTTTGTAATCAACCTTACGCCATTGGCCACCAAGCTCTATTTCACCACCATCTGCGCGAGGAATTGTAGTTGTACCCAAAACCTTTTCGCACAAACGCTTGATGAGCGACTGCACAAGTTCCATCATTCCCTCGTGGTCAGAATATGCCTGATAAAGCTCAAGCATTGTAAATTCTGGATTATGCTTGCGATCGAGACCTTCGTTACGGAAAACTCTACCCAATTCAAAAACTCTATCAAAACCACCAACAAGCATACGCTTTAGGTACAATTCTAATGCAATACGCAAATAAAACTCGCAATCAAGAGCATTGAAATGTGTTGTAAACGGACGTGCCGCTGCGCCACCTGCAACGCCATGCAAAACTGGAGTTTCAACTTCTGTAAAATCACGTTCCCACAAGAACTGACGTATTTCACGAATAATTGCACTACGCATTTTGAAACGCTTACGCGAATCCTGACTTGTTATCAAATCGAGATAACGCTGACGATAAATTTGTTCGCTATCGGTCAAGCCATGGAATTTTTCTGGCAGTGGACGCATACTTTTTGAGAGCATTTTATACTCGTTTACGCGCACTGTAATTTCGCCAGTCTTTGTTTTAAAAAGCTTACCTTTTGCACCAATGATATCGCCAACATCGAGATTTTTCTTGAAGTCGTCATTATATACGCCTTCAGGGAGACCATCGCGCGAAACATAGAGCTGAATAATACCGTCTCTATCTAACAATTTCAAGAAGCTTGCCTTACCCATTAGACGATAGAACAATATTCTACCTGCAACCGAAACTTCATGTTCGGTATTTTCGCCTTCAGCCAACGACTCATCGTAAGACTCTATTGCAGTCTTACTTGTATGGGTTTGTTCCCAGCTTGCACGGAATGGATCAAAACCATTTGCACGCATATTATCGAGCTTTGCCTTACGGACTGCCCACAAGTCATGACTATTATCCTGAATTTTTTTATTATTTTCTTCGCTCATTTTCAAAAATATATTTACTTCTTTATTACACACATCATCAACAATGGCAACATTTTTTTACGACCAGAACAAGCTATTTTTATAGCTCTTTGAGTTTTTTTGTAGCTATTGCTGTTTTTATCTGAGCAACACTTATATTTGTTATTTGCTCGAAAATTTCGGGCGAAAAATTTGGCAATAAAAATGTTGCTTCTAAATCTGCTACATCTGCATTTTCGATAGCATCAAGCAAATTCTTTTTTTGTAGCCACTTAGGCAGACGAATTTGGCTTACTTTTAAATTTGTTGGCTTATTGAACATAATAGCAACAGGCTCTTGGGTATTGAAAAATCCACTACTATAATTACACACGTTCCACTTACCCGAATTGCGATTTCCAACGTTAAAACTACCAGTATTGGCGTGTCCTTTATTATAATCTCCAGAGTTAAAACTACCAATATTAAAGCTACCTGTATTAGAATGCCCTTTATTTGACGAGCCAGAATTTAACGAACCTAAATTATCGTTGCCTACATTATCAATACCAGTATTTGAATCGCCTGTATTAAAGTCGCCAACATTGAGATTTCCCACATTGCGCGAGCCTTTATTGAAATCGCCAATATTACAATCGCCATCATTAGAACGCCCTAAATTTCCATTGCCACAATTAAAATTTGTATCGGAAATAGTATTTACTAACTCATCAGTAACATCGCGCAACAAACGCATACGCTTACAACAAGCTTGTTTTTCTACTCCATTTAAAACTTCAACATCAAGCCCTTCACACTCAACTTCAAAAATTCTAGCACCATCAACATACCAAATACGCCAATTCTTTGAAACATAATATCCTTTACCTCTAATTTTTGCATCGGGGATTTCTGGCAACCAAATACCAGCACAATCACAACTTGGCAGATAAGCAGAATAATCAAATTCTTTTGTTGGTGAAGCCGAATTTTGTGCAATAACTTTGTAATATTTTTCAGACATACTTTATATTGTGCAAAAATAAAAAATTTTCCTCAACTATTTTCGACAGATTTTATTTACAAAAAAAAGAGCAATTCAACGAACTGCCCTTTATCGAAAATGTTCTGTTTACAAATTTTTACTTTCTTCTGCGATAAGCTACAAAACCAAGAGCTACTGCACCAAAGATTACTGCCCATTCTGCTGGTTCTGGAACTGCAGTAGAAATTGCATTAACATAGAACGAGCCATCGCCCATATCTTTAATTTGCAACTTATATTCTTCGGAGTTCTTTACTGTGAACGAATCTAAGATTTGTTGCTCGGTAAGGTCGAATATTCTGAGTTGGTCTTTAACTTCACCTTCGAGAATAATTTCGAAAGATATACCATCGGCACCTGCAAACGATGTTATGTTTGCATCTTCACCAACAGTCAAGCTACCATTTTCACCAAACAACAATTCAAGTGTTGAATTACCTGCAGCTTCAAAGAAGAAACCACCAATGTTATTTTCGGCATTGATTTCAAATACCGAATTTACAGCACGGGAACCTGCACCAGAAGCAACCAAAGCCTGTGTTGTAAAAGTGAAGATTGAGCTTGCTTGCGATGTTGCACCCCAACTTTCGCCAGTACCAATTACAAATGCGTCGGTTGTGTTCAAGGTTACTTTTATACCTTCTAAGAAGTTAACTTTGTTACCAAAAACCAACTTGCCTGTACCTGCATTTGATACAATATTTGCTGAACCAGCCAACCAATTTTTTACTGTCACGCCATCTGAACTTTTTGCAGTAGAATATTTTTGATTTATTGCTGAATTTGCACCAAATATTGTAGTACCACCATATAAAGCAAAAAGGAACGAGTCTTGAGTTTTTTGGTAGTTTGTATTTATAGAACCTGCGCCATTAACATTGATAGTACCATCTATATCACTTGCCTGCATACGAATACCACCAGCAACAGTCAAAGTAGAACCTTTTTTCATTATGTTTTTACCAAAAATATTGTTTGCTTCGGTTCCTGTATTGTCTGTATTTTGAGTGATCATCGATGCACCTTCCTCAAAAATAAACGTTTGTCCATTCAAAGAAGAACGTTTGGTAACATTTAAGGTTGTTCCCGATGCAAAAACTACCGTACAAGATTTTACGTTTGTACCAGCACCATTCACATAGCTAACAGTACCACCTGCATTTACATTAAATGTTGTATTTTGACTTGCTCCAACACAGAAAGAACCATCAAATGCCGAATTTATATTTACAACGCTTTCAACAAATGTAGCATCTAAATCTACCGATGCACCACTCAAATTATATGTTGAATATCCACCAGCAAATTCTGTTACAATTTTAAGATTTTTAATACCATTATCAAAGTTTATAACTTCAGGAGCACCATCAATTTCTGTTTTTATTGTATAAGTATTCTTCTTATCATTAACGGTTTGTTTTACACCATTAATATTGATGTTTCTAAATGTATAAGAACCATCATCACCAATAGTTGCAGCATTACTACCAAGTATTAAATTATTTTGATAATGAGTTGCTCCACTTCCATCTGGTTTCTTAACCGATTCCGATGAAATAGTAATAATTGCGTCTGTCATCTGAGTATTAGTAGGATCTTCCCAAGACAAATTCGATGCGATTGTCTGAACAGATTCTTTCATCACAGCATTCCAAGTAAATGTTGCACCAGCTTTTAGCTTAAAACTAGAACTCAAAGAAGCTCCATTATTATACATTCCCTGAAACAACGCATTTCCAACAACACTTACGTTAGCACGTTCAATAGTTGTAATGCCATTACCAGTAAAACGTATAGCACCGTTACCTTCGGTTAAGAAATCTAAAGTACTACCTTCATCAACACTGGTAATTGTTGCACCATAAAAACCAAGCGAGTTGTTTGAACCACCATCACCATCAGGCTTTACAACTACCTTATTATTAGTTGAACCTGAAGTTATAGTCATCGTGCCAGAATAATCACGAGGCGCATTTCTATTAAAATTAAGCGTTAAATCAGAACCATCGAATGTAATAGAAGCATTACCTGCAAGCAACACACCATCAGTGAGCCAATTATATGGGCTATTTTCTGAATCTATTATGATGTCTGATATATCGGCATATGTTGCCGATAGCGCAAATAGAGTAAATAAGCTAGTAGTTATTGTCTTTTTCATAATGTATATCCTTTTTATAAAACGAGATGCAAATGCTACCCCCCCCCCAACAGTCTTTGTCAAG
>SUVO01000002.1 GCA_015061955.1 Verrucomicrobiaceae bacterium
TTTTTTATTAAATAAACTCATCAAAGAAAACGTTTTGCCCTCCATTTTGGTTTTAGCTTCGACTGCAGTGCGTAGCACAGCAACGCTCGCTAAAACGCAAAAGCATCGGGACAATCTCGCACGTTTTACTTCTTACAATCCATGTTGGTTCTAATCTGATTTTTTTAATATAACCATCATCAAAGTAAGCTTCTCACAATTTTGAAAAAGTCGGTTTATAATAAACGTGGGAGTCCGAATAGTAAAAACGGGTGTGGTGTCTGCTAAAAACGTGCTTTTGCGAGCGTGAGCGACCTATGGTCGTGAGTCGAAGCAAAAGTGCGTTTTTAGCTACAAGCACCACGTGGGCAAGCTATATACAAAAAAGGCTATTCCAAGAATAGCCTTTTACCATTATATATTAAAAATATTGCCCACGTGGTGCGTCCACACCCGTTTTTAAAAAGAGGGCGATGTATGCTAAAATACATCGCCCCTATATTTATGGGATTATGAGAAAACCTTATTTTACTAAGGTACGTTTATAGTCGATAAAATACTGTTATATGTCAATAAAAAATGAATGTTAGAATAGTAAAAAAGTGTTGAAGATAAACGAATATTTGTCAGTATAACATGCGTATGAAAAAAATTGTATTGTGGTTTATTTCAATTTTAGCAGTTGCATTGATATCGTCGTGCGGTGTTGTAAAAGAAGGTACATTGAAAAACGATGAATCTAAACTTTGGTCGATTGGTCAAGAGATGTCGTTTTTCTCGAAGTATGGAGTCGATGCAAAGGTTTTGCGCAACGATGAATCTATGCTGATATATTCGCCAACGTATCAGGGCAGAGTTTTTACATCGGCATTTGGTGATGAAAACGCTCCAAGTATTGGTTGGTTTAATCGTGAGGCAGTTGGATTGCGTCAGGTTAACTTGCGAAACACTTTGATTGGTGGTGAAGATGTATTTGCTATAGGTCCGGAAGGTGGCGATTGTTCTATATTTTTTGAGCAGGGTGCTTTGTTTACTGAAGAAAATAGAAAATTGCCTGAAATTCTTTCTACTCAAGCTTGGAAATTGGTATCGCGTTCAAAAACTCAAGTTCGTTTTGAATGCGAAGGTAAGGTTGTGAATGCTTTGGGCAAAAAGTTTGATGTTAAGGCAGAGCGCGAAGTTTCGTTGTTGTCGCGTACTGATGTAAGTAAGATTTTGGGTATTGAAATTCCAATGAATTTGAAATTGGTAGCTTTTCAATCAATGAATAAACTTACTAATGTTGGCTCAGATAATTGGTCGGAGCAGTATGGTATGTTGAATATGGGTGTAAAAAGCTATTTCAATGCAAATAAAACTGTTAATACTTTTGTTCCATTCCGTCCTGGTGATGCATCGAAGTTAGGCGATGTTGTTAGAGATAACGTTTTTGATACAGCTTCGGGTGGAACGCTTGGTGGTGAACGTGTAGCAGTGCTTGACGATTACATTCGTTTTAAGTGCGACGGCAGACATATGTCGGGTATTGGTGTAAGTGCTCGCCGAAGCGAAGGTATTGTGCTTAGTTATGACGACAAGAATTCTATATTAACTATGATTTTCTATATAAAGCCATCGGGTAATAGAGCGTATTTCCCAGTATCGTGGCGTAATTCGCAAGCAGGTTTTGATGGCGATGCAATTAGCGTTTTCAATAACGGCCCAGCTTCAAAAAATATATATTATGCCGATATGTTTTACGAAATTTCAACGCACTCGCCTGCGTTAAATTTAGTAAAGGGCAGAAGTCAGTTTCACTTGCAACGTACATTCCACTTCCATGGTTCTGAGTACGACTTAGATTTGTTGGCATACAAATTGACAGGTATTTCGCTTAAACAATTACGTGTAAAATAATATGGAAAAATTTTTAATTGATCTTTTGGAATCACGTTCGCCTACTGGTTCAGAAACCGAGGCGGCGAATGTGATTGAAAAATATGTAAAACCAGTTGCCGATTCGTTTGAAAAAGATGTTTTGGGCAATAGAATAGCATCGTATGGAAAAGGCAAAAAAACTTTGATGTTAGCTGGTCATATCGATGAAATTGGTTTGCAGGTTTCGTATATAGATAATAATGGCTTTTTGTTCTTCCAGCAGTTGGGTGGACACGATAACGTTATGGTGTCGGGGAGAGCCGTTTGTATTTTGACAGATAATGGTATAGTGCGTGGTGTAACAGGCAAACGTGCAATTCATTTGATGGACGCAAAAGAACGTAAAGAAGTGCCTGAAACTCATCAGATTTGGATTGATATTGGTGCTACAAGCCAAAAAGAAGCAGAGGAAATGGTTTCGATTGGCGATGCAATAGTTTACGAAACTCCAATAGTAAAGATGTCTAATAACCGATATGCAGCACGAGCTTTTGATGATAAAGCAGGGGCTTTTGCTGTTTTTGAAACTTTGCGTCGTGTTGCTAAAGCTAAGGCTAAGTGCGATTATAAACTTGTGAGTGTTGGCACTACTCAAGAAGAAATTGGTACTCGTGGGGCAATTACATCGGCTTACTCTGTAAATGCCGATGTTGCTATCGCTGTCGACGTAACACATGCTACCGACTTCCCAACGTGCGATGTTCGCAAGTTTGGGTCGATAAAACTTGGTGAAGGTGTGGTAATATCGCGTGGTCCAAATTTAAATCCTAAGGTTACATCGCGATTGATAGAATTGGCTAAGAAGAATAAAATTCCATATCAAATTGAAGCAGAACCACGTCCGACTGGTACTGATGCACGCGCTATTCAGGCTACGCGTTGTGGTATTCCTACCGGACTTTTAAGTATACCTCTTCGTTATATGCACACACCTTGCGAAGTTGCAAATAGCAACGATATCAAAGCATGTGTTGATTTGTTAGAGGCTTTTGCTAAATCACTCAAGAATAAAGACGATTTTACTTTTTAATATGGCTCGCGTATTATTGACCCGTCAGGATAACTCGGCAGTATCTAAGATTTTAAAAAAATCTGGTGTGGATTGTTTAGATATGCCTTTAATAAATTGTGCGTTTGAAGTTAATACCGATGATGCTATTGATATTTTTGGCGAATTGAGTGGTTATGATTGGCTCACATTTTCAAGTCCCAATGCTGTAAAAGGTTTTTTTAAGGCATTCTTTAAAGAGTTTAAAGATATTCGTTCGCTTGGTATTGCGCGTATTGCATGCGTAGGCGAGGCTACAGCAAAGGAATTGTCGAAGTTTTACTTGTGTGCCGACGTTATTCCAGAAAAGCAAACTGGTATTGATATGGTTGAGGCTATGCACAATTTTGAGAGCTTAGATAATTTGCGTGTATTATCGGTACGAGGTAATTTAGCATTGCCCGATGTTTTAAAAGCTCTTGATGAAAAACGAGCAATAGTTGATACTTTTGAAGTTTACAAAACCGTATTATTGAGTTTGAACGACACCGATAAAACTCTTATAGATTTTAAAAAGAATGGTGCCGATGTTGTTGTTTTTGCAAGTCCATCGGCTGTACAAAGCTTTGTTAATAATGCTTCAAAGTTGGCACTTTCTGATAAAGCTGTTCGTCCAAAGATTGTTGCTATTGGCTCAACAACGGCTGAAGCAGTAAAGAAGTATTCAATGAACGTTGTATCGGTTGCACAATCGCCTTCTCCTGAAGATATAGCAAAGGCTGTTCTTGAGCTTTTAAAATAGTTCGTTGTTTTTAGATACAAAAAAAGATGCAGATTGTCTGCATCTTTTTTTGTTGTTATTTGTCTTTTTTATCGTCTTTTTTCTGTGGGGTACGTTTTGCAAATTCAAACGCAATACCATTTTTTGCATCGAGAACCAAAGATGCCGAAAATTTCTTTTTAGTTCTGTTAGATACAAAATCTTCAATGAGAGGTGTTTTACCTGTAGTGCAAAGACTATTTATTTCTTCAAGTGTAATTTGGTGTGAAAGCATTATTTTTTTCAAACTAAATTTACACTCTTTATTAGGTGCATTGTCGCAACGACATACATATGCAACACCCGTATCTACAAGCTTGGCACCCTGACAATTACACAATTTCATTGCGCATTTTGGACAATCTGCAACTACTGGAGCATTTGTTATATCGATAGGTTGATTTTCAAATTCAATCTTTACAGAATTATTTTCATCGAGTATCAATTTTGCAGAATAATCTTTATTTGTTTTGCTACTGCGAAAACCTTCCAACGGACCAATCTCACGTTTTTCAATAAGCTCTTTTATTTCTTCTGGGCTCATTTGACGATTTCCGATAGTTTTATATATTACAAACTGACCATCTTTCGACTTATACGAACGAAATGTTTCAAGCAAATACGAACCATCTATTGGGCTTTTAATATCGCTTTCGTGCGTTTCCAAGTTGTCTTCTTTGAAGTTCTTGGTTTTATCGATAATTTCACCTGTCATAGCCTCGATACCCTTCATGAACTCATCTCGTGAAAGCTCATTTTTTTCGATTAGGCGCAACTTATATTCCCATTCACCAGTCATTGTTGGGCTTGTTAACGCATCAATCGAAAGCACATCAAGAAATGTTATCAAGCGTTCTGCCTTTGGAGTTGGAAATAAATCTCTACGCTGACGTTCAACAAACTTGTGTGTAATTAAGTTTTCGATAATCGTTGCACGAGTAGCTGGAGTACCTAATCCTTTTTCTTTCATTGCAGCCGACAATTCTTCATCATCGAGAAGTTTGCCAGCACCTTCCATTGCCGAAAGCAAAGTTGCTTCATTATAACGAGCAGGTGGTTTTGTTTGCTCTTGCACCATTGAAACTTCTAAAATAGAAGCATCTTCTGGTTCCTTAACTAAGGCAGGGAGCGAATTCTTTTCATCAGTTTCTTTATTGTAAACATCTAACCAACCAGCAACTCGCAATACTTTACCTTCGCTTTTGAATGCGTGGTTTGATGCTGTTGTTGTACGCACTGTAACATCGAACTGCGCTTCTGGGTAGAAGGCTGCTATAAATCTACGTGTAATCATATCGTAGATTTTATGTTCATCGTCTGTTAGTTTTTGCGACGACAATCCAGTTGGAATAATCGCAAAGTGGTCGCTGACTTGTTTTGAATCGAATATTCTTTTGCCAGCTTTTTTTACGTAATCTTCGTCTAATGCTTTTTTTGCGTGTACTTCGTACTCACCATCAAGTGCCGACAACGTTTTGACTGCAACGCCTCTGTAATCATCGGGCAAAGCTCGTGAGTCTGTACGTGGATAAGTTATGAGTTTATGTTTTTCGTACAAAGACTGTGCTATTGATAACGTTCTGTTTGCTGGCAACGAATATTTGTTATTTGCTTCTCTTTGCAACGATGTTAAATCATACAAACGTGGAGGATTTTGCTTAGATAGAGTTTTCTTATCTACAGCCTTTGCTGTTTTGCAAGCTCTTACTTCTTCGAGTATTACCGAAACGTCTTTGTGTTCCCAAATTCTATCGGCTTTATCGTTTGGTTTTTTTGCTGATTGTTTGAAGTCTGGACGCTGATAAACGCCTTCGTAAACGCCATTTTCTACTTCAAATTTTGCAGTGATTTTCCAATATGTTTGTGGCTTGAATTTTTGAATTTCACGTTCACGTTCAACAATCATTGCCAAAGTTGGAGTTTGAACTCTGCCAACGCTTGTTATTTCTTTACCACGAGTCCCCATTTTTATAGTCAAGGCACGAGTACCGTTCATTCCAACCAACCAGTCCGATTCGCTTCTGCAACGGGCTGCATCTTGCAACGACTTCATCTGCTCTTGGCTTCTGAGATTTTCAAAGGCTTCTAATATTGATGCAGGGGTCATCGACGACACCCACAATCTTTGCGATGGCAATTTACACTTTGTAATTTCGTAAATATAGGTAAAAATAAGCTCACCTTCACGACCAGCATCGCATGCGTTTATTACGCCATCAATATCTTTTCTACCCATCAATTTTTTCAACGAAGTCAACTTCGACTTTGTTTTTTCTATGGGCTTTAACTCAAACTTATTTGGGATAATAGGCAACGATGCCAACGACCAACGACCGAACTTTTTATCGATATCATCTGGTTTAAACAATTCAACAAGATGACCTACTGCAGACGATATTACATAGTTTTCATTTTCATAATAATCGTCGTGCTTTTTTGCTTTTCCCAATACTCTTGCTAAATCAGCAGCTACCGACGGTTTTTCGGCTATGATTAGTTTCTTCATACTATAGTTATTGTTCGTTTTCCCAAATAATTAAATGTTTTATAAATGAAAAAAGCTTTGATTATATTACAAAGCTGAATTTTTTATTTTTACTTGGCTGTTTTTTATACTATCTATGCACTTCAAACGAAGTGCATAGAGTAAAGATTTTATTATTTCTTAAATTCTGCCAAAATCGTGTCGAGATTGCCGAGCAACTCTTTCATCGATTCTTGAGTTTCATCACCCATATTCGAGATACGGAATGTTTTGCCCTTAAGCTTACCATAACCACCATCGATAGCCATGTTATAGCGCTTTTTCAATTCCGAATTTACGCCAGCGATGTCGATTTCAAGATTATTTGCAAAGCAGTTGAGTGCAACCGAGCCATACTTTTCTTCTGGGAAGAGTTTAAAGCCATGGTTATAACCCCATTCACGAACAAGCTTATTATTAGCTGCATGACGTGCATAACGATTTTCAACACCTTCAGCAAATATATCGTCGAGCTTGCTATTGATTGCGTAAATCAAGCTGATAACTGGTGTTGATGGTGTTTGATTTTTATCAAAGAACTTCTTGAATTCGAGGAAATCGAAATAGTAACCACGACCTTCTGTTTTAGATGCACGTTCCATAGCCTTATCAGATACCGACAAGAACGACAATCCTGGAGGGCATGCCAAAGCTTTCTGCGAACCTGTTACCATAACATCGATACCCAATTCATCTTTCTTAATAGGCAATGTTGAGAAAGAGCTTACTGTATCAACAATTGAGATAACTTCTGGATATTTTCTTACAACTTCCATAACTGCAGCAATGTCGGTCATTGTGCCTGTTGAAGTTTCGTTATGGATAATTGTGATAGAGTCGAACTTGCCAGTTGACAAAGCCTTATCAACAGCTTCTGGATCAACTGGTTTACCCCAATCGAATTGGAGGAATTCTGCATCTTTACCACAACGTTTTGCAACGTCGAACCATTTGTCTGAGAATGCGCCATTACCACAGTTGAGCACTGCTTTTTGTGTAACGTTTCTCAACGAACCTTCCATTATACCCCAAGACGAACTTGTGCTTAAGAATACAGGGTCTTTAGTATAGAACAACTGTTGCATTCTTGGTACTACATTACCTGCAAGTTCTGCAAACTCAGGCATTCTATGACCCATAATTGGGGTAGCCATTGCCTTATATGTTTTTTCAGATACATTGATTGGTCCGGGGATATATAATTTGTATGCCATAATTTTTATTTCTGTTAAGTTAAATTTTTATTGATGCTTTATTACGAAATCATATTTTGCGATTTCACAATCTTTGTGTTGTTTTCAGCCAAAGTTATTGTGCGTGGAAGAACATCTTTAGCCTTCTCAAGTTCGACTTGTGCAAACGACATTATAACTAATAAATCGCCTGCTGTGCCTAAATGACCTGCTGCACCTCTTATTGAGAAAGTTTTACTTCCACGTTCGGCTGGAATGGCGTACGTTTCAAAGCGTTTACCATTGTTGATGTTTCCTACTAATATCTTCTCATATGGAAGCATACCTACCTTATCCATGAGGTCTTCGTCGATGGCGAGCGACCCCTCGTAATCGACTCGGACATCGGTTGCGGTGGCTCTGAGAATTTTTGACTTTAAGACTTGTACCAACATTTCTAATGCGATAATTAAAAACACTACTGATACTACACTTTACAGTTTCGTCAACTAAAAAAAACGTTTGCACTTCTGTATCATTACAAAAAGGTGTTTTTTTTGATGTTGATGATGTACTTGATAAGTTGTTGCATAATAGGGTATTGCGATATTTTGATGTGCGCTAAAGAAAGTTTGTATAATTTCTATTTTATTTAGAGTTTTCTTTATTTATATATTGAAATCTCTTATACCTCAAATAAATTTTTCTATTGATTTCGTTTAAAAAAGCTTTACTTCTTTTGGAACGTTTTTTACATGTTTTTAATTTCCAAATTTTTAAGCTTTTTTATATAGAACTATGAAATATATTTTTATTATCTTACTTTCTTTATATGTTGTATCTTTTTCTTTTGCTCAAGAAACTTTTCCCAAATTAGAAAAATTTAAAAAAGTTTCAAAAACATCGAATGCTGAGGAGTGTGTAGATTATTTAGAAAAAGCTATAAAAAAGAGACATTCTCAAGCACAAATTTTATTTGATAAGTTTTTTGCGGAATTAGATGTAAAATATAAAGAAGGGAAAATAGACAATAGCGATTACAACGATTTGTTAGAGCGTTTAGCCGAAACTGGGTATGTAAATGCCCAATACAAATATGCAGAACTTTTACTAAAGAAATTTAGAACAAAACTTAAGGAATCGAATGGAGAGGAGTGCGTGGATTATTTAAAAAAAGTTATAAAAAAGAAACATCCTCAAGCGCAAGCTTTATTTGATGAATTCCTTAAGGAATTAGATTCCAAATGTAAAGGTAGAAGTTTTTACAACGATTTGTTAGAGCGTTCAGCTGAAACAGGGTATGTAAATGCTCAATATAAATATGCAGAGCATTTATTAAAGAAATTTAAAATAAAACTTAAGGAATCGAATGGAGAGGAGTGCGTGGATTATTTAAAAAAAATTATAAAAAAGAAACATCCTCAAGCGCAAGCTTTATTTGATGAATTCCTTAAGGAATTAGATTCCAAATGTAAAGGTAGAAGCTTTTACAACGATTTATTAGAGCGTTCAGCCGAAACAGGGTATGTAAATGCTCAATATAAATATGCAGAGCATTTATTAAAGAAATTTAGAACAAAACTTGAAAAATCGGATGGAAAGGAGTGTATAGATTATTTAGAAAAAGCTATAAAAAAGAAACATCCTCAAGCACAAGCTTTATTTGATGAATTCCTTAAGGAATTAGATGTAAAATATAAAGAAGGGAAAATAGACAATAGCGATTACAACGATTTGTTAGAGCGTTCAGCTCAGACTGGATATGGAAATGCCCAATACAATTATGCGTTGTATTTATTTAAAGCTACAAGTGGGAAATATAGGAATGTAAATAATAGTATATATTATTTGAAAAAATGTTTAGAAAAATTACCAGAAGAAAAAGATTTATGTATCGAGGCAAAAAAGTTTTATATTCAGTTATCTGATTGGGGATATATTGCTAAGCCTAAGAAAGTTATAAAGAGAGAATTTGTTGCAAAATCACCCAAAGTTCAAATAGTAAAATATGCGACAGAAGAAAAGAAACTCGATCAATATAGAAAAGATGTTGACGAATATAATAAGAAATTATCTATAAAACAAAAAAAGTCCCTAATTTGTAAATGGGAAAAAAATGAAAAATGGAAACATTATAATTTATTATTGGAAAAAAAGATGTTTCGTGAGGTAGCCGACTTATGTTTTGCTAAACGTTTTCATCAAGATTCATTTGAAAGAATAAAATATGTTTCAAGTTACATAAATAACTATTTGTCTGAAAATGAAATATCCGATGATTTTAAAATAGAATATCTTGTTAAGTTTTCAGAGTTGGTTAATTCTTCTATTGTACATACGGATGAAGATTGGGTTGAGAAATGGATTATATCCATGGATAACGATGGCAAAATAATAAAAAATAATAAAAAAGAATCGTCTTTGTTTAGGATAACAAGTGTAGATGAACGCATAAATAAGTATAATGAGTATAATAATATAAGGTATCTAATGAAAAAATTAGATTCCATCCTAAGCGAATGGATAGTGAATAATGAATTCGATGACTTAAAAAAAACAGAGGAAGTGATTGGTTATAAGAAAGGGACTTTTGTCAAAATAAAGAAATTTCTATCTCTGCAAAGATGTAATTATATGTCATATGTGTATTATGGTCCTCGTTTTATAAAAACATATATTGGGGTTTCTTTGTGGAATAAAAAAACTTCATATTTAAGTGTCTTTTTTTCTTGTCAAGATGTTGATAGCTTGGAAAAAGAATTGGAAGAATTGCAAATGGGCAATATGTATAGAGAAAGTTCTCGTAATATACGTAGGTTTTGGTTTGAAGTTCTTATACCTGCTGTAAAAGACAAAATTACAGAACGTTGTTATAACGAAATAACGGCAAAGATTGTTAACAGAAACGAAGATGATGGAGCAAGAGTTTGGTATAATTGGTCCGAATAAAAAAGCGACGATTTTTTATTTGTATGAAACGTATAATTTTTATAATTACAATGTTTTGTATTGCATTCTTAAGTTTCGCAAAGGACTTTAATGGTCATTTTATGGACATAAAAAAAGTCTTTCCTGGGTATTGTCAATGTGAAAAATTTAAAAAAATTTGTAAATTAATAAGCAATGGTATGGATAATACTTTGCCTAAGGCATATAGAGATTCATACATAAAAATACCCGATAATCACAGATTGGTTGGTCATATGTGGGAATTCAATAGTGATGTGCCAAAAGAAACGTTACAAGAAATTTTAAATAGCAATCCAGGCAAAACCAAAACAGAAATAATGAAAGTTTATAGTGATTGGAAGAAACAGTTGTTAAGCGATGTTCAAAAAATTACAAATCTTTCAACTAAGAGAACAAAACATTTGGTTGGCCTTATTTGGGACATTCATTTACTTGGGGATTTAACGACTACTCGAAGTGATTTAGTTTTACCGATTTCTGAAATTAAAAAATATATAGTAAATAACATAGAAGAATTATTTGGGCATTCTTCTCAATATAGACTTAATATTTCTAGTTTAAAAAAAATAGAAACCCCAGATGAGATTATTAACTACTTGAGAAAAAGTAATATAGATAGGGCATTAAACGAATGCTATGGAAAGTCTACAACAATTAAATATAAAGATATGGCGAAAGAGACGATTGAATATATAAAATCGCATAACAATTTTAAAAATTTATTTATAGCAAATATTGACAATATTAGGAATGGAATAGGATCAAAGAAAACCATACAGTGTAAAGCATATCCAGTAAGAAGAGTGCCTCTAAATATGGGTTATTTTGTTCCTATTGTAGGGGGAGAATGTTTGTTCTTTTTTGTAGATGTAGCAAAGAATAGTATTTCATATTCAAATAGTCGGATCTCTACTTATGAATTTATTAATGCGATAAAAAAAGATGTTTTAATGGCTGATGCATGTATTACTATTACATTGATGTTAGACTACTTAGGTCCTGCAGGCTGGTGTGTTTCTGGCGTCGTTGTTGCAGGTGCTGTTATTCATCAAATAAGAGAAAATATTGATGCTTATAAATATAATATGACCTTAGATGATATTAGAAAATGGAATAAAGATTCTGTGTATGAGGATTCTCCATTTTATGATACAAATACGAGAAAGATTCTGTTTGATTTCCCTTATATATATGATCATCCATTCTTTTCCCATCCTACATGGAATACGCATTAGATTCTTTTTTTTATGTTGTTTTGTTATTGTCTAAATCAAGATAGATATAAATAATTAACTTAATTTAATTAT
Organism: Verrucomicrobiaceae bacterium; assembly: GCA_015061955.1. Lineage (GTDB taxonomy): Bacteria > Verrucomicrobiota > Verrucomicrobiia > Opitutales > Intestinicryptomonadaceae > Merdousia. Next base: position 11,678 of record SUVO01000002.1, read on the forward strand.
TAACTTGTAAATTAAATTTTTACTTTATGCAAGATAACAACAAAAAAACTCTGTTAGAATACATAGCTTTATTTGGGGCATTTATCGGTTTTGCCCCTATGTTATTCTTTTTGTTTCAAGGCTTAACTGAAAGCCCCCAATTGCGCGACGCTGTTGTTATTCTTTGTTCGGCTCTGTTAATGATTGCCATAGAATATAAAATAAAACCCAATTTCCCAAAGTTTTCGCACAACGTAATTGTATTTTTAGCTTTTAGTTACATTTTCTTATTTTTCAACAATTATGTAGTTCGACCAAACTTTGAAGTGTTTGCATCGTTTATTCCTGTTGAGGTTGTATATTTATTTTTTATTCTTATAATGTTTTTAGCTTTCGCATGTTTTATTGCGGCTGTCGGGTTTTCCATGTTTAAATCGAAACGATACGTTTTAGCTGTATCGGGTGGTTTTTTTTCGTTCTCAATTTTATCGATAATTTTTCAATTTGCCGATTTACCTTTGCGAATATGGGCAGGCAGAACTGCTGGATACGTTTTAGCTTTTTTTGGCGAGCATGTTCGCTTATTACTATATAAGGGCGAAATTCCTCAAATTGCACTTCGGGTTAATGAGCAAAGTTATTTAGTTGCTACCGAATGCAATGGTTTTGGGATTATTTCATCGTGCTTGGTATTATCGGTAGTTATTGCTATTTTCAGAAAAACAGGAATTTTAAACCGATTATTAGCTATTTTATTTGGTATTATAATTGGTTTTATTGCCAATACATTGCGAATTGTATCTATTATAAGCGTATCTCTATTAGTGGGTAATAAGCACTACTATTTTTATCACGAAGCACTTGGATATTTGTTTTTCATTGGCACGCTAATTATTGTGTGGAAACTTATTTCGAACAAAAAATAACTTTTTGTTGCTACTTTTCTATTTTTAGCCGATTTTAATTTCTATTGTTTTTACGAATATTTGAGTAGATAAACTTAAAAAAGTGTACAATTTTGTATCTTTTTAGGTTATTTTTTTGAATTTTTGAAAAAAATGATTGAATAAAACTCTAATCAATGTAGAACAAATGAGATTTTTTATTAAATCGCGATTACTTTCTAAATAAACAAGGAAAAAACGAAATGATAGATCCTAATACAGTAAAAAACAAGGCCCTTGTCGCTTGGGTTGACAAATGGGCAGCACTCACAACTCCAGACAATGTCGTATGGTGCGACGGTTCGCAAGAAGAAGCTGACATGCTCTACAATCAAATGATTGCTAAGGGTGCATGTATCAAGCTTAATCAGGAAAAACGTCCTGGTTGCCACTTGTTCCGTTCAGACCCACGTGACGTTGCTCGCGTAGAAGCACGCACTTTCATTTGCTCGAACACAAAGCAAGAAGCTGGTCCAACAAACAATTGGATGGATCCTAAGGAAATGAAGCTCAAGCTTAACGACCTCTTCAAAGGTTGTATGAAGGGCAGAACAATGTATGTTATCCCATTTAGCATGGGTCCAATTGGTGGTCCAATCTCGCAGATTGGTATCGAAATTACAGACTCGCCATACGTTGTTGTAAGTATGAGAATTATGGCTCGTGTTTCGCCAAAGGTTCTCGAAGTTCTCGGCGAAACTGGCAAATTTGTTCCTTGCGTTCACTCGGTTGGTAAGCCAATCAACACTCCTGAAGATGATGTTGCATGGCCATGCAATCCAGAAAACACATACATCACACACTTCCCAGAAACACGCGAAATCATCAGCTTTGGTTCTGGTTATGGTGGTAATGCATTGCTCGGTAAAAAGTGCTTCTCGCTCCGTATTGCATCTGCAATGGGTAAGGCTGAAGGCTGGATGGCTGAACACATGCTCATCTTGGGCGTAACTGATCCTAAGGGCAGAAAGAGCTATGTAACAGGCGCATTCCCATCGGCTTGTGGTAAAACAAACTTTGCTATGCTCATTGCTCCTAAGGAATTGCAAGACAAGGGTTGGAAAATTACTTGCGTTGGTGACGACATTGCTTGGATTAAACCAGGTCCAGACGGCAGACTCTATGCTATCAACCCAGAAAATGGTTTCTTCGGTGTTGCTCCAGGCACAAGCATGAAGACAAATCCAAATGCATTGCTCTCATGTGCTAAGAATACTATCTTTACTAACGTTGCTCTTACAGACGATGGTGACGTATGGTGGGAAGGTATGACAAAAGAAAAACCTGCACACCTCATCGACTGGCTCGGTAACGATTGGACCCCAGAATCAGAAACTCCAGCTGCTCATCCAAACAGCCGTTTTGCTGCTCCTATCGAAAACTGCCCATGCTTAGACGAAAATGCTGAAAAGCTCGAAGGTGTTCCTGTTTCGGCTATCGTTATTGGTGGTCGTCGTCCAAAGGGTATTCCTCTCGTATTTGAATCGTTCAACTGGACACATGGTGTATACCTCGGTGCTATGATGGGTTCGGAAAGAACTGCAGCTGCTGAAGGTAAACAGGGCGAGCTCCGTTCAGACCCAATGGCTATGTTGCCTTTCGCTGGCTACAATATGGCTGACTATCTCGGTCACTTAGTTTCTATGGGCAAGGGCTTGAGCCAAACTCCACGTTTCTACCACGTTAACTGGTTCCGTCGTGACGAAAATGGCGACTTTATGTGGCCTGGTTTCGGTGCTAACGCTCGTGTTCTCGCTTGGATTGTAAACCGTCAGTATGGCGAAGCTAAGGCTAAGGAAACTGCAATCGGTTTTGTTCCAAATTACGACGACATCGATTGGGACGGCATGGAATATTCAGCAGACACATTTGCTGAACTCATGAGCTACGATGCTGAAACTGTAGCAGCTCAACCACTCAAGGAAGAGTTGTACGACCAGCTTCCACATTCGCTCAAGGTTGAGCGTGAAGCTCTCCTCGAACGTCTCAGCTAAAAAACGTGTGTGGACGCACCACTTTGCGAATAAGGATTTAAATAATGGTAAAGTAGGCAATATCATTGCCTACTTTTTTTATTTAAATTCGCAAAGTGGTGCTTGTAGCTAAAAGAGCGTCTGCTCGGGTGGGCAGTGCGTAGCACAGCTCCACCAACTCGCAAACATCTCTTTTAGCAGACACCACACACGTTTTTAAACGTGCGAGGGCGGTGCCTCGATTACAAATTTTTTATATTATAACGATGAAAAGGCAATTCTTTGGAATTGCCTTTTTTTGTATTAGATTGCCCTCGTGGTGCTTGTAGCTAAAAACGCACTTTTTCTTCGATTAGCGTACATAGTACGCCTACACTTGAAAAAGCACGTTTTTAGCAGACACCACACACGTTTTTTATTTCCCGTTCCTATGTTGGTTCTAATCTAACTGCTAATATTTTATATTATAGAGATAAGAGCATTCCGTTTGGAATGCTCTTTTTGTATATAGATTGAACTCGCTCGCACGGTGGTGCTCGTCTCGCCCTTTGGGTCTTTGCTTCGCAAAGCTTCCCCCAAAAGCTTTACTGCGTAAACTTTTGTGTTCACAATCGAGGTACCTCACAGCTTATGGAGCGTTTGTTCTAATCTGATTTAGTTAGGCAAAGGTACATTGCCTAACAATCTTATCGCTTATCAATAATTAAAAGTGGTATCTGAAATTGTTATTTGATTTTTTATTGCGATTGTGTTAATGTAGTACAATTAACATTACAAAAATATATGATGAAAAAACTATTATCCGTATTAGTTGCTATTTCATTTGCATCAATTTCCTTTGCAGTTGAAAGTGCTACATTAAACATAAAAATAAAAAAAGGTGGAATTGAATCATCTCAGTATCCCGTTAAAAGAATTAACGAAAATACTGTTCGCGTAACAATTCCCCAAAGAGCTATTCCTGCAAACTACGAGTGGTTTGAAGTTTTAGCCGATAACGCAGTAGCGCAGAAGGGTGAAGAGGGCTTTTGGATTATTTCACGTGGTGAAATGGGAACTTTTAAATGTGATAACGGCAAGTATGTTAGAGTTCCACAGTTGCCATTGTTTGGTATGAAAAATCCTCGCGAAACGTTTATCGGTATTGTTCGAGGTATGCAATGCGATATGAGTATGGTAATCGATGCCGAAAATGGCGTTTATAAAATTCGTCCACGTTGGATTGAAAAACGTTTGGGATATTTACCATATGAAGATATAGTTATCGACTTTGTAACTTTGACAGGTGATGACGCAAATTATAGTGGTATGGGGCGTACATATCGTAAAATTCGTCTTTCTGAAGGTAAGTTTAAGCCAATCAAAGAACGCATGAAAACGAGCAAGGCCTTGCGTGAAATAGCAACAGCAATGCCTCATAGAATTGAGCCACATGGTTTCTTGGCACTTGGTGTTCGTGGTAAAAAAGGTACTTTCAATTTTAAGCCAGAAGAGGTTGAAGGTAAATTTCGTGCTTCGTTAACTTACTCGGATGCCAAAAAATTTGTTGATGCGTTCAAAGCAGCTGGTATGACCGATGTCCACTTCTGCGATGCAGGTTGGCAGTGTGGTGGTTATGACGGTAGATGTCCACAAATTTTGCCTATCGAAAAAGCCCTCGGTGGAGAAGAAGGTCTTAAAGATTTTGTAAAATACACGCAAGCACAAGGGTATCAGGTCTGTTCAAATTCAAATCATACCGATGCTTACACTTGCTCGACAATGTGGTCGGAAGACTATGTTTGTAAGCGTGCCGATGGTTCGTTGTTCCGTGCAGCTAATTTGACAGGTGGCACAATGTACTACATTTGTATCCAACGTTCTTGGGAATTGTTCATAAAAAAGCAACTTGAACAAACTCGTGCTTTGGGTTATGAAGGTATGCTCTATATCGATGTATTTAGTGCTCGTCAGCCTGACCAGTGCTTTGACCCTCGCCACAAGGTAAATCGTAAACAGCAAGCCGAAGCACAGTGCAGAACATTGGCATACGCACGCAAACTTTTCGGTGGTGCAGCCAGTGAATGTGGTTATGAACATTGTTTGCACGAACTCGATTACATCAATTACTTGGGCAGACACATGCTTTATGGCGAAGGTTATGGCGATAGGAAATTTAGCAAAAACGCTTATTATGGCGATAAGACAAATTATAATCCACTAATCGACCGTATTGCTCCATTGTGGGAAATTGTTTATCATGGTATTGTTTTGAGTAATCCAGATAAATTTACTCAAGGATATCGCCCAAAGGGGTCAACAAACTTCTTGCGTTTGATTGAGTTTGGAGGTCGTCCAATTCGTTATGATGCTAGATATACTCCAGAAATTATTGCTCAATATAAAGAGATGTACGATGCTTTTCAGCCTCTAAAACACTTACAACTTGAGTTTATGGAAGAAAATCGCCCATTGGCAAAAGATGTTTACCTAACACGTTATTCCGATGGTAGCGAAGTTATAACAAACTATTCTATGAGCGATTTTACCTACAAGGGTGTAGTAGCAAAAGCTCGAGATTACGTTTTGATTGACGGCAGAAAAAAGTAGTTTTTATTTTGTACTCAAAAAAGGGCGTTTCTACTGAAATGCCCTTTTTTTTATATGTTTGAAAGTGTAGGCGAAAGCCTTATAAAAATGCTTGACCATAATGCTTATTTGTAGTTATTTAGTAGGTTAAAATTATGAAGTACATTAGCACAAGAGGAGGCTCAGAGCCTTTGTCATTTTCTGCCGCAGTAGCTGAGGGTTTAGCTCCAGATGGAGGTCTTTATATCCCAGCAGAATTTCCAAATATTCAAGATAAATTAGAGTATTGGCAAAATTTATCTTATGCCGAGCTTTGTTTTGAGTTTATGAAGTTGTTTGCTACCGATATCGATGAAGAATCGTTAAAGGATATAGCATATACATCTTATTCAAAGTTCGACGATACTGCAATTGCACCACTTAAGAAGTTGGATAATGGGTTGTATATCTTGGAACTTTTTCATGGTCCTACATTGGCATTTAAAGATTTTGCGTTGCAGTTTTTGGGAAATCTTTATGAGCATTTGTTGGCGAAGTCGGGTAAAACTATAAATGTGTTAGGAGCAACAAGTGGCGATACTGGTAGTGCTGCAATAAATGGTTTGTTGGGTAAAAAAGGTGTTCGCATTTTTATATTGTATCCTAATGGTAGAGTTTCGCCTTTGCAAGAGCGTCAGATGGCTTGTACTGAAGCTGATAACGTTTTCCCAATAGCAATAGATGGAACTTTTGATGATGCACAGGCAATAGTAAAAGAAATTTTTGGCGATGTATCGTTTAAGAATGAATGGAATTTGTCGGCAGTAAATTCAATAAATTTAGCTCGTATATTGGCACAGTGTGTTTATTATATTTATGCGTGGTTGAGCCTTGAAAAATCAGAACGCGATAATGTTCAGTTTATTGTTCCAACTGGTAATTTTGGTAATATATTGGCAGGTTGGTTTGCGTCGAAAATGGGCTTGAAGGTTGCTAATTTCAAAGTTGCAACTAATCAGAACGATATTCTTTATCGCTTGTTTAAGAGTGGTGTTTATGAAGTTTCGAGTGTGAAACCATCGGTTGCACCGTCGATGGATATTCAGGTTTCGTCAAATTTTGAGCGCTTTATATATTTTATGGAGGGCGAAAATCCAGAACGTGTGTGTGAAATAATGGGCGAGTTTAAATGTTCGGGTAAGTGGGTGTTCGATAATTTTTCGGCAGAAGATTTTTCTGCATCGCGTATGGACGACTCGGAAATTGCCACAAAAATCGAAGAAATATATAAGAAGTATGGCGAGGTAATTGACCCTCACACAGCTTGTGGTTTTGCCGATATTTCGCATAAAGGCACTAAGATTATTCTTTCGACTGCAAGTCCGGCAAAGTTCCCAGAGTTGATTGAAAAAGTAATAGCTGTTCATCCAACTGCAGAATCGCTTGAAAAGTTGTTGAGCAAACCTATTGTTAATGAAAAAATGCCAGCTAATACTCAGAAAATACGCGATTATATCTCGGCAAACGGAATAAAATAAAATGAAAAATAAGGTATTTATATACGACACTACTTTGCGTGATGGTACTCAGTGCGAAGGTGTTTCTATGTCGGTATCGGCAAAGTTGCGTGTTACCGAAAAACTCGATATATTTGGTATAGATTTTATCGAGGGTGGTTGGCCAGGTTCAAATCCTCGTGATATGGGGTATTTTGAAGAAGTCAAAAAGCTCAAGTTAAAGCATGCAAAAATATCGGCATTTGGCTCTACTCGCAGAGCAAATGTAAAGGTTGAAGACGATAATCAAGTTGCATTGCTAATTCAGGCTCAGACAGAATATGTAACAATTTTTGGTAAAACATGGCTTTTGCATGTAACCGATGTTATAAAAACAACTGCCGAAGAAAATTTGGCAATGATTGAAGAAACTGTTGCGTATTTGGTAAAGAACGGACGTAAAGTTATTTACGATGCCGAGCATTTCTTTGATGGTTATAAAGATAATCCAGAATATGCAATTTCAACACTTAAAGCAGCTATAAATGGTGGTGCCGAATTTGTTTGCTTGTGTGATACAAATGGCGGAACAATGACCGATGAAATGGAAAAAATAACCGCTAAGGCTGTAGAAGTTGCTGGTGAAATTCCTGTTGGGGTGCATTGTCATAACGATTGCGAACTTGGTGTTGCTGTGTCGTTGGCTGGTGTTCGAGCAGGTGCAAGAATGGTACAAGGTACTATAAATGGTTTGGGCGAACGCAATGGTAATGCAAATTTGTGCTCGATTATTCCTAATTTAATATTGAAAATGGGCTACGAAACAAATTGTGGTGAGTCGTTGAAGTCGCTAAGAGATTTGTCGTTGTTTGTTGATGAGATGGCAAATTTAAGAAGTAATACACGCTTGCCTTATGTTGGGTCGTCTTCATTTGCTCATAAAGGTGGCGTTCATGCAGATGCCGCAAATAAGGTAAAGCATAGCTACGAACATATCGATCCTTCGTTAGTCGGTAATAAAACTCGAGTGTTGGTTTCGGATATGTCGGGCAGAGCGTCGGTAATGATGAAAGCTCGTGATATGGGTGTAGATGTCGATGCTAAGGCTCCAGCTATTAAGGAATTTTTAGACGAGCTAAAAGATTTAGAGTTTCGAGGTTATGAATACGAAGCTGCCGATGCGTCGTTTGCGTTGTTGTTGAAAAAATATTTAGAAGGCAAAAGTGTAGAGTTTTTCAAGGTTCGCGGATATAGAGTTATTGTAGAACGCGATGAGACATCAAAGTTGACTCGTTCTGAAGCAACAGTAAAACTTGAAATAGATGGTAGCATAGAACATACAGTAGCTGAAGCTCATGGTCCGGTGGCTGCTTTAGACTTTGCGTTGCGAAAAGCTTTGGCTAAGAAGTATCCACAGTTAAAAGAAGTAGAATTAACCGACTTTAAAGTTCGTATTATCGATAGTCAGTCGGGTACAAGTGCAACAACTCGAGTTCAAATTGAATCTAAGGATAATGGTGCAATGTGGGGAACTGTTGGAGCAAGCGATAACATAATTGTGGCGTCTTGGGAAGCTCTCAAAGATTCAGTCGACTACAAACTATCTAAAGATGATTAAAAGGATATGTCGGGCAAGAAACTCATAGATATAAGTTCAGAAATAAAAAATAAATTTCTGCGTGGGCTTTATTCAATTATAAAGTATCCGTTAGAAGCCTTTTTGGGTTTTGATAAAATAAATAGTATGTACGATAATTTGTTGACTTTGCCCCAAGACGAAAATTTCTTTGAACGAGCAATAAAAGCCATTGGTATATCGTACGAAATCGATGAACAAGAACTTGCAAAAATTCCAACAAATGGTGCTTTAGTTGTTGTTTCTAATCATCCGTTGGGTGGGTTAGATGGTATTATTTTGGGTGCAATTTTAAATAAAGTGCGTCCAGATACAAAGGTGTTGGCAAACTCTTTGTTGTCAAAAATGGAGGGTATAAAACCACATCTTATCGAAGTAAATCCGTTCGGAGGAAAATCGGCTATAGCTCAAAATGTGGGAGCTATGAAAGATGTTATAAGAACGTTGCGCGATGAAGGTTGTGTTGCAACTTTTCCTTCTGGAACAGTGTCGTATTTACACTTGAGCGATATGTGTATAAGCGATCCAGAGTGGAATAAAAATATAGCTAATATTGCACGCAAAACTGGTGCAAGTATTCTGCCTGTTTATTTTGAAGGTAGAAATTCGTGGTTGTTCTATTTTGTTGGATTGATTCATCCGTTGTTGCGTACAGTTTTATTACCCAGAGAAATGGTGCGTATGGCTCGTAAGAAACCTGTTCGTATGCGAGTAGGTTCGGTAATATCGCCTCGTAGAGCTAACGAGTTTGAAACCGATGAAGAGCTTACTGCATGGTTGCGTATAAGTTCGTATGTGTTGGGTGGTAGAGACAATCGTGGTGAGCCTCAGTCTTCGCTTCAGTTAGAAGTTCTAAAGCGTGCGTTAGAGCGTTTGTTTAGTCAACAGAAAGAAATGAAATCGTTGATTAATCCAATATCTCCCGATGTAATGCAAAACGAAATAGATGCCTTGCCTGATTCAGCTTGTATGATTGATGGCGAGAAAATTGCAGTATATTGTGCTGAAGCGTGGCAAATAAAATGGACTCTTGTTGAAATTGGTAGACTTCGCGAGGCAACTTTTAGAGAAGTTGGCGAGGGTACAGGTAAAAGTATTGATACCGATGAATTCGACCAATATTACCTGCATATGTTTATGTGGGATAAAGTACAAAAACGCATTGTTGGGGCTTATAGAATAGGCAGAACTGATAAAATTATGGAAGCTTTAGGTGTACAAGGTTTATATGCTTCTACATTGTTTAAAATACAGCCAGAATTTGTTGATAGAATAACGCCAGCCTTAGAAATGGGGCGTTCGTTTATAGTTTCAGAATATCAAAAAAAGCGTTCAACTTTAGCTATTTTGTGGCGTGGTATAGGCGAGTTTCTTTATAGAAATCCACAGTATAGAACGCTGTATGGCCCAGTAAGTATAAGTACAAATTACAATGCTGTTTCAAAAGATTTGATTGTAGAATTTTTGACTGAGAAAAACGCAGGCGAGGAATTGGCAAAGTTTGTAAAACCAAAAATTCCACCTAAGGTGAGAATGAAAGAGGTTGATAAACGTGCATTGCGTGCTGCTACTTGCGATATAGAACATATATCGGCGTTGGTGTCGGAAATTGAGTTAGATAATAAGGGGATACCAACCTTGTTAAAACATTATCTGAAACTCGATGGTAAACTTATAGCTTTTAATGTAGACCCTGATTTTTCAAGCTGTATAGATGGTTTAATTGTTGTAGATATATTGAATTCTGATCCTAAAATGGTAAAATCGTATATGGGGGCAGAGCAAATGGCATCGTACAGAAAATATCATGGGCTTGAAATGCCGAGCGATATGTAAATTATGCTCAATGAAACTGCAGTTGTTGTATTTGTTGAAATTGTAGGCTTGATTGCCTTTGCATTTTCAGGTGCATTGGCAGGTGTAAAAAAAGACTTAGATGTAATTGGGTGTGTAGTATTGGGTACTGCAACAGGTATAGGTGGTGGTACATTGCGTGATGTCATATTAGATGTTCCAGTTTTTTGGTTGGGAGATTATATGTGCTATTCGCTGAATGTGTGTGTGCTTTCTTCTGTTGTAATATATTTAATGTCCAGAGTCTTTGCAGAAAAAGAACATATAATAAATTGGTTCGATGCCATAGGTTTAGCAATATTCTCGGTTCAAGGGTATTTAAAGGCTTTCGAAGCTACATCAAATTTTGAAGTTGCTATAATAATGGGCATATTAACAGGTTGTGGTGGTGGTTTAATTCGCGATGTTTGTTTGAATCGCCAGCCTTTTATTTTTAGGGGCGAAATGTATGCATCGGCATCACTTTTGGGGTTGCTTGTGCTTATTTTTGTAGATAGTCCGTTGGTGGCATTTGCTTTGATATTAGGTATAAGAGTTGCTACAATTAGATATAATTTAAAATTGAAATAAAAAGTAGATTTAAAAGCTTTCAGTCTCTCTGAATTTAGGAGTTTTTAGTGTAGTTTTGATAGGTTTTATGGTTGACAATTTCTACACTTATTGCAACATTTACGTGGAAATTTTCAGTTTTTTTTAGATAGGAATATTATGTTTGTAGACGAAGCAGTAGTTAATTTAAAAGCTGGCGACGGTGGTAAAGGTAGTGCAGGTTTTAGACGTGAAAAATTTATTCCATTTGGTGGTCCAGATGGTGGCGATGGTGGTAATGGCGGAAATATTTATGCCTTGGGCGATGAAAATGTAAGCGATCTTGAAAATTTTATGTATTCGCCAAATATCAGAGCAGGCGATGGTGCTAATGGTGCTGGTAGACAAAAAACAGGCGAAACTGGTAAAGATGCCTTTTTGCGTGTCCCACCCGGAACTATTATTATAAATACCGAAACCGATATGCCTGTTGCTGAAGTTTTGAAACATGGCGAAAAGATTTTGTTGTTGCGTGGTGGAAAAGGTGGATTGGGTAATATCCATTTCAAAAGCTCAACAAATAGAGCGCCTCGTCAGTTTACTTATGGTAGCGAAGGTGAAGATGGCGAATTTAAGTTAGTTTTAAAAACTATTGCCGATGCTGGTATGGTAGGGTTTCCCAATGCTGGTAAATCGTCGTTGGTAAGTTTGCTTACACCTGCACGTCCTAAAATTGGTGCGTATCAATTTACAACATTACATGTAAATATTGGAACATTGGAATATCCTGAAGTTTATCAAAAATTGAAGCTTGCTGATATTCCAGGTTTGATTGATGGAGCAAGTCAAAATCGTGGATTAGGACATAAGTTTTTGCGTCATATAGAACGTTGTAAGGTATTGATTATATTGCTTGATATGGCTGGTGTAGATGGTAGAAAACCTACCGACGATTATAAAAACTTGCTGAAAGAGTTAGAATTGTACTCGCCAGAATTAGTAAAAAAGCCAATGATTATTGCGGCAAATAAAATGGACGAAGATGTTGCTGTTAAAAATTTAAAGTCGTTTAAACGTAAATATCCAAAGTTAGATGTTATACCAATTTCTTGTTTGTCGGAAGAAGGTATAGCAGAACTAAAGGCTGAAATTTTTACGCAATGTAAAAAATCGTCAGAATTGTAAGTAAAAAATTTGACAATTTGCAAAGCTTGGTATTAATTTAATTATATAAGTTCAAAACTACTATGTTTACCTCAAAAATTCCACAAAGAAGATCGGGTTTTACCCTTATTGAAATTTTGATTGTTGTTGCAATTCTCGGCTTGTTGATGGGAATTACAACAACTATGCTCTCGAGCGTTGGCGAAGTGCAAGGCAAGGCTCGTGCTAAAGCTGATATGGCTGTTTTAGCTCAAGGCTTAGAAGGATTCCGTGCTCAGTATGGTGGATATCCACGCTTGAATGTAGCTAAAAAAGCTTCCGATGCAGGCGACTTGTTTAAGTGCTTGTCGGGTAAAATGATTTTGCGTGTTCAAGATAACAAAATAACAATGCCAGTAGTTGGTAAAACTAGAAAGTCGTTTATCGATGTAGCTCAGTTCCGTTTGGCTGATCCAGCAGATAAATATGCAACAGGTGTTGATCCATCGAAAGATGGCGTGTATTTGGCTGACCCTTGGGGTGAGGCATATATGTATTTGTACGATACAACAAATGTTGTAGGTTCGTTAGAAGCCGAATGGACATCGCCTTCGTTTATATTGTTTACTAAGGGAGCTGATATGAAGGCAAAAGATGTTAAGAATATGTATTCATCGGGTATAATTCCATCAAACGATGTTTATATTGAACCAGAAGAAAATATCGATAACTTCATTTACGGAAGAACTGAATAGTAATTTTTTATAGAAAGGATTTGAAATATGAAAAATAAAAAAGCGTTTACATTGGTAGAATTGATGATTGTTATTGCAATTATCGGGTTGCTCGTAAGTATGCTTACGCCGATGATTTCAAGTGCAATGCGTAAAGCTGTTGCAACAAACTCAAAAACTTTTATGTCGAATATGGGTATGGCGTTGACTCGCTATAAAGACGATAATGGCGATTATCCTGATTTTATAAAACCATCTACTCGTGTAAATTTAGATGATGCCGATAATGCAGCTAGCTTATATAAGGCTTTAACTGGTAAAAATCCTGATGGTAGTCGTTTGTCGTCGGAAGATAGTCGTCGTTTAAATCGTCGTCGTTCAAATTATATGGACTTCAATATGAATTCAATTGTCAATAAGAATGGCAAGTGGAAGATTGTTGATGGCTTTGGTAATCCAAATATTTATATCTGTGTTGCAGAAGGCGACGATACACATATTAAGTCGGGTTTCCCAACAAGAAAAGATGGTATTGATTCGGAAGTTTTAAGAGAAATTGTTCCAAATCCATCTGAAGGTCTCAGATCTAAAGTTATATTGTTTACCCTCAAGAAAGACGGTGAGCGCGAAACTGCAGATTATAGCGCAGAAGATATTTTTTCTTGGTACTAATTTTTTGGTTGTATTTATTGTATGAAAAATTTCCGCAAAGGTTTTACGCTTATTGAAGTACTTGTTGTTTTAGGCATAATAGCCTTTATGGCAACAAGTATAACAATGATTAGCATGAAAGATAATTCGCAGGGTATATCTGCGGCACGTCATTCATTTATGACATCATTTTATACTGCCAGAATGGCAGCAATAACGCGTCAGACACCCGTTATGGTAGTTGTCTATAAGGGCGATGATGTAACGCGTAGATTGCGTCAGGTTGGTATAATATATCAAGCAAAGCGTGGAAATACACCATTGGGTTGGTCGGCATTAGATGAAGGCTATGTTATGCCCGAAGGTACTTTTTTTGTTCCTCCAGAAGACGATTTTGATAAATATGTTAGAACAAGTAAAAATATAAAGAAAGAAGAAATATTTTGTAGTACTTTCAATGATATTTATACTGGTTCAAATAGTGTTATCTCAATAAAAGAGTTTCCAAGTATAAATCCACAACCAATCTCGACAGGTGATGGCGATTGGTATAGTTATCAGTTCTCGCCTGATGGTGTGTCGATGAATCCTGGTGCGTATGTTATGCTTGCTGTAGGGCGTCAGAATAATGCTGGTATATTTACAATAGATAATCCATCGTTGCAACTTGGTTTTGTTATAAGAAAATTGGGTCATACTGTGGCATTTACAGGCTACGATGAAATGGAAGAAGTTATAAAAAAATAGAGTATGAAAAATATAATTTCCAAAAAACGCAAAGGCTTTACACTTGTTGAAGTTATGTTGGCAGTTGGTGTTATTGCAGTATCTATTACTGCAATGATTGGCTTGCTTGCATCGATTACAGCAAGCTTAAATATCAGTAGACATCAAAATAAGGCAATGACACTCATATCGAATGTAGAAACAACTTTGCAAATGCAGTCGTTCGATAAAGTGTATAGTTGGGTGCAAAATCCTGCAACACCATATGTTATGTTTTTTTGGGACGAATATCAAAACCCAGATGATCCTGATAATTCAAGCTTAGCAACGATGTCGTCGGAACTTATAGGAACACCTAAAGAACCACCATCGGGAAGAAATTTGGCAAATAGCGAAGGCGATATTTATAGAGTTGTAATATCGTTGTATCAAGGTGGTTTGAAAGGTCAGCGTATTGAAGCCGATAGTACTATGACATACGCTGGTGGTAGTTTGCCTGGTGCACCAGAATTGTACGTTCTTAGCTATATACCAATAAAGGTAGATATTTATGCTGAACCTCGCAACGATATTACTCGTGATGAAGGTTCTAAAGAAATTAATGAACAACGCTTGATTTATAGCGATAATATAATGAAATTGCGTTAAAAATGCGTATGAAAAGAAAAGCTTTTACTCTCGTAGAAATTATGGCAGCTAGTGCCATAATGGCAATAGTTATACTTGGGGTATTATCGGTTACATCGAATATCTTAAAAACGTATTCTAAGGCATCAGGGCAGTTGCAGAATTATTTTGATGCAAATATAGTAGGTAATATTATTGCCGAAGACTTAGAAAGTATGAACTTTAAACGTGATGGTCGTGCTTGGCTCGAAATAAAATATCCTGATGAAGTTGGAATGTTGAAAGGTAAATCTCATTTAGACCGTTCGCCATTGCGTCCACCAGAAATAATGTTTTATTCGTCAACATCGTTGCGTCCACGCTATACAAAAGAAAATACATCGTTCGATATTGGAAATGATTCTAATAAGAATAGTGTAATGATTCCAGGTAGTTTGTGCGCAATTAAGTATCAGGTTGCGTTGAAAAGTCCGTTCTTAGATTCAAAGGGCGAGGCAAACGATGCTAATCAATATAATGCTTTTTATGGTTTGTATAGAGCTGTTGTAGACTCGCGCTCAACAATTCTTGAAAATATGGGTAACGATAAACAGGGCTTTACTGCCGACCCAGAAGTAGAATCGTATAAGAATGCACTTTCAGTAAACGTTTGGAGTGGTGTTTCATCGTTGGTTGATGAAAAGGGCGAAGAAGTTTCGGGGCAAAATCTCGATATGTGGTCGCGTGCACCAGAAAACTTGTTGGCGCCAAATGTTGTAGATTTTCGCATAACTTTTGCAGTTATGTATAAAAATAAAAATAGAGCAGGTCCAGATGATCCAATTTATAGAATTGCTTATGTTCCACCTGGCTCAGATTTGACTGTTGGGCCACGAATTTTGGCTGACGAAGCATTCGAATATTCGCTTTCAGGTGGAAGAATGAGCGTTGATACTGGTACACCAGAATTCAGAGGTGGTTTCTTGACTTTTGCTGATGTTTCTATGACCTTTATTTCTGAAACAGGTGCTCGTGAAATGCGTGCATTGATGCGTTCAAAACGCTTAACAGAAGATGATTTCAAACGCATAGTTTTACAACATGGTAATACAGTTGTTCGCCGTGTAAAGTTTATGTCGGAACCAATGGAATAAAAATGAATTTAACTCCTGAACAAAAACAAGCTGTACAAGAATGGGTTTTTCAGAATGCGAGCATTTCTGACGTTCAAAAAAAATTGTCGGAAACATTCGGGTTAAGTATGACATACATGGATGTTCGCTTTTTGATTGATGATATAGGTGCAGAACTTCAAGATGCTCCAGAACCAAAAGCAGAAACGCCTCAACAACCACAACCAGAAGCAAATTATGCTGAAAATACACCAGAAGATTTTGGTGATATGCCACAAGAACAGATGTTGGAAAATGTTCCAGAGCAGGTTGAAGAACCTTCGCAAGCTACAGGTGGTGTAAAAGTTTCTGTAAGTCCAATACAGCGTCCAGGGGCATATGCTAGTGGTAGCGTTGTGTTCTCTGATGGCGAAAGTGCAGAGTGGTTGATTGATTATCAAGGCAGATTGTCGTTGGTGCCACAAACGCAGGGGTATCAACCATCGCAGATAGATGTTGTTGATTTCCAACAACAGTTGCAGTCGGCTTTGAGCTAAGAAATTTTGATAACAAAAAAGGTGGTACACGTACCACCTTTTTGGGGGGCTGATTTTTGCAAAACTTGGCGTTTTTTAAGTGAGTATCGGGCACTCTTATCGCGCAAGGGTGGTAAACGGTTAAATCCTCTCAAAGCCCGATTTTTACAGGCTTTAGGCACAAAAAAATGGAGGAAATTTAACACCGGTTCGTATTAAATTTCCTCCACGGATGTTAAGAAAAGATCAACAGGCTCCATATCTTAAAGCAAAATTCGGCTAAATTTCCACAAATTTCCAGACACCCGTTAGGGTGTATATCTGCGTATAAATCATGGATCCAGAAGAATTTAGATATTTTTGTCCAACACAAGAGCTGATTTTTTTTTGCAAATGCTTATATAAATTTAAAATTAAACAAAAAGAAGATTACCTGTGCGACAATCTTCTTCTTTGTTTAACTTACAAGTTCTTTCTACTTATTTTGCAGTTGGACGAAATACATTTGAAATTGCATTCAAGAAACCATAACCATTTTCTGTATCAGGTTCAATGTATGCACCTTCTGTCCATTCATTGAGTGCGTTTATCAATATCAGCTTAGGCTTATTTGGTGCAATGTTTTTATCTGCCCAATCTTTTGCCTTACGCAAGAAATACTCAAAACGCTCTGGCGTATTGTTGAGTGCAACTGGCGTATAGACATCGGCTGGGAAACGTGGATTTGTATCCCAGCCACATGTTACATTTGGATAATATTGATATTGGCTGAAACGCTTTACTTGTTCATCCAATTTCTTATATGCTTTTTCGCCCCATTCTTTATAATCCATATCTGGTCTGTTTGAGTAATCCAAATAATATGAACCAGAGAATGGTTCAAGGCTCAACCAGTTATAGAAGAATGCTCCATCGTAACCAAGTTCATTGAAAACTTCTGGCTTCATACGGAGTCCCGATCCATTACCTTGGAACTCGATCCCTGAAAATCCAGCATCGATTGCCTTTTGTTCAAAGTATTTGAAAGCTTCTGCAGCAGCTTCGGTACTACCAAAGTATCTTGCTGTGTCGCAAGGCAAGAACATTTGGAATACAGGTTTACCGTTAATTTTATAGTAATTTGGCTTTTTGAAAAATTCTATCCAACGTGGAACTAAAACGTTTTTAAATTCGTCAAGCGAAACTCTTGCTCTTGCTCGAGTATTACGATAACCTTTCGGATCTCGACATTTATAGCGAACGGTTTTATCCCAAAGGTCATCAACATCATGATTTGCCCACATGATAGCGAATTTCATTCGATAACTATTTGGAGCTTTTAAGAATGCTTGTAAGCCACCTTCCAAGAATGGCGCGTTGTCATACCAATACCAGTCGTAAATCATAACGTTGACACCAGCAGCTAAGCATGCATCGATTTTACGAGCTATTACAACTGGATTGTCTTCTGGTTCGTAGCCCCAAAGAGGCTCGAGAGGTTGTTTATGCCAAGAACGTTTCTTTTCGGCTTCTTTAACAAATTCCCATTCGCCAATTCCCTTTTTGAACAAATCGTATTTTTTCCAATCTGCCGATGGTTGAAATGCTGGCCACACATACACAGCAACGTCGTATTCTGCACCTGTATTAGATACAGGCTTTTTTACTTCGCATATTTTTGAACTATTGCACCCCCAAAAAAATACAGGGAACAATAGTAATGTTAAACGGATTACTTTCTTTATGATATATTTTTTCATTTTTTAACTTTCTATATTATAATTTAAAGATTCTTTTTCATATTTTCAATTGATGCCCTCCAATCATCTTTCACGAAAATTGTTTCGCAAGAGATTTTCATCTCATCACATTTTTCTTTGAATTTAATACAAAATGCAGATGCGTGGGTAGGATCTTTTACTTTTTGGTTCACACATGGTTTGTACTTATTGAAAAGATAAAATTTTGTTTTATTTTTCTCTGGAGACAACAAGGCATACGGAGAATATTCGTTTATTGTATTCAATATTGAGTTACGCTTTTTTACAAATTCGTTAAATCCACTTATATTAAATGCATGCCAACCATAATTTGAATTTGGTATCCATTCTCGCATTTGCACAGGATCTAAAGATGTCTGCGGAACAATTACTGAAATCATTTTAACTTTTGGAATTATTCTTCCACTATCTAATTTTTTACCAGCGTTAAGAGATATCCAAAGAGAAGAACAAGCTCCAGCAGAACCTCCAGTAAGTGAAATTCTTGAAGTATCTACACCTAACTCTTGTGCCTTTTCTACAATCAAAGCTAATGCGTTTGCACAATCTTGCATCGGAGCTTTAACTGGAGGATAAACTTTGTGTTTAACTTCTTGTGTAAAGCGATACGAAACTGCGGCTATATTAAAACCATGATCACGTAGTTCAAACAACTTAATCAATCGCATATCAAGATTGCTATTGTGAGTCCAACCACCTCCATGGCAATATACTATTGTTGGAGCAAGTTTTTTGCCATTCTTTGCTTTCCAAAAATCTATGGAATTTTTACCATAGGTGGCATATTTTAAGTGAAAATCTGGTTGAGGTAATTCGCAAAGTTTATTGTGTAAAAATGTTGTTGCAAAGGTGAGCGTTTCTCTATTCGGTGTAAAAACTCTACTGATCGCACGCAAAAAATTCATACCTTCTATGCATTCTGGGAATACAGCACTACCATAACCCCAGTTATTCCACGCACTGATGATAACAGCGGGGAGTGAATTTGTTTTTATATGAGACTTTGCAGACAATAAAAGTTTTTCAAATTTATCTGATGTATTGTTTATAACAATTGGACAATACGTCGATTTTATAGTTTTATTAAGAGGTGTTGCGTCGTAACCTTGTGTTATAGTTGGAATATTGGGCAATGATGATGTTGACATCTCTTTCCAAATTTTTTCCGATGTTTTCATTATTTCAGAATAATCGAAAAGGATATCTTTTTTAGTAATTTTTTCGTTATAACATTCTGTATCAATTGGTGAAACGCTACCAACAAATGTGCTTGAAAATCCAGCTTGAGCTAACTTTTCAGCTTCGTTTTTCGATCTACAATTGCCTGCCCAATGTATTTTTGTAAGATTAGCCTTTTGTAGTTTTGCGTTTATTTTAGCAAAGAGGCGTTTTGTCTTTTCAACTCCACCAAGTTGAGTTATAAGAGTATTAGGAGATGTGAGCGAAACATAAAACTCATCTTTTATTTTCCAATAATTTGGTTTGTTAAAATAGTTATTTATAAAATGGTCTATTACATTCAATACATTCTGTTCAGAAGTCTTGATGTTTTGATTTTCCCACATTACCGCAAACTTCATTTTTTCGTTATTATGGGCTTTTAGAAATCCTTGTTCAATGACACCTTTCTTTTCTTGAACGCCCTTGTTCCAATGCCAACTAAAAATAAAAACATCGATACCATTATTTTTAGCTAAATCTATTTCCAATGAAACATGTTTTGGATTTACACTATTTGGATAGTTTAGATATGGACGTTTGGGTTGAAGATGTCCTTTGAAGATTGGCTTAGCATCTTTAATGATAGCCCAATTAGTCCACTCTTGATGTTCTGATTTGTTTTCAATCAGATTAGAATTGCAATGTGGATAATAGATTGTTGCTACATCAATAGCTGTTGCTAACAATCCATTGCAAATAAATAGGAATAAAAATATTACTAATTTTTTCATAAATTACTTTATAATTTTTACAAAGAACGTATCGCCTCTCTTTGCCATTTTTGAGAATGTTTTTGTTCCTAATTTTTCGCCCGTCATAACATCGACGATATCTTTGTCTTCTTTGATAGTGAATGTTATTTTACGCGTCTGTCCTTCGGGGATATCTGTAGGTGTTATGCTGAAGTAAGTGCCGTTTGTGTAAACTGCGGCAGGAATGTCGGTGTATTGATGTATTCCAGCAATTCTCGCCATTTCGTTATACATTGCAGTTGGCAATGGCCCAAACCCACAATAGAGCTTGTTGCCACGCAAAACAAAAGCAGGTTTTCCATTTGCGTATGTTGCATAAACTTTGTCGCCTTTTTGAAGCTTCGGCGAAAACAATGGATTTGGCAAAATAAACTTTGCTTTATTGCTGAAAGTATTTGGCAAGCCAATTTGCTTACCGAGTTCAGTTGCGTACATTATAGTCTTTGTCTTTCCATCTTGAATGTTTTCCATTTCAAAGCCAGTGATATCTTTCATTGTTTCAAGAGAGAATTTTTGATTGTCAATGTCTATGTATCCACTTGCCCAAATAAAAATAGATGGATTTTTTTCGGCACGTTTTTTAATTGCGTCTCGTTGTTTTTTGGTAAGAGCGTAAGCAACAGTGTAAACATCAAGTTTAGAATTTAGGGGCTTACCAAACAAGACATCATCTAACATGTAATGACCAAAAGTTAAACCACTTCTATTGAGGTCGGCTCTTGCTCCACTAAATCCACCCGAGGTTGTTGCATAGCGTGATGTGTTGTTCCCTGCACAATAAAGAGCCGATGTTTCATCAAATATAAGAGCAATATCATTTTCATATTGCATTCCATTTTTTATGATGTCTGTTTCAGAATCTTTTAAGGCAACTTTCAATTTCCAGAGTTCTGCATCGTTAAACCAGCCAGTCCCTCCTAAATCCATCCACCAAGTCGCAATATTTCTGACGATATCGTGCGTCATATTTCGAGTTAAAACTTGAAGCGTTTTTTCGCGAGTATTTAATGCTTGGTCGAAAGCTGGGAACGTTAACGAATTAGATGAAATGTGTGTTGATGTATCGTCTTCATCAATCCAGATTTTCCCTGCACGAGAAATCGTCTCGGTAACTGTTACAACGGTTTTACCTAAGCCGTATTTTCTGTCGAAATACGAAATTGGTGCACACAGAGCATGAACTTTTTTGTTCTTCAAAATTCTACTTAATTTTGCGTGTCCCGAATTTGCGAATCCGTGATATTGTCCAGCGAGGTCAGCACAATAGCCATAGAAAACTACACAAAGCTTGTTTGGAACTTTTTCGTTGATGACATCAACTAAACACTCAATCATATCAACCATTTCATCGTTCCAAAAGTTGTTAAAATCAATCATGCGGTTATTCGTTTGTGGATTGATTAGCCAACGTGTAGCCTCGCGTTCTCTTTTAGACGGGATTTTATCGGTTGCTCTTTGTGCATTAGGTATGTTCCATGCTTTTTGCAAATCAGTATCACTTGCGTATTTTTTCAAAAGCCATCTGTTCCATGCTTGTTGTGTAGATTTATCATATCCTGACAATTTTGGACCATGAGAATCGCCATAAAACCATTCGCAAGAATTTCCGCCACCGGGATGATACCCTATGATGTTTTTGCCATAATGCTGTTCGGCAAAATCTATAATCATACGCAACGCTTTCTGCGACTGCTCCCTAAATTTTAAAGATGATATAGAAGAATAACGATTGCTTTTTTTTCCGTCGCTGAATGTAAGCGTATGATCGGGATTTTCAGCGAGCCAGTTAGATGATGGATAAAAACGTATATGCACAAGAATTTTTGCGTCAGGATTGTTTTCTATTATTGCTTTAAAATCTTTATGAAGTGCTGTGTAATCTGGTTTCGAGCCGTCTTCAAGCTCGTAAAATGGTTCTACATTTATTGGAAATGTAATTATGTTTACTCCTGCATCGCGAGCTAAACGTACTTGTGGTTCTATGTATGACTTGTGCTCTATTGGCAATTTGTTGTATTGCCCATTCTCATTGTATAGCAAAGCATATTTGAAATATCTGTCGATATCGCCATCGCATTTTGTGCGAATTCTTACATTGTATGCAGTGTTTGCATTTAGGTTTATGTCTTTAAAATAGACATAAAAATCTTTCATTGATGAAGATTTTTTTACTTCGATTCTCAATGCACCTTTTGATGCACCTTTTGTTTTTTCATTTCTTAATTCAAATGGAAGATTTGTTTTGTTTGTATCGATACCTTCGCAAATGTATGCTACGCGATTATCGATAGTAGGAGAGTCGAAATTTATATCGTAAACCTTTTTGCCCGAAGTTTTTTCTGTTATTTCAAATTTTGAAATCCAATAAGTGTGTGGAACAATTTTTGATCTCTTTGTTTTAAAGTGAGCTTCAATGTTGTTAATATTTTTAGACAATGCTGGGATTGAAAATTTAATGGTATGCCATTTAGGTTTTAATTGATTACAGTAAATTGTTCCTGGCATAAAAGGAGAAGGACATACATATAACATTCTTGCTCTTTCGGGGCTTCCATCAATCGTTATGCGTGGAACACCATTTACATCTTTAACTTGGCTGACAGTTTCTTTGCCAATTAAGGATAGGCAAAAAAACGCCATAAATAATATAATAGATAGCTTTTTTATTCTCATGCAAGTTCTCTCCAATATAAACATAAGGCAAATGTAAGCATTGTGTGAAGTATTCTACTTCATAAATCACAACGATTAACATTTGCCTTAAAAATTTATGAAAAATATATTACTAGCTTCAGTGCCATCAAAGGCAAGAGTATTAGCTGTAGTTAATGTTGTTCCTCCCCATGTAGCGTCAATGGCACTCCACAATGCAGGAGAAGATTTAGTTCCCAAATCTTGCATCTTAACGGTTTGCCCATAAACAGAAGCAATTGAGAACAATATTAGAGTTGTTGTTAGTGTTTTTTTCATAATTTTATCAATCTATTAGAGAGAAAAAATAATTAAAGGAATGCAGATAAAAGTCAAAAATTTTTTCGGGTTTTTAGGTTAACGGTTTACTTGGCTATATTTCGATGTTTGTGGTTTTTTTTAGATTTGTTTGTGTAATTTTTTTCGCTCTTATTTATAATTTAAGACAAAAAATCCCGACAGAACAAAAGTCCATCGTGAATTTCTTTTTGCTATGAATTAGAGGCAGACTCTTGATGGCAAGAATTCTGAACGATATTCGTAAAGTGATCGAATATATCTATCAGCTTCTGGACAATTCATGCCCTAAAAAATGAGGGTTTTTAGGGTAAAAATTGCTTATTTTGGGCATCATTAGGAGTGCCTTATCGCGAACTTGCGTTGGACACTTGTTTTTCGCAAGTCGCGTAGCGATATGCAGATAAAAGAAAAATGCGAACCGTGTCCAACACAGTTCGCATTTTAAATTTTAAACGGAGAGAGAGGGATTCGAACCCCCGGAGCCTTGCAGCTCAACGGTTTTCAAGACCGCCGCGATCGACCACTCTGCCATCTCTCCTTTAGATTATCTTTACATACTCGCACTTTTATTCCTTTTCGTCAATAGTTTTTTTATTCAACTTTCCTTTTTTTTATTTATTTTATGCTTTTACATCTTAACGGTTTAGTAAAGTTTGCTTAATTTTATCTTGCTCTTAATTTAGTCTAATACAATCTTACCACTGTACAGTGTTTAATTTATCAAAACAAAAAGTATATATGAAATCAAAAACAACATCTCTATTATTAGTTTTAGCAAGTGTTTTGCTATCGGCGTGTTCTAGTACTTCCAAGCAAATTGTATCAGCTCCTATTATGGACAACGATGCTAAAGCCATGTACTTACAACGCATAATTCCTGCTCCTCAATCTGCTGAATTTAAAGACGGCAATTTTTACAGAATTGCTGAAGACTGCAATGTTGAGCTTGTTTTACCTAATTCTGAAAAATCAAAAAAATCAGAAATGCGCAAGACCATCAATATGCTCTTCAACAAATATTGGGACGTTTCTTGTGATGTAAATTTTAAATTTGACAATTCTGCATCGAAAATCAAAAAAGACGGCTATCTACTCACAACCGACAACGACAAACTCATAATTAAAGCTTCCGATCTTGATGGTATTCGCAATGGTTTGAAAACTGTACGTCAGTTGTCTGAATCGGAACGTGGCACTACAAAGTTCAACGCCTATGTAATTCCACAACTAACGATAAACGACTATCCAACAATGCAGTTCAGAGGTATCCACTTATGCTACTTCCCAGAAACTACTTTTTATGAATTCGTTCGTGCAATTCGTTTGGCTGGATACTACAAGATGAACTATGTTGTTGTTGAATTTTGGGGAACTTACAAGTTCAAAGACTATCCTCAATTTGGCTCGGAACAAGACTACTTGACCGACAAACAAATAGACGAAATGCGCGCTGCTGCAAAAGAAGCTGGTA
The DNA here is from genome assembly GCA_015061955.1 of Verrucomicrobiaceae bacterium. Taxonomy (GTDB): domain Bacteria; phylum Verrucomicrobiota; class Verrucomicrobiia; order Opitutales; family Intestinicryptomonadaceae; genus Merdousia. The sequence continues at coordinate 36,338 of SUVO01000002.1, forward strand.
TTACAATAATTCCTCAATTCAACATGCTTGGTCATGCCTATGGTGCAAGAGAAATCACAGGCAAACACGCCATTTTATACAGATACAAAAATCTACAAAACCACTTTGAGCCAGAGGCATGGTCGTGGTGTATTTCAAATCCCGACACAAAGAAAATGCTTGTTGATATGATGGTTGATTTACACGAACGTTTCGACAAACCTCCATTCTTCCACATTGGCTTTGATGAATCTTACGAGTTTGGAACTTGTGCACTTTGTCGCAAAACTGGCACTCAAGCACAACTTATAAAAAATCATTTAGCAATGTTGCATTCTGAAATGAAAAAACGTGGTGCTCGTTTGATTATGTGGCACGATATGCTTTTAGACAAAGAAGATCCTCGTTGGGATGGATATATCGTTTGTGGTCGTCAAGCACAAAAGCTCACAAACCTTTACAAAGAATTACCCAAAGACATCGTAATTGCCGACTGGCAATATCGCTATCCAAAATACAAACTTTCTTCTGATCAAAGTGTTCCACCTCAATGGCCAACAATGAAATTCTTCAAGGCTAATGGTTTCCAATCTATTGCATGTCCATGGATTGAAGCTCGTGGTACCGATGCTCTCGGTAAGGCTGCTAAAGAACATGGTCTTATGGGTATGCTCGGAACAACTTGGGGACAGTTGCACTTTATGAAATTACAACGAATATTCAGCAGAAATGCATCGTGGAATTGGTCGGGTAAGAGCATTGATTTAGAAGACAGAAAAAACAGAATGTCGTTTAATCACCATGTTCATCAGTTAGATTGGGACATGGGTTGTACAAATTACAAAGATTCGGGTTATTCAAACAACGAAGATTTGAAGATGATGAATCGCTAATTCAAAATATATTGAATAAAAAATGGGAAGCATTTTGCTTCCCATTTTTTTTATTCCTGCATACAATCTGAACATTCGCCCCAAAGCAGAACTTTCATAGAGCTAACTTTGTATTGCTTTGTATTATTTATTTCTTTTGTGAAATTAGCAGGGACTGGTACATCGACTATTTTGCCACATTTTTTACAAACCAAGTGAAAATGCGATGTCGTGTTATGATCGAATCTTTCACAATCGTTAATATTACCAATCAAAGCAATGTTGCCATGTTCGCATAAAAATTTGAGATTTCTATAAACTGTTCCCATACTTATGTTAGGGTAGAACTCACGCATACGTTCGTATACTTGCAATGCAGTTGGGTGATTGAAATTACCTGCTTTCATCAGCTCTAGCAAGTGGGCACGTTTTTTTGAAAATCTCGTTGAGCTCATAAGTATAGAATCGAAAATTTTTACCGATGTAGTCAAGACAATTTTTATATACATCATATTTTCAAAAAAAGTTTGCAATTAGGCTACGAGCCTAAATAATACGCACAATGAGTTCTGATTCTGTATTATTAGCTTTGGGTATAACGTTTGTCGCTGGGGTTTCTACATCGCTTGGGGCATTGATAGCATTTTGTGTTCGCAAAAAGGATTTCAAAAAAATCGCCTTTGCTATGGCTTTTTCGGCAGGTGTTATGATATACGTTTCGTTTGCCGACATTCTGCCTATGGCAAGCGATATGTTTGAACGAACTTTCAAAGATTCTGCAAATTTAGCAAAAGGTGCTCCGTTATTGATGTTTTTTATAGGCGCTCTTTTTGCTGGACTTATTGATGCGTTTGTCCCAGAGCATATCGAAACTAAGATGATTGATGGCGATGTAAGTTCATCGAAAATTTCTCGTGTTGCTATAATGACAGCTATTGCTTTGGCTATACACAATTTCCCCGAAGGATTATCGGTGTTCTTTTCCACTCTTGAAGATACTCGTTTAGGGATTGCATTAGGGATAGCAATTATGTTGCACAATATTCCTGAAGGTATATCGGTTGCTTTACCAATTTTTCATACAACTGGTAGTAGAAAAAAAGCTTTTTGGATAGCGACTTTCTCTGGATTGGTAGAGCCTCTTGGGGCAATCTGTGCATACTTTATATTAATGCCTATTCTTTCTCCAGCTCTCATTGGTGCGTGTATGGCGGCCACTGCGGGCATTATGGTGTTTATTGCTCTCGATGAACTTTTACCTATGGCAAAACAATACGACGACCAACACACAGCTATAGTCGGGGTCTTCTTAGGTATGTTGATAATTGCAATATCATCGTTTATTTAGATGTTTTTAGCGAAATTAGAATTCAAAAAAAAAGAGACAAAATTTTGTCTCTTTTTTTATAATAATCTAAAGTTTACTTCTGTTTTTTAGCTTCTTTTTTATTGTAGAATACCGATGATCCCAACGAAGCTAAAATCAATATCATACCTAAAGTGCCAGTTACAACTTCTGGTATTTCTTGAATTGTTGAAATTATCATTATTGTAGCTAACGAGCCAATTGCCCAATATGCACCATGAGTTAAAAATATCAATTTTTCGAGTGTTTTCTTTTCTACCAAAAGCAACGTTATTGAACGCACGAAGAACGCACCAACCGATAATCCAATTGTAATTACAATTACATCTTTTGTTAATGCAAATGCGCCCAACACACCATCTAACGAGAACGATGCATCTATCAATTCCAAATATATAAACGAAGCTAATCCTGCATGTTTTAAAGCAAAGGCATTTTTACGTTCTGCCATACTTTCAAGTTTTTCGCTTATTCCGTGAATTAACAAATGTATAATAATACCTGCAAAACCAGACGCTAACGATACTGTATGCTGATTTTCTTTCAAGAATGGTTGTATTGCCACTATTGCTATTGTCGATACTAGGGTAGGGGCAAACTTTATCTTACCTATTTTTTTCAACAGCTTTTCTGCTGGAGCAATCCAGTGCAAATTTTTATTGTTTGCAAACATAAATTCGCAAAACAACATCATCAAAAATGTTCCACCAAAAGAAGAAATACCTATATGGGCTTCGTGTAGATAGTACGCGTATTGATCAGGGTCTCCTAAGGCGAGATTTACCACGCCCATACACGATATTCCAGAAAATATGGCAACTATAACTATTGGAAACACAAAACGCATTCCAAATACTGCTATTGCTATACCCCATGTTAAAAAGCGTTTACGCCATACTGGCGACATTGTTTTTAATTTAGTGGCATTTATTACGGCGTTGTCGAACGACAAACTTATTTCTAACGTTGCAATAATTAATGCACTAACTACAAAAGCAATACCACTTCCTCCTGTATCAATACCTCTGTAAAAAGCAACACAGAGACCAATTATTAAAACGATAATATCGAGCCAAAAGAATTTTAACATAAACTTACAAATTTTTATTATTTCTTTTTATCAGTCAACGGAATTGTTTGACCTTTTCTAAACATTGTTATGTAGCCAGTGCTTGACGATACAACAACTGCAATACAATCGGTCATAAGTGAAATTGCATAAGCTGCTGCATGGCGAGCTCCAAGACCTCCTGGTAATTGCAAGCGAAAATCAGGCGTATGGATAAGTGTTCCAGCCGATAACATTATACCATTTTCATCTATTATAAACGCTCCATCGATAAGTGAATATTCTTTCAATGTTTCGTCCATAAACGGATTTAAAATGTTTCTATCTTCTGGTTTATATCCACTAAATGGATTTAAAATAAGTTGTTTTAAGTGAGGTTTAAGTTCATTCTCATTACCAACTATAAATATGCAACCAACGGGTTTACCTTCGCGACCTTCAATAGATAATTCTGTTGCAATATCAATTATACGTTCAAGGACTTCGGGCTTTATATTATTTGGCAAAAGATTTTTCTGCGAAAATATGTCTGAAAAATGCTTTGCTATATCAAGTATAATTATTGAATCTACCATGTTGCTATCTTTCATGCCTCCGACGCAACATATTTTATCTGATATACTGAATATTCCACGTGTTAAACCAATTATTATAGCACTTTTTAATTGCGAAAATCTTTCATTTGTAAAGGTTCGTACGTTTATAATATTCCACGAGTCTGGAATTGGCAAAACAGGGCGTTCAGTCATTACAACTATTTTTTGTTTGCCAAAGTATTTCGACAAATCTGGTATCTCTTCAAAAACATCGCCTTGTAATAGAATTGCATTACACCCTGATCCTCGAGCTATTTTTGAAGCCGAACGTGCAATCAACGGTAGAATTTTAGATTCGATAGAAGCTTTTTTGGGTAAAGATTTTTTTTCGTCGGTTTTCTTTTTACTTTGTGGAGTAAATGCCTGCAATATAATGTCGGCATAAGCTTTTAAGGTTATGTTTGAATTTAATTTTTCGGCTGTTTTTTCTTCCGACAATGTTCTACTTAACGTACTTAAAACATTCAAATACGAATCGACTTTCTCATCGGATATGAGCAAAAATAATGTTCGTGTTTTTGAATAGGTATCATTAGATGAATTGTCAAAAGACAATCCGTTAGGGCATCTACCAATTGCAAAAATATATTTTTGTTTAAGCCCTTTTATTCTCGTATGTGGCATGCACACACCACTACCGAGATATGTCGACATATTTTTTTCGCGCTCAATTATACTTTGTAATGCTGATTTTCGCGAAGCCTCAGGCAAGATTGATTTTTGAATAGTAGCTAACAGTTCTTGAACAGCGCCTTCGAGTGAGTCGCTTTTTATATCAATAATTCTGTTTCTCGACAAAAATCTTTTTAGTATCATTTTTTTAATTCGACTTTGGTATGTTCCAGTTGAGTGCGTCTTTCTTTATTTCGTAAATTACGCCAACGCATAAAATTGCAATAAAAAACAAAATAGGTAGAAGTATAGGCAGACCATTTGCAACCTTAGGATAACTTGCTGCAATTGGTAGCATAAACACAACTTCAATATCGAATATTACAAACAACATAGCTACCAAGTAAAATTTTGCTCCGTATCTTGGATGTGCTTTGCCTTCTGGTACTATACCACATTCGTAAGCAGAGTCTTTTATTTTGTTAGTTTTGGCACGTTGACCAAAAATATGGCTAGCCACTATAATTACAGTTGGTATGGCTAAAGCTACTATTATTTGTACCAAAACAGATATATACGACGAAATTTCCATAACTTATAAAATATTCGCATAACAAATTCTAAAAATCAAGGTTAATCTTGTTTTTTGGCAGACCAACAAATGCTATTTTCGGAAAAAATAATACTTCTTGTAATTTAGAACAAGAAAATGATTGAAAAAATACAAAAAAATGTAAGTATTACTAATGAACAAATCTGAATTTTATGCAGGCAATTTGTTGTACTTATTGTTCTGTGTGGTATTTGTACAATCTTATATATAAAACTGAAAAAAAAGGAAAAACTATGTCAAAAAGACCTCTCAATGTAGGATTAGTAGGTGGTGGTTGTGGTGCATTTATTGCACAACCTCATCAAAAGGCAATATTCTCTGATGGTACACGTCGAGTAGTTGCAGCTGCACTTCATCCAAATCCAGAAATTGCAATGCAAGAAGCTGCAAACTGGCCATATCCAATTAAGGGTTATGCTTCGTATGTAGATATGATTAACGACCAGAAAAATCTTCCAGAAGAAGAACGTCTTGATTATATCCTTGTTGTAACACCAAACTTTGTTCACTACGATCCATCAATGAAGGCTATCGAAGCTGGTATTCCAGTTATGTGCGAAAAGCCTCTTACAATCAATCTCGAACAAGCTGACGAAATTGTAGCAGCAGCTACAGCTAAGGGCTTGCCATTTGCTGTTGCACATACATATCTCGGTCACTGGACTTCGTGGTTCTCACGTTTCATTGTAACAAGTGGTTTGATTGGTGATGTTCGTTGGGTTGATTCGTCTTACATTCAAGGTTGGTTGGCAAAGAAAATCGAACAAGACGGTGGCGAAACTGGTGCCGACTGGAGAACAGACCCAAAACGCTCGGGTGGTTCACTTTGTGGTGGCGATATTGGTACACATGCTCTCATGCAATTGCGTTTTGTAACTGGTTTAGACGTAACTAAAGTTTCGGCTCATCTCGAAAACTTCGTAAAGGGCAGACTCTTAGACGACCACTTTACAACTTACTGCGAACTTTCAAATGGTGGTAAGGCTTTGGTAAGAGCATCGCAAATTTGCATTGGTCATAAGAACGACTTGTCGATTGAAGTTGCTGGTACAAAGGGTACACTCGTATGGCGTCAAGAAGAACCTGAAAAGGTTACAATTATGCTTCCAGGACAACCAGACCGTGTATACTGGCGTGGTGATGTTCAAGCTAACGACGGTTTCCTTGGTGATGTTCCAGAATGGTTGCTCAAAGAACCAAAGATTCCATCTGGTCACCCAGAAGCTTTCCACGATGCTTATGCACGCTTGCACCGTGAATTTGAAAAAGATATTCGTGCATGGAAGAATGGCGAAAAGTTCGATTATGCTCATACACGTTATGCAACAGTTCTTGATGGTCGTATGGGCTTGGCATTCATTGATGCAGCACTAAAGAGTAATGAACAAAAGGGTGCTTGGGTTGATGTAAAGCTTTCGTAAAAAGTATAAAAAATAGAAAATTAAGCGATCTGTTTTTTTTGACAGGTCGCTTTTTTTGTCGAGATTTTTATTACTTTTTAGCGAATAAAATAATATGGAAGTGGCATTTAAAAAAGCAATAGGGAAGCGTAAAAAACAAGAAGACTCAGATTTTCAAGGGCAAAATATTGTAGGTGATTTTTTTGTTGTTTCAGATGGTATGGGTGGTATGGGACATGGTGAAATTGTCTCGAATTGCGTTGTAAAAGCTTTTGAGGAAGCTTTAAAGTTATTTTCAAATAAATTACCTATAAAAGAATTTTTACAAGAAGCTCTATTACAGGCTAATAAACAGGTTCGTATTTTAGATACTGGTGGTGGTGCTACTGTGGTAGCGTGTATAATAAAAGAATCTTTTAAATTGGATAAGTGTGGGTGATTCGCCTTTGTTGCTTTTTAGAGGTGGTGAATTTATACGTTTAAATGAAAATCATAGTAATGTATTTAGCAAAGATGTATTTGCTCATTCAAATTTATTGACTTCGTGTATAAGAGGTCGTTGTATACCTATGATAGACTATAATGTAGAACCTTTTGTATTGAAAAAAGGAGATTTTCTTGTAATTTCTACAGATGGTATTTTAGATATAGCAAATATTGCTGAAAACTTTTTTAAAGATGTTTTGAACAATGAAAAATATTCGTTGTCTGAAAAATTAGATGTGGTTTTTGAAAAATTATCAACCTATGAATTAATGGATAACACTACAACCTTTTTGTTAAAATTTTAAACCATTATGATAAACTATAAAATAATATATCAAATCTTGTTGTTTGTATTAGGGACAATAGCGTTATTTTTTGGTATTGGTATAATTATAGCTTTTGTGATTGTGTTATCGATATTTTTTTCAATATTATCGTTGTGCAAGTATTTTAGGTTTTATAATTTACAAAATTCTCGAAAATCGTCTTCAGAAACGGAAGGCTCTAATGAATATTGGAAACATTTCGAGTATAGATATTTCGAGTTGGCAAATGATAATACTTCAGATGTAAATAGTGCATACAAAACTTTAAATGTGCCACCAAATTGTACTGATGAGGAATTGAAAAAAGCATATAGAGATGGTGTAAAAAAGTATCATCCTGATGTTTATGAACATTTAGATTTGAGCAGTTCTATAAAAGAAACATATGCAAATAAGTTTCAACAGATAGAATCGGCATACGAGCTTTTAAAACAGGTTAGAGGTTTTTAATCTTTTTTAGTTTAGATGCAAAAAAAGATAAAAAATCTGTTTGTTTTCTGCATAAAATATAGACAATAATTTTATGAACAAAAATAACAAACATGCAGAGATTATGGAAAATGTAGTTATGGCAGGCTTTCCGTCGGTTGCCGATAACTATGCGTCTACTCCGTTAGATTTAAACGAGCTTTTGGTGAGGCGTCCATCGGCTACTTTCTTTGTGCGTGCTATGGGCGAATCTATGATTGACGCTGGTATAAATTCTGGCGATATTTTGGTGGTGGATCGTTCTCTTGATGCAACCGACGGAAATATTGTTATTGCGTGTATTCAAAACGAATTTACCGTTAAATATTTCAGAAAAAATAATAATGAAATATGGTTAGAACCAGCAAATAAAAGTTTTAAGCCAATTATGTTTGAAGATGGTATGCAGTTGCAAATTTTTGGAGTTGTAACTGCTGTTATACATCAATTTGTAAAGTAGATATGATTGGGTTGGTTGATGGCAATAATTTCTTTGTATCTTGCGAGCGAATTTTCGATAAATCGCTTGAGGGAAAGCCTGTTGCTGTATTGTCTAGTAATGATGGGTGCGTAATTGCACGTTCGTACGAATTTAAAGCACTTGGTATTGCTATGGGAACACCATATTTTAAGTTGAAGCCCGATATTGCTCGTTTAGGCATTATTCTTCGTTCTGGCAATCATGAATTGTATGCCGATATTTCACGCAGAGTAATGAGTGTTCTTGCCGAGTTTGTTCCCGATGTAGAACAATATTCTATCGATGAAGCTTTTATATGGCCAGCTTATGAGAAAAATTTTGATTGGCAAACTTTTGGTTCAAAAATACGTTCTACCATATTAAAATGGATTGGTATTCCTTGTGGAATTGGTTTTGCACCAACTAAAACCTTAGCGAAAATTGCAAATCACATTGGTAAAAAATCACCTACTGGGGTTTTTGTAATGCCTAACGATATAAAAAGTGTAATTGAAAACTTACCAGTAGAGGAAGTTTGGGGTATTGGTAGAAATTTATCCGACAAACTCAAACGCAGAGGTATATATACTGCTTGGCAGTTGGCATCGTATGGCGATGAAAAACTTCACAAAGTTTTTTCAATAGGTGTTGCTCGAACAGCAATGGAGTTGCGTGGCATTCAATGTTATGAAGAAGAAGACTTCAACGCTCTTTCGCAAAGCATAAGTTATTCGCGTTGTTATGGCGAACCTGTTGTAGATTTCAACGATATTGCCGAATCGGTATCGTACTATATCGGGAGGGCTGCCGAAAAATTGCGTTCCGAACGACAGAGGGCTTCAGGCGTAAATATTTATAGCGTATATTATCCAGAATATAAACCTTATAGATTAGATGGTGGTATGTCGGAGGTAGTGGTATCGTTTCCTACATCGACCGATGACACCATTGAAATGCTTAAAGCTGTAAAACCTCATTTACCAGCTTTGTTTAAGCAAGGACGTAGATATAAGAAATCTGGAGTTGTCTTTTGGGGGCTTGAAAGTGGAGCTGTTCAGTTAGATATGTTTGCACCTAAAATAAACTCTACTAATAGCAAATTATTTGAAGCAGTTGATAAACTAAATGCTCGTTATGGTAGACGTGCGTTGGTTTCGTTGTCGGAAGGTTTAGATAAAAAGTGGTTGGCAAAACGCAACATGGCATCGCCTAACTATACTACCGATTGGAACGATATTCCCATTGTTCATTAAATAAAATAAAAAACGGCAATTATTTGGAATTGCCGTTTAAAAGAATGTCTAATTAGGATTGTGTAGTAGGCGTTTCTTCCTGCGTTAGTGCGTTTACATCGAGCTTATTATTAAATTTAGGATATGTAAAAGCTTCTATAAAAGTTGCTTTTTTTGTTTGAGCATCAATATCTATAATTGTTCCACAAATTCTATCATCGCCTTCGGCAACCAAGAATTGATGCGGACGTCCATCTATAAAGCGTTTCAAAATATTACCCCATTCTCTACCAAGGCACGAATTCCACGGCCCAGTCATACCAGCATCGGTTTGAAAAGCTAATCCTTGTGGGAATATACGAGCATCGTTTGTCGGTATGTGCGTATGTGTACCGATTACAGCTTGAGCTCTGCCATCTAAATGCCATGCCATTGAAACTTTTTCAGAGGTTGTTTCGGCATGGAAGTCTAAGAAAATTAAATCGCTAATGGGGGTAAGTTTTTCAATCATTCTATCGGCTGCTGCAAAAGGGCAATCTGATTTTATTTTCATCAGAGTTTGTCCCAACAAGCTAAAGACAGCTAATTTTACGCCATCTTTTTCTAAGATAACATAATCCCGCCCTGGATTACCTGAAGGGATATTTGCCGGACGGCACAAGTTTTCAATGGAATCAATCTCGTTTTCAAAGCAACGCTGATCCCATGTATGATCGCCCAATGTTATGGCGTCTATGCCATAACGGAACATTGTTTCTGCTATGTTTTTAGTTATGCCATTGCCACCTGCAGCGTTTTCGGCATTGACTATAACAAAATCAATACCGAGATTTTCGCGTATACTTTTGAGGTTTTCCGACAGTATTCTTCTGCCAGATTTTGCAACGACATCACCTATAAACAATATTCGCATTACAATAAACCCAATTCTTGTGAGAGTTTACGCATATCGCTAACAGCACCTTCTGCTGAAAGTTCTGGTGGTATGCGAACAATCAAACCCTTTTTTTCGTAAAATTCTACTAATGGGAATGTGTTTTTACGGAAAACTTCTAAGCGATTTAACACTGTTTCAGGTTTGTCGTCGTCGCGTGTATAGAGTTTACCACCACATTTATCGCAAACACCTTCTACTTTAGATGGCGAGTATTCTTTATGATATGGAGCTTGGCACTTTTCACAGATTACTCTACCTGAAATTCGCTTTACAATTTCTGCATCTGGAACATCTAAGAAGATTACTGCAGTTATTTCTTCGCCAAGCTCTTTCAAGATGCTTTCGAGCATTTCTGCTTGTTTTATTGTGCGTGGGAAACCATCAAGAATAAAACCTTTTTGTGTATCTGGTTGTTGTAGACGGTCTTTAACCATACTTGCAGTTACTTCGTCTGGCACAAGTTCGCCTTTATCTATGTAAGATTTTGCGAGCTTGCCGAGTTCTGTTCCTCCTTTTATATTATTTCGGAACAAGTCGCCAGTTGCAACTTGTACTACGTTTAAAACTTCACATAGAGCTACTGCACGTGTACCTTTTCCACTGCCTGGGGCTCCGAGCATTATGAGATTTGCTTTTTTCATATTTTTCAGAAATATATTTGAAATATTTTGATAATCTATTAAGAATGAGCAAGCATTTTTACAATGGAAAACGAATTTTATACAAAATTGTGCGGAATTTATGCCGCTGATGACGGGAAAATATACTTTGCCAAAGCCGGAATTGACAATTCTCGTATTTGCGAGAGTGTAGATTTTAAGCCTTACGCTTGGACTTCTCAACAGGCTAAAGCTGATGATTTTCAGGATTTATCTACGCCAGATAACGCTGGTGTAAGTTTACCTTTGAACAGACTTGTTCGTTTTAAAAATACTAACGAGTTTGAAAATTTTATGCGTTTTCGCAACAAGGCACTGCCTTTCTTCCGATTAGTTTCGATTGAAAGTCAATTTTTAAGTTCAATGAATTTGCATATGTTTACCGATATGCGTTTCGATCAAATTAAACGTATTCAGTTAGACATTGAAGTGTCTTCGGAAGATGAAAAATTTCCAAACGCATTTCGCAATTCAGATCGTATAATTGCAGTAGGCATAGGCTTCAATGGTATCTACGAAAGTATTGAAATTGAATCGTTTGACGACGATGGTGAACGCAAACTTCTCGAACGTGTTCAGGCACGCATATTAGAATTGGACCCCGATTTTATTGAAGGACACAACATTTTTAAATTCGACTTACCATACATTTCTACGCGTTGCAAAAAACTAAAAATTCCTATGCAATGGGGACGCTTCGGGTTTAATGCAGAGTTTCGCAGAAGTAGAATATCTATCGCCGAACGCACTATAAATTACATTCGTTGCGATATTCCTGGGCGTACTGTTATTGACACTTTATTGCTTGTTCAATTCTACGATATTTCTGCTCGAGAAATGTCGTCGTATACTCTTAAAGATAGTGCTATTCACTTTGGTATTTCTGTTCGTGAAAATAGAACTTACATTGAAGGCTCTGAAATAAAAAATATCTTTAATTCCGACAGAGAAACTTTCCGAAAATATCTGTTCGATGATCTTCGCGAAACTGCTGGCATTGCTGAACATTTATTACCAACTTACGTTGCACAAGCACAGAATTTTCCAATGCCTATGCAAGAGTGTTTATTGCGTGGCAATGGTATGAAAGTTGAGAGCGTGTTTATTCAAAAATACTATGCACGCAATGCTTCTTTACCAACTGCTCAAAATGGAAGTTTTTTTGAAGGTGCAATGTCGGAAGGTTTTGAACTTGGTCTTTTTAAAAATGTTCTTCATTACGACGTTGCATCGTTGTATCCTAGCTTAATGTTAGTTATTGGTAAATGTCCACGCAACGATTATCTAAAAACGTTTCTCGATGAGCTTCGCACTTTGCGTGAATATCGTTTAAAATATAAAAAACTTGCTCGCCAAGCAACTGACAAAGCCGACAAAATTGAATTTGATGCACGCCAAAAGAGTTTTAAAATTTTGATAAACTCGTTCTATGGCTACTTAGGACTTTCAACTGCAATATTCTCCGACATCGACTTAGCTGGTCAAATAACTGCTATGGGCAGAGAACTACTTCAAAAGCTCATAACTGCTTTCAAAGAATTAGGTTGCACTATTCTTGAGGCAGATACCGACGGTATTTATTTATCGAGCCAAGAATATTTTTCAAAACCAGAAGTTTTACTCGAAAAAGTCTTACACGTTCTTCCAGATGGTATCGATTTAGACTTCGATGGTGCATACTCGGCTATGCTTTGCTACAAAGCAAAAAACTACGCTTTACTCGACGGTAACAAAACTATTCTACGAGGCTCTGCTTTTCGCAATCGCTCGGTAGAGCCTTTTTTGCAGAACTTAACGCAAACAATGATTTCCGATATTTTATTAGAACGCGAAGACGAAATTCCAAAGCTTATTACCGACACTCGTCAACTCATTCTATCAGGGAAAGCCGACATCAACCAATTAGCAAAAAGCGAATACATTTCTAAAACTCCAGCTGTATACAAAAAAGAAATAGAAGCAACTGGCAAAGGTCGACGTGCCTCTTTAGAAGCATCACTTCTAATGAAGACGCCTCCTGCGTCGGGCGACAAGGTATCGTACTACATAGCACAACTAGACGGCAAAAAAAATCCCGACTGGAAATGTGCTCGTCCGATTGAAATGTACGATTCAACTTCCTTACCATACAATCCAACTTATTATTTGAAAAAGATTGACGACTGGCAGAAGCGCTTTTCTGAGCTTTTTTCAACCTCAAAGGAAACAGCCACAGGACAGCTCGAACTCTTCTAAAACGTGCGAGAGCGCGTTTTCTTTGATGATGAGTTTTAATTTATACCATAAGGCACTTCAACGAAGTGCCTTTTTTTTATTAAATAAACTCATCAAAGAAAACGCTTTGCCCTCCATTTTGGTTTTAGCTTCGACTGCAGTGCGTAGCACAGCAACGCTAAGTTTAGTAAAATTTTTTTAATTTTTTGCTTGACAACAATTATCGGGGGGGGGGTAGTATTTGATTAACCGTTTAATTAAAAGAATGTATTTATGAAAAACAAAATATTATTAAGTTCAGTGTCGGTATTATTTGCTTCTGCAATATTTGGTGCAGACGTAAATGTATCAGGTATAACAGAGTCAACATATACGTTTCCAACGGAGTCTACAACATTAGTTTTCGACTCTGCAAAAAGTTTCGATAAAGTGGTATTTTCGGCTACTGGAGATGTAAATAATGTAAAGGTTGCAACAGGCGTAGAGGGTACTATAACAACTGTTGTAACGCCTTCAAATGTGTTGCGTCCGACTGTTATAATAGGTGATAGTTCGGGCAATTATAATGGTCATATAAATTTACGTTTTCCTGACTACAATTCTTCGGGTAATGTGTTGACAAGTACTGGTAGCTCAAATGTATCATATCCATTAACAATTAAAGCTGTAAGCGGTACAGTAGATTTACATCTTTCTCAATCGGCATACGGAAATACCAATATTACAGTAGACGGCAATGCTACTGTTTATTACAAAAACCTCAATAACGAAAACTTGTATGGTATGTGGGGCGTGAACGATATAAGTGTATCGCAAGGTCGTTTCAACGCTGGTCAAGCTATGATTTATCATGGGCTTAACATTTCAAACGGTGGAACTCTTTACGCTTCAGGTTTGCGTTTAATGTGTGAACACTTAAAAACATTAAGCGAATCGACTATTGATGGAAATTTATATTTGAACGGCTCAGGTTGGGGTGGAAATCAGACAAATTATACCAATTCAACAACAGGCAAAGCATATCTTGAAAGACAAACTGCATTACGCATAGGCAACGAACAAGGGTTAAAAGGTGGTAAAACTGCTGAAGATGGTGCAATTTGGAATAGAAGCCAAAAGTACACCTTTGGTAGCAATGCAAATCTTGTTCAGTGGAATTCAAATTACAAAAATGCGTTTCAGGCAACAGTTGTTGTTGAAGAGGGTGCAAAACTGCAGATGCAAGGTGATTTGTATTTGGAAGAAGCGGCAGTTCTCAAACTCAATGCTTCAAACGCCTTTTCTAAGATTACAAGTGTAACAACAAAAGCAGGCGATTCAACTACTCCAGACGTTGTAACTGTTGATTCAAGAGGTCAGAAAGCAGTAGATGTATATATAAATCAAATGTACTATCGCAATGGTGTTGGTGGATATTCTGATGTAATTATGGAAGTAAATGCCGACAACGATTTTGGTACATTCTACTTCGATGCTAATACAAATTTGACACTTGCAGTTGCTGAAGGTAAGACGTTGTCAATTGGTGGTTTTGAACAAATGACAAATCCAAACAATATCGATACTGCATTTTCAATCAACATTGTTTCTGGAACTATGAGCGATACTCTTGTTTTGGCAAATGGCGAATACACTGGCGTTTGGGAAAACAACAAATCTTTCAAAATTTACGATACAGCATGCTTTGATAACGAAAATATTACTTGGAAATTGAATGACGTTGAAATTGAATTTGGCAAAGATTTTGTTCTTTCAGCTGTTGATGGTGAAGCTGGTGCATACTGGATTAACCAAGTTCCAGAGCCTGCCGAATGGGCAACTATTTTCGGTGCAATAGCGTTGGGCTTTGTTGCATATCGTCGCAGAAAATAAAAATTGTTTTTCATAAAAAATTATTAAAAAGTGCGTTCTGTCGAACGCACTTTTTTGTTAGATGCAAAATGATTAGAATCGTTTTTGCTTATGTATAAAATAGGTATGTAATTATTTCCTAAAATAGTATATTTATTTAACTTGTAGCTAAAAACACACCCGTTTTATGTAAAACGTGCGAGACCACGTTTTCTTTGATGATGAGTTTTAATTTACACTATAAGGCACATCAATGAAGTGCCTTTTTTATTAAATAAACTCATCAAAGAAAACGTTTTGCCCTCCATTTTGGTTTTAGCTTCGACTGCAGTGCATAGCACAGCAACGCTCGCTAAAACGCAAAAGCATCGGGACAATCTCGCACGTTTTACCTTTTCCAACCTATGTTTATTCTAAGCTGATTAGAAGAATTATTATACAAAAAAAGAGCGTTCATGGGAACACTCTTTTTATCATTTCGTCTATTTATTATTAGATAAAATTAACGTCTTTTACGATACCAAACAAGACCAAGTGCAAAAGCTCCGAAAATCATTGCCCATTCAGCTGGTTCTGGAACTAATGCAGAAGCCGATACATAATAGTCGCCATTTACTTCTGTTACAAGAAGTGCGTTGCCATCGCTATCTTTGAAATGGATAAAATAAAATTCTGAAGAATAATCCTTCAAGATGTCGTCCATATCGGTTAGCTTGAAGTTCATTTTATCAGACAAACCATTTATTATAAATTCGATAAAGGCATTGTTATTTCCGTAGCCATCATCGTAATCTTTATAATTTGAGAACAACGATTTAAACGATACATTCACACCTTCTGCAACGTTGATTGTAAGAGTTGCACCACCATATTGATGTGCTTCAGCTAAATCAAATTCAACATTGCCAAAATCGTTGCTTGCATTGATATTCATTGTAGGTGCAGTTGCTGCCATTGTTCCCGATTTATCTGTAATAACGAACTTTGCATCTTGCTGAGTTGAACCAGCTACATTTGTTGCAAAAGCATTTTTTGCATTGATGTTGAGCGTGCTCATACCAATCAAGCCAAAACCATTTTGCAAATTGAGTTTTGCCCCATCAGCTACATTCAAAATACCTAAATTTTCAACCAAGTATTTTGAATCGCTTGATGTTTGATTGATTACCGCATGTGAACCAATATCGTAAACTAATTTACTTTGCGAAGTTAAACTGCTTACTGATACCGATGTATTGTTATTGGCGTCTCCAAAACGTAAGGCATAATAACGCGATGTATACCCTTTTTCGCCATCAGATACGTTTACAGTGCCATCGACAAATACTCTTTGTGTATACGAGCCATCACTTGCCATAGATGCACCTGCCGTGCAACGTATGCTACCTGCTGTAATTGAACCACCTTCGTAAAGGAAGAAATTACTTCCACCACTCCATGTTGTGAATGTTGCTGCTGGTAAAACTTTTACATCGCCATAAATGTACATTTTAGTGCCTTTACCATTCACGCGTGTATCGAGTTCAAGTGTTGTACCTGCTGCAATATTGAATGTTGTGTTATAGTGTCCACCGCCAGCATTTGTTGTGCCTGCGTGCGTATTTGTTGTCAAATAGAGTGTACCTGAATTTAAATTCAAAATAGTATTTCTAATACCATTTCCATGGGTATTCATCTCTATTCTTCCCGCAACAGACGAATCGGTTGTTGAACCAATATTTAAAGTTGTATTGGTTTCTACTGCTGATTTTGGGAATGTACTAATTTTCAAAGTTTTTCCATTCTTTACAGAAAAACTGTATTCTTTAATTGTTGCTTTATCGAGGTCAAAACTAGATATTGTAGCATCGACATCTGCTGTCAAAGACAAGCCCGATGACCCAAAAGAAACTGTATCTTGCGTTGTTGGTACAGTTTCGCTATCTGTCAAACCCCACGTTAATGGATCTGACCAGTTTCCACTTTGTTCAATAGTAGCACCATGAACAAGACTCACAGCCGATATTGATAAGGTTATAATTAATTTCTTCATGATTGATAATTATTTTATGTTAGTTTTCCTATATTATAAAAAATCTTTTTCAGTAAGGTACTATAAAAATTTTTTAAATTGAAGTACTCCTAATTTATTAGGGGGGGGTATGTCAAGCAAAAAATATAATTTTTTACGAATTTAGATAAATTTTAGTTTATCTACTCTTCAAATAACAATAGAGGATTTTGTTTTGAATAAATGTAATTGACTTTATGTTTTATATTTGAATAATTCGCTTTTATATATGATATCTACAGAAAAACACATAACACACGAACGTTATCACGTTCCAAATCTAAAACGAGGATTAGAGGTTTTTGAGCTTTTGGCAAAAAATCCCGATGGTATGACTTTACCAGAAATATCAAAAACTGCTGGTTATTCAAAAAGTAGCATCTTCCGTATTTTATGTACGCTCGAAGACTGTGGTTACGTAGCTAAAAATAGAGATGAACGTACATTTAGAATGTCTCGTAAATTGGCAGCTTTAGGTTATGCAGCGTTTGGGGAATCGAATATTGTTGAAAAAAGTATGGATGTTTTGCGTAGAATGCGCGACAAAATCGGTGAAACTTCTATGCTTGGAACAATGCTTGATGATGGCTGTGTTATGATTGAACAAGCACCTGGAACATTTCCATTTAAATTCTTGGGCGAAATTGGTATGCGTATAGCATTTCATACATCGGCTCCAGGTAAGGCAATGCTTGCGTTTTTGTCGAAAGATGAAGTTGATCGCAAGATAGCTAAAATAAAGTTTCAAAAATTCAACGAAAACACAATCGTCGATAAAAAGAAGTTCATGGCAGAGTTGGAAACTGTTAAAAATAATGGTTATGCGTTCGATAAAGGCGAAGAAATTGAAGGTGTAAATTGCGTTGGTGCTCCAATTTTAGATGCTCATGGTTATCCAGTTGCTGCAATATGGATAACAGGTCCACGCGAACGTGTAAAGGTTTCGCAGTTAGATGAAATTGGCAAGATTGTGAAATCGTATGCCGATGAAATTTCTGGGCGATTGGGCTTTGGCTTATTGTAATTGTAAGACCTCATTATATTAGTGTAGATATTTTATGAACACTGCAGTTATTACAGGTGTAGGGTGTTCTCCGTCTTCAAAAATATCGTCAGATAAAATCACAAATTTTTCTGATATTTCTGAACTTTTTACTCATAGTAATTGTTCAGCGATTGAGGATAATCAGAATTGTTCGTGGTGTACATCGTTGATGTCCATAGAAGAAACCGAAACCTATAAAAATCCAAGATTGTGTTCGTTTATTTGTTTGGCTCGCAATTCTATAAAAGAGTCGGGCGTAAATGTTGATGAAAATACATACTTAGTGTTGGTTTGGCAAAAACATAATTTACCTGTTGGGGCGACAAACCTTACAACCGATAAATATATTTTGCGTAAAGAATATCTACAGCAGAATGTATCGGCATATCCTCGCATATTGAGTTCGTTGTTGAAAATTGGTGGTGGCAGTATTGTTGTTGATGATATATCTTCGGCTATGGAAATTGCAAATTTGCTTATAAGCCAACAAAAAACTAATGTAGTATTAGTTGGTTGTGATACAGCTTTTTTTGTTGTTGAAGAATTGCAATTGGCTGAAAAACGCGAGGCAAAAATCTATTGCAAATTACCTGAGGTTGAAAATGTATCGGATGATAAAAAAGCTAAAGTTGTTATTAGTTCGGTTGGGGTTGTAAGTCCGTTGGGCGTTGGTGTCGATGCTAATTTAAAAGCGTTGCATTCTGGTTGTGTTGGTGTTGCAAAAATCGAAAAATTTGAATGCGATAATTGGGCTGGTTGCGTTGTTGGGCAAAACGGGGCAGTGGCATATACTTTAGAGGCATCGCGTGAGGCTCTTAAAAATACAAAAGATTTAAATTCTAAAAATATAGATTTTATTTGTTGTTCGGAGCAACGCTCGGTTGTAAACAAAGCTGATTTATCTGATAAGCTCGGTATAGATGGAAATGTAAAAAGTTTAAAATCGGGGTTAAATGCAGGGCTTCAAGGTTTAGAGTATGCAAAAATGCTTTTAGAAAATTGTAAGTCTAAGCAAGTTGTTGTTGTTGCTTGCGATGAGCTTACAAAATCGAAAATGGAACTTTATTCGGCTTTGAAATATTTTAGGTCTGATGAATCTGAAAAAGATTTTCAAATGAAATATTATTCAGCGTATCGTACTGTTTTTGGTGAGGGGGCTTCGGCTTTCTTACTTGAAACATTAGACGAAACTACATCAAGTTGTAGCAATCAAAAATATTTAGGCGAAATATTATCGTGCGTTTCTACTTTAGATGGTGGAAATTATACAGATGCTAATCTTGATAACGATGGTTTACAACGGGCTTTTCAAAAGGCTATCAAGCAAGCTGGAGTTTCGGTAAAAGATGTCGATTTAATATCGTGGTCTCCACGTGGAACTGCTCAAGATTCAAAAATAATCAATTTACGAGATAAATTTTTTGGAAAAATTCCGATGATAACAAGTGTTTTCCATACAGGATATTCCGAATGTTCGTCGGCATTGATGTCGTTGGGGTGTCTGTTGGAAAGCTTAAATCAAGATAAAGGTTTGTGGAGACAGCGTTTTGGAATTGTTTATTTTGACGATGTTGTTCTTGAGCGTTCTCCTAAAATTGTTGTTGCTTTGGCTACATCGCATACGGGTGGCAACTATGTGATAATCGTAAAAATAAATAAAAAAAATATTTGACAAACTTTTATCAAGATTAAAAAATCTAAAACATAAATTAAATAAATTTCCATAAAAATGCAAAAGTGGTGGCACAGTTTAAGGTCGTGAGAGTTTAAAAATGTTTTAAACTTTGGCGGCCTTTTGTTTGGTCGCTTTTTTTGTGTCTTAACGAATTACTGCAAATTTAATAAAAAAAATGAAAGATTACATAAATTATAAAACAGGAAAATTTGGAGAATTTGGTGGCATGTATGTTGCTGAAACTCTGATGACTGCACTCAAAGATTTGGAAGCCGAGTACTTGAAAGCTATGGCTGACGATGATTTCCAACGCGAATACATTCAGTTGTTGAAAGATTTTGTTGGTAGACCATCGCCTTTATATTATGCAGAACACCTAACTAAATATTGTGGTGGTGCAAAAATCTATCTGAAAAGAGAAGATTTAAATCATACAGGCGCTCACAAAATTAACAATACAATAGGGCAGGCGTTGTTGGCTCGTAGAATGGGTAAAAAACGTTTGATAGCCGAAACTGGTGCAGGTATGCATGGTGTGGCAACTGCAACTGTGGCTGCGTTGTTTGGTATGGAGTGCGAAGTTTTTATGGGGGCTGAAGACGTGCGTCGACAAGCTCAGAATGTGGCTCGTATGAATATGCTTGGTGCAAAGCTTCGTGCTGTTACGCTCGATAATGTTCAGGCTACTTTAAAAGATGCTCTAAACGAGGCGTTGCGCAATTGGGTTGAAACAGTTGAAGATACATTCTATGTTATAGGTACAGCTGCTGGTCCACATCCATATCCACTTATGGTAAAAGAATTCCAGTCGGTAATAGGTAAAGAGGCAAAGAGTCAGTTTATGGAAATGAATGGTGGTTTGCCCGACCAAGTAGTTGCTTGCATAGGTGGTGGTAGTAATGCAATAGGTTTGTTCGCACCGTTTATCGAAGAAGACAGTGTTGCTATTTTTGGTGCCGAAGCAGCTGGTGCTGGTATCGAAACAGGCAAGCATTCTGCCAGCTTAAACGCTGGTAGTGTAGGCGTTTTACATGGTAATAAGACATATTTGTTGCAAGACGAAAATGGTCAGATTTTAGATACATTCTCGGTTTCGGCTGGTCTTGATTATCCTGGAATAGGTCCAGAACATTCTTATTTACACGAAAGTAAACGTGCAACATATGTTCCAATAACCGACGCAGAAGCTATTGATGCCTTCCAGACATTGTGTCGTTTAGAGGGTATAATACCAGCGTTGGAATCGTCGCACGCTGTGGCATTGGGTATGAAGAACGCACGCAATTTAGATAAATCGAAATCAATAATTGTGAACTTGTCGGGACGTGGCGATAAGGATATGCAATCGGTAATCGAATATTTGGAGGCTCATAAATGAAAAATCTCTTTGAAAATTTAAAAAAACGCAATCGTGCAGCGTTGATTTTGTACGTTTCTTGTGGAGATCCATCAATTGAATTTTCCGAAAAACTTATTGAGCGTGCATGCGAAGCTGGTGCCGATATAATTGAGTTGGGTGTCCCATTTTCTGATCCAATGACAGGTGGTAAAACAATTCAAGCTTCGAGTGCTAAAGCTATCGCAAATGGTTGTACGTTGCGTAAGATTATAGATATGGCAAGTCGTTTGCGTGCAAAGGGTATTGAACAAAAGTTTGTTGTGTTCTCGTATTATAATCCAATTTTTAAATATGGTGTAGAGCGTGCAGCTAAAGAATGTGCCGAGGCTGGTATAAATTCGTGGCAGATTGTTGATGTACCAATGGAAGAAAGTGTGGAAGTATCATCGGTATTGAATAAGTATGGAATGGATTTTATTCCGTTGGCTACAACTACATCATCGCCAGAACGTGTACATGAAATTTCTGAATGTGGTAGTGGGTTTATATATTATGCCGATGCTACCGATAGCAGAGATTCTTTGCCAGAATCAGTTCTTAAACAAATGCAAAAAATGCGCGAAGCTTCGGTTTTACCAGTTGGCGCAGGTTTTGGATTTTCGTCTGAGTCTATGGCTAATCAGGCTGCAAAATGTGCCGATGCAGTTGTAGTGGTAAATAAGTTTGTTGAAGTTGTAAACAACGCACTTGAGGCTAACGGTGAAGATTTTGCTTTAGATACAGCTTCCGAATTTGTGAAAAAATACTCGTTGGCAATGCAACGCGACTAATTTATTTATAGTTCATTTCCTAAAGAGTCCTAAAAGGACTCTTTTTTTGTAAAAAAATGAGGATTTTTGCTTTATAAAATTGATTTTATTTTTGTGAATGTTTAGATTACATACATTAGAAAATGAAATATTTTATCACAGTATTGGGTTTCGTACTTGCAAAGACTCCAGAGTTTGTGTTGCGAGGCATTTGTTGTTTCATAGCATGGTTTGTTTCTACATTTCTGGCTAAGCGTATGCGTGTAGCTTATAGAAATTTGGAACATTGTTTCCCAGAGAAGTCGGATAAAGAACGCAGAGCTATAGCAAAAGAGTCGGTACGCAGAATGGTCGAAATGGGGTTGTTTGTGTTGGCAAGTCCTCATATTCCATTAGATACGTTGAAAAAGCGTATAGGGGTTGATGCTTTTATTTTGGAAGAGCTTGCAAACCATTCTAAAAATCCAACACCAATACTATTGTTGTTGCCTCATGTTTGTATGGTTGAAGCTGTATCGCTAATGCCTGCACTTGTCGATGTAGAACTTCCACCAGTTGGCGTTATATATCGTCCGTTCGATAATAGTTCTATTGAAGATTGGGTGAAGAAATCACGAGAACGTTGTGGTATAACTTTGTTGTCGCGTAAAAATGTGCGAAAGTCGGTTGATTTTTTGAATAAAAAAGGTGCAGTTGCGTTGTTGTTTGACCAAAATGCAGGTAAAGCAGGTTTGCAAAATGTATTCTTTGATATGATATGTTCTACAACCGAATTACCTAGAATTCTTGCAGAACACAAGAAAGCTGATGTTGCTATGTTTTATGCAAAACGCACAGGTTTTTGGCGTGCAGAAATTAGTGGCGAGTGGTTGAATGTTGATTCTGCCAATGACATTTCTACCAAAATGAATGTATGGCTTGAAAACAAATTGCGTACCGATGAACAACTTTGTAGAGATTGGTTGTGGTTGCATCAGCGTTGGGAACGCTTTAATGCTTTTGCTTTGCCAAAAATGCGTGAAGATGAACGCGAATGTTGTTTGAAATTGCTCGGTGGCAAATTTAAACGTAAATATAAATATGTAATTACTCCACCATCGTCATTGCGAGGAACGTTGGCTTTAATTCCATTGATAAAAGCTCTCTATAAGAGTCGTCCCGATGCAGAACTTACACTTGTATGTGAAAAGCGTTTTTACGATGTATTGTTGGGGTTAGATTTTCCTGCAAAGTTAGTTTGTGCGCCTAATGTTTCAAATAAAATTGCAAGGATGTTATTCTTTAGAAAATTGCGTATGGAATATTTTGATACGCATGTAGTGTTTGAAGATTCTTTGCTTGCAGATGTTGAATCAAAATTGTTGATGCCTTCTATATCTTTTGCAATTGAATCAAAATACAGAAAACGCAAGTTTATAAGATTTGTTTACAAGGCAGATTATGCTTCGGAAGCCGATAGTTTATTGTCGTATTACGAGGCGTTTATGCGTAGATATTCTTTGGAAGGTGAAATTGATTTATCGCCTTTAGATACTCCGATGGTGCCTCAAAAAAATAAAATAGGTATTATTTGTGGAGGTACTGGTAATCATGTTTTGAGTGCCGAAAAATGGGGGCAAATAATAAAAAAATTAGATAAAAATTTGAACGATTTTAAATTCGTTGTTTATGGAGACGATTGTGATTGCCATACGGCTTTCGAGATTACACGAACTGCTGAATATGCTGAAATAAAATCGTTGGCTGGCAAACTTTCTGATTCAGAAATTATGTCGGAGTTGAAAAGTTGTTCTTTAGTAGTAGGTACAGATTGTCGTCTAACTCATATTGCAAACGCTTTAGGGGTAAGAGTTGTGGCAGTTTATGGACCTACAAATCCTGTTCGCAACGGACTTGTTTTTGACGCCCCCAAATCTATTGTGCGTCCACGCAACTCCCCAATACAAGGGGGCGTAGATGTTGAAAACATTTATGTTGACGATGTTGTTGCAGAAACTTTAAAATTTATTAACCAGTGAAAATTATGACAAACGTAGGAACTGTATTCAAATCAAATGCCACAAAAGCTATGCTCCTTGGAAGTGGCGAGCTTGGCAGAGAAGTAGTAATAGAACTTAAGCGATTAGGTCTTGAGGTTATAGCTGTTGACAAATATGCCAACGCTCCTGCAATGCAAGTTGCAGATCGCAGTTATGTAATATCTATGCTCGATGCTGAAAAACTTGAAGAAGTTATCAGAAAAGAAAATCCTAATTATATAATACCAGAAGTTGAAGCTATTGCTACTTCTAAACTTGTAGAGCTTGAAGAACAAGGATTTCGCGTAATTCCAACAGCAAAAGCTGTTAATTTTACAATGAATCGTGAAGGTATTAGAACGTTGGCAGCCGAAAAACTCGGTATGAAAACATCGCCATACGCATTTGCTACAACATTTGAAGAGTTTGAACAATGTGTAGAAAAAATAGGTTTACCATGTGTTGTAAAGCCTGTTATGAGCTCATCTGGACACGGTCAGAGTGTTGTGAAAACTAAAGATGACATTAAGCCAGCTTGGGATTATTCTCAGTCGGGTGGTCGTGCTGGTAGTGGTAAAGTTATTGTTGAAGGTTTTGTTGATTTCGATTACGAAATTACTCTTTTGACAGTGCGTCATAGTGGTGGAACATCGTTCTGCGCTCCAATCGGACATCAGCAGATAGATGGTGATTATCGTAGAAGTTGGCAACCACATCCAATGAGCGATATTGCACTTGATCGTGCAAAAGAATATGCAAAGTTGATTACCGATGCTCTTGGTGGTTATGGTATTTTTGGCGTTGAAATGTTCATTAAGGGCGATGAAGTTTTGTTTAGCGAAGTTTCGCCACGTCCACACGATACTGGTATGGTCACAATGATTTCGCAAAATCTTTCGCAGTTTGCATTGCATGCTCGAGCAATTTTGGGTATTCCTATTGCAAATATCGAGCAGTATTCACCGGCTGCAAGTAGAGCTGTTGTTGTTGAGGGCAATAGTGCAGAGCTTGAGTATTGCAATTTAGATAAGGTGTTGTCGCGTCCTAAAACCGATATGCGTATATTTGGCAAACCATGTGTTGTAGGGCATCGAAGAATGGCTGTGTTGCTTGCTCGTGGCGATACAATAGAACAAGCCGATTCTAAAACTGCTGAAATGCTAAAAGATTTTGATGTAAAATTGAGTTAGTTTTATATTAGCGCAAAAAAGGTGGTAAAATTACCACCTTTTTTTTGAGGGAAATAAATTTATTGTGTGTATTTCAAGTTTGTACTATTTAATTTGAGCTTGTTAAATAAGCAATATCGATCACCTCTATAATTTAAACAGAGGCTTGAGGATTTTATTCTTTTCGTCATCGGAGAGTTTCGATGTTTCAACCAAATACGAAAACTGAATTTGAACAGAAATATCTTCAAGCTTAATTTGATTAACTAATTTATTTAAAGTATTAACAGCGTCTTCTTTTCCTTTTGCAATATTCCATACTGCTGTTTGCGCTATTAACATACGTTTTTGTGGAGTGTTTTCCGATATTTTTTCAGCGTAGGCTACGGCATCTTTATATTTATCTAATGCAATGAAGTTAGATATTATAATTGAAGCTGAAGAATTGTTGTTATCTTCATTTTTTATAGCCATATTATTTAGGATTTCACCAAACTTTTTATTAGTTGGGATAATCATTTCAGCTAAGGTTGCTGTTGCACTTGCTACCGATGGTGAGATATTTATGTTCTTTGAGTATTTTAAAAATACTTTTAAACATTCTAAGTTTTTTGCATCAATGTTGGTAATGGCATTTATAAAATTGCTTATATCTTTAGAATCGTATGCAATCATTGATATTTGACAAAGTGCATCATTCTTAATTTTTATATCTTTAATTTGTTTAGCAATTTCTATTGCTGGTTGAACTCTACCTTGATTTGCTACGTTTATAGACAATGTAGAAAGGAACTTATTTTTTATATCTTCGTTCTTTAATTTTGATGCTATTGCCAATGCCGATGGATAATTCTTTGTTTTTCCAAGAGTGTCGGCAAGGCTTTTAAATACGTTTTCAAATGCATCTGGATTTTTTATGTACGATATAATTTCTAACGCTAAAGTTTCATCTCCCGATTTTGCTGCAGCTGCCGCAAGGGTAGCAAAAGCTTTTTCGCGCAATGATATTATACTTATTTGCGATGCTTTTTCGAGCGCGTTTCTTAGGATTTTAGAAAACTGTGGATATTTTGCTACATTTATATTTTCTGATTTTTTTAGCAATTGTTCCGATGCCGACAATTCATAAGAACAATATTTTGCATTCTTTTCTGCTTCTTTTAGTAATTGTTGTATTTCATTATCGGATAATATTTTCTTTTGAACATTTTGTTCCGATTCGTATTTATTTATTTCTTTAGCTACATGTTGTGGCTTTTTTAATGAAACTTTAACAGGTACTTTTTGCAAGATATTTTGTTTTTGCTCTGGGCTTAGAGATGTATCGTTTTGAACTAAATTTGCTATTTCATTGAAAGCTACATCTTTTTTGTTGCTGAAACTAGCTATGGACCACGTTCTTGCTATGCTGGCTATATCTTGCGATGTAAGTTCTTTCATGGTCGGAATAACATTTGCTTTTAAAAAATCAAATTTAAAAGCTCCAATTTTTACGTTATCTTCCGAAACTAATCGCAAGGCTATAGTACTAGATGGATAGGTTGAAACTATGCTATCAACTTTATTTGCGATGTCTGAAAATTCGTCGAAGGCTTTTTGAAACTGAAAATCTTCGGCTAATTTTTTTGCATCGTATAACTGTAATGCAGCACGCACAAACTGCTCCGATGCTTCCTTGTCGGGATTTTTTTTTGCGTCAGTTGGTGAACACGCCGTTAAAAATAACGTTGATATTGTAATTGTGTAAAGTAGCGATTTCATATTTTTCCTTAATTTAGCGACGATCATTAGCTATTAAAATAAGATGAAGCAACCAACCTAACGATGAAACAAATGCTGCTACATATGTAAAGGCTGCCGCATCAAGAACCGAGCGAACTCCACTTGCTTCATCGCCTTCTATTATTCCCAACGATGCCAAATATTTTTTTGCTCTCGTAGACGCATCAAATTCAACAGGTAGTGTAACTAACTGAAATACAGTAAGTATTAAATATATTCCAATAGCAATGTAAATTGTTGTTATGCTATGGAATAAGAAAAACCCCGCAAGCATAACGAATGGAAGCAATTGACTTGCAAAACTTGTGATTGGTACAAGAGCCATACGCAAATTTAGGGGCGCGTATTGTTGCTTGTGTTGAATGGCGTGTCCGGCTTCGTGTGCAGCAACACCGAGGGCTGCCAAGCTTGTGCCACTGTAATTTTCCTGACTTAGTGCTAATATTTTTTTTGATGGGTCGTAGTGGTCGGTTAAGTGTCCTTGTATAGGTATAATTTCAACATCGTTAATTCCGGCTGCACGTAAAACAGCTTCGGCGGCGTCTCTACCTGTTAGATTATTTCTACTACGAATCTTACTAAAATGATCGTAGGTTGAAGACACTCTCATTTGGGCATACAAACCAACTAAAATTGGTATAATTATCAATACTAAAAATTCCATAATAGATTAGACAGTTAGTCTTATTTTTTGTTCTTATTTATTTTTTCGCGCGAAATATAACGTACTACATTAAATAATTTGTATTTTGCAAGAGTTGTAGTCTTTTTAAAAAGAGTGTTTATAGGTGGAAAAAATATGTCGCCCTTGGGGGCAAATTTAACTCTGCTTAATATGATTTCCTCGCAAAAGGGTAATGCTTGGGCGTACAAGTTAGCACCTCCACATATCCAGATTGTTCGCGAATCGTTTTTATATGTATCAAAAACCTCTTGTAAACTTGAAAAGCCTTTTGCATTTTTTACATTTTCGGGCTTTGATGTTAAAACTACGTTTTCACGATTTGGCAGAGGGCGTTCTCCCAAGCTTTGCCATGTTTTTCTGCCCATTACAATTATACCACCAGTGGTAGTTTTTTTGAAGTGTTTGAAGTCTTCAGAAATATGCCAAGGTATTAGAAGTCCGTTCCCGATAACTCCATTTATGGCTACTGCAACAATGGCTTTAACGTTTTTCATTATACAGCAATAGGTGCTTTAATTGTTGGATGTGGATCATAACCTTCAAGCACAAAATCTTCAAAAACAAAATCTTCCAAGTTTTTACGTTCTGGATTTAACTTCATTTGTGGAAGTTTACGAGGTTCTCTTGAAAGCTGAAGTTTTACTTGTTCTAAATGATTTTTATAAATGTGCAAATCGCCAAAAGTGTGTACAAATTCACCTAAGCCATAGCCACAAACTTGCGCAATCATCATAGTGAGCATTGCGTACGAGGCAATATTGAATGGCACACCGAGGAATAAGTCGGCACTACGTTGATACAACTGGCAACTTAGTTCTTTGTTTGGCGATACGTAGAATTGGAACATTGCGTGGCAAGGGGGTAATGCCATTTTATCGATTTCACCTGGATTCCATGCACAGACTATATGACGTCTGCCGAATGGATCTTTTTTCAAAAGTTCAACTACATTTTGCAATTGGTTTATACTTTTGCCATCTGGAGTACGCCAGTCTGTCCATTGGGCGCCGTATATTCTGCCGAGGTCTCCATTTTGGTCAGCCCATTCGTCCCAAATTGTAACTTTGTTATCATTGAGGTACTTTATGTTGGTATCGCCTTTTATGAACCAGAGCAATTCATGTATAATAGAGCGAGTATGGAGCTTTTTTGTTGTTAAAAGGGGAAACGAGTTTTTCAAGTCGAAGCGTGCCTGAGCGCCGAACACACCTATTGTTCCAACACCTGTTCTATCGGAACGTTCCGAGCCTTTTTCGAGAACTAAATTAAGCAAATCGAGATATTCTTTCATTATTCTTTAATAATGAAAGAATATCTCATTTTATGCAACAAGTTTTTTATGCTCTTTTTACAAAAAAAGTTGAAATTTTTTTATAATTACTATCTATTGACGTTATGGATATTTTGGAAGTTGGTAATAGTAAATTATACAGAATAGAAGTTGGTGCTTCTACATATTTGTTGCGTGCAAAAGGTGCTCGTTTGTTAAATTGGTATTTATCTATGGCTGATGGCAGTATCAGAGATGTTATACACATGCCTGATAATTTTGATATTTCCAGTGATGATTTTTCATCGTTGCGTGGTGGAATGCCTGTTCTTTTCCCTTTTGCTGGGGCATCTTGGTTCGACGGGCAGAAAAATTTTTGGAAAACTCCTTCGGGCGAAATCTTGCCAATGCGTATGCACGGTTATGCTTTAGATGGCGATTTTGATATAACAGAAATGGGCGAAACTTCGTTGCGTTGTGTTTATAAGCCATCTGCTGATGCTAAAGAAGCATATCCTTTTGACTACGAATTTTCGGTTACATATCGTTTTTCAGAGTTGTCGTTTAATTGCGAGTTAATGCTTGAGAACAATGGTACTGAGGCTATTCCATGGGGAGCAGGATTGCATCCGTATTTTCAGTTGCCATGGCATGCTGGGGCATCTCGCAAAGATTATCGTTTAGTTTGCGATGCCAAAAAAGCTTATCATATAAACGCCGATGGAACTTTTGAGCCTGCCGACCCCACAAAAACTTCGTTTGCCGACGAAGACATTTATAACAGAATACATACTCGCTTAAAGACAAACATTGTTAAATTTGGTTCGAAAAATGGCGAGGAAGACATCACTATGAAGATAGGTTTTGACGATTCTTCTAACATAGCAACAACTATTGTTACTTGGTCGGAAACCGATGATGCAAAGTATTATTGTGTAGAACCTTGGATGAATATGCCAAATTCGGCATCGAAACCTGTACATTTTGTAGATGCAGGCAAATCGAAGTCGTTTGTAGTTGATATATCTTTAATGTAAAAAGTTATGAAAAATACTATTGCATTGCTTTTGGCTTTTTTAACATCAGTAGCTTTTGCCGAAAAGAAAAATGTTATTTTTGATACCGATATCGGAGGCGATATTGATGACTCGTTAGCTTTAGTGCAAACTATAAATTACGTTCAAAAGGGCGAAGCTAATTTGCTGTGTGTTAGTGCTGTTCGCAATAATTGGCAATGCGTAGCATTTTCGGAAATGTTGCTTATGTACTATGGTTGTAGCAATGTACCAGTTGTAAAAATTGGTAAAATGCAATTTGGCGTGTCAAGATCGTTCGATAGAATAAAACCAATAGTTTTTGCAAAGAATGAAAATGGTTATTTCAAATATCCACGCAAGACAAACGAAAAAACGAAGATAGAAGATGCTGTCAGGATGCATCGACGTTTGTTGGCAAATTCTCCCGATAATTCTGTTTATTTTGTATCGCTTGGTACGTTGCACAATTTTGCAAAGTTATTGGCGTCGACGCCCGATGATATTTCAGTATTGAGTGGGCGAGAGCTTGTTGCAAAAAAGGTAAAGCTTGCATCTATAATGGCTGGAGATTTTTCGGGCAGAGCTTGGCAAGGTAAAGATAAAGGTTGGGTAGAATACAATTTGCGTGGCGACAAGGGACAAATGCTTGCTCAAGTTTTAAAACTTTGCGATGTCCCCATTGTTTTTAGTGGCTATGAAATCGGACGTTCTATTCGTTTCCCTCAAAGCGAAATAGAAAAATTGCCATTAAATAATCCATTGCGTGAGGCGTATTTGTATTACTCGACTCGTGCATCTAAAACAGGTAAACACGACAGACCATTGTGGGATCCAACAAGTGTATTGTTTGTGTTTGCTCCTGAGCTTTTTGATCTGTCGAAATCGGGTGTTGTTAGTGTAGATGAGACAGGTGTTACATATTTTAAATCAGACCAACTTGGCAAACATCGTTATTTAATTATAAAGGATGAAGTTGCGCGTGAAAAGATTTTACAACGTATAATAAATGATGTCGTTTCAGCTAAGCAGAAATAGAAATTTCTAAATTAAAATAAAAAGGAACACTAAGTTCCTTTTTTTTGCATAAAAGCTTTACAATGTTTACTTTTTTTATAGTAGTAATTGTATGAAGAGATTTATATCTATGTTATTGATTGGGGCTATTGCATGCGTTGCATCGGCTAAAAATTTGTTAGTTTTCAATATTGTTCCAGCCTCAGAAGGTATGGAAAAAGAGCTTGCCGAAGATATTGTTCGCATTCAAAAAGACAGAATTGCAGATACTTCGCTTATGATTTTCACGCTTGTTCCCGAAGGGAATCCACCAATCGATAAAATTGCAATTTTGGGCAAACGTTTTCAGAAAGTTCGCGAACATATCAACGGACGTGCAAATTGGGGCATCTTGTTGCAATCTACATTAGGGCATGGTTATGTTTTGAAAAACAAAAATAATCTTGAACATCTTGTGCGTTTTGGAAATTTGCAAGAAAACGAATACAAATGTTGCCCACTTGGTGAAAACACAATAAAATATATGCAAGATATTTGCAGAAAATCGGCACAATTAAAGCCTTCGCACATAATGATTGACGACGATTTTCGTATGTACACAAGTGCAAACAATGCAGGTTGTCTTTGCCCATTGCACTTAGAGAAAATTTCTGAAAAGCTCGGAAGAAAAATAACAGCAAAAGAAGCTCAAAAACATCTCTACGGCAAGACTGAAGAAAACAAGCGTGTAGCCAAAATTATTGATGAAGTTGTAATCGATTCAATCTGTGAGTTAGCTAAAAAAATGCGTGAAGCTATTGACGAAGTTGACCCAACTATTCGCGGTTCTGTATGTATATGCGATGCAGACATTCGTTATGCTGACCGTTTGGGGAAAATCTTTGCTGGGAAAGGGTATGAACCTATTATTCGCATAAATAATGCTCGTTATGCTAAAGCAAACGAAACGCCTCGTAATTTTGCACAAACAATGTATAAATCGATTCAACAATTAGCTCCGTTGAAGGGCAAAGCAATTGTGTTGGCTGAAACCGATACTCTGCCACACAATCGATATGGTACATCGGCTCGTTCACTTCATGCAAATTATTGTGGATATATAATCGATGGTTGCCTAGGCTCAAAACAATGGATTACCTCGACTTCTGAATTTGAAGTTGGTGGAAATGAAGCTTTCAGAAAAATTCTTTCAGAGCATGCCGACTTTTACGAAGCATTAGCAGAAGTTTCTAAAAATATTGTATCTCGCAAAGGTGTTGCTACACTCATTCCAGAAAAGCCTTACTACAATATGAATCCATTTGATTTTCGTGGTTATGGAAGCATTACTCCATGGGCTCAGACATTTTGCTGTGTTTTGGGTATTCCAACAAACTTTGAATATCTCGGTAAAAACGCAGGCTTTTTGAATGCCTCAGAATTAAAATTGTTCTCCGATGCCGACATCAAAAAACAACTTGCTCGTGGTTTAGTATTAGATGCTGGTGCAGCTGTTGAACTTTGCAAACGTGGTTTTGCTAAATACATTGGTGTTGATGCAACATTCTATAATGAACACATAATAAATGCAGAAATTATATCTAACGATTCTCTCAATGGAAATTTGAAAGACAAAATAATGGTTATCGGTAGTAATTTGGCAAATCTCAAACCAAATTCGCCAAAAACAAGGGTTCTTTCTAATTTTGTTAGCAAAAAATTCACACAAGATGATAGAAAGAATTTCAAAGTAATATCGCCAGCAAGCACGCTTTTTGAAAACGAATTAGGTGGAAAAGTTTTTGTTGTGGGTTCGTATATTGTTTATACAGGTTGGAACTCATATACACGTTATCCACGCAAGGCTTTTATGCTGAACGTTTTTAATTACATAGATGAATTTGCGTATTGGTATCCTTACGATGCTGAAATGTATGTAAAGAGTGGAACACTCAAAGATGGGTCTGAAGTTGTTGGTTTATTCAATTTTGGTTGGGATCCACTTGAGGTTATTGAATTAGGTTTTAGCAAGCAACCAAAGGAAGTGAAGATATTGAATTTAAAGGGCAAATGGGAGAAGGTTGAATTTGAGATAAAGAAGGACAAGATGGGTAAGGATATTTTAGAAATAAAAAAGCGCTTAGAGCCTATGTATCCATTGTTCTTCAAACTTTTATAAACGTGGGAAATTGCACTTTATACGGAGTTTCGCAAATGGGCTCGCAGTAGTCATGTACTAATTTTTGTACACTCCTACCGTTCGCCATTTGTAAAGCCACTGCCTAAAGCACAATTTTTCTTTACTCAAAACTATCAACATGTACACTTCCTATTATGAAATTAGTAATATTAGACGGATACATGGCAACGCGTGAAGACTTAAATTGGAATGCGTTATCGGATTTTGCACAGGTCGAAATTTTCGACAGAACGCCACCTGAGAAAATCATCGAGCGTTCTATTGATGCCGATGCAGTTTTTACAAACAAAGTTCCTTTCTTTAAAGAGCAGATTCAACAACTTCCCAAATTGAAGTATATTGGGGTTTTAGCAACTGGCTACAATAATGTTGATTTACAATTTGCTCGTGAGCGAGGCATAGTTGTTAGCAACATTCCAGCGTATGGCACTAATTCGGTAGCACAAGAGGTTTTTGCTCATATTCTGAATATATCAAACAGAGTTGAACTACATTCA
Organism: Verrucomicrobiaceae bacterium; assembly: GCA_015061955.1. Taxonomy (GTDB): domain Bacteria; phylum Verrucomicrobiota; class Verrucomicrobiia; order Opitutales; family Intestinicryptomonadaceae; genus Merdousia. The sequence continues at coordinate 70,047 of SUVO01000002.1, forward strand.
AACTCTGTTCACGCAGGTGATTGGTGTAAATCGCCCGATATTTGTTATTGTCTGACGCCTCAAACAGAGCTTGCAAATTTAACGCTTGGCATTATAGGCTTTGGCGCAATAGGGCAGAAGGTTGCTCAAATTGCAGAAGCCTTCGATATGCGTGTATTAGCGTATTCTCCAAGCAAAAAAATAGGCAATTTATACGGAAAAACTCGCATTGCAAGTGTTGAGGAAATCTTTGCACAAAGTGATATTATATCGCTCAATTGTCCACTTACATCTGCTACCGAGAAAATTATAAATGCTCAAAATATTGCAAAGTGCAAACATGGTGTATGGATTATCAACACTGGCAGAGGTGGATTGATTGACGAACATGCTCTTGCCGAAGCATTGAAATGTGGTTCTGTTGCTTATGCAGGAGTTGATGTTCTTTCTGTTGAACCACCAGTTGTTGAAAATCCATTATTGAGTTGTTCAAATTGTTTTATAACTCCACATAATGCTTGGACAACCCAATCGGCACGAAAGCGATTGATAGATACAGCTATCAACAATTTTAAATCATGGCTAAGTAATTCACCGATAAATGTTGTAAATTAAAAAAAAAGAAGCTCTCAAATTGAGAGCTTTTTTTTACATTAGTTTTTCATTTGAAACGATGGTGGAATTGATTCTGCTGATGTTCCCCATTTTTTATTTGGACGCAATCCCATATCGAATTCTAACGTGCCACCTTGCATAATTTCAGAATGTTTTATCCATGTTCTGTTGAACGATTTTCCATTCAGGCGCGCCGATTGAATATACTTATTTTTATTAGAATAGTTGTTTGCTTTGATTTTAAATTCTTTGCCGTTTTCTACGTTTATTTTAACTTCTTTAAACACAGGCGAACCAATTACGTACATTGGCAATCCAGGGGTTACAGGATAAAAACCCATTGCCGAGAATACATAGAACGACGACATCGATCCTCCATCTTCATCTCCAGGCATACCCATATAATCAGTTCTGAACCACAAGTCGATTAGTCGGCGAATTAGCTTTTGAGTTTTCCATGGTTTGCCGATGTAGTTATATAAATATGGAATGTGTAAGCTTGGTTCGTTTCCCATTACGAATTGCCCAACCATACCGGTTGAATCGGGCATTACAGCGTTCCATTTCCAACGAATTATCCCTAACGATTCTACAAAAAGTTGGTCTAAGCGTTTTTCGTAAGCTTGTTTTGAGCCAAATAGATTTATTAAATCTTGATGATTGTGCGAAACATCCCAAATGTATGTCCACGCGTTATTTTCGGCAAAATATGCTCTAGCTCCAATACTTCCACCAAGCTTGGTATCGAAAGGTTCTATCCATTCGCCCTTATCATTTTTGGGGGCAAAAAAACCAGTTCTTTTATTGAACAAATTGCGATAATTAAATGCTCGTTTTATAAAGAAATTGTAATCGTCTTCTAATCCGAGTGTTTTAGCCATTTGAGCCATACACCAATCGTCGTAACTTTGTGCGAGTGTCACTGTTACGGCTTGGCGTTTTTCAAATTTACTGATAAATTTTAAAGGCTCATCTTCTCCATCTTTGAGTGCAGGGAAGAAGCCATTTTTATGATAGAAGTCGTCTAACTGTGTTTTGGGCATTTTTAACCACGGAATCATAGTCATTTCGAGGATTGTTTTTTTGCAAAGCTGATACGCTTTTTTTAGATCGAAATCTGTAATATTTTTGCAGTATGAATCCCAGATAATTGAAGCGTAGTGGTTGCCGTTCATAGCGTGCATATCGCCGTAAATTTGAGGGAATGTAGGCATTACGCCAGCTTGTTCGCCCATTGCTATGTAAGATCGTACTCTATCAAGTTGCATTGATGGACGCAATATTGTCATTAGTGGATGTAGATTTCTGTATGTATCCCACGCCCAGTCATCGGTGTAATATGTAAAAGAATTTTCTGTATGGATTTTGTTGTCGTAGCCACTGTAATATTTGTTATCTTCAGTGAAATTCACCATACGTTCGTAGCAACGATACAACGATGTATAGAACATTTTTTGTTGTTCTGGCGTACCACCTTCTATTTTAATCTGACCGAGTGTTTTATTCCAAGAGCGTTTTGCAAGTTTTTCTACATCTTTAAAATTCTTATTTGCAAGTTGCTTATCGAAGTTTGTTTTTGCTTGTTCTTGACTTATATACGAAAGTGCAAAGCTAATTTCTACTTCGTTTTCGTCTTTTGCAAGCGTAAGTTTTATAGACGAGCCAGTTGATACTTTTACTACATCGCTAACAAGATTTTTGTTGGCAGTCATATAAATAAAGACTTTTACTGGATATTGTTGTTTTGTTTCGTTGCGTTTGCCGAATATATCAAAGCCAGTTATAGCTCCATTTTTGTCTATCGAAAGTTCGCCGTTGTTGGCATTTAAGAAAAAGCCATTTTTTGCATTATTTTCAAATTTCAATTTGAAAATACCACCATTTGCAGTTGGTGTGAAAAACATATTTGTTGCGTGGTCGTCTAAAAATACTTGATATTTGTATGGCATTACTTTTTCGTTGTCGAAGTAGTAATTTATCGGTGCTTGGGTTGCATTGTTTGAAAATGGCGAAAATCTAAAAACACCCTTATTTCTGTGTGCTGGATAACTCAATGGAAAGTTTTTAATAACTTGTTTTTCAGCACCATCTCTATTTGGGTAAAAACGTAATGCACTTGAGGGTAAATGTACGGTAGGATATGTTGGTACAAGCATGTGGCTTATGTGCCCCGACATACAATTTACTTTATCGACTGGATTGTCGGCATTAGCATTTGAAATGGCTAATATTGATACAAAAACTAACATACAAATAAAATTTTTCATACTACAAATTTTATATAATTGAGATTTTTAGTAAATCTAAAAAAATAACATTTTTTAGAAAATTTAACATTTAAAAAAGCTTGAGCCTTACGTTGTAATTACTAACTTATTTTAACTATGAAGAATTATAGCCATATAATTTGGGATTGGAACGGTACAATAATAAATGATGCTCAAATAAGCTTAGATGTTTTTAATACATTGGCATCAAATTACAATATTGCGTCAGTTGATTACGATGATTATCGCAACGAGTTCGGATTTCCTGTAATAGATTTTTACAAGAGACATGGTTTCGATTTTTCAAAGGTAGATTTTCGTAAAATAGGTAGAGATTTTATTGAAATGTATCACAAGCTTTTGCCCGAAAATCCTTTGCATAAAGGTATTGCAGATATACTAAAAAGTTTTCTTGATAAGGGAATAACGCAAAGTGTTTTGTCGGCACATAATGCAGATATGTTGCGTGCCGATGTTGAGCGTTTGGGGCTTAGTGAGTTTTTTGTTAAAGTTGATGGTCTTTCAGATATTTATGCAAATTCTAAAACTGCATTAGGTATTGCTCACATTCAATCATTGGGAGTTGCTCCAGAGAAAATCTTAATGGTTGGCGATACTCTTCACGATAAAGAAACTGCAGATGCAATGGGTGTAGATTGTGCTTTAGTTGCTTGTGGATACAACAGTAAAGAGCGTTTGTTGTTGGCAGAAGTTCCAGTTTTTGATAATCACGAGCAACTCTGTGATTTTTTATTTAAATGCTTGTAAGTAGATTTCTTTTTGGTAGACTTCTTCCATTATAACGTAAAAAGGAGGTTTATGAAAAAGTATCTTACTATATTATTATGTATGGTTGTTTCGTATGCATTTGCAGCAAAAAATGCTACAATTTTAACAACGTTTAAAGATAACACAACATCAACACACTCTATCGAGCTTAAAGAAGTTGAAAAGAATGTTTTTCGCTTAGAAATTCCAATTCGCAAAATTGCACTCAATACAAAGTTTATTGATGTAAAGCTTGCCGATGCTACTGCCAAAAAAGGTGAAGATGGTTATTGGGTTTTAGGTGATGGCAGATTGGGTTATTTTGTTCACGACATGGGTAATATTACCGAACGTCGCAATCCGTTGCCATTGTATGGTGTAAAGAAGGGCGATAGCGCATTTGTTGGTATTGTTAAAGGTTTGAAGTACGAATTTGCTTCGGTTGTAGATGTAAAAAAAGGCGTGTACGAAGTTTATCCACGTTTTCTCATAAAAGATATGTTTTTTGCTCCGTACGAAGATTTGGTTGTAGATTTTTATTTCTTCAAGGGTGAAGATGCCAACTATTCTTCAATGGGTAAAGCGTATCGTAAATATCAGTTAGATAGAGGCGAAGTAAAGCCATTGCGTGAGCGTGTAAAGGGCAATCCACAACTTGCATACACTGTCGATACAATGTTTGTACGTTTTTGTAATGGTAGAAAGGTTAATAGTTCTAAAATAGAACATCAAACTCCAGAAAACGAACCTAAAGTTCGTGTTGAACGTTCTTTTGAACAGGTTAAAAATAATATTCTTAAATTAAAAGAACTTGGTGTTGATAAGGTTGAAGTTTGTTTGGTGGGTTGGAATAGCGGTGGTTTTGATGGTCGCTTTCCAACGCTTTTCCCAGCTGATGAAGCTTTTGGTGGCGAAGAAAAAATGGCAGAAGTTGTTGATACTGCTCATGAGTTGGGGTATCAGATTGTAACTCACGTTTGCAATACCGACTTCTATACGATATCTGACAGATTTGATTGGTACGACATCGCAAAAACAAAAGACGGTTCGTATCATAAGCATGGTGTCTTGGCAGGTGGTAGAGCGTATTTCCCATGTTTCCAACAAGTTTACAACAAGTACATAGAAGACGATTTTAAAGGTTTGCGTGAACGTGGCTTCAAAGGTACTCACCATATCGATGTAACATCGTGTATTGTTCCATATCCATGTCATGATAAAAATCACCCATGTAATCGTCAGCAGACAGCAGACTATATGAATAAAATTGGTGAACTCGCTGATAAAACCTTTGGTGGTTGGGGCAGTGAAGGTCCTTGCGACCACGTTGCAAAAACTCTCGACTACGCTCTTTACGTATGGGCATATCCAGGTTGGGTAGGGCGTGCAACTCCACTAATGGACAGACTTGTTCCAATTTGGCAGATTGCCTATCATGGAATTATTTTAAGTAATCCATACTATGCAACAATGGATTACAATTTCCCAAAGTCTACTCCTGCACAATTAAAGGCAAGAGCAGAAGCTGCTAAGAAAAAGGGCAAGCATTTTAGAGTTTTCTTGCCTCCAGTTATCTTGGAGGGTATTCCACTTCGTCGTTTAAAATTGTACGAATTTGGTGGACGCCCAACTTTCTATGGGTATATTCGCGATAACGATTTAACCCCAATTAAAGAAGCGTACGACGAATATCAACCTATGAAATATTTGCAGTACGAGTTTATGGACTTCCATGGTGAAATTGCTAAAGATGTTTTCATAACTAAGTATTCAGACGGTAGCGAAGTTGTTTCAAATTATTCAAAACAAGACTATCTCTACAAGGGGCAACCTGTAAAACCAATGGATTATCGTCTTTATAAACCAGAGGTAAAAAAGCCCGAAGTTAAAAAGACGGTAAAAACGCAATTAGCCCAAAAGTCAAATGCTAAGAAACAGCAAACTCAAGCAGTTAAAGAACAAACTGCTTGGGAAAAATTCAAGGCATGGGTTAAATCTTTCAAAAAATAATCATTATGAAAAAGACATTAGCAATAATAAGTTCATTTGTTATCGCCTTTACAACATTTGCAGTTGAAAGGGTAGTTGTACGCACTGTTTACAACAGTGGTAAAATAGAGAGCAAAACAGTAAGCCTCGAAAAGCAAAAAGATGGTGCATATAGATTATCTATCCCAGTAGTCGAATTATCGAAAGATATAAACTTTATTGATGTTCATACCGATGATGCTCAAGCTAAGAAAGGCGATGATGGCTATTGGGTACTTTCTGACGGGCGTTCTGGTAGATTTTATCGCACATACGGGCATCTTGTAGAACGTCGTAATCCGATGCCATTGTATGGTGTAAAGAAGGGCGATAGTGCATTTGTTGGCATTGTAAAAGGTCTTAAGTACGAATTTGAAATGCATATCGATGTAGAAGAGGGCAATTATACTATCTATCCACGCTTTTTAATTAAGGGTATCGAATTTGCACCTTATGAAGATTTGATTGTAGACTTCTACAATTTCAAGGGCAAAGATGCAAACTATTCTTCAATGGGCAAAGCGTATCGCAAGTATCAACTCGATAGGGGTGAAGTTCAGCCAATCAGCGAGCGTGTAAAGAAATATCCAACTTTGGCTTATACTGCCGACACTATGTTTGTACGCATTAAACATGGTAGTAAAGCTATGAGTAAAATTGAACATCAAACCGAAGAAAATGAACCCCCTTTGTATGCAAATTACACCTTTGACGATTTTATGAAAATTACACGCGATTTGAAATCGGCTGGTATTGATAAACTCGAAATGTGTTTTGTAGGCTGGAATCGTGGTGGTTTCGATGGTCGTTTCCCAGACTTGTTTCCAGTAGAGCCAAAATTTGGTGGCGAAGCAAAAATGCGTGAAGCTATAAAATTAGGGCAGAGCTTCGGTTATCAAATGGTTTGCCATGTTTGCAATACCGACTTTTACAGAATTGCAAAGCGTTTCGATGAATATGCAATATCTAAGCGTTTAGATGGCTCGTTGCGTCCGTATGCACATATGGCAGGTGGTAGAGCTTACAATCCATGTTTCCAAGTGGTTTGTGATAGATATATTGACGACGACTACAAAGGTATGTCGGATTTAGGTTTGAAAGGTACACACCATATCGACGTAACATCGTGTATTGTTCCATATACTTGCCACGATAAAGCTCATCCATGTAATCGCCAGCAAACAGCAGATTATCAGAATTTGATTGGTGAAAAATGCAGAAAATATTTTGGTGGTTTTGGTAGTGAAGGTCCATGCGATCACGTTGCAAAGACTCTCGACTACGCATTGTACGTTTGGGCGTATCCAAATTGGGTTGGTGGCGAAAATCCATTGGTAGATAGACTTGTTCCAATATGGCAAATTGCTTATCACGGAATTATTTTGAGTAATCCATACTACTCTACTATCGACTACACTTACGATAATCCAAATAGAATTTGGTCTCCATATAAAACTTTACAAGACAAAACATATCGTCGTTTGAAAATGGCTGAATTAAATGGACGACCTACGTTCTACTTTATAGATTACAAAGCCTTTGGTGTAAAACCAATAAAAGAAGCTTACGATGAATATCAACCAATGAAGCACTTGCAATACGAATTTATCGACTTCCACGATGAAATTGCACCAGACGTGTTCATAACAAAGTTTTCAAATGGCGAATACATTATTACAAATTATACCGATTTCGATTTCACCTATGATGGTAATGTAATAAGTGCAAAAAGCTATAAATTACTTAAATAATAAAATATAAAAAACAAAAAAGGCTTGTAGTTTTACAAGCCTTTTTTTGTGTGTTTTGTAAAATTATAAAGGTGGTATTTTTATACCTTTTCTAATAAATGTAGGTGTATCAATATCTATATTTTTATACTCGTTCTTTGGTGTGTTTTCAAACAAACCTCGTTCATCGAATTCCATCAAAATCTGTTCTTTTTTCTCAGATTGTTTAGGCTGAGGTTTTTCGGGTTTGAATTCTACTGGTTGTGTTGTTTCAACCGATTCGCTTTCGGGAACTAATTTTTTGTTTTCTTCCTCTGGATTTGGCAAAGGATCTTGGTCTATGATGTCTACAACAGATTCATCTTTTGAATTTGCTACAACTTCAGTTTGGCTTTTTGATATTTGTTCTGGTTCTGTTGGTTCTAAGTTTACAACTGGTTTTTCAACTGCTTTAGTGGCAATTGCTAATATTTTAACATCGTTGCTTTCGTTAGACGAGCAAACCGAATAACTAATTTTATCTTCAACACTGAATGAGTCATGTGCAGTCTGCAACACGTGCTTTATATCTGCCATAGAAAACGATTTTGGACATTTTATGGCAACAAGCATATTTTCCGACTTTAAATCGCTTTCCATTGTAGGTGCATTCTTTATTTCTAAGAACGCATTTTCTATATTTTGCAAAGTAGCGGTAGCACTTCCTGCAAAAACTTGGTGATGTGAAAAATCGTTCTTTAGAATAGATTCATCTATTTTTAAGAATGCTTTAGCAGACAATCCCGATGCTATCAATTCTACTATTTGCGCTACTTTTTTATTTGCCGATTTGTATGCACTTTCTATGTCTTCATTAGAATTTGCTAACAATACATCGTTTTGCAACGATATTGCAATGGTGGATTTCTCTTTTAGGAATGCAAAACTATTTTTTGATAATTGCTTTTTTGTTTTACCTTCTAAATCCATTGGTAGGGCCGTTATCGAGAAAATGGTAGTTGTGTTATCGGCAATTTTTGCAAGTATTGGTGCTATCATAGTTGCAGTTCCACCACCTAAACCACCCAATATTACCAAGGTTTTTGCGTTGTTAACAACTTTTGTTAAGTAGTTTATATTTTGAACAGCAATAGTTTTTGCTACGTTTGTATCACCACCTGTACCCGATGTATTAGAATTGCTCTTTAATGGAAGTTTTTTTTCAACTGAAGCATTTTTTACGCATTCTATATCGGTATCAATTGCAACACAAACAACATTGCTTATGTTCAACGCTTGTACTTCTTCAAGCATTCTTATTCCAGCCGAGCCAATACCAACAACTCTTATTTTATTTTCAACTGCCATTTTTCAAAATTCCATTAGAAAAGCAAAAATCTACGTTTGCGATTTTTAGCTTTATTTTTTTGCTTTTGTGATTTTACATGTTCAAGCATCCCCAAGAGCGTTGCCCAACTTTGTTTTCTTACATTTTTTGGTAAATCTTCCGAGAAACAACCTTTAGAACATGGTATACCAAATATCCTTTCAGCTAATTCGCATATTCCAACGGTATTCGATACGCCACCAGTAATTACAACTTCTTTAATTTTATTCAAATATTCTGATGTTTCTTCGCGCAAAATTTCAAGTATTTCGACAACTCGAGAGTACACTATTTTATTTACAGAATCGGCTAAGATTTTTTTATCACCTATTTGCTTGTCGCCAATAGCCCAATATATTTTTGATTTCTCTTCTTCGCTGAGGAATAATTTTCCACTTGTAATTTTTACGCTTTCGGCAGTTTTAGGTGTTAGATGTAAGCCGAGTGCTAAGTCGTTTGTAACGTGGTTTCCACCGAGTGGAATAATGCCAGCATGAATGTATGTATTGTTTTTAATTATGGCGTAATCAGTAGTTCCTGCACCAATATCAACAACTAAAACACCATCGGCTTTTTGTTGTGCCGATGTAACTGCACGTGCCGATGCAATCCCAGAAATTACCATATCTTCAAGCTCAATACCAGTACTATGGATAATATTTATAATTTCTAAAATACGTTCGTTTTCGCCATGAATCATCAAGTATTCTACATCGGTAACTTTACCAATTTTCCCGACTGGATTTGCACACAAATTAGCATCGAGATAATATGCACTGCGAACTTGTTGAATATAACTTCTGCCTTCATCAAGTTCTTTTTCTCTTATTTGTTTTTTAGCAGTTTCAACATCGGAAGCACGCACCACACCGTTAGCAGCCGATGTTTTTACTGATGTTAGATATTTGAAAACCTTGATATGCGTACCCGACAAAGCCATCGATATTTTATTGAGCTTTACTGACGCTTTATTTTCAGCATTTCTTATTGCCTCATGTGTTTTTTCGTAGGTTTTTACAACGTTTATTACATCGCCTTTCTTTATAGACAATCCGGAGTCTATCATACTTTGGGATATGATATTGATTTTTTCATCATCTACAATTTCGGCGATTAGAACCTTTATTTTTGAGGTCCCCCATTCGAGTACTGCTACTGTTTTACTGTCGCTCATTTTTGTTTTGTTTTTAGTTTTACATCGGCGCGTTCTTTCAGCGACAAATCTATTTGCTTTATATCTTGAATATTATTTTCTTTTGAATATTTCAAAACATATTCAAGACGATCAAATTGTTTTTTGTAATCCTTAGGAGCAAAGATTATTTTTACATCATTTTCTGTTGATGCCACTAAGATTGGTGCAACACTTTCAAGGTCTCTTATATTTATGCTTTTCCATTTTTGCATTGGCATTCTCGATTGCGAGTAAGCCAAAAATTCAACGATTTTCGGAGCGCATTTTAATTCTTGAGGTGTTCTTCCATTGAAATTTAGCTGATATCCTGTAATTAAAGGCATATCTTTTACATATGTTTCGTTCATGCAAATAGGTTCGTAAAATACACCTTCTGGCGAAACTATATAAAGAATTGTACGCATATCTATTTGTGTTATAGCTTTTGCCATTGGTCGATGTTCCGACACTGTTATTCTGAGTTTATCAGGATATACACGTTCTACTGTTGCCTTTTTTATTTGCGTAAGATTTTCGAGCGCATTTTTTATTGCGAATATATCAGCTTCGGCAAGCGTTTTATTGCGTGATAACAGATCTTTGTAGTGAACGTAGCTACCAATCCATTTAGATGTTATTACACCATCGGTTTTAAATTCTATGTGTTTTATTTTTTCGCTATCTGTTCCTATAATGTCATCGAAAAACGATGTTGAATACAAAACATAAACTGTGTAGCACAATGCACCAAATAGTGCCAACATTACAAAGAATTTTAACTTTTGCAAAAATATACGTATACTAGCACCCACTGTGACGGTCTTGGGCTTTTTCTTGTTTGGACCGTCAACTAAAGCGCGCCAATCGCTACGCGATGGAGTTTTTTTGTTTCTTTTTACTGGCATTCGTTCAATCTTTCGATGGCATTTTGTACCATTTTTTTGCAGAGTGTATCGAAATCATATCCAATACACGATGCACTTTTTGGTAGTAAACTTGTTGGAGTCATTCCAGGCAAGGTGTTTATTTCCAAAATTATAAAATCTGATAGTTCGTCGCTTTTTAAAATGAAATCTACTCGAGCAAAATCGCGACAGCCACAAACTTCAAAAGCTTTTTCTGCTGCGTTTTTTATTGCATCAAGAGTTTTTTGCGAAACTTTTGCAGGAAACTCATAACGTGTAGAACCTGCAGTGTACTTGCGTTTAAAATCGTATACGCCACCATCTGGGATAATTTCAACCAAACCAGCAGCTTTACCATCTATAACACCTATCGAAAATTCTCTGCCAATAACACGTTCTTCTACAAGCCAATAACCTTCTGTTATTTTTTCGATTGCTTGTTTTGTTTCGTCTTCAGAGTTTGTAATAACTAAGCCAACACTACTACCTTTATCTGCTGGTTTTATTACTGCGCCGGTTGGGAATAATTTTGCTACTGCTTGTGCATCGATTTTTTTTGAAGCTTCAAATTCAACTGCATCGGCAACGGGTAAACCTGCAAACTTCATTAAGGCTTTTGAAGCTGGTTTTACCATACATGTTCTACTTGATAAACTATCGCAACCAGCATACGATATTTTCGCATTATCTAATTGTTTTTGCAGAGTACCATCTTCTCCGTAATCGCCATGCATAGCTGGAAATACTACGCAAGTTTTATTGTCGATACCTTCAGGAAGCTCGTTTTTTTCAAGAGTTATAAGTTGGGTATCGTAAAATTTTTGCAAAGCTTCAAATACGTATTTACCACTTACTTTTGAGACTTCGCTTTCGGGTGAAATACCCCCACAAAATACTTTTATTTTTGCCATATTATTTTCTAAAAATAGTTATTTCTTGTTGAGTTCAAGGTCGGTGAAATTTAAGCTTCGTTTAATATCGAAATACAAATCGCCTGCACCAACAACAGCAATTGCAACTTGTTGATCATTACCCAAAGCTTGAGATACAATTTTTACAATTTTGTGCGAGTTTGCAAGCTCAATACTATTATTTTTTATCCTTTTTGCAATTTGTTCCGAAGTGCCTTGTTCGTCTAATTGTTCGCTTGCTGGATACACTGGAGCTAAAATTACTTGCGTTTGTGTGTCGATACAATTACTCAATATCTCTGCGAAGTTATTTGCAAATTGCTTTGTACGAGTGTAGCGATGTGGTTGAAAAATTACAATCTTGTTTACTTGTTTGTATTCGTTTTTAAACGAAGTTAAAAACGCATTTACTTCGGTAGGGTGGTGTGCGTAATCGGCAACAAGCAATTTATTATGTGTTTTATAGATTATTTCGTTGCGTCGGAGTAATCCTTGAAAGTCGTCAAAAGCATCGATTGGAAGATTTATTGAAAACATTTTTTCAACGAGTGTTCGTGCTAAAATTTTGTTGGTTACTCTGAAATCTATATCTATTTTTACTGGGTGTGCTTTTTGTGGAAAATCTTTTGCTATCTTGCTGATTATTGGGTCGTTTTCAGGATATATAACACATTGCTTGGTTCTTTGAAAAAGACGTTTGAACATATCTTCTAATGCTTCCCAATCGGCATAAGTATTGGTGTGATCCAAATCTGCGTTTAGCGCTAAGGTAATTTCTGGATTAAAGTGTTCTATTGTGGCATCGCTTTCATCTATTTCCGATACCAACATTTTATTTTCAGCACAATACCCGTGCATTGAAAATCCGACAGGAATTGCACCTACAAGCCAACCTGAATCAAGATTATATTTTTTTATAACATGGGCGCACAAAGCCGAAACAGTACTTTTTCCATGGCTACCTACTATTGCCATTAGTTTGCGTTTTGCACAAATTTTTGCCCAACATTGTCCACGCAAAATTACTTCTTTGGCATTTGCTTGTAAAAAGTTTGAAAGCTTACGTTTTAGGGCTGTAGAAATAACTACGCAGTTGTACTTCGACAAATCTACATCACATTCCGATTCAGTTTTTATATTGTGCAAATCTAAATATTGTTTTACCTCTGGGTATGCCGAGTTATCGTATCCTTCTACATTGTTGCCATCTTCTTTTAGAAAAGCCGCCAACGGAGCCATTCCCATTCCGTAAATGCCACCCATGTAATAACTCGACATTTTTTGTTATTCTCCCTTGGCAATTTTTGTTAAATCTTCAACAATTTTTGAGCAGTCGTTTTGTTCATCTACACGCTCTAAATTTTTATTCATTGCTACTTGAAGGTTTTTATTGTAGAACAACGATACTACTTCGTTTAAGAGTGTATCTATATCTTTTTGTTCTACAACGGTACATGCGCCTTGTTTTTCAAAGCATTTTGCATTTTCTAATTGATGATTATCGGCTGCGTAAGGATAGGGTACCATAATCGATGGAACTCTGCATCGGGCTAATTCGGCAATTGTGCCAGCTCCAGCACGAGCTACCACTATTTTTGATGCAGACAATGCTGATGCCATTTCATCGCAAAATTCTAACATTTTTATATGACGCGTATGACCATCTTTTGAAATTGCTGTGCGATTTTGATAATTGTTTTTATTTTGTCCACAAACGCATAACACATCTATATTTTCAAATGCAAGTTTTTCAAAATTTTCATTAACCCAATTATTCAGAGATTCCGCGCCCTGACTTCCTCCAAGTACAAGCAAGATATTTGCATTTTCATCAAAACCAAATACTTTTTTTGCATCGTTTTCTTTTATTTTTTGAATTTCATCGCGCAATGGATATCCTGCAAATTTAACTTGATTTATTTTTCTGCGAGGAATTTTTACACCATATGGCACATATACTCTGCGTGCAAAATGGCCTAACAATCGCGTTGCTTTTCCAGTTTTTCTGTTGGCTTCGTGCAATACGATTGGTTTCCCTAACAAAGCTGCAGCCAACGATATACCAAGCGAATTAAAACCTCCAAAACTTATAACTACATCGTACTTCCCACTTTTTAAGAGTTTTATACCTGTAATAAATGCGTTTAGGAATTCTTTTAGAAATTTTAAAAATTTAATTGGACTTTTTGAAAATGCAACACCTGGCATTTTTATAAAATGCAAGTTTGTGTATTTTTCAACTAAGCGTGAATCGACTTGTTTTTTTGTTATAGCAAAACTAACTTCGTGGCCAGCTGAAATTAAAGCCTGACCAATTGCTATACCAGGAACAAGGTGTCCACCTGTTCCACCACATGCTATAATAAATTTACTCATATTCCACTGCTTTTATTGTTGTTGGTTTATTCCAGCTTCTATAACAATTGAAAATAATTCCGATAAATATACCCATCGCCAATAAATTTGAGCCTCCATAACTTATGAATGGCAACGATATTCCTTTGGTTGGCATCAATCCTGTAACAACACATAGATTGAACAAAACTTGAAATATTATCATAAACAAAGACCCTACAAGCATATAAAGCTCAAAACGGCTCTTTGCTCTTTTCATAGACCAAATCCCGATAACAAATATGAGGGCAAACAACAACACAACTAATATTGTTGTAACCAATCCTAATTCTTCACCAACAATAGCAAAAACAAAGTCGGTGTGGGCTTCTGGTAGAAATGATAATTGTTGACGACCTTGCCCGATACCTTTACCAAAAATTCCACCAGTTCCAAAACCCAATATTGCTTGATACAACTGATACGAACCTTCAAGCTTTGTATTTTCAACATCCATAAATGCTAAAATTCTAGCTCTGCGCACTGGGCTAAGATACAACAACACGCTTGCTAATCCACACAATATAGTGCCTACCGATAACAGAATTTTCCAATTACTGCCAGCAATGTACATCATTGCTATACCTACAACACCACATAGGGCAGTAGTACCGAAGTCGGGCTCTATGATAATTAGACCACAAAAAAGTCCAATAATAAGGAACGGTTTTACAATACCCGTTTTAAATGTATGTATCTGACGCTGATTATCGTGCAAGAATGATGCCAACAGTAATACTAACGATATTTTAGCGAAATCACTTGCTTGTATTGCTATGAAACCTAACGACAACCAACGTTTTGAACCATTAATTTCTTTTCCTACTAACAAAACAAGCACAAGCAATATAATTGTTGCAAATGCAATGGGGATAGAAAACTTTCGCAATTTGTTTAAGTCTACAAACATAGTCGCACAGAGAGCAACAAATGCGACAACCATAAATTGTAGTTGCTTATACATAATTGCTTGTGTGGTGGCTTTTCCTGAGCCTGCACTATTAAGTATGAGTATACCAATTGTGCATAAAATCCACACAGCTGCGCCTATTGTTAACATAGGCCACAACAGGCTTGTTTCTTTCCCCTTCTGCATATTTAACAACTACAATTGTATTACAGGAACTTGTTGTGCTTCGTTAGTATTCTGCTTTGGTTCTACAACTGGTTGTTGTGGTTTTTCAGGTTCTATTACAGGGGCTTTGGGTTGTTCAACTTTTGGTTGCTCTACAACTTGCTGAGCTTCAACTTTTGGTTGTTCAACCTTAGGTTGTTCTGTTTTAGTTTGTTCAACTTTTGTTTCTGGTTTAACTGTAGTCGCATCTTTTGCAACTGATGTTGTTTTTGATACTGGAATTATGAGAGTTTGTCCTGCACGAAGTTTGCGAGGATCTGTAATATTGTTGCGTTTTTTAATATCGGAAATCTTTACCTTATATTTTGATGCAATCAATCCAAGAAATTCTCCTGCTTTTACTTTGTGCGAAATTTCTCCATTTGTTGCTGGTGCTGTTTTTTCTGTCTTAGGTGCCGAAGCTTGTGCTTTTTTTGCTTTTTCTGCACCTGACTTTGTAATATTGAGCTTTTGACCAATTCTGATATTTGCTTTTTTTAGATTGTTTATTTGCATCAACTGAGCTACCGACATACCATTTTGATATGCAATCTTCGAAAGTGAATCACCCTTCTTTACAACGTATACAACGAGTTCTTCGCTCACTTGTACTGTTTGCATTTCTTGTGGTGCTACTTCTACTGGTTCAGCACTTTCTGATGGAATTTTTAATTTTTGACCAACTTTTATTGAATTTGCGTTTTTGATAGAATTCAATGCAAGAATTTCCGAAGACTTTACTCTGTACTTCGATGCTATTTTTGATACAGAATCACCCTTCTTTACAACATATTCTACTGTGTTTACAGTTGCTTTTTCTGAAGTAGTATTTTTATCTTTAGCAATTGGAGCTATTGGTTCGTCGTTGATTTTCTCTTTTTTGATAGGTTCATCTACTATTGTATTTTGAACATCAACTAAAGGATTTTCTGGCTTTGTAGGTTGTGCTCGCAAAAGAGGATCACCTTCTTTTATTTTAGTTTCGACAGGTTCGGCAACTACATTTTGATCTGTTTTAATTGTTGTAACTTCTTCTACCGAAGTCGATGCCTTGGGGGGCTGTTGCTCTTCTGTTGAATTGCATCCTGCTTGGATAAGCAAAATACCGATTACTGCGGCGTGAACTGCCACTATTGTTGTTAATGCTACTGATTTTTTCATATTGCTCTCTTTTTTTGTTAATATTTGTTATATATATTTACAAATTTTTTAAATTCTTCAAACACAAAACTGCATTTTGGAAAGATTTTCCACGTTCTACATACCCTGTAAACATTCCAAAACTCGAAAATGCAGGGGAAAATAGCACTGAACCATTTTCTCGAGCAAATTCATACGCTTTTTCAACTGCAATTTCCATATTGGGGGCTATTACAGAATTGAAGTTTCTTTCATCGAAAAGTGATTTTAGTTTTTCTGAAGTTTGTCCAATTAATACAGCCGACGAACAGTTTTTGCACACACATTCAACAAGCTCTTTTAAGTCGCAAAGCTTATCTTTCCCACCACCAAGCCATACTACGTTATTTTTATTGTTTAATTCTTTTATAGCTGCAATTGCTGCGTGCGCATTTGTCGCTTTTGAGTCGTTGTAAAATTCTACATTGCCAATTTTTGTTGCCTTGGAAAATCTAAATTGAGGTAATTCGAAAGTTTTGCATGCTTCGAACAATATTTCCTCGTTCATTGATAATTCTTTCCAAAGTAATTTTGCTGCTTGAAAGTTGCGAGCTTGTATTCCAGATAAAAATGGAGCAGGGGCTGTTTCGGGATTTTCTTCGTCAAATAATTTTGTAAAAGCAGGCAACAATATTCCGAATTTTTTTGCGTATGTTTCAACACTTGAACCTGCTATAAAAATATTCTTAGCCAGTGCGTTTACTATATTACATTTTGCACAGAAATATTCTATTAGGTCTTTATGCCAGTCTAAATGATCTGAATCGAAGTTTGTCCATACAAGTGCATCTGGACGCATATATTTTAGCTTCGATGTTTGAAAAGAACTTAGCTCACATACAGCAATTGCAGAATTATCATAATTTTCTTCTCCACAAATTTGCGATAGTGGAATACCAATGTTACCGACTGCAATAGCTGTTTTACCTGCACAATTTAGTGCGTGTGTAATAAATTTAGTTAGCGTAGTTTTGCCATTTGTTCCTGTTATAGCTATTATTTTACCATTCCACGCTAATGCTGATAAATCGGTTTCACATATACATTCTATGTTGTGATTTTCTGCAAGCTTTATCCATTCATGATCTGGACGAAACGCAGGTGAGTAAACTACTAACTTATGTTCTTTTGCAGATTCTTCTGAAAATAAGACGCCTTCATTTTGTGCATAAATTACGCTTTTTATGCCCATTTTTTCCAAAAGAGTTTTAGAAGCAATACCACTTACGCCTGCACCGAAAATCGCTACAGGCATATTTGAAGCAAGATCTATAATCTTTTGTGATTTCATCTTATCTAAGTTTTAAAGTTGCTAATCCGGCTAGAGCAAAAATTAACGACATTATCCAGAAACGAATTACAACCTTAGTTTCTTTCCAATTCTTATATTCAAAGTGGTGATGTATTGGCGTACACAAAAACACGCGTTTGCCTGTTGCTTTAAACGATGCAACCTGTATGATTACAGATCCAGCTTCCATTACAAAAATTCCACCAACAATGACTAAAGTTATAGGTTGTTGAACTAAGAATGCAATAGTGCCTATTAAGCCACCTAATGCAAGCGAACCAGTGTCGCCCATGAAAACTTCAGCAGGGTGGCAGTTGTACCACAAAAACGCCATAGCCGAACCTGCTAACGCACAGCATATTACAGTTAGTTCGCCACATTCTGGAATTTGTTTTATAAACAAATATTGCGATGTTATTGCATCGCCTGCAACATACGAGAATATAGCATATGTTATAGCAACTGTTATTGTACAACCTATTGCTAAGCCATCAACACCATCTGTTAAATTTATTGCATTACTTGAGCCTGCTATGACAAAGAACACGAACACAAACATTGCAAAAATTGGTATAGATGTAAAAATTGGATTTTTCAAGAAAGGCACATATAGCTCTTCTAACAAGAATGAATATTTTGAGAAATACAAAATAACAATTACACCAGTTACTGCTAATGTTTGAACAAACAACTTTGTTTTTCCCGATACACCTTTACTATTTTTTTTGACAACTTTCAGATAGTCGTCGGCAAAACCCAATAGTGTTAATAATGTGTAAACAAACATAGATGCCAACACCAATACATTTGGTTTTGCGAATAAAAATACCGAAACTACTACACCAAGGTATATAATTATACCACCCATAGTAGGTGTACCTTTTTTGCCTTCGTGAAGTTCTGCAAGTTTGCCTACTTCTTCTTTTGTACGAAAACTTTGTCCAAACTTAAGCATCTTTAGACGCGTTATAATATATGGAGCAATCATGACACCTAAGATAAACGCAAATGCCATTGCTAAACCACAACGTACTGTTAGGTACTTGAAAATTCGCAACGGACCAAATATAGATTCAAATGCTGAAAGCTCGTATAACATTAAAATTCTCTTTCGTCTTCAGAATCATCATCTGATTGATAGTCGTTGTCGTCGATTTCGTCTGAGTCAAATTCGGTATCTTCAAACTCTTCTTCTAAATCATCGTCTTGATTTTCCTCTATTTGAGGTTCTTCAGCGATATCTTCTTCTGGTTGTTCTTCCTCTTGTGTAGATTCTATTTCAGCATTTTCCGATACCATTTTCAAAACGTCATCGGGCAGGGCTTTTTCAAGTTCACAAACTCTACTGCCTTTAACAAAAACGAACGCATCTTCTATATTTTCTAAAACAGCCTTTACTTCGGACGAGGTAGCAAATATAGAAATATCGTCTTCTTGCCAACCAGCTTCTAACAAACCTGTTTTATAAATTTCAGAATTTGCACCAACAAGAATTGCTTTGTTCCCTTCTGCATATGGAATGTTGCTACCAGTCTCTTTATGATGACGATGTGTTGCAAGCCCTAATTCTGCCATTGTTCCCAAAACATAAACTTTTTTATAATTGTTTGCTATAACTGCAAAATTATTTAAGGCATCGCGCATCGATGTAGGCGATGCGTTGTAGCAATCCAGATAATATTTTGCTTTTTCCGTTTCTACTATTCCACCACGCATTGGTAATGGTTTTAACGTTTCAATTTTTGTAGCTAATTGTTCTTCTTTTGCTCCGAGCATTAAACTAACAGCAATTGCTAACAACAAGTTTTCTATCATACCTGCACTCATACGAGGTGTTTCAAAATAAAATTCTTCACCACCTTCTACGCACATATCAATACCTATAAAGTTTTCGTCTATATTTGATATAGCATATCTGAAAACAGCATCGGCTTTTACTTCTGGAGCATCGGCTGAAGCTATTACAGCTTTCTTGCACTGAAGTTCATCGAAGGCTTTCCAGCTCAAGAGATTTTGATGAATTACGCACCAACCATTTTCCGATACATTAGCTGGCAATACTGCTTTTTCGCGAGCAACTGCCGATACTTCTTTGAAACGTTCCAAATGTGTTAAGCCAACATTAGTAACTACTGCAATGTCGGGTTCAATCATTTCAGCAAGCTCTTTCATTTGGTCTGGAGCTCCAACGCCTGCCTCGATAATTGCCATTTGATTTTGACGCATATCGATTTGTGTTAAGGTTAGTGGGACTCCTATTTCGTTGTTGTAATTTTTTTCTGTAATTGTTGGATTTTTCCAAGCCAACAATTTTGCCAACATTTCCTTTGTTGATGTTTTTCCACACGACCCAGTTATTGCCACTACTGGATTTTCATAACGCAAACGATGTAATTTTGCTATTTTTTGAAGAGCCTTTAAAGAATCTTTTACAACGAGAACTGGTACTGGAACATCGAGTTGCTTTTCGGCTATGATTGCAGATGCTCCATTTTCAACTGCATTTGATGCAAAATCATGACCATCGCGTTCTGCTTTTAATGCTACGAACGCAAAATCTTTTTGCATATTTCGGCTATCTACACTAAAGCCTTTAATGTCGGGTTTTTGATTTCCGAGATTAAACCATGTACCACCTGTCCAGGCTTGCATGTCGTCAGATTTAAAGAATGGCATATTTATAATTATATTATTTGTTTAAGTGATAATAATTCTTCGGCAATACGTTTATCATCGAATGGAATGATTGTATCGCCAAGTTCTTGGAAAGTTTCATGACCTTTGCCTGCAATTAGAATGCAATCGCCATCGGTAGCGGCTTCTATTGCCAAATTTATTGCACGTCGACGATCTTCTATAAAGCAGATTTTATCTGGATTAGTTATGCCTTTTTTCATGTCGTCGAAGATTTGATCTAAAGCTTCGCCACGTGGATTATCTGATGTAGCCCATGCTATATCAGCAAAATCTTGAACGGCTTTTACCATCAACGGACGCTTTGTTCTATCGCGTTTTCCACCACAACCAAAGACTACCAATATTCTACCTTTAACAACGTTTTTCAACATCGACAACCCATTGCGAAGAGCATCATCTGTATGAGCATAATCTACAAAAATATCAAATTTTGCATTACCCGATACTTTCTGCATTCTGCCTGGTACACCACCAAAATCGGCGAGTGCTTTAACAGCGCTTTTTATATCTCCACCAACAGCATAGATTATAGATATACCAGCTAACGCGTTCAAAATATTGTAATGCCCTGGCATATTTACAACAACTTCTATTTCTCCTTCAGGCGATACTAACGTGAAGGTAGATTTCTTTGGCAACATTACAATATCTTTTGCTCTAATTAGGGCATCGGTACTTTCTATACCAAAGGTGATTGGCGTTGTTTTATCGGTTAACATGGTTGTTATTTTTCGACCATATGGATCGTCTATATTTATAACTGCCGACTTTGGTACAGTACCGAGTTCTCCTGTAAAAATAGATGCCTTTGTGCGAAAATACGCATCGATAGTCTTATGATAATCTAAGTGATCTTGCGTTAAGTTTAAGAAACATGCACAATCTAAATCTATTCCTTCAACACGTTTTTGTGCGATTGCGTGCGAGCTTATTTCCATAGCAACAGCTTTGCACTCTGCAAAACGCATTTGGCTGAGCATTGCGTGTAATTCTAACGCTTCTGGCGTAGTTCTACTTGCTGGTAAGCAACGCCCACCTAAGTCGTAGTGTATTGTTCCTATTAACCCACATTTTGTTTTGGTATCGGTAAGCATTTTTTGAACCATCCAAGAAACGCTAGTTTTACCATTAGTACCTGTTATACCTATTGTCTTTAATGATTCTGTTGAATTACCATAAAAACTTTTGCCTGCTTTTGCCATAGCTTCAGCCATATTTTTAACTTGAATCCAAGCGGCAGGGAAGAGCTTTGGTGCTGGATTTTCTGAAACTATTGTACATGCACCTCTATGTGCAGCTTCTTCTACAAACTTGTTGCCATCGGTATTTATTCCAGATACTGCAAAAAATGCAGTTGCAGGTGCTACTCTTCTACTATCTGCAATTAACATTTTTATTTCTGCAGTTTTATCGCCAGTAAGTTTTATAGCACCAACAGCTTTTGCCAAGTCTTCTACCGTATAAGATGCACTACCTAAGTCGGATTGAGCAAACGACAACGATGCAAACCTATGTTTTGCACCACACAAACAAATTAAACTATGTAAATTATTAAAGGCTTTCATGTAAAGTGGTTTTCCAAGCTACTGTTTTTTCAAAATCTTCGTCTGATTGTATTCCCAAGTAAGCGGCTATTTCTTCACCAATTTCTTTAAATGCCGGTGCTGCTACTAAACCACCATATGCAATTCTACGACCCGTTGTAACTTTTGCATCGTCAACTACGACTGTTATAACTAATCGAGGGCGATTTGCTGGAAAAAATCCTGTAAAAGATGCTATATGGTTCTTATTACTATATTCATTTTTTACTACTTTTTTTCCGTCTTTGCGTATTACTGTTCGTTGAACTATTTTTTGAGAGGTTCCAGTTTTGCCTGCAACTTTGAAGCCTTTTATGGCTGCTCGGCGTGCTGTACCTGTGGAAGTTGGAACCTCCGCAAGCATTTCACTCATGAGTGTAGCTACCTTTGGGCTAATAACTCGGCGTATTGCTTGCGGAGAATAATTGATTATTGTTTGCCCTTTGTTGTCGTAAATACGTTTTACCAACTGGGGTTGCATATAAATACCTTGATTTGCTATAACGCTCATTGCACAATGAGTTTGTAGTGGAGTTGCACTAACGGCGTGTCCGATTGGCATACGAGTTATAGTTAAACCGTCCCATTTATTTACTGGATGCACAATACCGTTAATTTCGCCCGACAAACGTATCTCAGTTTTTTTGCCATAGCCGAATGCTTTGGCGTATTCAACCAAGCGTTCTCCTCCGAGTATTCCACCTATTACGGCTGAACCACGATTTGAACTTTTCTTGATTATGTCGCGTACAGAACCTTTTTTGATAGGGTGGTCGTCTTTGGGCAAACGTAAATTTTTACCTCTATAATTCATTGCACCAACCGAACAATCAAATACATCGTCTGGCCCTACAAGCGATTCATTTAATGCGCCTGAAATTGGGATTATTTTGAATGTTGAGCCAGGTTCATACAACCCACTTATAGCGTAATTTAATGTTTCTTTATCGCCATATTTCGAGTAATTATTTGGATCGAAATTAGGATAACTTGCCATACCCAATATATAACCGGTTGATGGTTCACTAACTATGATTGCTGCTTTTTGAGGCTTATAAACTGCAGCTATTTTACTCATCTGACGCTGTACAATTTCTTGTACGACTAAATCGATTGAAAGCTCAATATTTAAGCCATCAAGTGGATCAATCTGACGTGTTCTAAATTCAGGTCTTTCTGAGCGTCCACCATCGCGTTCTGTTTCAATTCTACCATCTTGTCCACGAAGGTAGAATTCAAATTGGCGTTCAACACCCATTACTGGTACAAAGTCTTTATTTACAAAACCTACAATATGCGATAGCAATGATCCTGATGGATATTTACGAACATACTTTCTATTTCCGTAAATAGCCTTCACTTTACAATTGCGAATTTCTGTGTACTTTGCTTCGTCTTCTATAACAGCAAGTTTGTGCCACTTACCACCAGCAACGCATTTTGCATAGAGTTCATCGTACGAAATGTTGAGAATTGATGCAATTTTTTCTAATTTTTCAACAGTTTCTTGCGAAGGTTTGTATTGTCGCATTTCTGCAACTGTCATTTTGGCGATTTTTTTGAGTGGTATATTATTATCTTTGCCAAGCTGATATTTAAAAGTTTCCGAGTCTACTGCAATTGTTATTATTGGACTAGATATTGCTACCAAATTTTTATTAGCATCGGTTATATTACCACGTTTCGATTTTAATATATCTACTCTATGACGGGCCTTATCGGTTTCAACTATACTTTTATCGCTACGAATTACATGCAAATAATAAAGACGACCTATAATTGCGCAGAAAACCATCATAACAACAAAACTAATTGTTGCTACACGAGCTTTACTAAACATAAGAATGGTTTCTCTATTTTTTCTGCGCATAATTATATGGTTTATCTATTTCTTCTAGTAGGCATTTTAAACGACAATGTATTATCGGTTTTTTTGTACGAACGAACAACTCTGCCACCATCAAAGTTTTCGTAAGCCCATACAATATTTTCTGTGAGGTTTGGTTGTATTAACTTAGATGAAGCTCTTTTCATAAGGCGAATTGGATTTACCTGTTCTGCTATTTTTAATGTGAGTTCATCGTTTGTTCTACGCAAATTGTGTATCTGACGTTCGCACGAGGCTATTTCTTTTGAGATTTCACGTTTATAATTACTTGCCCCCATCAACGCAAACGCACCACACGAGAACACTGCAATAAGAGCTATTGCTGGAACCAATATATGAAAGATTTTAAATTTTGGATTTATCATGATGTTTAGTCTTTTTTTATGCCTCGCAATTTTGCACTTCGGCTTCTGGGGTTTAAAGTTATCTCTTGTTGAGTAGCTGTTAGAGGTTTTGTTGTTAATAAAGTGGCTAATTTTACTCTGTCTTGCAGGAATGATTTATCTGATCTACTTTCCGGACGTCCTGCCATTTTTTTGAAGAATTGCTTAACTATTCTATCTTCAAGCGAATGAAAACTTATTGCGGCAATAACACCACCAACTTTTAATGCTTCAAATGCTTTGGGTAGGGCAATTTGAATTTCTTCTAGCTCGTTATTTACCTTTATACGCAAGGCTTGAAAAGTTTTTGTAGCGGGGTGAATATGACCTCTTACATTTGTTGCTGCTTGTTTTACGACGTCGGCTAACTCGGTTGTTGTAGATATTTTGCCTGCATTGCGTGCCGATATAATTGCGCGCGATATTTTTTTATAAAGAGGTTCTTCGCCATAATCACGCAAAACGCATGCAAGTTCGTATTCATCAGCGGTATTGATAAAGTCTAAGGCACTGAGTCCTTCTGCGTTATTCATACGCATGTCGAGTTCGGCTTCTTTGTTGATTGAAAATCCTCTCGAGCCATCGTCTAACTGAAACGACGATACACCGAAGTCGAACAATATTCCATCAAAGTTTGAAAATCCGATTTTATCTAAATCCGAGAAATTAGTTGCTACAAATTCAAAACGTTCGCCAAAGCGTTCTTTTATAGACTTTGCACGTTCTTTTGCTTCGGGGTCTCTATCTAACGATACAACTTTGCAATTTGCCGAAGATAAGATTGCTGTGGTATGACCACCACCACCAAAAGTGCAATCTAAATAAATACCACCATCTTTAGGCGACAACATCTGTACAGTTTCATTTAGCAAAACGGGAATATGTCCGCTGCTGACATCAATTTTGAAACTGTCATTAGAGTTGCTCATCTATATTTTCGAGCCCTCGCAACCACAATATTTTTGCGATTGATTGGGCAGTTGAAGTATTTATATGTTGGTAAATTTTCATAAGGAATTGATTACATACCCAATTCTTCTAAAAGTGTTTCTTCGTCGATTTCTTCGCCATCGTCGCTTTCTAGCCACTTTTGTCTGCGTTCTGGATTCCACAAATCGAAGGTATCTCCCATGCCCACCATGAGAATATCTTTTGTAATACCTGCGTGTTTGAGAATTGCTTCGCTTAGCATTATGCGTCCTTGTTTATCGCAACTGAGTGTACAGCTATTTTCTAAAAATCTAGCCAACGCTTTGCGTTTTGCAGAGTTCGCTATGCTTATTTTGGATATGTTTTCGAGTAATTTTGCCGTTCTTTTTGGCGGCAATACGGTAATTGCTCCGTATTTTGTTGCGATTGCAAAGTAAGCATTTTCGGCATCATCACCACTAAAGCGCCATTTTGATGGCAGAGTAACACGACGCTTATCGTCGAGCTGTTTCATAAACTGCTCGCCACAGGCTTGTTGTATTAACTCTAAGGGATTTACCATGTTTTTCTACTTTTCTTATTTATCGCCCCATTTTTCACCATTTTTAACCATTTTTACCCACTGTCAAGAAATTTTTTCCATTTTTCTATTATTTTTTTTATTTTTTTTTAGAATTTTGCACAAAAAAAGCGACCTTCCTTACGGTTGGTCGCATTTTAAAAAAAATGTACAAGTTTATGTTAAAAAATCATCTATTTAAAATACTTGTGAATAAAATAAACTGGGGTACAACTCCATGCATGACAGGCACTATTTTGTGGATGAAATCGGTATGGAGAAATAAAATCATCGTTAGGATCGTATGCTTCCCAGAATGTATCGGCTCCTTTTTTAACCATTCCACCCCAATACGATACAACATATTCTTTTGCTTCTGTATTCATTCCACATTTAAACATTGCCTCAGCTATGTAGTGATTTGCGTATGGAGTGCCAACTTTAACTACATTTTGATTAGGAGTTAATACATATTTCATTGCTCTTTTTGCTTCATCGCCTGACATTACTTCAGCAATTATTGCCCAGGCTTGAGAAAGTTGTGATATTTGTTTGTTTTTACCACTAACAAAAACTCCATTTTGTTTATCGAAGTAGTTGTTAATTATATTTGTTTTAATCTTTTCTTTGATAGCTTTATAGTGCGAAATTTCGTTTTCTTTGCCGATTTTTTTTGCAAGTTCGGTAGTTTGATTTATTGCAAATATAATTGCACAATGAATTGATACTGTTACATCTAAATTTTTACGCCAGTCGAAGAACAACCAAGGTCGGCGTTTATCTTGCATATTGTATGCGCCATTTTCATCTAAGTACGAAAACGCGTTTTCCATTTGGCGTTTAGCTACTTTCCATAGATCGTTTGCAGTTTGATAATCGTTAGTATCGTTCAGATATTCTAAAAGTGTAGAGCTAAATAGCAAACTATATGGTAGTAAAAAATGATCTTGAGTATGAGGTTTTGGACGTTCAAAGCAACATGGCATAGTTAAGCCTTCTTTTGTTGTTGTACCTGCAAACAAGTACAAGCAACGTTTTACAAGGTCGAAATTTTGGTAACTGTATCTGTTTGCTAATGCCTGCAAATAAAGATCGCCGAGCCAAAGACGTTGGTCGCGTTTTGGACCATCTTCAAAAACAGTCTGCATACATTCTTTGAGTGTATTACTTGCTACTTTATTTATATCTTTTATTATTTGTGGCGAATTTTCTGGAACAGATACTTTTAAATCGCCAGCCGAAGTTTGTGCATTTATATACATATCATCTATTGCAAAATCGAAGTATCCCGAAACTCCGAGAAGCTCTATTTTTACATATCTAAACGACAATCTTCGTGGGATTGTTATATATTTATCTTGTTCTGTAACAGTAATAATTTCGTCTTGCAACCATGCTCTACTAAGCCCTGGTTTGTATGGGTCGAATGGCGTATTTAGTTCTGCTGGAAGTTCTGCAAAGGTAAACTTAAGGCGAATAGGCGAATCCATTACCTTTGATATTATTTTGGTTTTAAACGAAAAGTATCCAGTATAGTGGTTGCCGAAATCTAACGACACGCTCCACATTGTTTTAAAACCCTTTGTGTAGATTTTATCTGCTTTATCGACTATGTTAAATTTCCAACCTTGAAAAGCATTTTTATCTTTTTGAGCTTTTACAATATGCAATGGTCGAATTTTTTCGTACTTCAATTCGGGCTTGAGATTTTCGGCAATCTCGAGCCATTTTGCACGATCATTTGCGAAAACGTCGTTTTGTGTGGAAGCAAAAGTTTGGAACGATACCGATATAAAAAGAGTTGTTAATAATATTATTATTTTATTCATAAATTTAAACAGATGATAAGTATTATTTTACGCATCGGCTATAAAACAAGTTTCGCCTAAGAGTGATTTTATATATGATTTCATTTCTACAATTTGTTCATCGCTCAGATCGTTGACGATAGCAAAGCATGCACTTCCAGAACCACTCATCATAGCTGGAATTCTGAATTTTTCCTTTATATTTTCTATTACAACTTCTAAAGCTGGATATTTTTTGAAAGCTTCAATCTGCATATTGTTTATCAAAGGAATGCCTGTAATGTTTGGATTTTCGAGCCATTCCGATAATTTTGCCTCAGCAAAATCGGCATCTAAATATACTTCTGGATTTGCTTTCATTTGTGAATATGCCCAGCCTGTATTTATTGAAAACTCGGGCTTGAACAATACGAGCTTTAGCATACCAATGTAATCTTTTGCATCGCCAGTTAATGGAAATACTTTTTCGCCACGTCCACGCATTACAACTGGATTACCTGTTAAGAATAGTGGACAGTCGCTACCCATTTGGGCTGATATTTTTTCGAGCTTACGCATTGATAATGGTTTGCCTGCTATATCGTTTATAGCCGATAATGCGATAGCTCCGTTTGAACTTCCACCACCTAAGCCAGCTCCAGCTGGAACTTGTTTTTCAAGATTGAATTTGAAAAATTTATTAAAGCCAGTTTCTTGTCTGAAAAGAATTGCAGCTTTGATAACTAAGTTTGATTCATCGCAAGGGACATTTGGCATATTACACACCAACTCGTCTTTAGTAGCAGTATCGGGCAACACTTCAACTGTGAGCCAATCTCCAAAACGAGTTGGCGCAACTAAGCTTATTAGATTATGAAAACCGTCATCACGCACACCTGTAATGGCTAGCATTAAATTTATTTTGCAAGGACAAAATTTTTTTGTATTCATACGTCGAATATATTTGAAAAAGTATAACTTTTATGGCACAAAATAAATAATATGTCAAAACATGATTGCAAATTGATGCTTGCGCTTGATCTTCCAGACAGAGAATCGGCGCTTGAAATGCTTAACAAACTTCGCGGAAGTCTTGAATGGGTCAAGATTGGTCTGCAAATGTATTTGAAGTACGGTGCTTCGTTTGTAAGAGAAGTTGCCGATATGGGCTTCAAGATTTTCTTAGATTTGAAGCTTCATGATATTCCAAATACCGTTGCATCGGCTGTAAAGAGTTTACAAGGTTTGCCAATTTCTATGCTTACTATTCACACTTGTGGTGGCAGAGAAATGATGATGCGTGCTCTTGAAGCTGCGTCAGAAACTAACAAAGATTTACGCTTGTTAGGGGTAACTGTTTTGACATCGTTTAACGATGAGGGCTTGGCTGAAACTGGTGTTGCGTTGCCTCCTGCAAAACAAGTTGAGCTTTTAGCTAAACTTGCTACCGATAGTGGAATGAAAGGTTTGGTATGCTCACCATTAGAAATTGAGACTTTGCGTAAAATAATTCCAAGCGATGTAATTTTAGTTACTCCTGGTATACGTCCGGCTGGTAGCGATACTAACGAGCAGAAGCGCGTTATGACTCCAGAAATGGCAGCTAAGGCTGGTTCTAATTTTATTGTAGTGGGGCGTCCAATCTTAAAGGCTGAAAATCCAGCTCAAGCAGCAAAAGACATAATAGCTGAATTGGAGAATTGCAATGGCTAATACTGCTATTTTACTTGCAGGTGGTAGTGGGAAACGTATGCGTGGATCAGTGAAAGACAAAGTTCTTGCACTGTTAGATGGTATGCCTGTAATTCTGCATAGCTTTAAAACTTTTGTTGAAAGTGGTTGTATTGATGAGGTTGTATTTGTGTGTCGTGATGATGCTCAAATAAAGCAAATTCGTTCGGCTATAAAAAAGTTTTTCAAGAAAATATCGGTTGCAATAAAATTCACATACGGAGGAGCTGAACGTCAGGATAGCGTTTTAAATGGATTGAAAGAAGCCTCCGACAAGCGTGGGTTAGCTTTTATTCACGATGGTGCCAGACCTATGATTACCATTGAAAATGTACGTGCGTTGGCTGAAGTTGCCCTGAAAGACGGAGCATCGGTATTGGCATCGCGTGTATCCGATACAATAAAACGCGTTGCAAAAAATAAGAAAGATTTATCGAAATGCAAACTTGATGACCTTGAACGCAAGCGTTTATGGGCTATGCAAACCCCACAAGTTTTTATTTGTGGTGAGATTGAAAAAGCCTACAAGCATATCAAGAAAAATAAAATTGCAATAACCGATGATGTTGCTGCCGCAACTGTAATGGGAGGCAAAGTTTCTATTGTTGAAAATCTTTCTGCAAACGTAAAAATAACAGTTCCAGAAGATATAGCTTTTATTGAATTTTTAAAATCGAAAGGTGCAAAATGAGTGCAAATTTTAGAATAGGCTATGGCTACGATGTTCATCAATTAGTAGAAGGTCGTAAGTGCATTATTGGTGGGGTTGAAATTGAAAGTAAACTTGGCTTGTTAGGACATTCCGATGCCGACGTTTTAAGCCACGCTATTGCCGATGCTATTTTAGGTGCAGGTGCTTTACGCGATATAGGTTTTTATTTTCCACCAACTGATCCATCGTGCGAGAACATAGATTCGCAAAAGATTGTTCAGCGTGCCGTTGCCGAAGTCGCAAAGCTTGGTTATAAAGTTGGCAATGTAGATTGTACAATAATTGCCGAAGCACCAAAGATGTTACCACATATTGATGCAATGAAAAACATTTTAGCAAAATCGCTTGGTGTTGACCCTCAAGATGTTGGCATAAAAGCAACTACTAACGAGAAAATGGGCTGGGAAGGTCGTAAAGAAGGCATTGGAGCCCATGCTGTTTGTTTGCTTGTAAAAGCTTAATTATTGTATAGAACGCAACGATACTTTTTTGATTTTTGTTAAACGAGCAGTATCGATTGCATCGGTAACAAATTTTAATGATGTATCTTTGTCGGCATACACGAGTATTGTTGAATCTTTCGACTTTGATATTTTTTCAAATTCTGTTTTCAAGTTAGAGAACAGAATTTTTTTGTTGTTCAAAGTATACTGCCCATCTTTCGTAATAGTCAAAATATTGGGCATTGTTTGATTTTCAACCGATGCCGATTTCATTGTTGGTGGGGTAATATCGACAGCATGTACATCTTTAAACTGCATTGTAAGTAGAAAGAAAAATATCAACACCGTTAGAACATCGACCATTGGTACGATGTTTATTTGTGCCTGAGGTCTTTTAGTTCTTATCTGCATAACTTATTTTTTTATATTTAGCAGACGTTCTACACACACATTTATGCGTGCAGCAAGTTTATCAATTTTTCTATTCAAAAATGAACTGCCAATAATAGCAGGAATTGCAATTGTTAACCCTAATATAGTTGTCGACAACGCCAATCCTACACCTTTAGATATAACTTCGGGCGATGGAATTCCTTCAGATGTTGAGAACACGCCAACAAGACCAGCAACAGTACCAAGTAATCCTAACAATGGAGATGCTGAAATTACTATATCTAAAATGAACATTCCTCTATCTAATTTAGTAATTTCTAACTGGGCAAATGCCTTGAGCGCTTCGGCATCGGTATTTGAAAACTTGTAAAAGCTTACAATTCTACCTGCCGACGATTTACCCTCTACTTCGGGAAGTACACCTTCGTAGAGAGCTTTTTCTATTCTTTGTGGAATTACCTTACCAGCACGCAACGATATTAAACGTTCAATAATTATAAACATACCCGCTAAAGAACATAGTCCTAACGGATATATAAAAATGCCTGCACCCTGTAAGATAAATTCCATAAATTATTTTTCAAAGTATGGAAGCTTTTCTGCTGTTTGTGCAGTTGTAGCTTCGGCATCGATGAGTTCTGCAATAGGATCCCAAGTGCCAGAAATAAGTGCATTACGCGCATTTTCTGGCATTGTGCATTTTATAGAAACATTGCCTGCCGATACTGTCAAATTATCGACATCAACATCAACTTCTGTTTCTGGATTTTCTTCTATAACTGATGCAATTTTTGCAATATCTTCAGCTGATGCACACACGCAAGGTATACCCAATGTTGTTGAATTACCAAAGAAAATTTCTGCAAAACTTTCGGCAACAACAGCTCTGAAACCGTAGTGCCACAACGATTGTGGAGCATGTTCGCGCGATGAACCACAACCAAAATTAGCCCCAGAAAGCAATACTTTGGCATTTTGCTTACGTGGATCGGTAAGTGGATGTACTTTATCTGTACCATCGGCATTTTTACGTTCATCGTAGAAAGCATATTTGCCCAAACCTTCAAAAGTTATACATACCATGAAGCGTGCTGGAATTATTCTGTCTGTATCGATATCGTTTCCTGGAACGAATACGCCTTTACCTTTTACATTTAAGATTTTTTCTAACATTTTACTTTCTTGTGTTTAAATATGGTTTTGAATTAAAGTCTTGTAGCAAGTATTAGTCAACAATTATATGCAACGTTCTTTTTGCAGAACTTTATCGATTTCTTCGCGAACTCTTTCTGCAAAGTTTTCATAACTTTCGGTTGCATCTGGCAACATTTGTTTTAGAAATTGCACTTTGATTTTCGAGCCAAACTTTGGCATAGTTTTACCAACTTTTATTTTTTCAAATGCTCCACTAATACAAACTGGTATAACTGGAATTTTCATTTCTTTTGCTATGATTGCAAATGTTGATTTAAATTCGGCAATATCGCCATCTTTTGTTCGTGTGCCTTCTGGGAAGATAACAACTCTATTACCTTCTTTTAAAGCTTTTGCCAATTTACCTATTGAACTTTTTACATTTTCGTTAATATCCATAACAATGACATTACTTCTATTTACGAAATTTCTAAACCAACCACTTCTTATATAACTTCTAATTTTTGCAAAGAAGTACGTTTTATAAATTTGTGTTTTTGTTGAAGCCCCCATAAGCAACGCACCATCGGCAAACGATTGGTGATTTGGGGTTATTATAACAGGTGTGTTTTCTGGCAGATTTTCTATTCCAATATACTCTGTTTTATACAACAACTTAGACAAATTCTTTAGAGCCGACACTGTCAAAAAGTGGAAGAAATGTGGTTTCTTCAATTCTATATTAGTGCTCGATTTTATAATATCTGCCCACGATACTTTTTTGAGAATTCCCTCGTATGCTGTGTCGCGATTTTTCTCGACCATTTCTGCGAACAAACGCAAACTCTGATATTTTTCAAAATCGCGTTCTGCAACTTTTACGCCATAATTTTCTTCAACAAAACACTGTAACGCAATTTTACCAAGCGAATCTAATCCTAAATCCATTTCCATATGAACATCGCAATCTACTGGCAACGATATTTGTTTTTCTAAAACAGATTTAAGCTGACTGTAAACTGCTGTTTCTGGTTCTGGATTTTTTATACGTGTTTGCGTTGTATTGCCTTTTTCTATATACGAAGCAAGTTGATGACGTTTGAGCTTACCAACGCGTGTTCTGGGTAATTCTTCGGTTGTAAGCACAAACTTAATAATGCGTTTGTACATTGGCGAATTTCTATTGTAGGGCAGAATGGCTTCGTTACGGATTTTTTCTTCGACTGCGTCGTTACCCAATTGATCAACCAATGTTTGATTTACACGCACTATTGCACGCAATGTGCCTTCGTACATAAGGACTGCAGTTTCTAAAATATCTGCACTCTGACGTTGCAAGTTTATTTCCATTTCAGCTGGATTTAAATTCTTGCCGTTTGCCAAAACTATAATTTCTTTTCTACGTCCGGTTATAAAAAGGAAGCCTTCGTTGTCGATATATCCTAAGTCGCCAGTGTAGAGCCAACCATTGCGAATTGATTGAGCTGTTTCTTCTGGGCGATTGTAATATCCCGATGTTACGTTTGCACCTTTTACGATAATTTCACCATCATCAATCTTAACTTCTATACCTTGTAGTGGTTGACCTGGCGAACCCATTTTTACTTTATTTATGCGTGGGAATGAAATAATTGGGGCGCATTCTGTCATTCCATAGCCTTCTCTAACAGGGAACCCAAGTGTTTGTAAATCGCTCCATACTTTTTTATCGAGAGCGGCACCACCTGAAATCCAGTACTTTATTGGACCTCCAAATTTTTTATGAATCATTCCAAAAAGCTTTTGCGAAAACTTCATATTATCTACGAGTTTAGCTATTCCAAATAAAAGTTTTGCAACTTTTGATTGTTGTATTTTGGTAATTATATTTGCATGTACCATTTCGTAAAATCTAGGTACACTAACAACCATATCTACTGGATATTTTTGCAACACTGCCGAAATTTCTGCAGGTGCAATTGATTTGGGGAACACAATTTTACCACTTATTGCCAACGGCACAATTTGTGTTCCCATAAGTGGCAATATGTGATGGAATGGCAACATAGCCAAAACTCTTACACCTTCAAAGAAATATTTTGCTTCTATAACTGCGTTCATATTAGCAGCTAAGTTTGCAAAACTGAGCATTACTCCTTTGGGGCTTCCAGTAGTTCCCGATGTATAAACTATCAACGCTAAATCTTTATAATTTCGTTCTATAACAGAGTTTTCAGGTTGCTCCGGAAATTCTACATTTTCAAACAATTTTTCTAAAATTAATATCTTAGTATTTACTCCAGCTTTTTGAATTGCGTCTTGCGTATTTTTTTCATTTTCTATCGAAGTAAATATTACCTCTGGTTTTGCATCGTTCAATACAAACGCAACTTCATCGACATTTGATTTTGCATCTATTGGTATTACTGTTGCACCTTTTTGCCATGTACCATAACAAGCAAATATCCATTCGGGTGCGTTTTCGGCATATATAGCTGTTTTTGATGTTTCTTGAGGTAATATTTGCGATATTTTTAATGCACGCTTATATACTTCGTTATAATTGAACTGAAAGTCAAGACCCGCCAAGGCTGGTAGATTACTACTCGATAATAATTTTAGTGTCATAGTTTATCCTTTTTGAGCTGTATAACGTTTTATCCAAGCATTGCTCCACTCGGCAAAATCTCCTTTTTCTATATGTTCGCGGGCTTGTTGAGTTAAGATTTGGAAGAATGTTATATTATGTATTGAAAGTAATGTACATGCCAACATTTCATTAGCTTTCACTAAGTGTCTTATGTATGCACGCGAAAAATTAGAAGCATAGCTTGGTATTTCTTCGTCTAATGGTGAATGGTCTTCGGCAAAACGTGCATTTTTTAAATTGATTTCTCCATCAAGTGTAAATGCACAAGCATGACGAGCCAATCGAGTAGGCATAACACAATCAAACATATCGGCACCAAGGGCAATCATCTTTAATATTTGAGGTGGCGTTCCTACACCCATTACATAACGAGGCTTGTTTTCTGGAAGCTGATTTGCTGAAATTTCAACTTGATAAAGCATTTGTTCTTCTGGCTCGCCTACGCTTACACCACCGATTGCAAACCCAGGGAAATCTATTTTCGACAATTCTTGTGCGCACATTTCACGCAAATGCTTATAACACGAGCCTTGCACAATTCCAAACGCCAAGCGTTTTGCTTGAGGCAACTCTAAACGTATGTATTCATCGTAGCAACGTTTTGCCCAACGCAGAGTTCTTTCTACCGACAATTTACACGCATTTTCTTTACATGGGTAGGGGATACACTCATCTAACACCATGCAAATATCTGAACCCAAATTCTTCTGAATTTGCATACAACTTTCTGGACTAATGAATAGCTTTTTTCCATCTAAATGCGAATTAAACTGAATACCTTCTTCTGATATTTTACGCAACTTAGACAAGCTGAATGCCTGAAAACCTCCACTATCGGTGAGGATTGGTTTATTCCACTTCATAAACCCATGCAATCCACCAAAGCGTGCTATCAATTCTGACGTTGGGCGAATATTCAAGTGATAGGTATTACCCAAAATTATTTGAGCACCCGTATCTTCGATTTGTTGTGGTGTTAGCGATTTTACCGTAGCTTGAGTGCCCACAGGCATAAAAACAGGTGTTTGAATTACTCCGTGAGCAGTTTCAAGCTGAGCGCGACGTGCTTTAGTAGTGTCGCATTTTTTTAGAATTTTAAACATTTAGTAGCTTTTTTATAATATTGGACCAGCTGTATATGTTTTAGCTTCTGGCGTTTTTTCTACCAATGCATCGGCACGATTACAGAAATCTTCAGTTTGTGCTTCTGCCAAAGCAGTTGCTTTTGAACCAACTTCGCTAATGTCGTTTAGCTCATCTAAACTCAAAGGCATACGTTCGTCATTTGCCAAACGTTTAAGCAGATCGTTTTCGATAATCTTTCCTGCACGCAAATCGTTTGCTGTTGCAACTGCATGTTCTTTGATTATTTCGTGAGCATCTTCTCTACCAATGCCTTTTTTAACTGCGTTCATCATCACTGTTGTAGTCAACAAGAATGGCATATATTTTGCACACTCAGCTTTAATAACTGCTTCGTTAACTACCATCTGATTCATAATTGTTATGAAAGTTTCAAGCAAGCCATCTAGTGCAAAGAACGAATCGGGCAGAACTACTCTACGAACAACCGAGCAAGATACATCGCCTTCATTCCACTGGTCGCCAGCCAACGATGCAGCCATATCCATATAACCACGCAAGATTACATGAAAACCATTTATACGCTCGCAACTACGCGAATTCATTTTATGTGGCATTGCCGACGAACCTGTTTGACCTTTTGCAAAACCTTCGCTAGCCAACTCCATACCAGCCATAATACGCAAAGTCTTTGCAAAGCTTGAAGCCCCTGCACCAAGCTGATACAAACGCGACACGCATTCGAAATCGAGTGTACGTGGATACACTTGACCTGTTGCACCTATACAACGAGCAATTCCAAGATGTTTTCTAATTTTTTCATCTAATGCTATTGCTTTTGCTGAGTCGCCATCAAAGAGAGTCAATTGGTCTAATTGTGTACCAACGGCTCCTTTTAAGCCACGAACAGCGTAAGTTTCGATAAGCTCGTCTAATTTTTCGAGGGCTCTCATTGAGTCTTCACCAAATTCAGCCATACGTTTACCGAATGTTGTAAGCTGGGCAATTACATTATGTGTTCTGGCAGCCAATATTGTTGCTTTATATTTTTTTGCAGTTTGCGAAAGTAAGTGCAATGCAGCAGCTGCTTTTATACGGATTACTTTCAAACTTTCAAACACTTGTAATTGTTCAACACATTCTGTAAGGTCGCGACTTGTCATACCCTTATGGATATGTTCAAAGCCTGCTAATTCGCAAAATTCTTCAATACGTGCTTTTACATCATGACGAGTTATTTTTTCGCGTTTATTTATTTCATCAACACGGATATTTGTTTTTACTTTTTCATAGGCATCGATAGCTTCTTGTGGAATATCTAAGCCAAGCTCCTTTTGAGCTTTCATTACAGCAATCCAGAGATTACGTTCGAGCAAGATTTTGCCTTCTGCACTCCAGATATTTTTTATTGATTCTGTTGCGTATCTTTCTGCGAGAATATTTGGTATCATATAGCTTATATATATTGTAGATTTTTCAGTTCTTTAAAAGCTTTTTTTTATATTCATAAAAAAAAGACGCGTTTTTTTTTACGCGTCTTTCTTTTTATAAAATTTTATTAAAACTATTTTTTGTTAGCTGGTTTCGATGCGTAGAACTCAACAATTTTCTTGATCATATACGAGTGTTCGCATTCAGAAATTTTACCTTCTTTCTTC
Organism: Verrucomicrobiaceae bacterium; assembly: GCA_015061955.1. Lineage (GTDB taxonomy): Bacteria > Verrucomicrobiota > Verrucomicrobiia > Opitutales > Intestinicryptomonadaceae > Merdousia. The sequence continues at coordinate 107,378 of SUVO01000002.1, forward strand.
ATCTTGTCTGCTTTATCGAGATTCTTTTGCATATCTTCAAATGCTTTTGTTCCCTTATACGCAGGAAGGAATGCAGGTGTCATTTCATTCTTTTGGCATGTTAAAGTGAGGGTTTTATAATAACCCATATCTACGAGAGGACCAAACTTAATGAATGGATTTTCCTTCAACGCAGCAACTGTTGTTTCTTTATTTTTGTAGCCGTCTTTAATCAACACCACGTTATATGTGCCATCTTTTGGCAAAGAAAGCGTAAGTGGTGTTAGCCCCATAATTTCATCATTTATCAAAACGATTGCACCTTTGGGGTTTGAATTAATTGTTACCTGATCTTCTGTGATTGAAGTGCAAGCCGACATAGCGAGCGCTGCGATGATGGGGAGTAATAATTTTTTCATAATTCTAATAATTGTGTTGTTCTATTTAAATTAAATTGTTGGAATATTTTTTTACAAGTCAAGTTTTTTTTACAATTTTGACAATTCTTTAGATCGATTTTTAGCAGCTACCAGTACGTTTTTCATTGTTTCGCGGAAATTTACTTTTTTCAATTCTGCCAATCCTGCCAAAGTTGTTCCTCCAGGGCTTGAAACTGCTGTGCAAAGCTCATCTGCCGACAATGGCGATTGTGCAAGCAACATTGCAGAACCAAGCAAGGTTTTTTCAACAAGTTTTTTCGATTCTTCATCGGTAAAACCTATTTGTTTTCCTGCTTCAATCATAGCTGCTGCAATTTCAAATATATATCCTGGTCCACTTCCTGAAAGGGCTGTTACTGCGTCGAGACGAGCTTCTTGCACTTCCATAAATTCACCAATAGCTCCCAATATGCTTTCAACTACTGTTTTTTCGTTTCCCGATAATGTACTTTCGGGGGCATAACAAGATATTCCTTGCGATATTTGTGCAGGCATATTAGGCATTACACGCACTATCTTTTTTACGTTTGGAAAACATTCACGCAATCGAGCTATTGACGTTCCAGCCAAGATAGACACAAGAACATCATTACTTGCCGATGATGCTTGTTGAGCTACTTCGGCGAGTTGTTGTGGCTTACACGCAAGCACAACTACCGACGATTTTTCTAACAATTCTTTTATGCTATCTAAACACTCAATCGATGTTTGTTGTGCCAATATTTTACCTGTATCATCGTTCCCACAAGTACAGACTATATCGTCTGAACTCACAGTTTGCGATAACAAACCTTTTACTATTGCACTGGCCATTTTGCCAGCACCTATAAATCCGAATTTTTTCATATTATTTTAATTGTGATACAAAATCTTTTGACAAACTTGCCAAGAATTTAGGCGCTCTATTATGTGCCTCTACCGAATTTGGTGCTATTGGCAGAATTTCGCCTATCTTTATTCCATCAAGTTGCATTTTTGAAACATCTTTTTCTGATACTCCTGATTCTCCACAGAATATCCAAACTTGTTTTTTATATTTTAGTGCCATTTTAGCTAACTGGTAAGGCCCTTTCCCCAACATATCGGTTGAATCAAATTTGCCTTCTCCTGTTATAATAATATCGCTAGCTTTTACGCATTTTTCAATGTCGGTATACTTTGCGAAAAGTTCAAAACCACTAATACGTTCGGCATTTAGGAAATTCATTAAAGCATATCCACAACCACCTGCTGCACCTGCACCTGCTTCATTGTGCATACTTTTGCCAAAACATTTTTTTACAACCTCAACATAATTTTTCATATTTTGTTCGAGTTGTTGTGCCTGTTCTGGTGTTGCTCCTTTTTGTATTGAAAATTTTAACGATGCACCATCTTCACCCAACAATGGATTTGCAACATCGGTTGCTACTATGAATTTTGTTTTAAATGTATTTTGTGGCTTTTCTATTTTTGCAAGTTTACCTAATCCTTCTCCATTAGGCGATATATCGTTGCCATCTTTATCTAAAAATCTAAATCCCAATGGTATCAACAACCCAATACCACCATCGTTAGTAGCACTGCCTCCTACGCCAACAATAATTGTTTTATAACCACGTTCAACGAGCTTTTCTAATATATTGCCTGTTCCTATGTTTGTTAACTTTGCTGGATTTCTTTCTGTATCCGAAACTAAATTTATACCTGAGGCTTCTGTTAAGCCAACAAGGGCAGTGTTATCATCAAGCAGGGCACACTTTGCAGTCAAGGTTTGACCAGTTGGGTCTTCTGTTTTAAGGCGAATAACTTTGGAGCCTTTTTTAGCTTTAGCTATTGTATCTACAAATGCGTCTCCACCGTCTGTCAAAGCAAATTCTGTAATTTGGGCATTTTTTAACATCGAGCTAATTCCCATCTTAATAGAGTGCGATGCCTGACTTGCCGACAATGAACCTCTGAATTTGTCGGGAGCAATTAAAAATTTGTAGACTTTATTCGCCATACATTACCTTTCTTATTTTTTACAAAACAAACTTGCGAGATTATTTATAATATCTAAAAAAAATCTACCAATTGCAAGCCCCTTTTTAAACAAAATACCATATCATTAAAAAAAATAGATCTTTTTTTAAAATAAAATCCCAAAAAAAACTTGAAATAAAAACAAAATTACACAAACTTATTTTTCATATGGCAAACAATTATAAGCAAGCAAAAGATACGTACGCAAAATTTGGCGTAGATACTGAAAAAGCATTAAAAATGCTCGATACAATTCCTCTTTCTATGCATTGTTGGCAGGGTGATGACGTTGGTGGTTTTGAAACACCTGATGCAGAACTTTCAGGTGGTGGTATTCAAACAACTGGTAATTTCCCTGGAAAAGCTCGCAACGTTGATGAACTTAGAGCTGATATTGACGAAGCTTTGAAATATATTCCTGGTCCAACTCGTTTGAATTTACATGCTTTGTATGGTGAATTTGGTGGTAAGAAAGTAGATAGAAACGAAATCGAGTTTAAACACTTTAAAGGTTGGGTTGATTGGTGCAAAAGCCGTAAGATGAATATCGACTTTAACCCATCTTACTTTTCGCATCCATTGGCTAACGATGGCTTTACTCTTTCGAGTGCTGATAAGGGTATTCGCCAGTTCTGGATTGAACACGGTATTGCATGTCGTAAGATTGCTGAAAAAATGGGTAAAGAATTGGGCAACACTGTTATCACAAACTTCTGGATGCCTGATGGTATGAAAGACTTCCCAGCTGATCGTCTTGCTCCACGCGAACGCATGGCTGATTCGCTCGATCAGATTATGAAAGTTAAAATTTCAAAGAAATACGATAAAGACGCTGTTGAATGTAAGCTCTTTGGTATTGGTAGCGAAAGTTATGTTGTTGGTTCGCACGAATTCTTCATGGGCTATGCTGTAAAAAATCAGATGCTCTTGTGCTTAGACTCAGGACACTTCCACCCAACCGAAACAATTGCCGATAAAATTTCTTCGGCTTTGATGTTCGTGCCAGAAATTCTCTTGCACGTTTCGCGTGGTGTTCGTTGGGATAGTGACCACGTTGTTCTTACTGACGACAATACAATGGCTATTATGCAAGAAATTGTACGTTGTGGTGCAACTGATAAAGTTCATATTGGTATGGACTTCTTTGATGCAAGTATTAATCGTATCTTTGCTTGGGCTATCGGTATGAGAGCTGCAAGAAAGAGCTTGTTGTGTGCATTGTTAGATCCGATTGCAATGATGCGTAAGGCTGAAAATGCTGGTGATTATGGCACACGCTTAGCTCTCATGGAAGAAGCTCGTAGTTTGCCATTTAACGCTGTATGGCAAGAATATTGTGCTCGTTCGGGTAAGCTTTCTGGTTTGAAGATGCTCGAAGGCGTCAAGAAATACGAAACTAAGGTATTGTCGAAGCGATAATTTAATGGTTGAAACATAAATATGTGGTTTACACATCTTTATGTTATGGCTAAATAAAAGTAAAGGGATGTTGCTAAAAGCAATATCTCTTTTTTATTGTAAAAGTTTGTGTGTTTTAGGTTGCAAAGCGAACTTGATTGGTTATTAGTTGTCTAGATTAAAAATGAGAGTTTATTTATTACTAAAATTATTGTTGTTTTTTGTTTTGGCTGTGAATTGTTTGGCACAACCAAAGTCGAAATATAATGTGAAAGAAGTAGAAGTAGATGCCGATTTTCTACTTATTCCGATAAGTGCGCAATCTAATTATCGCGAAATAAAAATAACTGCTGAAGACGAATCTGTTATAATGAACGAAGCAGTTATGTTGGCTACGGGAAAAGGTCAGTGGTATGCGCCCATAGATGTTTCTAAATACAAAGGGCAAAAGTTGAAAGTTGCGTATCGCAACGATGATTTTATTGGCGAACCTATTATACTTTTAGGCGATGGTTTATTTCAACACGATTACTCTAAAGATATAGGTAGACCAAAGTTTCATATAACAGCAACCAATGGTATTCTTGGCGCATCGAGTGGTTTGTGTTATTTCAATGGCAATTACTATGCGTATATATTGCAAAATCCTAAATTATTTTCGGCTAATGGTACGTTTAATTTGTGCTTGTGGAAGAGTTCCGATTTAGTTAATTGGAGTGTTGTGCAATCGGCTGATCTATTGAAGAGTGTTATTAAAGCTCCATCAAGCGTGTATGTTGATAAATCTAACAAAAGTAAATTATTTAGTATCAATGAGCATGGCTTGATTTTTGCATGTACAAACGAAAATAATAATACATTTATTGCGTTTGCATCGGATCCTACTAAAATAAAACCATATAACAATGCAAGTCCTGTTCTTGAGGGCGAAGGGAAATGGCCATATATTTTCTATAATGAAGATGCTAAATTGTGGACTATTTTGCGTACGGAAACTCTTGCAAATGGTAAAGGTGTAGTTGCTATTTATGTTTCTGAAGATTTTAAGAAATGGGAGAAAACATCGACTGCATTTTCAGATATAGGTGATTCTAACGTAAATTTATTTAAACTTGATGTAATAGGCAAGGGCAATGAACAAAAATGGGTAATGCTATCTGGCGAAGGTAAATACATTGTTGGCGATTTTGATGGCAGAACGTTTAAACAAACATCTCCTAAAGCTTTGCGTATATTTAGTGGTACGGTATCGTTTGTTCAGGTTTGGAACAATGTTGTTAATAATCAAATTTTGGCAACTGCAACAATAGAACAACCTATATCGGTTATGCGTCATATAAAACAAGGATTTATAAATACGTTGAGTATTCCATGGCATCTTTCATTGGTTCGTGTAAGCGATGGTCAAATACAGTTGCGTGCAAATATACCTGAACAAATTATGGAGCACACTGGAATTACTACCGATGTTGCAGGTGCCGAAATGACATTCTACTCAAATACGTTTATAGTCCCTAATGCATACGGTAATTATTGTATTTACGATGGTATTTTTGAAGTAGATAAAACTCTTGCAGTAAGTGTTGAAGTTGGTGTTGGTGCTTTTGGTTATAGTATGCAAAATTCGCAATACTTTATGCGACGCTTAACAAACGAGTTTGGTCGTTGGGATATGCCGGTTGCTCGCAAGTTGATGTTTATTCCATTTAAAGCTGTAGTTGATTCGTATTCAGTGGAATTTCAATGGTTAGCTGGCGATATTATTTTAATGATGGGCGATTCTTTTATAAATGAGAATCAAACAGTAAAAGTTGGGGCAGTAGGAGATACGAGAATTAAAGAACTAAAAATGTTGCCAATCTTTAAAAGCAAAGTAAAGGATTTGCGAAATGCCATTTTAGAAATGTACAAACAGTCTTCTATTGAAAATAACTCTCAAAAGCCTGAGGCTGAAAATACAGCTAATCCAAGTAGTTCAACTCAACAAAAACAATAAAACAATTAGTATGTTTTTTCAAATAATAGAAAGCTCAAGTTCTGGTAATAGCTCATTTTTGGAATGCGATGGTGTTAGAATTTTAATTGATGCTGGTGTTGGCATAACTAAAATAAAGAAATTTTTAAATTCTAGAAATCTAAAACTGGATGACTTAGACGGCGTTTTTATTACACACGATCACAGCGACCATGTTGGTTCTTTAAAAAGTTTTGAAAACTCGGGCGTCAAAATATATGCAAATCGCCCAACTGCCGAAGGTGTTCAATACAAATTACCAAAAACTAAAAATCTAAACTGGAATTTATTTGAAACTGGATGCCAGTTCGATTTTTACGGTATTGATGTTTTAACTTTTTCAATTCCTCATGATACTAGTGATCCTGTTGGATTTTCGTTTTGTCATAACAATACGCGTTTAGTTTATATAACAGATATTGGCAAACCAACTCATTCAATTCGCGATATTGTTTCGAGCGCCGATATTCTTGTTTTAGAAAGTAATTATTGCCCTGTAATGCTACAACGCTCAACTCGACCTCAATATCTCAAAGACAGAATTATGGGTAGTTGGGGGCACTTATCTAATGCCGACGCCATAGATATTTTGCATCATTGTAATTCTAACGTAAAGCGAATTTATCTATCGCACATATCTCGCGAATGTAATAACATTGATCACATAAACAATCTTCTTTTATCGAGTGATTTAAATGCAACTTTACTTGAAAAAGTTGAAATAGTTTCACCTTTTTCAACTTTGAGTTCTTGTTTCGAAATTCTATAACTTTTATCTTTTTTTACATACTTAAAAAATAAAATAAGCTAAGTATTTCTTGTATATAGCACAAAAAAAAGACCGATTTTCATCGGTCTTTTTTTTTGTTATTAAACTATAATTAGTATCTCAACGAAGCACTAATTGTGAGGAGGTGCTGGTTGTAGTTAGCACTTTCAATTTCATCACAATTGTTGTTGAGGTAGTTGTAGTTGAAGCTGAGTGTTACGAACTTGTTTGGAACATACGAAATACCAACTCTTGTCCATACTGTTTCGTCTTTTCTGTCGATAAGTTCGTAATCAGCAACTCTGTATGTCAAGCTTGCTGTACCAATAATCTTTGGATTGAAGTAGTAGTTCAATCCACCTTCGCACAATGTATTGATGTAAGAATAACGTGTAGCACTGCTACCGAAGTCTCTTAATGCTCTTACATAAACGCCCAACTTTTCAGTAACTTCGTAACCAAATTTTATGTTACCTGATAATGTTGTATCATCTCCCTGAGTTGAACCATAATCACGATATTGTGCACCCAAGTAAGCTTCACATGTGAGCTTTGGAGCAATTTCACCGTTAACTGTTACGCCAAAGAAGTGGTCGTTTCTTTCTTCGCCCCAGTTTGCAACTGCAGGACCATCGAAATAATCAGTCAAGCGATATTGATACGACAAACCAACAGCAATCTTTTGTGTTACTCTGTAAAGTACGCTTACTGGAAGTGAGAATATATCATAGCTTGAATAAATATCATTCCACTTGTGAATATATTCTGTTCTTGTCCAATCAAAGCCGAGTGTACCATATACTTTTTCTGAGAAATCGTACGAACCTTTTACACCAGCTTTCCAAAGATTATAGCTAATGAGGTCTTTTTCAATTACGCCTGTACCCCAAATCAAGTCAGAATCATTCTGATACATTTGGTCAAACGAGAAATATGCACGAACATTCCAGTTAGCTTCAACATACGATGCGTTTGCCAATATGTGTGCCAAGTTGTTGTCAAATTCTTTATGATCTACATATCTTGTGATATCTTCATAGAATTTGATGTTTGCCTTGAACTTGCTTGTGCGACCATAGTCTACTTCACCACCCAAACGCAATGTGCCCGAGTAGTCTTCAAACTTTTTATTTTCACCACCAGAAGCATAAGTGATGTTTGAATTATAGTTACCTATAACAGAACCGCGGAAGAATATATCCATTTGGTCTCCCACTGTTACGAGAGGTGCTGCATTTACAGCCATTGCAAATGCAGATAGCAACGATGTTAGTACGATTTTTTTCATGATATTGAATTTTTAGTTTATATTGAAATATTAAATTTTGGGTAAATTTTTTATCAAATTAAGGCTATTCTTTCTTGTTTATAAATAATTGTCAAGTTTTTTTACAACATATTTTACAAAATATTATACTTGAAAAAAGTGCATATTATGTATTTCTTTTAACAGATAAATATATACCCCAGTTAAGTTTATGAACAAAAATATTGATAAAAATAATAAAAGTAGTGTTTCGGTCTTTTTTGGTCTTGCAAGACGCGAGTGCAATGAACATGGCAATTGGTCTTTTAGAATAGTATGGATTAACGTTCTTCTTTGGCTCGTTTCGCTTGCAGTTATAGCATATCTTACTTTATCGGTAGTTATATTTTGTTTCTTTAAATATTTTAGAGATTATGCCGACATTTCTTTTGTAGATGCTATGAAAGTTCCATTTGCTCGGGCAGAGCATCGCGAAAAAATGGGCGAGTACAATATAAAATGTGCAAAAGAGTTTCTTAAAGAAGGTAAAGTTCGCGAAGCATATGCATCATTGGTTGCCGGATGTGCGAGATCACCAAAGAATCTCGAAGGCGTAAAAATGCTTTCAGAGTTTTATTTAGTGCTTTTTAAACGTCCCGACAGAGCTATTGAAACTTTAGAACGAAGCCTCACTTATGCTGTAAACGATGTTCATTATATTCGTTTGTATATGAAAGTTTTGATGGATCAAACTGAAGATGCTCGTTTGATTAGCGTTGGTGAAAAACTTTTGAAATTGCCAACTCTTACAAATAACGATGTAAAAATGTATTTGGCTATGGCATTATCTACTGTGTATGCATACCATGGTAATTACGAAAAATCGAAAGAATTTATAATAAAGTTTAAACTTGAAAAAACTCTTCCAGGTATTTTACGTTTGTCGAAAAATCAATGGGAACTCGGTAATCGTAACGAGGCTATTCAAATTCTTGCCGACAACATAAATTTCCCTCAAAATAAAGAGGCAATTTATGCTTTGCTTGTAAATTACTACATAGCTATGAAAGATTTTGAAACTGCACGCAAATACTCTATGTTGCGTTCATTAGAAAATCCATTTTCAATGGAACAGAGAATGGAATATCTTACACTTCTTAAAAGAAGTGGCGATATTGAAGGCGTAAAGCGCGATATGGAAATATTCTTCAATAATTATCAAGACGACAACAGAAGTATGTTATATTTGGCGAATTTTGCTGCCGATATTGGCGATTTGAAATTTATGCGTCGTATTTACGATTTAGCTTTGCGCAAAGATTTTACAATAGCTCCATATTGTTTGCTTTTGTTAGAAACAACCATTATTCAAGGCGATTATAAGGCTGCTGTTGCGTTTGTTGAAGATATAATGAAAACAAAACCAAAGTGGAAAGATCGCCACGAAGATGTTATTTTATGTTTGCGCGCAGTTGCTTATTATGCAGTTGGAAACTCTAATATGGCAGATATTCTTGTAAACGATATTTTAAAACGCAATACGATTTCTGCTAAGGTTATGATTGCAACTGCCAGAATGTTCGATAAGCTTAATGCACATCAAATTTCATTGCAGATATTAGATAGAGCTTGTTCTTTGTATCCAAAGCATCAGCTTGCTCTTACTCGTTTAATTCAGGCTGAATTGAAAATTGGTATTTCTACAAACTTACATACTAATGTTTCAAAGCTTTTAAAAATGCGTCGTCCTCCACGAGAACTTATTGCTGAAGCCCGTGTAAATATTTGTAGCGATAAATTTGTATTTGCATCTGAACGAGCAAATATAATAAAAGAAATCGACTATCTTATGAATAATAAAGATGGCAAAGCTTTCTCTGATTCTGCCGACAGTGTAGATCATGATCGCTTAATAGACGCAGATTTAAATTTCTAAATTTAATATATCAAAAAATTTTATATCAAAGGCAGTTTGAAAAAAACGGCCTTTGATTTTATAGAAATATTGTAATATGATGTGGCTTATAGAATGGTTGCCTTATTATAACGATTTGAAACTTGGTGGTCATTTGGCGTGTGCATTTATGGCATCGATACTATCGGGGTGTTTGTTATTTGGGGTAAATTTAGCATTTAAAGATATGTGTTTCTTTGCTCGTTCTTATGCATTTTCGTTATGGAGTAGTGCTTTGATTTGGGTTTTTCCTATGTTTTTTACAGAGCAGGGGCGTATTAGAGAATTTCTTTTTTATATAACTATTGTAGTTTCTGTAACAGCAATAAAGTATATATATGGATATAAATTGAAGAAGTCTTTGCTTTTATGGGTTGCATTTCTCGTCGGACAAGCTTTAGTATTTTTTATGATTTATAAAAAGGTGTTTTAATGGAACTTGATACTGTAAATTTTATTTCTGATTTAGTTAAAATTCCGAGTGTATCTGCGATGTCGGAATATGCTCAAGATGTTGCTAAGTGTGCAAATGTGTTGAATGCAAAATTTAGCGAGTTGGGGTTTGATAGCAAAATAATAAAAACTGATTTGCATCCGATTGTTTTTGCCGAACGTAAAGCAAAAATGGGAAATGCTAAGGTTCGTGTTTTGTGTTATGGACATTACGATGTTCAACCACCTGATCCTCTCGATAAGTGGACTACTCCACCATTTGAACCAACAATAAAAGACAACAGAATTTGGGGTAGAGGTACAGCCGATAACAAAGGGCCATTTTCGTGCTTATTGGCTGGCGTAGTTGATTTTTTGAACGCAAATCCAAATGCTCCAATCGACTTTGGCATTATGGTTGAGGGCGAAGAAGAAATTGGAAGTCCGAGTATGACAAAGTTTATAAAAGAAAATGCTTCGATGATTTCCGATTATGATTTCATCGTTTTAAGCGATACATCAAGCCCATCTTCTGAACAAATTGTAATAACTACTGGTTTGCGTGGTACAGGTTCTATTGACGTTGTCTTCAAAGGGGCAAGTACCGATGTGCATTCGGGTATGTTTGGTGGTGTTATATATAATCCAGTTCAGGCTATGTGCGAAGTTTGTGCATCGTTGCATACTAAAGATGGTTTTGTAAATATTGAAAACTTCTACGATGGAATTGGTGCTATTGAAGATTGGGAAAAAGCTGAAATTGATAAATCGCCATTCGATTCTGAAAGCATTAAAAAATTATTGGGTGTTTCAAAACTTTACAAGCAGGGCGATTACGAGCCTGCTTTAGCTGGTAGGGTATTGCCCACGCTTGAGTTTACTGGTATTGGAGGTGGTTATCAGGGCGAGGGGTCTAAGTCTGTGATTGCATCGGAATGTTTCTGCAAAATTTCTGTTCGTACAGTTCCACCTCAGAAAACAGAAGATATATTGGAGCTTGTAAAAAAGACAGTTCGCGCGCGTACTCCAGAGCAGATTAAGGTAGAGTTTATTGAGTACAAGGCAAATGGCGATGGTTATTTTGTAAATCCAAAGCAGTTTGCTAATGACGAACGTGGTTCTAAACTTTCTAAAGCTTTCAAAGCTGTTGAAGAATGCGTTGAAGGTGTGTTTGGCAAAAAACCATTATTCTTGCGCGAAGGAGCAAGTATTCCATTGATTTCCGACATAAAAAAATATACAGGTTTAGATTGTATTATGGTCGGGCTTTTTAATCCAGAAGACAATCTGCATGCCCCCGACGAAAGCTTTAAGCTTTCTACCATAAAAAACGCAAGCTCATATTATCGCAAATTTTTTGAAAGGATTACAATATGTTAACGTGTAAAAAAACGTACTTCGATATTCCATTTGCTCATCGTCAGCATTTGCACGATGGTCATTGTTCTTTTGTGCATGGTCACAATTGGGATATTTCAATTACCTTTGCTTGTAGCGATACCGATGAAAATGGTTTTGTTGTAGATTTTGGCAAAGTAAAGTTTATAAAGAAATGGATAGATGAGCATCTCGACCACGCTTGTATTTTTTCGGAAAGTGATCCTCTTGCGCAAAAAATAATTGCGTCGGTTCCAGAGGCTTGGAAAGTTTATTTTGTTCCACAATGTTCTTGCGAAGGATTGGCAAAGCACTTTTTTAGCGTGTTTGATAATCTTGTTAGGGAACACACAAACAACAGGGCATGGGTTGTTGCAGTGGAAGTTAGCGAAGACAAAAAGAACACTGCAATGTATTCTTAATTATCTAATGCTGTTTATACAAAAAAACGAAGGAAATTTCCTTCGTTTTTTTTTGTTAGTTATTGGTTTTTGCACTAACGGAATATGCGAAGTACAAAAGGTTTATCGAATGTTAAATCCGATGCTTCAAGATTTTCGCAAGCACGCTTAATTGCTGCTTCGTTTGTTGAATGAGTTGTCAACAACAACCACGCTCTACCTTCTACATCGTGTTTCTTTTGTTGCAACAATTCGATAGAAATTCCTTCTGATGCAAACACCGACGCCATTGAAGCTAATGCACCTGCTTGGTCTTTTATTTCCAAACGCAAATAAAATTCTCCACTTATTTCATCGAGTGCTGCAAAATGCAACTTTTCGTCTTTTGCAACCGACAACGCATTCGATGCTCCAGATGTAAGTGTTTTTAATGCATCAGCTATATCAGCAATAACAGCACTTGCTGTTGCATCTTGACCTGCTCCACGCCCGATATGGATAGTTCTACCAACAACATCACCATTTAACGCTACTGCATTATATACTTCGTTTACATTAGCAACAACATCTGTAATTGGCAAAATTGCTGGATACACTGCAACCGACAACGAATCGCCATACTTACGAGCCGAGCCTACCAACTTTATACGCGAGTTGTTTTCTTTAGCCCAGAGCATATCTTCAAGGCGAATACCACGAATACCCGAAACCAACATATCTTTTTCTGGACTTGCCCAAACACCATGAGCCAAATAAGCCAAGATTGATGTTTTATGAGCTGCGTCCCAACCATCGAGGTCGAGCGATTCATCGGCTTCTACGTATCCCAATTTACGTGCATCTTCAACTATGGCTTCATATGGTGCATTTTCACGTTCCATACGTGTTAAAATATAGTTGCATGTTCCATTTAAAATTCCATATATATGCGAAAAGCTATTTGCGACCAACCCTTCACGCAAAATTTTAATAATAGGTATTCCACCTGCTACGCTTGCTTCAAAGAAATATTTACCACCAAATTTTTCGGCAGTTGCAAAAATTTCGGCACCATATTTACTTATTACTGCCTTGTTTGCACTAACTACTGCTTTACCTTGTTTTAAGGCGGCAAGCGTTAATTCTAAAGCTTTCCCCGTTCCACCCATAAGCTCGCAAACGATATCTATTGATGGATCGTTTACTACATCGTATGGATCTTCTGTCATTTGTTCGGCAGTTATTACTATATCGCGTTTCTTATTGACATCGCGTACGCATGCTTTTGCCAATTCGTATTTTGCTCCGAAGCGCGACTGCATGTGGTCTTGGTTGTTCTGCAAGTGTTTCCACACTCCTTGACCAACTGTACCCATACCTATAAACCCGATTTTATAAATTTTTTGCTCCATAACTAAAATCTATTTTCAGTCCCTTTGAGAAGTCGTGATATATTGCTACGATGGCGATATACAATTATTACAGCTATTGCAATTGCTACATACAACGCAATAGAATTTCCATAAAAAAATACAGATGAAACGGGCAGAGACACTGCCATTACTATCGATGCCAACGACACATATCGGCTTGCGTAAAAAACAATTACCCACAATGCCAAACCTATCAAAATGGGTATAATCATAACGAACAAAAGTCCACCAATTGTAACTGCTACACCTTTACCACCTTTAAATTTTATAAAAATTGAAAAGCTATGTCCTATTATTGCTGAGGCTAAGCCAACATATATCAATATTTCTGGATTATTTAACGATACTCCAAAATATTTAATCCAATACGGAAACGATGCCGCCAAGAAACCTTTTAAGGCATCTAACAAAAAGCACAAATTACCAGCAAATTTTCCACACGAACGCTTTACGTTTGTAGCTCCTGGATTTCCACTTCCTGCTTTAAAGATATCAACTCCACAACTCTTTGCAATAATCACAGCAAAGGGGATAGCTCCGAAGAGATATCCCACTAATGCTGTTATGATGTAGTTCAATGAATGTTCCATGTACTACGACAAGTCTACAACCTTTACGCCTTCAACAGCGTTGAGGTTCTTAAGCTCGTTAACTACTTCACCTGTTGGAATGCTATCGAGTTCAAATACGCTCAATGCAGTACCACCGTCCATTCTCGACAATGTCATATTAGCAATATTGCAATTATTTTTACCCAATGCAGTACCAATGATACCCAACATACCTGGAGTGTCGTTATTCAAGAGCATCAAAGCACAGTGATTTGTGAGATTTACCCAAACCTTATAATTGCCAATTTGACTAATTATTGGCTTAGCAATTTTGCCCATAACTGTACCTGCAATGTTTTGAACTGCTCCATTTTCAAACACGATATCAACCTCAACAAGTTCCGAGTAATCGGCTTCAGCGCTTGTATTTACGCTTTCAACTTCGATACCCAAGTGCTTCATTTTTGAAGGCGAGTTCAGATCATTTGCATTTTCTGTAATCTTTGACAAATAACCCTTTTGTACTGCGATTGTCAAAAGTTTGTTATCGATATTACCGAGTTTTCCGAAGTATTTTATTACAATCTTCTTTACGCGTTCTGCCGAAATTTGTTGAGCAAATGTACCGAGCTTTTCGCACAAGTGGATATATGGTGAAATTTGCTTCATAGATTCAGCATCAACGCTTGGTTTATTGATTGAGTTGCGAATTGCACCACCACTGAGAGCTTCTGCAATAACTTCTGCAACTTCAATACCACAACTTTCTTGTGCTTCCTTAGTTGATGCACCCAAGTGTGGAGTTAAAACGAGGTTAGGGAAGTCGCGCAATGGACTATCTTTTGCCAATGGTTCCGATTCATAAACGTCTAAACCTGCTGCTGCAACTTTACCACTTTTAAGAGCTTCAACCAACGCAGTTTCCTTGATGATTCCACCACGTGCGCAATTGAACACGCGCACACCTTTTTTCATCATATCGAAAGCTTTTTCATCAATCATATACTTTGTTGCTTCTGTAAGAGGCATATGTACTGTGATGTAATCAGCTTGTTTAAAGGCATCTTCTAAAGCTACAACTTCAACGCCCAAAGTTTTTGCACGAGCTTCTGTGAGGAATGGATCGTATGCCAAAACTTTCATACCGAAAGCCATTGCACGTTTTGCTACTTCGGCACCGATTCTTCCCATACCAAGAACTGCCAAAATCTTATTTTTAAGCTCAGTTCCCTTGAACGATTTTCTATCCCAAACACCGTTATGAATTGAAGCGTTTGCCTGAGTTATAGGACGTGTACCCGCCATAATGTGAGTAAACGTAAGTTCAGCTGTGGCAATTGTATTGCCTGTTGGTGTGTTCATTACAACTACACCTTTTTCCGACGCTGCAGGTATATCGATATTATCGACACCTACACCAGCTCTACCTACTGCCTTGAGTTTCGACGCACAAGCCAAAACATCGGCAGTGATTTTGGTTTCGCTTCTGACGATAACTGCATCAGCGTCCTTAATCAGCTCTTTTATTTGCTCTGGAGTTGAACCGTATGCTTCAACTGTCTCAAAGCCTTGATTTTTGAGTAATTCTACGCCCTTTGGCGAGATTGGATCTGCTACTAATACTTTCATAATTTTAAGCTTAATCGCGGGACTGTTTTCCAACTCGATTAAGAAACTATAAGCTTGGCAGAAAGTACAGGTTTGTCAAATAAATTTGCCTAAGTAATTTACAAAAGAAACAACTTTTTTACAGGGATACAAATTTTGTTTACTTAGTGTAGAGCGTTATTGTTGATTTCCCTGTAATTATTGTATTATTAGCATTTTTTGTTTTTGCTTGTGTGTTTTGATTACCTTTTATGTTTGTATGTACTGTAAAACTTGGTACGCACGACGACGACACATCAACACGCAATTTATCACCTTTTTCAAACATAAACGAGTGTTCAACCATTTCAAAATCAATTTGAGCAACTGAATTTGGTTTATAATTTTTCACCTCACGAAGTACCGATGTTATATCGTCTCGCAACGAGTATGTTTTACCATTGTTCTTTACTATATTTACACGCACATAGAAGCATGTGTCTTCACAATCAGTTTTTACACTTAGCGAAACTTTCATTTTACCTTCAACTATTGTGTTTTTTTCGAAAGGAGCAGACACAAACGAAATTATATCTGGGCGAGAGTTTGGTTTACTTTGTTCTTGCATTCCACCAAATGTGTGTGCAACGCCTCCCCTGAATTTTGCAGGTTTTTTAGGATAATAAACGTATGTAATTTCAGTTGGAGTGGTAGCTGATTTATCTAATGTTCTATTTTTATTTAGGTAGAACTTCAATTCATTTGGGGCATTTTTTATATCTGTTGCAGTAATCCACTTATTCTGCCAAAGCGAATACCACTTAACTTTACTCAATTCTATAAATTTTAGTTTTTCCGTTTTGCGAATATGGTTAAACCAATTTACTTCATAATCTTTACATGCTTCTATTAATGAGCCATTGGGGAATTTGACTATTCCTCTATTTACGTTGTGTTGATATGGCGTTATAAGCAATGCACAATTTTTTCTATTTTCTTGTGGAATAGATCTCCACATCTCTAAAATTCCTTCTGTGAAAATATCGTAAAAGGATGTAACTAAGAGGATAGGAATTTTCGATTTAATTATAGCATTGCGATACTCTGAACCACCTGCTTGCGTATCCCAAAATGGAGAATTTCTATCGGGGTGCAGTAGTGGGGTATCGAACATTTCAACACTATGACCAAATATTTTTTTTGATAAATCTGTAAGTGGAAATACGTTGTATTTATTGACTTTTTTATTGCGTTGTATAGTGGAATTTTTTCGATATTCTTTTGTAAACCAATTCCCATATAATCCCATTTTAAAAAAGCCTTTACGGTAGAATAAGTTATAAAGCTCTACATCCATAACTCGCAAAATTGCACCTTTAACATCGTATGGATTTGTTTCAAGATATGAAATGTGAATGCCTGCTGTATAACTATTTCCACTAAGAAAAATTTCACCATTGTAGAAAGGTTGTTTTCTTATCCAGTCGAGCAATGCCAAACCATCTTTGCGTTCGTCTTTAAATGGATAACGTTCACCTTCTGATTTACCAGCACCTCGCGTATGTTGATAGATTACGGCATAACCACTTTTTACTAAATGTTCAAATCTTTGTTTTACTTTCTCTATGGTTTCTTTTTTTGATGTGTATGGTGTTCTATATACAACTACTGGATATTTCCCTGTACTAGATGGTGTTATTGAAACTGTGTAAAATTTTACACCATCTTCGTATGGCACCATAAATTCTTTTATATTATTTGCGCAAGTTATAGAAGCAAGTCCTAAGAATAAAAGTGATTTAAAAAAAAGCGATATATTCATATTCGCAGAATGATATATAGCTTTAAAATAAGTCAAGTTTATTTACGGGGTATGATTTAGGATAAGCTGTATTTTATTTTCTCCCATTAGATAGAGCTTTGTGTTTTCTATTTTGTATGAATTTACTTTTGAAAGGGCTGTTAAGAATTTCATTTCATATTCGCCAAATTCTCCAGCTCGGCGAGTAGAGAATACGTTTGATAGTATCAGATTTTTACCTTCAACTTTATACTCGCCGCCAAAGAGATTTACACCCGACATTCCGTTTATTTTTCCATCTGAATTAAATTTTATAAATACTTCTCCGAACGCCGATTTTTCATTCGGTGCTTTGGCTGACCCTTGTTCATTTAAAAATTCAGGTTTCCACAAACCTTCAATTGTTTGTTTTTCCGATGTACAGGTATTATCGGAACAACCATTCAAAACAGATATTAAAGAAACTATAACTAAGACGAAAAATTTTTTCATACATTCAAAGACATTTTCTTTCTTGAAAAGTTCAACAAAAACCACCGTATCACGGTGGTTTTCAACAGTATTAAGTGCTATTGCAAAAATACAATCTGTTGACCTGGACCATGTACACCTTCAACAAGTACGCCTTCAACATCGGTTGTTTTTGACGGACCTGCAACAAATATTGCATAAGGGGTATCGGTTAATACTTTTTCCAAGCCTTCTTCTATTGTACGAACGATATCGCTTTTATTCAATATTGCAACGTGTACCCATGGAGCAATAGACGTCATTCTGTCGGCAGTGTCGGCATCTTTCAAGACAAACGCACCACTCTCAGCAATTGCATACGATGCTCTACTTACACCAAAATCGTATTGGTCGGGATTTGATCTATCGAACTGACGCACAACTTCAAACGAATTTTCCAAACCAAAAGTATTTTCTACTTTTTCATCTATTACGCCTTTTTTGCAACCAAGCTCATTTAATTTTGCCACGAGCTCATCAGCACTTTCTACAATTATACCATGATTTGCACCAAAATTGCGTGCAAATGCTTCGAGTATTGTTCCTGCTGTTGCAGTAGTTGATACGGTATCGGCACACGAGTATTCTGGCAATTGCTTCGATACTTTTTGTGCCTTGCGAACATTATTTATAAATTCTTGCTTATCCATTTTTCTTGAACCACTTTCTAAAGTTGCCACCTTTGAATTTAGGTAGAGTTCTAGTTTTTAACCAACGTCCGAGTGGACCAACTTTGAACCAATCGAGTGGTATAAAGTTTGCCAATTTGTTGAATGGAACTCCCAAACGCCACAACTTTGGCGATGTTGCCAATATTGCCCAACCTTTGAAATTGATGTCGTTTGCAACTTTGCAATGTCTACGTTTTGCTTCATCACGCATTTGTACAATCAATTCTGGCAATGGAATTTTTGCAGGGCAAACTTCGGCACAACCACCACACAACGAGCATGCTTTTGGTAGATCGGCATATTTACTAAAATCCTTGCCTGCCAACAATGGCGACAACACTATTCCCAATGGTCCTGGGTAAACAGCTCTATAAGCATGACCACCTACCAAACGGAAAACAGGGCATTTATTCATACAAGCACCGCAACGCATACACTTTAAGATGTCGGCAAAGTTACTTGCAAGAATATCACTTCTGCCGTTGTCGAGGAAAATCAAATACATTTCTTCTGGGCTATTTTTAGATTTTCCAGAACCAGCTACGAAATCGGTATACACTGTCGAATGTTGACCTGTTGCACTTCTGCCGAGCAAATTCAAGAACACTGATAGCTCGCGAGCCGAAGGGATAACTTTTTCAAATCCAGCTATTGCTATATGCGTTTTTGCACCAGCCATTGAGAAGCGTGAATTACCTTCGTTAGTTGCAAGAACTATTGCACCTTCCTTTGCCAAAACATAATTTGCACCACTTATAACTACATCGGCATTGAAGTACTTTTTACGCAGATATTTTCTGGCGTTTAGTGTAATGTGTGTTGGTTCTTCATCGTATGGAGCAATTCCATGTTTTTCAAACGATGCAGCGATGTCGTCGCGTTTGCGATGTATTGCAGGCTTTACGATATGCGACGGACGTTCTCCATCTATCTGAATTATCAATTCGCCGAGGTCGGTTTCCATTGCCTCTACACCATTTGCTTCGAGGTAATGATTAAGCTCGATTTCTTCGGTCGTCATGCTTTTTACTTTGACGACATTCTTAGCATTTTTGCTTTTTACAATTTCGAGAATTTGCTTTTTTGCTTCGTCGGCATCTTTTGCGAACAAAACTTTTATTCCGTTTGCTTCGAGCGATTTCACTGCTTGTTCGAGGTTATCGGCAAGATTCATCGACTTTATCTGATTTGCCAATTCTCGCAAATGCAATGTTTTGTTTGCTTCGGGATATGCTTGTTCTAAGCACTTTTCACGCGCAATTGTACTGCCGACACTCGCAGTTGTAAGAGCATCTTTTATATTTGGATTTATATCGGCACAAAATTTATCTATTGGTTGATTAGCCATTATAGAAGCCCTCCGTTTCGCAATGCTTGTGCGTAGATTTGGCAGACGTGTTGTGCTGGATATTTTATACCCAAGCGTTCGGCAATACCACGCTGATGCAATAGGCACGATGTATCGGCAGCTGTTATTATATCTGGGTTTGGAGCTGTAATTTTACGAACTTTCTTTTCGCCCATTTCAGAAGAAAGTTGAGGGAATACTACCGAGAATGTTCCACCAAAGCCACAGCAACCTTCGCTATCGAACTGTGCAATTTCAATGCCTTCTATCGACTTCAAAAGTTTTATCATTGCTTCTGGTGTACCTGTACCTTTGGTATGGCACGATTGGTGAACTGCAACTTTTGCATTGAGTTTTCCACCAATCTTTTCAACACCGAGAGCGTTTACCAAATAATCGTTAAGCTCCCAAACGCGTTCAGCAAAGGCTTGTACTTTTTGTTTTGTAGGTTCGTCTTGGTCTTTGAATGCAATTAGAGCCGAATCGAACAACATTGCTGCACACGAGCCACTTGGAACTATAACTGGATAATCGTTTTCGCTGAAGGCTTCAATTGTGTGCAAAATTACTTTTCTTGCACTTGCAAAATCGCCACTATTGAAAGCTGGCTGACCGCAACAAGTCTGATTTTGTGGTAAAATTACTTTACAGCCAAACTTTTTTAAAATTTCTACGGCACTTTTTGCGGCATCGGCAAAGATAGCGTCGCATAGGCATGTTGCCATAAAATTTACAACGTTGCCTGTCTTTCTATTTTTTGGAGGATTCATTGGTTTTTGTTTTTATTATTTGTGATTTTGTGAAGTTATTACAACTATCCCAAAATGCAAGTCAAAAACAAACAAGATCATACTATGCAACGAACCTATTTACTTTTAATTTTCGAATTTAGCTTTTTTATCGGTAATATTGACATCTATCCACGCTTTTATCCAAGCCAAAATTTCTCGAGCATTATTGCGTAGTTTATAACGAAAGCGAACATTTAATTTTGCATCGTAGGCGATTGCATTTGGCATATCATTTTTATCGCACAAATATAAGGCTCGCTTGGCATGATAATACTGCGTTATTATGATAGAAGAATTACATTTAAAAACATTTTTGCATCGGCGAACAGAATCTAAAGTTCTAAAGCCTGCGTAATCAAGGATTATATTTTCGGCTGGAACTCCCAATGCAATCAGATCATCCTTCATCATCTGAGGTTCGTTGTAATCTTTGCGAGAGTTATCACCACTAACAATTAACTTCTTTACTTTTTTAGCATGATAAAGTTCGGCAGAAGATTTTATTCTATACTTATAATAATAGTTCAAATTGCCATTAGGTAGAAATTTCCCAGTTCCCAACACGAGAGCATATTCACGTTGGGGTACATTTATAATATCAGTGTGAACTTCATAAGTATTTATTTTTAAAATTGTAGAAATTATCAATATCAGAACTACTAATATGGTTATTACAAAGCATTTCCGAAAGCTCAAATAATGTATCAATTTTTTTATCATAGGTTAATAGTTTACAAACAATTATTAATGATTTTTTTATATGTAGAAAATAAAATAGTAAAAAAAGGAGATTGTTTTTTACAATCTCCAAAGAAAAGTTTTTGACTAAAGTTTTATATAGAAAGCATTTTTAGCAGATATTCAACAGCTCTTTTTATGTCTTCGTCTTGACTCATCATTTGGTCTACAACTCGCATTGCGTGCATTACTGTTGCATGGTTGCGACCACCAAAACGCTTGCCAATTTCCTCGAGCGAAAGTGTTGTTAGCTTTCGAGATATATACATTGCTATCTGGCGTGGTTGGGCAATGTTTACAGGACGTGCCTTACCACAGAGTTGTTCAACATCAATTCTAAAATATTCTGCAGTTTTGCGTTGAATTTTCTCAACATCAATAAGCTGACATTCTTCTTCTTCAAGCAATACATTTGAAAGCAACTGTTGTGCTTTTTCCAAAGAAATTACTGAATCTTTACTGATTAGCGTTGCGTAGCCGATTAGGTTTGTCAAAGCGCCTTCCATACGGCGTACATTTTTTGTAAAACGACGTGCAACAAAGTCGACAGCTTCGGGTGATATTGATACTTCTGATTTCGACGCTTCTATTTTCTTTTGCAAGATAGCCAAGCGTGTTTCGTAATCTGGTGCTTGAATATCTACCGAAACACCCCAACTAAAACGTGTTACCAAGCGTTGTTCTATATCGGCAACTTCGTTTATTGGTCTATCGCACGACAACACTATCTGTTTGCCAGAGTGGAAAAGTTCGTTGAATGTGTGGAAAAATTCGTTTTGCGACGCTTCTTTCTTTGCAAAGAACTGAACATCGTCAATCAAAAGAACGTCTGCCTGACGGCACTTTTGACGGAACGATGCTATATTGCCAGCTTTCATTGCTGCAATATAATCGTTAACAAAGCTTTCCGACGACAAATATACAATGTTCTTTTCTGGATTATTCTTTAACACAAAATGTGCTATTGCGTGCATCAAGTGAGTTTTTCCCAAGCCTGTTGCTCCGTAAATGAACAACGGATTAAACGCTACACCCAAGTTTTGTGCAACTGCCAACGCTGCCGAGTATGCAAACTCGTTGCTTTCGCCAACTATAAAATTTTCAAAAGTGTTTCTTGGAGAAATAGGGGTGTTTATGCGAACTTGCTTAGTTTCTACTATTGCTCTTTGTCGTGCTACTGGTTGTGTACGTTCGATAGGGGATTGAACTATTGCTTCTTGGTCGTCTGGTTTAGAAGTTATATTTACTTTTATATTTCTTCCACAAACTATCGACAAATTTTTAAACAATAAATCGGCATAGTTATCTTTGAGCCACATTGCTGCGAAATCATTTTCAGCCAAAAGCTCAATACAATCTTCTGTTCCGCCAATACACTCCAAGTTTTTAAACCACGACGCAAACATTTCAGCCGAAAGCTCATTCTCTATTTGAGACTTAGCTTTCGACCAAATTTGTGTAGGGTAAAATTCTTGTATTTGATCTATCATTTTTTTTATTG
This sequence comes from Verrucomicrobiaceae bacterium, assembly GCA_015061955.1. GTDB lineage: Bacteria > Verrucomicrobiota > Verrucomicrobiia > Opitutales > Intestinicryptomonadaceae > Merdousia. Next base: position 130,302 of record SUVO01000002.1, read on the forward strand.
TGTATGTTTATTCACAAAAAAGGGGTATGTTCGTCAAGCTAATTCGTAAAGAATTTTCAAGTAGCTTATTTGCTTGAGGTTGCGCCATTTTCTATGAATGTGAAATGTTTAAATTGTTTGGTTTGGGGTTGCAAGTTATTGTTTGTTAGTGTGTTAAACTTGTTTCAAACTTGCTTTTTATTTTGCGATATCAATTTGCAATCAAATTTCTTTATCGTAAATACAAACTATAATCCACGTTTTTGCGAAAGTTGCAAGAAGAACTTTTATACAAGTTATTAACAATACAATTGTGAATAACTTTTTAAAAAAAAATCTTGCCAAATAAAAGAATTACACTCTATTGCCCAAAGTGTGTATTTATGGTGGGTTTTACTATTTGTCTTTGTTTACATATCTATTTATGTGGATTTGTGGATATATATATGACTTTATTTGTTGAAAATCATTTAGATATGTTTATATTATTGTGTGTTTTTCATACATAAAATGACTTGTTTTAATTTTTTGATAGTTTTTTATTACAAAATTGTACACTTTTTTTTAGTCAGATTTTAAGAAAATTTTTGACACTTTTATGTTTTAACTGCATTTTCTCACTCATAAAAATACTTTATGAACATCTTAGCAATAGATTACGGACACAAACGAATAGGATTAGCTTATGCCGATAGCGATATTGGGGTAGCTGTTCCGATATCTGCTGCTAACGAAGTTTCCGAGGTAGAACGAATGCAACACATTGCTACCGAGATTACGCAACGTAAAATTCAGAAGTTAGTTGTTGGGTATCCTTTGAATATGGATGGCTCTATTAGTCAAAAGGCGCAAGAGGTTGATGTTTTTATCGGAAAACTTATTGAGAAATTTGCTCTTGAAGTTGTTCGTGTAGACGAGCGATTAAGTTCGTATCAGGCAGAAAGCGATATGTTAGCCTTTTCGCCAAAAAAGACAAAAACATTGTCGGCACGCAAAAAAAATCGTCGTACTGGCGAAGTAGATTCGAGGGCGAGTGCAATTTTTCTGCAAGAATATTTAGACACTGGAGCTGTAATTTAAACTATGCAAGCAAACGCTCAAGATTTTTCTGCAACAATTGGCGATACTCAAACTCGTCGATTTAAATGCGTTGTGGCTTACGATGGCACTGATTTCTGTGGGTGGCAATCGCAACTTGGTGGTGGGTCTATTCAAGATTACATAGAAGAAAAGTTATATGAAATTCTAAAAGTAAAAGTGCGTATACAGGGCAGTGGTAGAACTGATGCTGGCGTGCATGCTCGTGGACAAGTTTTTCATTTCGACGCCATTTGGAAACATTCTGCCGATTCTTTGTTAAAAGCTATGCGTGCAGGTGGTGATTTAACTGTTCAATTTTTATCGTTAGAAGAAGTTTCAGCTGATTTTCATGCTCGATTTTCAGTTGTTGGTAAGCGTTATATTTACAGAATTTCTAAACAATACGCTATGCCAGAATTTGCCCGATATACATGGTCGTTGGGTGGCAGAAGTTTAGACATTGATGCTATGAAAAACGCATCAAAAATATTCATAGGCACGCACGATTTTAAAGCTTTTAGTGCAAATAGAGGTAATGGTATAAAAGAAGACACCATAAAAACTATATACAAGTTTGATATTCAAGATTTGGGTGATGAAATTTTAATTATTACCGAGGGCAGTGGGTATCTTTATAAAATGGTTCGTTTGCTTGTTGGCGCAATTATTCAGTGTGGAAATGGCAGGTTATCGGCAGAAAAAATTGCTAATGTGTTAAATGCCAAAGAACGTACTAATATTTTTCAGGTAGCTCCAGCAAAAGGGTTATTTTTAGATTGTGTATTTTACAAGTAAAAGTGCTTTTTCTTTTTTTTTTACTTTTATTGTTTTCTACAAAATTTTATCTGCTTTCATTTTATATTTAGAGTGAAAAAATTTTCGTTTTTTTTATTTTTTACTTGACATGCGTATATGGGGGGGGGGTAGTATTTGCTTGTGATTTTTAAAAATTCTACTTTATTTTCTAGGATAAATTTATGAAAAAAACTACATTAATATTAAGTTCAAGTTTGTTTGCACTATGTGCAATGGCAACCGTTGACATCAGTGGTTTGGAATTATCAAAGTTGCCCGCAGCTGTTAATGGTGCATATTCTATAACAACAGATACATATGGTGAAACTCCTGCAGGTAGATATGTGTTTGAGGCAGATGATCTCACATATGTTCATCGTCGAAATGGTGCACGTCATCTAGGTTCTGATGTTATAATTGATACTAATGGCAAAACCGGTATACAGTTTGTTTCAGATGCTAATGTTCCACATTTTGGTGAAATTTACAACAAAGTTGGCTATAACTATTTTGGTTTTAATGGTGTTCAATTTGTTGGTGGTGGCGAAATTTCTATTGAAGCTACAGATCAAGCTACACCAGTTTGGCTCGGTGCAATGACATTTGATAATGTAACTGCAAATATGAATTTGGGCGATTACGTTCTTAAAACAGGTACAAATCAAATCACTATTAAGAATGGTTCAACACTCAACTGGAATGCTACATCACCAACTTTAATGTGGAGTCAATCTACGGGTAAGTATAGTGAAAGTACTTCTCAAACACAATTTATATCGTCTGGAAGTTTACGCAATACTTTGAATATGATGAATGGTGCTCTTACATATATCGAAGGAGTAGGTGATGTACTTCTTAATATTTGTACAGGTAGTGATTTAATTGATTTGAAGTTTGACGAATCACTTGGCGATGACATTATCATGTATAACAATAACAATGATGGTTTGTACAGTAATGGAAGAGTTCATTCTGAAGCTGGTAGAAAAATTACATATATGTCGGCTTTAGAAAATAAAGCTGCATTGCGGTTGTTGATTGGTACTGGCGATGGTACATATGTGTTCGATTTCGACGGTGAAATGGCAGGTGGCGTTGGTCAAGTAGGTAATGCCGACAAATTTACTGTTGAAATTGCTTCAGGTAGAAATATTACAATGAGATCTCGTTATGCCACAAATTCATCGCATTTAATATTGCATGAAAATGCTGTTTTGACATCTTTGCCAACAACTAATACAAGTGCTACTACAGGTAACAACCATGCAGCTAATCTTACTATGAAGAATGGTTCTCAGCTTATAATGAATGCTGGTTTCCGATTCAGAGGTGGCGAAATTAATGGCGATATATTTGTTAATGGCACTGGCAGAAATTCAGCAGCAAAAAATGCCGACGACTTTACCTTTGGTTTCTACGGTGGCAATTTTGTATTTGGCGAAAATGCTACTTTGACACAAGCATATCAAAGCAATGGTGTTGATAACTGGACTTACATAACAAAATATGGCGATGGTACTATTGATACAACTAAAATTACTACAAATTCAGCAAAAGGTAGCATAAACTTGGGCAACAAACTCACTATTGCTCGTGGAACTGTTTTTGTAATGAACTCGACCGACGCTTATATTCTTGGTTCGGGCGAAGCATGGCAAGCAACTTCGCAAGCTACATCAATATTTAACTTTACTGACTATTTCAATCCAGCAGGTACTGAAGATTTCCATACACGCTTTGAAATTAACGCAGCAAACAACATTGGTGCATTCTCATTCGATGTTGCTCGCGTTTTAGAAATTGCTTTCGGTGAAGATGGTTCATTAGTTCTCGGTGAAGAAACAGGCGAATTTTTCAATTCTTTGCGTGGTAATTATCTCGTTGAAAATTGCATTCTCATTGATGGTTTAGCTTTTGAACAACTCAAAGTTTACGATGTTTCTGAAGAAGATTTGGAAAAATACTTCAGCGTTATCGATAGCGAATTATATAAATTAGATATAAAAGCTGTCGATGGTGAAGCCAACGCATTCTGGGTAAACGCTGTTGCAGTTCCAGAACCAGCTGAATGGGCTCTTATCTTCGGAGCGATAGCACTCGGCTTTATCGCCTACCGTCGCAGAAAGTAAAACGTGCGAGAGCGCGTTTTCTTTGATGATGAGTTTTAATTTATACTATAAGGCACTTCAACGAAGTGCCTTTTTTTTATTAAATAAACTCATCAAAGAAAACGCTTTGCCCTCCATTTTGGTTTTAGCTTCGACTGCAGTGCATAGCACAGCAACGCTCGCTAAAACGCAAAAGCATCGGGACAATCTCGCACGTTTTACTTCTTCCAACCTATGTTAGTTCTAATCCGATTTTTTAATAAATATAACTACCACCAAAGCAAGCAGTTTGATTATTATTCGGTTTTATTTCGGATTGAACTCGCTCGCACAGTGGTGCTCGTCTCGGCACTCGCTACGCTCGGCTCTTTGCTTCGCAAAGCTTCTCACAAATTTCCTTTGTGAACGAACTCGGCTTCGTCGATTCTCGTCCGACTTAGCCACAAAAAAAGGCCGAATTTCTTCGACCTTTTCTTATTTGGGGTGGCTAACCGGACTCGAACCGGCGACCCTCGGAACCACAATCCGATGCTCTAACCAACTGAGCTACAGCCACCATCAAATAAAGCCCAAATAACACCACATTTTTTACAACTTGTCAACGATTTTTTTGCAAAACACACTTCTTTTTCTCATATTATTAAAAATAATATTGATAAACTACTTTTACCAATCTATACATTTAACCGATTTTACTTTTTATATGAAATCAATTTTCTCTTTCATAAAATTCTTATTCAAATGGTTATTCCTTTTACCATACTACATTATCATTTTTCCTATAATATGGGCTTTAAAGAAAACACCAAAATTTTTATACTACACCATAGTCTTACCAACAAAGTGGATATTTAAATGGGGGGTTAAATCTCTATTATATGCATCGTTAGTACTTATCCCTATCATAACTATATTATTTATAGCTCTATTCTTTGTTGATGACATTCTAACTTACGCTATAAACCACAGCACTCAATACATAGACTTAAACGCAAAAGTTGAAAAAGTTCAAACAAACTTACTAACTCAACGCATCACTTTGAAAAACGTTGTACTGAAAAATCCAGACGGGTTCCCAGTAAACGACGCTCTCAAAATTTCTCAGATAACTTTAAAATTAGATGTATTTAATCCAAAAACACCTATAAAACGTCTATATCTACGCGACGTAAAACTTCGTATAGAGGGCAGATCCGGACGCAGAATTATGGCGCACTCTATTGTAAAAAGTAATCTTTATGTGATTGCTCGCGAAATTTCCAGAACTTTTGATATTAAACTTGAACAACATCTTCTGAAAAATTCTAAAGAAAATTCAACTCCAACCGAAAACACATCGGCTTATACTTCTTTTCGCGACTTCTTGAAAAAATGCGAAGGCATTGATGAACTAAGAGTTGAGGCTTTATGTATTGAAAACGGAGCCGATGTATATGCTTTAGGGTCAATAATTTGCAACGACAAATATATTTTAGCAAGCAACTATAAATCAACTATCTTTGGTGTAGATTGGGGCATTCAAAATCTATTTTGCAATTTCAACGATTTATCTTTCGGATTATCGAATTTTTACATCAGAAATCCGAAAGAATTTAAGAAAAACAACGTATTTTCTATCAAGAAAATAAGAATATCTACCGTCGAAGAGCCTACTGCAAATGGTAGCATTGTTCCAAAAATATCGTCTATTGATATAGATTCGCCTACCATCTATTTTGAAGACAAAAACGGGTCTATGCTCGGTGCTATTGGTATGGACAACAATTTTGCTGGTATCTACAAAACCATTCAATCTATGACTCGCTACAAGTTAGACGACTTATTCCAAGATGAATTTGAAATAGTTCCAGAGCATCAAGAATTCAAACTTCCCGAAATAAAATTAGACAAACTTTTTATAAACAACGCTCGTATAATTTGCTCTAAAAAAGACGCAGGTTTACTTGCCAACAAAATAACTTTTTCAAACAACAAAATCGATATTGACGACATTCGCGCTCATATGGGTGGTTTAAGGCTTGATTTAGCAGGTGTCGAAGTAAATTCGGAAAAACAATACTTGAAAGCCAAAGATTTTATTTTGCGAAACCCAGCAGGATTTCCAGAAGAAAGTGCTTTTAGATTTAAAAATTTCCATATGTCTACCAATTTTACAGAACGTGTTATTCGTGGAAATAGAGTTCTTGAAATTGGCGATATCGAAGTTAACAAGTTTTTTGTACGGTTAGACAGTCGTAGTGGCAAGCTATTTGACCTTTTAGGCAACGATAACAATCTCTTTGCTCTGTTAGACTCGATTGCTAAAATGTCGGCCCAAATGCCTATAAATTCGGCGAATGCAAGTAAATCTATAAACGAAGACAAAACAAAACGTCCGCATCGTTATACGGTGAAAACTGTAAGACTTACCAATGGTATTATTTTAATTGGCCCACGAGGCGACTCTATAAAAATTCCTTTTAAAGACGTTGCAAAAGAAGATATAGGTGTTGATGTCAATGGCTTAACTGCTCCAGATTTAACAACCGAATTGTTGACCGATATTATTTCAAATTCGCTCGAAGGCGCTCAAAGTAAAGTATCGGAAGAGATTGGGGGCGTTATTTTAGCACCAATTATTACAGTACTTCGTATTATTATTACTACATTCTAATTTCAGATATGCAAAAAAAAGATAGAGCAATTTTGCTCTATCTTTTTTTTAATGTAATTACTATTTCTTATTTGATTTAGCTTTTTCTATATGTTGTTGTATTTGCTTTATTTCTTCTGGGGTAAGCAACAAATATAAGCGTGAATTTGCTATTTCAACAGCGTAGTCTCTTCCTTGAGGAATTGTATATTTTGCACGCAATTTTCCATCTATATCTTTAATTGCTTTTTCGGCAACAGAGATTTTTTCATTTATCGATTTTTGTGCAACTGCGTCTTTTGTTTCTGCAAGCTGTTTTCTGAGCTTATTTATTTCGAGTTGTTTATTCATTAAATCTGTAAGTTGAATTTGCAACTGCTCGTTTTCTTGCGATCCGTTTATTTCCTTTACTCTATACATTGAGAAATTGCGCTTGTTTGCCATTTTTTGTGGGTCAATCAAAGTGTTGTCGTTCATACGCAACTGTGCAATTTCATCTTTTGAAAGAATTATGCAAAGATTAGATTTAAAATATACTTGTTTGTATGTTCTATTTGGCGCAAACTTATATGCTTTTGCCATTATTTTTTCATTCTCTTTATAGTTAGCTTCCAACTTTTTCAAGGTAGCTTCCATATAAAGCTTTTGCTCTTCTTTATTAGATGCTTTGATTTGATCTTTTAGTTGCTTTATTTGTGCATTTTGAGTTTGAATAACAGCGAGGTTTTGCTGGAATTCTTCGTTGGCTTCTGGTGTTTTAAATTCAGCCAGATACATAAAATAATTGTCTCCCGACTTTATTATATCGCCAACTTTATTTTGTGCAAAACATGCAACTGCTACTACTGCTAAGAGTGAACTTGTTATTATTTTTTTCATATCTTTATTTTCTTATTAAAAAATTTATTAGTTTATTTTTTGTCTCTATTTAACTTTATTATTTTATAAAGGGTTCCGTTTATTTTTTCTTCTTTAGCTTTACTAGTAAAAGCTTTACTTATTAACGAGTAAAGTTGTTCGAGGTCGTCAATACTATGGATTGCAAATTCGATAGTTTTAGAGTGTGTTGATGCAGGATACATCTTCATTATTACTTCGGGTAATTGTATATGCATATTATTTCCGACAACATTTTTAAGGTTTTTGTTCGCTACATCTGTTGCACGTTCAGCTTCTTTCATTGTAAACTGAGTTGACTGTATATTAGATTCTATCGTATTTATTGCAGTTTGCTGAACTTGTTGTGGCGAGATAAGTTGCATATGATATATCTTTACTTGCGATGGAGACCCTTCTATATCAAGTACTATTTCCGTAACTTCTGCTCCATTTACAACGTATACTTGTTTTGAAACCGATACCAACTTAGATGTTGTGAAGTAAAACGATGTTTCTCCGTAAAAGTCTATGCCTGTTTTGGTTTTATTAATAGCATCGCGCGATGTTTCGACACTCGCAGTTGCGATAATTGTCGACATCAACAGAAAAAATACTAATTTAATGATATTCATTATTGCATTTAATTTTAATTTTGAGAAAATCTCAACAAAAATATTCACGCATATGTTAAGTTGTAATAATCTAAGCGTTCTAACTTCTGATGGAAAGTCTATACTAAACAATGCATCGGTAGGCTTTAAGCCCAAGGCGATGAATGCTGTTATTGGTCCTTCTGGGTGTGGAAAAACTACTTTGATTAAAGCTATGTTGAAGATTATTGATTCTTCAGGCGATTCTTATTTTTGTGGACAGAAAATTCAAGGTAGTGAAGATTTAGTTGGTAAGGTTGGTTTTGCGCCTCAATTTACATGTGCGCACACAATGCTTTCGGTGGGAGAGGTTGTAAAAAACGCTTTAGATTTTTCTATAAGCGACGCTAATTTGAAAAAAGCACGTGTTAGCGAAATTCTTGAAATAGTAGGACTATCTGAACACATTAACAAACTTGTAGGATCTCTATCTGGTGGTCAGCTCCGACGAATTGGTTTAGCATTAGAGCTTGCTAACGACCCAACTTTGATGTGTTGCGACGAAGTTACATCGGGGCTTGACCCTCTTTCTGAAAATGCAATTTTAGATTTGTTGTCGTCGTTATGTAAAGAGCGCGACAAAACTTTTATATGTGTAATTCATAACTTAGCTAAGCTTGACTACTTTGAGCTAATAACTGTTGTATATGAGGGCGAAATTGTTTTTCAGGGTAGTTTAGGAGAGTTGAAAGCGTATTTTAATATTGATTCGGCGTTGTCGCTTTACGATTGTTTGAACTCTATCGGGATTGAAAAATTACGCAGTAATTGGCAAGCACATAATTCAGCCGACATAATAGATGAATGTTTAAGTTTGCCTCAACCTACTACAAATAAAGTGTCTCGACCAGGGGTGATTACTCAGCTTGCATTTTTGTTGATGCGTAGATTTAAATTGTTTTTTAGAGATACTCAATATTTGCTTCTTACAATGGCTATATCGTTTGGCTTCCCATTAGTTGTTGTAATTTTTGCGATAGGTGGATTGCCCGAGATTGAAAGCTTAGCTTTAGAACGCAATTTGGGAATGCTTGAAGAACTAAGAGTTAGCTTGCGCGCTCAAATAAGTGCTGCAAATACATCGTCAGTAGTTGTGGGGCTGATTTTATTTCAGGTTGTTTTATTGGCGTTGATGGGCGCTAATAATTCTTCGGGTGAAATTGCTGGCGAACGCAATTTGTACGAAAAGGAACGTTTAATTGGTTTGAGTCCAGTTGCGTATGCGTTGTCGAAAATTTTATTTACAGGCGCAATCGCAGTTTTTCAAGGTGTTTGGATGTGCTTATTTGTAAAGTTTGTATGTAAATTTCCTGGAGATGTTTTTATTCAGTGTGTAGGGTTATCGATGATTTCTCTGTCGATGACTTTCATTTGTTTGGCGTTTAGCTCGCTGTTTACATCGTCTGAAAAGGCAAGTATGGTATCTATTTACTTAGTCGGTTTTCAGTTGCCTCTATCGGGAGTTGTGTTGGCTTTACCTGAAGCTTTGAAGTGGATATGTAGACCATTTATTGCTACATATTGGGGCTGGGCTGGATATATGACATCAATGAAAGATACTGCAATTTACGATGCTTATATGTTAACCAAAATGACGCCAGAATTTATGCCTACTCCTGCATTAGCGTGTTTAGTTTTATTATTGCAAGCTGTATTTGCCTTAGGAGTTGTATTTTGGGGATGTTATCAAAAGAAGTGGAATTCGTAGCTATGGGTAAATATATGCAATTTTTAAAGCGTTGGTTTAACATATAAAAAACTTGCATATTTTTTTATCTTGAAGATAATTAAGGTAGTAGTTGAAGTATTTTTTTATTATATGAAATCGAAAAAAGCACCAATTTTTATAGCGCTGTTAATTCCAGTAATATCGGTGGTAATTGCTCTTTTGTTGGTTTATTCTAAAAAGAGTAATTTAGCTGGCATTGATAGTTTTGATTATAAATCGTATCTGAATTCTGCTTCTAATATGCAAGGGAATACATATTTGTTGAAAGCTATGATAAAACGTCAGCTCGTAAATTTGGGTAGTCAGGGGAGAGTTGTGTGTGTAGCAATAGAAGGCGATAGTGCAGAGTTTGCTGTTCTTATTCCAAATAATATAGCTTCAAATGTAACAACAAATCAACGTTATAATATGATTGTTCGCGTTGAAGAAAATGGAAAGGTTTTGGTAAATGAAATGCAAAAGTATTAGTTTGTTAAGTTTGTGCTTGTTTGCATTTGTATCGGCAAAAGCTCAATTTGTGCCATCGCCAACATCGGCACCAACAAGCGTACCTCGTTCTGCACCAGCTGTTGCTACTAATTCTACTAATAATACTGCTGGTGCTAATATATCCACTGGTGGTGGTTTGTTTGAAAGTGCAACATCGGAACGCTTTGCTGATAAGATTTTTGATACTAAAACTGATTCTATCGATTTTGAAAAAGGTACTTTTACATGGAAAGGTAAAAGTTTTGATATTGGTAATTCTCGATTGGTAAAGGCACGTTTCGAGCGTTATTTGGCAATGCCACAGTGCTCTTCATCGTTTGCAAATTATCAAAGTATAATTGCAGAAATAGAGGGTAATTTGGCATCGTCTAATAACAGATTGAATTATGAAAAATTGCGCCCAGTGTGGATGCGATTATTTGATGCTGCCGAATACGATGTAGATGGTGGTGCGTGTATATCGATTGCAAATTTAGTGTATTCATCGTGGCGTATGCGTGGTGAAGTTGATTTATCGAATGCTACTCGCGATCAGAAGGCTCGTGAAAAGCAACTTGCCGATAGATTATTAAACGCAAGCTCGTTGAAAATGGAGTGGGATACCGATAATGCTTTGCGTGGAACAACAAAGAAAGTAAAAAATAATACAACCAGCAAAGGCGCATGGGGGTTGGCTGATAAAATAAAAAAACTCCAAGAAAGAACTGCAGAATTGGCAGCCTCCGAAGCTAACTCAGGTATGATTGGTGCAAAAGCAGTGTTCCAATTTCAATCGCAAATCTTGATTTTTATGTTGGAACGCAAGTTTCAACAAGCTCAGATTGCATCTATGTTTTATCGCCACATATATAGGGGGTCGGTTCAAGATTTTAAAAGTGGAAAGAAAGAATTATTTGCATCGTTCGACACTTCAACTTTTATTCCAACCATAGATTCTGTTGAAGCTATTGCAAACGATGCTCGTAAAGATATACGTGATGGTATGGCGGCAGTCGAGAACTTGTATGCCTCAAAGAATAGATACTCTGCAATGACTCGTTTGCTTGAAACTTTTGCTCTTGGCGAAAATGATCCAGAGTTGATTGCTTTCGATGCTTCTAAAAGAGCTGTTCTTTTAAAAATTTACAGATCATTATCTACAATAAAAGAGCTTGCACAGTCTCGCGATTTTTCGGCTTTAGAGCTTTGCGTTGCTGAAATGCAAGGTCTTGCCGAAGACTTCCCAACTGCTGAAATAATGGCAAAGGTTAAAGCTGCAAAACAAGCAAGTAATATGCATGTTATGGCAGCACGTCAGGCTGCATTTTCGGGAAATTTAGAAGAAGCAAAAAAATCGCTTACCGAAGCTGTAAAGATATGGCCGTTAAATCCAGAGATTGATAAATTCAATAAAGAAGCTATGGGGACTGCCACTGGAACAACTAAGTACTCAGAAAAATTTGCCGATGCTTTGAAGGCTAAAAATTATAGAGCAATTGTTGCTGAAGCACCCGAGTTTACTATGGCTTTGCGTGATGACCCAGAAAAATTAAAGTTGTTGCGTAAAATTGTGGTCGATATGACAAAACTTGATGCCTTTATTGCACAAGCTAAAGAAATGGTAAAACAAAACAATCATTATTTAGCTTGGGATATTCTTGAAAGCGCTTTAGCTATTGCTCCTGAAGATCCAGTTTTGGCAAACGAACGTGCTAAATTGGCTCCCGAAGTAGCCGATTATGTAAAGTTGTTGAATCGTGCAAAAAAAGCAGAGGCAGAAAATAAATATGCCGAGGCTTTGAATTGTTATTTGGCTGCACGCACATTATCGCCAGCATCAAGCCAATGTAGAATGGGGATAGAAAGAACAGCTCCTTTGTATTTAAAATAATATGCGTTTCATTTTACGTTTAATTATTATATTTATAAGCTTTGTTTTATATGCAACGTTCGGTTGTTTGTGTGGCGTTGCATATAAGGCCTTTAGTACAGATTGTCCTAAGGTGGCAATGAAGTCTTCGCCATTACTAAAAAAATTTATTGATAGTAATTCCGATAAAGAAGCTACATTTTCAATAGATGAAATTCAAGATGGCATTGTGCATATAATGATTAAGAATTCATCAAAAAATGCCAGAGCAGGCGATTCGGTAGTGTTGCCATCGTTGCCTATTTTACAAGCTGAGGCAAACGGGATTTCGGTTTCTATTCCAGTTTACTTAAACACCTTATTTGGTGATGTTGGTAGTTGTGTTATTTTTGAATTTTCGGTAAACAACAAATTAAATTTTGAAAATTTACGCATAGGTAGTGCCAAAGTTCCTGATTTCGCACATCTATATATTGCTAAAATGGTTTTGGCAAATTACAATACTGCATTTGGCGATTACTTAGATAAGTTGGCAGACTTACATGTAAAGAAGTTAGATAAGGAATTTGTACTTTCAAAATGAGAGCTTTGGTTCTTATAATGCTTAGCATTTTGCCTTTATTTTCGCTGACTTTACAAGAGAAAATAAAGTTGGCAGAACAGGTAGCAAATGACGCCATTGAAGGCAAAAAAACTGATGTAAAGAAACCGACACAAAAGGCTGAAGTGCCTAAAAAACAACCTTCAGATAAAGTCGAAAATAAAAAGGTTGAAAAAACTAAATATGTAGTAGATGTAGATAAGGATTTTATTGATGGTCGTTATGTTGGTAAAGTTGGTCAGAGCCAAAGTGAACGTACTGATATTCGTAAGACGATTGAAAATATAAATAAAATAACCAAGTCTGCTAAGGCATATACTTTTGCCGAAACAAAGTTATTTTTGATTATTTCAGATGTACCTGAAAGTGTATCGCCTGTAAAAGAAGTAGCTAAAGCGTGTGAACGTGCTTTTGAAAATTACTTTTCAGGTGGTTATTTAAGTTCGTTTTCGGCAAAAAATACAATTCGTGTATTTTCTGAAAAAAACAAAATAAACAGTGTTGGAATATCGAGCGATAAGTCGGGTATCTTTATAGATATAAGGTGGGATAAATCTCTAAATCTAGAAGATGTAGCGTGGATGTTTGCACGTTCAATTTTTGAAAAAGTGGCGTTGTCGGCAAAGATAAAGTGCGAGTATCCAGAATGGATAAAAAACGCATTAACTGCATTAGTTTTAGAAGAAGTTCAGCTTGGTATTCCAACTTATTATGCGAAATTGTCGTCTGAAAGACCTCACAAGGATATATTGAGTATTTTAAAATATCCAAATGACCAAAAAGACAAAGATTTGCGAATGGCTCATTCCTATTGGCTTTTTAAAGCGTTGGGGAAAGTTTCTGAACCACAAAATTTGTTTTTGTTGATTAGAAACGTTATAGAAGGGAAGTTCTCGGCAGATAAAACTTTTGCAGAATTCGAAAAAATTATAAATAAACCCTCTAATACAAATACCGATATTTGGCTCGGATGCGTAATAAGTGCAGAGGTTTGCTCACGTTCTGGTGGCGTATCTTCATGTAGTGTTTCAGAAAGAGAAATATTGCGTTTATGTTCTGTTCGGGCTTTTGTGAATGACGAGCCTATTAGTGTTCCATGCGATAAACTTTTTAAATATTCCGAAAGTTCTGTTAAATCGGCTCAAGTGCGTTTGAATGAAATAAAAATGCTTTTAGTAAAGATAAATCCGTTGTTCTTCAATTCTGCAGTTCTTTTGGGCGAAGTTTACGAAGCTTTTTTGAAAAACGATAAAACCAAGTACGATAAATCACTAAACGAATTCTTGCTTGAATTTACACGCTCGCGCAATACAGCAAAAGAGGTTGAAAAATCTATAAAGTAATTTTTTAGAAACTTTTTTATTTTGAAAGTGTCTTTACTTTAAATAATGCTTGACTAACTTTTAACCTTAAATAAATTTATGTATATTATGATGAATTCAATTTTAGCATTTGGTATGCCAGGTGGCACAGAGTGGATTATTATCGGTTTGGTAGTGCTTTTGCTTTTTGGAGCTAAACGTTTGCCCGAATTGGCAAGAGGTTTAGGAAAATCTATAAAAGAGTTTAAGCGCGCAACTAGCGAAGTTGAAGAAGATATCAAAAAAGCTATGGAAGAAGATGCTTCTAAAAAGCAAGAATCGGTATCTTCAAGCAAAGAAGATAAGAATACACCACAAGCATAGTTATTTTACTACTTTTTAATTACAAAAAAACATCGCAGTTGCGATGTTTTTTTTATTGTTATTTTGCTTTTAAGTCTAAATAAATTTTGCGAAGTTCGGCATAGTCTTCGTCTTTAGATTTCGATAGTATTTTTATATCGAATTTATCGGCTTGCTTAAATTCTTCAACAGCCGTTTTCATACGGCGATCAATTTCTTCTTGTGATTCCGTATTTCTACCTACAAGACGTTTACGAAGTTCATCTTCACAATCTGGTGCTATAAATATAGTAGTTAAACGAGATCCTATTTCGGGGTGTTCTTTGGCTATTTCGCGCCAAGTTGCAGCTCCTTGAACATCTATGATTAATATTAAATCGTCTGTTTTAGTATCGTTAATGGCTTTTTTGCTTGTTCCATAATAACGGTCGTGGACTTGTGCGTATTCATAAAAATCGCCATTTTTAATAGATTTTTCAAATTCATCTTTTGTTAAAAAATGGTAATCTATGCCATCTTTTTCTGAACCTCGTGGTGGGCGCGATGTTGATGTTATAACTCGGCTAACTGTTGAAAATTCAGCCATAAGCCTTTCCGACACAGTGTTTTTTCCACTGCCAGCAGGTCCACTAATAACTAATAAAAGATTATTCATATTAATAGAAAAGCGAACTTAATATTAAAGAAACAGCGCACGCACCGAATGCGTATCCTAAAATTTTTGCACGAAATGGGACTTCGTAGATATAATTGAAGAAATCTCTAAGACGATAAGGCAATGCACCTATATAAAGTGCAATTACTATCCATACATACGTTTGCGTAACTAAAACTAATCGCGATGTAGGTTCTTGTAAAAATGCACTATCTAAAAATTGACGTGCCAACAATAAAATTAATACACATACGCCTCTCACCGATAGGAAATCGTTTAAATAGAAGAATGCCAAAACACCAGCAACGCCAAATATGCCAATTAACCATTCTTTTATTTGTCCAAAATCGGCTTCACCTAATTGTGATAGTTGAAATAAAAACCAAACTCCACTACCTCCAAAGAAAACAATGGCTGCACCTGTACTGCGTAAAAACGATTTCATCATTTTTTCGCAATCTTGTGTTTTTATTGCAAAAATAAAAAATAATCCGAGCGATATTATTGCAAGTAAATACGTTGATATATACAAATTCATACCACAAACAAAATACTAAAATGAAGATATTCGCAAGTTTATATTTGTTGCCATTGAATATTGATTCTTGCACACTCGCGTTGAGTCTGTACGTTTACAATACTATGTAGCGACATATTATCTTGTATTTCAGATATTGATTTTACGCTTTCGTGCATTTTTACTTCTTCAAGAAAATTGATTTGAATTTTTGAAGGGAGCATTCTTTTCAAAAAATCGTCATCTAACGATTGTATTGCCCAGACTATGTATATGGAATTATTTACATGCCCATTGAGGTCTATATCGTTATTTCTAACGTGGCATTCTATGTATTTTGAATTTTTGGCAGGGCGTTTTAATGGAGTATCGAATGTTTCGGCAGTGGCAAGTTTATTAGGATCGCGCAAGAAATCTTTAAGACGTTCCATTCTAGCTAAGCGTCGAGTATTTAAATCGAAGAGTACCCATTGTGAACGCGCAGAAAAATAAGGCGTATTATCAGCACTTTGGGCTATAAACTCGCGATGCGTTGTTATTCGTTCACGTTCTGATGGCCATGTATCTATATATACACGTTCATTCCATTTCGGCAGATTATAAAGTTCTACCGACATTTTAGTTAAAGCCCAACCTAAACCTAATGGTGCTATTGAGCCAAAATCTACGCCCAAGTTTTGTGCATGTTCTGTTGCGGCTTCTTGCAACATTTCAAAAAGTGCTGAAATTTTCAATCTTGCCTGCGAATTAGCATCGGCAATGCGCACTTTATAACTTGTTTTGTAATGCGAGTTTTCCATGTAAAAAATTTGCCCCGCTGTTTAAGCAGGGCAGTTGAATTATTTTACTTTTTTAAAGGTTTACCTTGCCATGTTCCAGATAACGACTCTAAGAATTTTACAAGATTCTTTTTGTCTTCATCGGTTAATTTTACACCAGTTTGATATTTTGCCATAATATCAACAGCTTTATCCAATTCTTTAGTTGAGCCATCGTGGAAGTATGGGGCTGTCTGCGCTACATTACGCAAGGTTGGTGTTTTGAATTTATGGGTATCGCGAATATCTTTTGTATGCGAAACCAATCCGTTATCGTTAATTTTACCAACATTACCTCTGTTTTGGAAATAATTATCGACCAAGCCCATATATTCAAATGTTTGTCCACCCAAGTTTTGTCCGGCATGACAAACCGAACAATTTGCACTTTTAAAGATTTCATAACCTTTTTTAGCTTCTTCTGATATTGCCGATTCATCGCCCTTAAGATATTTATCGAATGGCGAATCTGGTGTAATGAGTGTTTTTTCAAACTGAGCTATTGCATCGGTTATAGTTTCTTTTGTGAAACCTTGAGGATATACTTGCTTGAAGTCTTTTGCAAACGACGTATCTTTCGACAAACGTTTAGCGATAGCATCCCACGAACCACCGTCCATTTCAACGCTATTCATAGGTGGACCTCCTGCTTGTTCTTCAAGATTTTTTGCTCGACCATCCCAGAATTGTTTTACATTGAATACTGCGTTATACACAGTTGGTGCATTGATGTCGCCTTTTTGTTTGCGAATGCCTGTTGATGTTTGAAGTGCATCTACGCCAGCATTGTCAAGAGGATGGCAAGTTGCGCACGATACCGATTCATCTCCTGATAAAGCTTTATGATGATACAATATCGAACCTAACTTTGCTTTACGCAAATCTACATCTATTTTTTCGGGGATAGGCCATACTGGTTCGTTTGCGAATTTTTTAGCAACACCAGATTTTGCATTTAAAATTTTTCTCTGCGATGCAACCCAATCTAAAATTACCTGTTTTTCGTTTTCGGTAATATTACTTTTCCAGTGTACAAGCTTAAATGCCATTGGAGGCATTGAACCATTCTTTACAGCATATTCAATTTTAGCCAACACTGTTTCATTTGCTGGCTTTCCAGCTTTGATATCTTCGATAGCTTCGGTTATATCAAAATATTTTAAACCTTCTGAAATATCGGCTTTTATAGGCAAGTTTACTAATGGGATTTTTGCATAGAATGGCAATTGTGCATTTTTACTATGGCACAGCACACATCCAGCTTCATCAAGAGTAAACAGGGCTTGTTTGTCTATACTGCCACTTGGTATGTGTGATGTATTTGAAATTACTATGTATGCACCTACTGCAATTACACTTGTCAACGCAATTAGAACTTTTTTATTTTTCATAGAGTAAAATGTTATTTCTTTTCCTTAGAAATAGTGTTAAATATTTTTCTATACGCAACAAAAAATTTTCTAACAACAAATTTTTTATTCATCGATAGGTGCAAATTCAGAAGTACTTGCCCATCCAGTTTTACCCGATGGAGTTTGCACATAGTTAAAGTTTGTATTACGCTTTAAAATTTTTGCAAAAGTACCTTCTTGAACGGTCGATGAAATTGGCGCATGAGGGGTTGGTGCCAACCGTAGTGCAACGTCGTCAGTTAGGGCTATTGCAGTGTTTCTTATGTTGTTGCATTTTACAATTCCAATAGCACCAACAACTGTAATTATTGCAAATATTATTGCCAAAAATATGTATGCAGAAATTTTCTTTAAGTACATTCTGGGTATGCAAATAAGTACAACCATAATCCAAAATGCAACCATTGTTACTATTATCCATTCAAATTCCGACAATTCTAACAAGTACATTTCTACTGCTGATTTTTCAGGAAGTTTAATACCATTATCTTTTGCAAACAACTTCAGATTTGCTTCGGCTTCGCGAAGACGTGGTTGTTGTACAAAGGCTTTCATATAATACAACAGTGCTTCACCTTTTTTATTTAGTTTGGCACAGGCATTTGCCATATTAAAGTACAACTCGGCAGAATTACCTCCTTGATTTATTGCATTTTGATAATTTTGCATAGCTTGAGCATAGTTGTTTTTTTTATAAGAACTATTTCCAAGCATTAGGTATTCTTGTGCTGTCTGAGCATTGAGTGTCAAAGACAGAAGGCACATTGTAAGAATTTGCAAAATTTTTTTCATGAGATTTTCTATTTCAGTTGAGTGTGAATTTTCTTTAGGTTTTGCATTAATTCTTTAATGTTTATAGAAGATTTATCTAAACCACCATAATTGATAGCATCTACACCTGCAAAGAATGTGCTTATGGTATCGATATCTTCTTGCTGAAAACCTTTTTCAAGCATAATTTCAATTGCCTGACGCAACAATATAGCATCGCTTTCTGTCTGACTGCTTGCGGCAAGGGCATTTTGAATTGTTTTACGCGCATTTTCTAAAAAGAGCGCTGTATCATTGTTTTCGGTAGCTTTTTTTGCGAGTTTTAAGAAGTGCAATGCGTTCTTTTGCGACCTTATTTTCTTTGCATAAATTGGGTCGTTTTCTAATTTTAATTTATTCGTTTTTGCTACAATGAAAATTGCTACTGCCAGTAGTATTAAAATTTGAATTATCCAGAACAATGGCGATTTAAACAAGGATGTATCGCCAGATACATTTTGTGTGTTTATTATTTTATCAAAATTAGGTTCAGGCGATTTTTCGTTTGTTTGTTTCGATTCTACTTTAGTTTGTACAACGCCAGTAGGAGCAACGCTTATATTCGCACCATCGAGCGACAGTGTTTGATACTGTTCTTTTTCTGGATCAAAAAAGCTAAATTCAATTTTTGGTGTTTTTGTTAAATCGGGTTTCTTTGGCACTATTGTATAACGGAAATTTTTTATTCCAACGTATTGCATCCCATTGCTTTCATCGGCGAATGATGATTTTGCTCCGTATGTTTTCCAATCTGGGTGCTTTTCAAAACTTGGTGCTTTTACTCGGGTAAAATTGCCCATTCCCATAACATCTACCGATACTATGCAAGGTTCTCCAACGCTGATGCTTTCTGGCTCAACTTTCATAGATGATAGCGAAAATTTACCAACAGCACCATTGAATGAGGCAGGTTTATCTTTTTCTGGCAAATCTGATACTGTTATGTTTTTATCGTCTGTCGATGTTTCAAATGGTATTTGGTTTGGCATTCCAAAAGTTATTGAAAATGGATTTGCTGAAAACTCTTGAACAAATATTCCATTTGTGTTGAAATCTAAATTATATGAACCAGCTTTCAACGGGGTGACAAGTAAATCGTAAGATATTGTATTATTGCCGTTATCATCGATTTTTGTTTTGTATTTATCTTCAAAGATAGTGCAATCGAATGCGTCAGATTTATTTACTTGGGGAAAAATTCTTGCTATTTTGAAACCTTCGTTTGCAAGTTCTTTACTGAACGAGAACACCAGTTTGCAAGGGATAGCTTCGCCCACATAAATTTTCTTTTTAGGTAATTCCAACTTTAAAGATATATGATCCGACAGCTTGCCTAACTCGCGTTTTCGCTGATCTTGAGCTTGTTGTATGTTCTGCATTCGAACATTTTGCATATTGCGCATACGCTGAAATATAGATGGGAACCCAAAAGCGTCGTCGTCGTCATCAAAGAATGGATTTTGTTGCGATTGTTGAGGCGTTGCATTTTTATCTACAATCAATTTTGCTGGTGCAATAGCATATTTCTTTTTGTTGTATTCTACATGCCATTCTGGAACAGTAAACTGACCTTCGTCGGATGCGTGTACAAAATATATCAATTCTGTTTGTGAGGACGTTTTACCGTTGATAATCGACATTCTATGACCACTACTTGTACCTACTATTTTCAGACCTTGTGGCATAGGTATAGCCGATTGATCTATGCTTCCACGCAGACCTTCTAATATGATGGTATATTTAGCAGTTTCGCCAGGGGCTATTGTAGAGGGAGTAAATCCACCACCTTTAATTTGTTGGGCAAAAACTGATACAGTTGCCAATACTGTTATAAATGCTGATAATAATAATTTTTTCATAATTACCAATCCTTGTAGTTGGAATCTTCAAATCTTCTTTTTTGTTCACCGAAGCCACGCAATGGCAGAATTTTTTCATCTTCTTTCATCGATTCTAACAAATTCTTAGCTTCTGCTTTTGTCATAACACCTTCGGCTTTTCTATAATTTTCCTTAGCTTTTTCTTCTCCAGATTTTGCTTGTTGCGATTGTTCTTGCTTTTGTTTTTGTGTGGCTTGCTCTTTGGCTGAAGCCTTATTTTGTTCTTTTTGAGATTCTGATTTCTGTTGTTGTTGCGATTGTTCTTTAGGATTTTTATTTTGATTTGGTTTAGATTTATTTTCTACAGCCTGTTCATTCTTGTTTTGTTGAGCCTTGTTGTTATTATCTTGGTTTTGTTTGTCTTTTTTATTTTCGTCGGGGTTATTTTGATTTTGTTTATCTTTTTGCGACTGGCTTTGATTATCTTTATTTTTTTTATCAGAATCTTTGTTATCTTTGTTTTGTTGCTGATTTTGCTGGTTATCTTTATTCTGCTGATTTTGCTGATTATTATCTTTATTCTGATTGTTTTGCTGGTTTTGTTTGTTATCTTGGTTTTGTTGATTATTTTGATTATCTTCGTTTCTGACTAGCTTTTTTAAATCTTCTTTTAATTGCTCAAGCGATTTTATTTGTTCACGCAACGATGGAACAGCCTTCTGAATTTCATCTAATTGTGCAGTTTGATTTTTCAATTTAGACAATGTTTTATCTGCTACTTCTTTATTTTCTTTTGCGAAAGCAATGTTTGTGTTTAATGTAAGTGCATCGTTATAGAGGTTTGTTGCTGTTTGAACATCGTCTTGTGCTTTTTGCCAAGCCGACTTGCTTTTTTGCGAGTCATTTTCGATGTCGTTAGGCAACTTTTGTAGCGTTTCACACTGCATTATGGCTTGTTGTAATTGTTGTTGAAATTGTTGGTTTTTTAACGGACTGTTTTTCAGAATTTGCTTTTTCTGTTCTTCATTTTTAGCGTCTTTGAGCATTTGTTGCTCTTTTTCTAAGAGAGGTTTCCCTGTTTGTAAGAGTTGTTTACCAATTTGTGTTATGTTAGTGTGTTGGGCTGATGCTTGTTGCATTTTAGACATCAACTCTGCAGGAATTGGTGCTTCTACAAGTGGATTTATAGCTGTCTTATATTTAGTGTTTGCTATATTGTAAATGGCATTTGCCTGAAGTTTATAATCTTCTGGTGCAAGTTTCATAGAATGCTCAAATAAATCTTGGGCATTTTGATAATCTTGATTGTTATATGCGTCGATTCCTTGATTGAAATAATCTTTTGCTGTTGGTTGTTTTGGGGGTTCTTCTTTTTTTACAGGTTTAATTTCTTCTATTTTTTGAGGAACTTCTTGTTTTAGTTGTACTGGTTGTTTAGGAGAATTTTGTGCATACAAATTGTTATCCGACATTGTTGCTAATATACCTACAAGCACAATTGCTATGTTTACACTTCTGCGTGAAACAAAAAACTTTCTTGTGCCAATCAATGTTTCTAAGGCAATAAAGATTATTGCTATTATGAGTGGAATTTGAAATCGTTCGATAGGTGTACGTTTCATACGCGATGCCAATTCTTCTTCTGGCGATTTTTTTATGCCATCGTTTAAGATTTTTTCTACCGATTCGGTTGATAGCGCTCCATAAAAACCACCTGTTGCTTGTGCAATTTTAGTTAATACAACTTCGTTTAGTTTACTTTTTACAATATTACCTGATTCATCGCGAAGTTTTGTAGAGCGTCCACGTTCATCGGTTATAGAAATTACTTCGCCCTTAATATTGCCAACTCCAAGCGTATAGATTGTTATACCATCTTTGGAAGCTTCTTGAGCTTTAGATAGGGCATCGGCTTCAAGTTGTTCACCATCGCTTATGAGTATTATTATTTTTTTTGCTGAAGATTTAGCAAAGGCAACTTCTGCCTCGGTAATTGCTGATGCAATATTTGTTCCACCACGCTGAATTACATTTGTATCAAGAGCATCGAGCGACATTCTGAAGGCATCGTAATCGAGAGTTAGAGGGCATTGCAAAAATGCTTGTCCACTAAATGCTACAATTCCAATGCGATCGCCACGCAACATTCTTGCAATGTCGATTACTGCAAGTTTCGAGCGTTCTAAACGATTGGGGATAATGTCTTCTGCCAACATACTTTTTGAAGTATCGATAGCAAAAATTATATCTACGCCTTTTGCTTTTGTTTCTTCCCATCTATATCCGTATTGAGGGCGAGCCAAAGCTATACAGATTATTGCACAACCCAGTGCAAACATAGCACACTTTAACATATATTTTGTTTTACTATATGTCTTAGAAAGTTCGGGCAGTAATTTTGCCGATGCGAATGCTTCGAGGTCTTTTTTGCGTCGGCGTGATGCCAACACAAAAACTGCTATTATTCCGACAACCACAATTGCCGCTACATATAACCAATTTGGACAATGAAAGTTCATGGCAATGTTCTAAATTTTGTGTTCGCTAATATCAATTTTATTCCAAGAATAGCTAATGCACCTATTGCAAAATATTGGAATAATTCTATGTATGATGTGAAATTTCTAAGTTTTACGGTAGTTTTTTCAAGGCGATCAATATCTTTGTATATTGCATTTAATTGCTTGAGTGAATGTGCTCGATAATATTTACCACTTGTTATTTCTGCTATCTTTTTTAGTGTTCCATCGTCGCCAGCACTCAAAGCTGTTCCGTTTGCTACTACTGGACTACCATTGCTATTACGCAATACTTTATTGTTTTCGTCCATTGCAGCCATAGGGACCCTGCCTTCGTTCCCAACAAAGATTGTATATATTTTGATATCGAATGTTGCAGCTGCTTCGGCGGCTGCTATCGGTGAAATTTTGCCAGCATTATTTTCGCCATCGGTAAGAAGTATTATAACTTTTGACTTTGCGTTTTTTAAGTCGCGTAGTTTGTTTACACTTAAGCCTATTGCTGAACCTATTGCAGTTCTGTTTGGATCAATAGCTCCAATATCCATACGTTCTTGATTTTGCAATAGCCAATCGTGATTGAGTGTCATGGGTGATACTAAAAAGGCATTTGCGGCAAAAGCTGTCATACCAATACGATCATTGGGACGATTTCTTATAAATTCATCTATCACCTTTTTAACAGCATCTAAGCGTGTCATTGGATTAAATCTGTCGGTAGTAAAGTCGAGGGCAGCCATTGAGCCAGACAAGTCTATGGTAAGCATAATATCTATGCCACTTTCTTCGCGTTCTATATAACCAATACCTTGACGTGGTCGGGCTAAGGCTATAATCAGAAGTGCCAACGCCAACATAGATAACAGAAATTTTATTCTGCCAGGTTTTGATTTGTTTTTCTTTGCGGCGATACCTGCAACAGCAATACTTGAAAAAGTTATTGAAGCATTTCTACCACTAGCACCTCTAAGCAATGCTAATATTGGTAAAAGTACTAACGCCCAAAGAAATTCTGGATTTGCAAAGTCGAAGTTCATTGTTTGGAAGATTTTTGTTTTTCCTTAATTAAGCGCAGATTATCGTCTTCAACAAATTTTTTAGATGTTTCAAAAATTTGCGTTCTTTCGTTTTTAGAGAACGAGTGTTTTGCAAATTTTGCCATATCGGCAAGCTTTAAGATTTCTGCTAAATCTTGTTTTGATTCGTTGCTGAAGATTTTACTTTGATGTGCTATTTCTAAAAATTCTTGAGTTGTTCTTTCAGGAGCTGGAATACTATAAACTTTATCGATGTAGTCGCGTACTATCTGACTAACTTCTTCGGCATAAGGCTTTACTTCTAAAGCATCGGCTATTTTTAGCAGAGCTTGAAAACGAACAACTGCTTCTTGATACGGGGTTAAGATAGGTTTCTTTTTTGGCTTAAATATAAATGCTAAAACGGTGATTAAAGCTATAATTCCACCAATTAACCAATATTTATATTTTTCAAAAAAGGTTTCTCCAATTTTATCGGTAGCAGGGTTTATTTCTGAAAAGAAAGTTTTTTGCAACTGTTGCTTTTTTGCCTCTAATTGTGCTTTGCGTTGTTTTTCAATCTCTTCAGGCGATGGTTGTTGTGGAACTTGTATATTGCTTTGTTGTGGAGCAATAGGTGTTAAATTTTGTGCCTGATATGGAGTTTGAGGAGTTTGCTGTGTATTTAATTGTGGAATATTGTTTGTACTATTTTGTGCCGAAAGTACGCACGCCATAAAACAACTAAAAACAAAAGAAAATCTTAGTAATGTTGTAAAAAGCTTTTTCATTTCTTTGATCGTTTCTCGAAGAATTTACGCAATGTTGTTATGAATGGTTTATCGGTATGGGCTTCAAGAAGATCTATTTTAGATTTAGCCAATGCCAATTTGAAATTACGCAGACGCTCCATATTTATACGTTCGTATTCTTTGCACACTATTTCTGACGATGTATTTATTTCTACTATTTCACCGGTTTCACTATCTTCAAGTGTTATTACGCCAAGACCTCTTGGTAATTGTAATTCGCGATTATCTATAAGCTCGAAACATACAAGGTCGTGCCTTCTATTTGTTATGTCTAAGGCTTTAAATACTTCAGACGAAGCGTCTTTATAATTGGGTAGTTTGCCATCTGGACCTTGAAGAAAATCGCTAATCAAAACAACAATAGCCTTACGCTTTAGCATTCGATTAACTTCTTCTAAGGCTGACGCAATATTTGTACCTTTGTGCTTGGGTTGAAATGCTAAGATGTCGCGAATTAAACGCAAAATATGGCGACGTCCTTTGCGTGGTGGAATTATATGCTCGATACCATCAGAGAATAACGCAAGCCCAACTTTGTCGTTATTGCGTGCAGCCGAAAACGCCAAAGTACTTGCCAATTCTGCTGCAAGTTCGCGTTTAGATATTGCAGAGCTTCCGAAATTGCCACTAGCCGATAAATCTACAGCAATCATCATAGTTAGTTCACGTTCTTCGCGAAATTTTTTAACGTGAGCTTTTCCAGTACGAGCTGTTACATTCCAGTCGATAGTTCTAATTTCATCACCGAATGCGTATTCACGAGCTTCTTCAAAATCCATACCACGACCTTTGAAAACGCTATGATACGCTCCGGCAAGAGCATCGCTGACTTGCCTATTTGTGCGAATTTCAATTTGTCGCACCTTTTTGAGCATTTCTGTAATGTTGTCGCTCATAAAATTAGGCTTTTATTTTTATGGAACTGCAATCTTGTTTAGTACCTTTTCGATGACATCTTCCGATGAAATATTTTCTGCTTCTGCTTCATAACTTACTATTATACGATGACGCAGAACATCGAAAGCAATGTCTTTTATATCTTGAGGTATTACATATCCACGAGATTCTAAGAACGCGTGTGCTTTTGCAGCGAGAGTCATGGCAATTGTAGCACGAGGGCTTGCACCAAATTCAATCATATTTTTGAGTTCAGGTAAGCCATATTTTTCTGGTTCTCGGGTTGCAAATACTATGTCGACTATGTAGTCTTTAATTTTGTCGTCGAGATATATTTGGTCGACAGCTTCACGCGAACGCATGATTTTTTCGGGAGTAACAACAACGTTTACAGCTTCCGAAACTTTTGTTTTAGCCATTAAATCAAGAATTAAACGCTCTTCTTTTTTATCGGGGTATCCGACTTTAAGCTTGAGCATAAAACGGTCGACTTGTGCTTCTGGCAAGGTATATGTACCTTCTTGATCTATTGGATTTTGTGTAGCTAATACCAAGAATGGTTCAGGTAGGGCAAATGTTTCTGAGCCAATTGTAACCTGACGCTCTTGCATAGCTTCAAGCAACGCACTTTGAACTTTTGCAGGTGCGCGATTTATTTCGTCGGCTAACACTATGTTTGCAAATACGGGACCTTTTTGTGTTAAGAATTCGCCCTTTTGTTGATTGTATATGAGTGTACCAACAATATCTGCAGGCAGAAGATCGGGGGTGAACTGAATTCGGCTGAATTTAGAATCCATAGCCGATGCCATAGTTTTTACTGCAAGAGTTTTTGCCAAACCTGGAACACCTTCTAATAGAACGTGTCCGTTTGCTAAAATGCCAGTGAGTAGGCCATCAACCAAATATTTTTGACCAACCAAAACTTTGCTCATTTCGTGTCTTAAAAGCGAAGTCCATTCGCTTGCCGACTTTACCATATCGTTTATTTCTGTTAGATTTGTACTCATGTTATTTTTATGTTGTTCTTAAAGTTTCGACCAATTTTGAAAAGGTTTAAATATTTTGTTTAACTTAATTGAGAGTAAATAAAAATAATACCAACACTTTTGTTGACATCGTTTATAGGGTTTTGTTCCCAAAAAAGCAATATGTACTATTGCGACCCTCTAAACTCGAAGTTGATTTTAGGTCTGTAATCTGGAGGTGGTTTGTTTTCTTCAGATTCGTCTGAATTTGAGTCTGTTTCTTTTGGCGAGATCAGAGGTACGTTGGATTCCGACGATGTCAAAAGCGTTTGAGATTGTTCTGTTGATTGCTTTTTAGTAGATGTGTTCTTTTTGTCTTTTGATGCGTTATCGCCACTTTCTGGTTTTGCGTTTACATCGAAGTTCGCAGAATAAATGTGTAGTGGATTTTTTCCAGAAGTTTGCTTTATTATTAAGCAAAAGCGTTCTAATTTGTCTAGAGGCGAACGGAATTGCATGTTTTTATTTTGAGCTTTAGTTGTGCCAAAAGCAAAATTCAAAAAGGTAGCAAGCGAATCAGAAAGAATTTCAATTTCATCGAAATCTTCATAAGAGTCTTGTGTAAAGTCTATGGCAAATTCGCCTACACAATAAATGCCATCGTCGTAAAGTTCGTCATCAATATTGTTGTGCTTGGGGGCTGGAGCGTTCTTTTTACCATTCCACGAAACGATTGATTCTTGCGTGTTTGGAAGAAAGGTTTCGGTGTCGGTAACTGCGTAAATTTTAAATTCAGATTTTGTTTCGTCGTCAGGCTTTTGTATGATGCTTTTGTTTGATTGTTTTGTAGGTGTTTCAATGGAGCTGGTGTTGTCGGTTTTTTGCGATGCTTTTTTGAAACGTAATACGAGGGTTGCATACATTATTTCATCGCGTTCTGGTTGATATCCGAGTTCGTTTAGATCTATATGAAAAGTTAGATATGCTATGGATTTGTCGCCTTTCTTAGATGATATTTTTAAAATTGGACTTTTTGAAAATTCCTTGTTTGGTTCTTTTTGCGATATAAAAGTGTCGGAGCGTTGCGAAAATAAATCGGAGGCATATCCTTTAAGAGATAGCATTAACACAAAAAATATAAATAATATAAATCTACCAAACACGCTCATAATTATTGAAAAATAAGACCTTGCTTGCAACAATAAAATATAAAAAAACACTACTTTACCATTATTATAAAATAGATTAGAACAAACTTGGGTTGCTAGAAGTAAAACGTGCGAGGTGTCTGCTAAAAACGTGCTTTTTCAAATTTTTTACCTTTAGGGCACCGAAGGAGATTGCTTTGCAATGCTCCTTTGACTAACTAAACTAAATAAGCTTGCTCTATAAAAGTGCGTTTTTAGCTACAAGCACCATTTTGCGAAACTAAATACAAAAAAAAGGCAATTCTAGAATTGCCTTTTATCATTATAATAAAAAATATTGCCTTCGGATTAGAACCAACATAGGAACGGAAAATAAAAAACGTGTGTGGTGTCTGCTAAAAGAGATGTTTGCGAGTTGGTGGAGCTGTGCTACGCACTGCCCACCCGAGCAGACGCTCTTTTAGCTACAAGCACCACTTTGCGA